>NZ_BNBT01000218.1 GCF_014656095.1 Streptomyces longispororuber
TGTCGAGCTTGCCGGTGGGGCTCAGCGGGAGCGCGGCGACGGTGACGAGCGCGGACGGCACCATGTACGCGGGCAGCCGCCCGGCCACGAAGGCCCGCAGCTCCCCGGCGGGCGGCGCGGCCGTGCCCGCCGCCGGGACCACGTAGGCCACCAGGCGCCGGTCGCCGTCCCGCTCGTCGGCGACGACCACCGCCCGCGCCACCCCCGGGTGCGCGCTCAACGCGGCCTGCACCTCGCCGGGTTCGACGCGGAAGCCGCGGATCTGGACCTGGTCGTCGGCCCGCCCGTGGAAGACGAGCTGCCCGTCGCGGCGCCGGGTGACGACGTCCCCGGTGCGGTACATGCGGTCCCCGGGCGCGCCGTACGGGCAGGCGACGAAGCGGTCCGAGGTCGGCCCCGGACGGCCCAGGTAGCCGCGTGCCAACGACGCGCCCGCCACGTACAGCTCGCCCATCGCCCCCGGGGGCACGGGGCGCAGCGCGCCGTCGAGGACGTACAGGCGGGTGCGGGCGACGGGGCGGCCGATGGGCGGGGTGCGGCCGTCGGGGACGAGCGGGTCGCTGAAGGTCACGATGGCGGTGGTCTCGGTCGGCCCGTAGGCGTTGACCAGGTCCCGGCCTCCGGCCCACCCGGCCACGAGCTCGGGCGTGGCCGCGTCGCCGCCGACCGCAAGCGAGGCGACCGAGGGCAGCGAGTCCGCCGGCAGCGCGCCGAGCACCGCGGGCGGCAGGAAGACGTGCGTGACGCGGTGCGCGGCGACCGTCGCGGTCAGCGGGGGCCCGGGGGCCAGCTCGTCCTCCGGGACGAGGACCAGCGTGGCGTCGGTGAGCAGCGCCATGCACACCTCGTAGACCGAGACGTCGAAGCTCGGGGACGCGAACTGCAGCACGCGCGCGGCGGCCGAGAGGCCGAGCCGCCGCCGCTGCGAGGCGACCAGCGCGGCCACGCCGGAGTGGGTGACGGCCACGCCCTTCGGCCGTCCGGTCGAGCCCGAGGTGTAGATGACGTACGCGGTCCGCGCGACGGACAGCGGCCCGCCGCGCTCGGCGTCGGTGACGGGGCGGTCGTCGAGCCGGGCCAGCGCCGCGGCGGTCCGCGGCTCGTCCCACCGCAGCACGGGCACGGCCACCTCGGGCAGGCGCGCCGCCGTCGCGCCGTCCGCCACCACGAGCAGGGCGCCGGAGTCCGCCAGCAGGTAGGCGATCCGGTCCGGGGGATAGGCGGGGTCGACGGGGAGGTAGGTGCCGCCCGCCTTCATCACGGCGAGCAGCGTCGCCACCAGGTCGGGCGAGCGCCGCAGGGACACCGCCACCACCGTCTCCGCCGTCACGCCGCGCCGGAGCAGCTCGCGCGCCATCCGGTTGGCACGCGCCTCCACCTGGGCGTACGTCCAGGACTCGGTGCCGTACGCGAGTGTCACCGCGTCGGGGGCCGCGGCGGCGTGCCGCGCGAACAGCCCGGGCAGGGTGTCCGCCGCGACCGGGGCGGTGTCGTCGTGCCCGGTCAGGAGGTCCGCCCGCTCGGCGGGCGTGAGCAGGTCGAGGCGGGCTACGGTCGTCGCGGGGTCGTCGGCGATCTGCCGGAGCACGTGCGCGAGGCGGTCGGCGACGGCCCGGGCGGCGTGGCGGCCGACGTGGGGGCGCCGGTACTGGAGCGCGAGGCGCGGGCGCGGCCCGGGGGTGACGGCCACCGTCAGCGGGTAGTGCGTCCCGGCACCGGCCCGCACACCGGTGACGTCGACACCGTCGCCGCCCTCGTCGCCGAGCTCCACGGTGTACGCCTCGGACGTCACCAGGGTGTCGAACAGCGGGCCCGTGCCCGTGGCCCGCTGGATGTCGGCGAGGCCGCAGGCGTGGCCGGGGAGGGCGCGCTGCCGCTCCTCCAGGCCGCGCAGCACGTCCGCCACGGTGTCCGTGGGCGCCGGGCGCACCCGGACCGGGAGCGTGTTGACGAAGAGCCCGGCCATGGCGGCCGCGCCGGGCACCGCCTCCGGCCGTCCGGGCACGGTCGTGCCGAAGACCACGTCGCGCCGCCCGGTCAGGCCGCCGAGGAGCAGCGCCCAGGCGCCCCGCACCACGGTGTCCAGGGTGACGCCCAGCTCCTCGGCCCGCCGGACCAGGGCCCGCGCGGTCGCGGCGGACAGGGCGACGCGGGCCTCGCCGGTGTCGGCCGCGGTGTCCGTCGCGGGGGCCGCCGCCGGGGCCGCGGCGTGGTCGGGGGCGCGGGTTCCGGGGGATTCAGGGGCGCGGGTTTCGGGGGCTGCCGGAATCTCGGGATCTGCCGGGGCCACGGAGCCTACTGCCGGGGTCTCGGGGCCTGCCGGAGTCTCGGGATCTGACGTGGCTGTGGGCTCCGCGTCGAGGGCCGGGGCCAGGAGCGTCGGTCCCTCGACCCCCGCCAGTTCCTCGGCCCACCGCCGGGCGGCGGCGTCCCGGTCCTGCCCCGCGAGCCACACCAGGAAATCCCGGTACGCGGGCCTTCCCGGCACCGCGGAGCCGTCACCGTGCGCCCCGTAGAACCGCTGGAGATCCTTGACCAGAAACGGCAGCGAAATCCCGTCGAACAGGACGTGGTGAGCCGTCACGACCAGCTCGTACCGCTCCTTTGCCGTCCGTACGAGCAGCATCCGCACCAACGGCGGAACCGCTACGTCGAAAGGCCTGTCGAATTCCTCGGTCACCAACGCCCGGAAACCTTCGTCGACAGGCATTCCGGCGCTTTCCGTCAACAGGTCGACGGAGCGCCAGGGCAGCTTCGCGTCGGCCACCACGACTTGTGCCGGATCTCCGTCGGAACGGGTCGCGAAAGCCACGCGAAGATTCGCGTACCGGTCGAGCAGCGCCTGGCCCGCGGCGCGCATGCGTGCGCTTTCCACCCGGCCGCGCAGATGAATGACGAACTGCATGAGATAGGCGTCCCGCGAGGAATCGCCGAGCCGCGCGTGGAAGAGCAGCCCCGCCTGCAGGGGCGTGAGCGGCCAGACCTCCGCGAGGCCCGGGTACCGGCGCTCCCACGCCGCCATGTCGTGCGGCTCCACCGGGGTCAGGGGCAGGTCCACCGCGTCGGCCCGCTGCCCGGGGTCGGCCGTGACCTGGCGCACCACCCGCACGAACCGCCGCGCCAGCGACTGGGCCGCCCCGCGCCCGCCCACGGCCCCGTCGTACCGGAGCACCGCGACGGCCCCGCCTCCGCTCCGCCCGTCCCGCGCCTCGTACAGCGCGAACGGCAGGGCGCCGCCGCCGTCCGCGTCCGCCTCCCGGTCGCGCAGCCACCGCGCCAGCGCGGCGCACGACGGGTCGTCCCGCCACAGGTCCGCCGGGACCGCGGGGGCCTCGGCGACCAGGTGCACGAGG
Organism: Streptomyces longispororuber; assembly: GCF_014656095.1. GTDB lineage: Bacteria > Actinomycetota > Actinomycetes > Streptomycetales > Streptomycetaceae > Streptomyces > Streptomyces longispororuber. Next base: position 3,354 of record NZ_BNBT01000218.1, read on the forward strand.
TGTACGGAGCCCGTCGGCACGGCCGGGCCGTCGGCGGCGGGCCGCACCTCGCCCGCCTCCGTCGGCCCGGGTCCGGTGGCGGCGCCGGACGCGCCGGGCACCCCGCTCTCGCCGGGACACCCCGCGACCGGCAGCCCCAGCGCCAGGCCCGCACCGTCGCCGAGCCGTCGCAGGAGCACCGCGAACGCCGTGCGCAGGACCACGGGGGCCGTGACACCGCACGCCCGGGCGGCCTCCTCGACCGCGCGCAGCAGGCCGTGGTCCAGGACGAACTCCACCGTCCCGAGGGCCTTCCGGGCCAGGTCCGTGGGCTCGGCCGCGCCCGGGTGGCCGGGTGCCCCGCCGCCCCGCAGCCGCGCGGCGTAGGCGGCCTCCAAGTCCCGTACCAGCGGGGCGAGGGGACCGTGGCCGGGCTCCGGGACGGCGAGCCTCACCACGTGGCCGTCCGCCGTGCGGCGCACCACCGCGTCGCCGGTCCCGGCGCCCGTGACGTCCCGGACCGCCGAGGCCAACGCCTCCGCGTCCGGCGCGCCGCCCAGGCGCAGCTCCAGCGTCCGACCGGGCCGGGCCCCGTCGTCCGCGCGCCCTTCCGTGAACCACGCCCCACGCCGCACCGAATAGAGAGGAATCACCTGCGTCTGCTCCTGTTCGTCGCATGCGCGAATCCGCCGTGAATGGACCGGACCCGCCCCGCTGCTTACGCGCGAATTCCTGCAACGTGCCCGTGCTTTCGCCTGCTCCGGGAGTGAAAGAGCGACAACTCGCCTGTACCGGCAATGAATGTGCCTGCCCCGCCGGTTCGCGGTCGATTCCGGAGTGGTTCCGCACAGGACTTTGGCACAGGTTCAGGGGGCGGAGAAAGAGTGCTGTCGTCATCGCGACTGCCGCGGCATGAAGAGCGCCGCGTTCGGCCGGTGTTCCGGACGGCTCGTGCGATGTGGCGCCCGGGTGACAAAGTCCCGTCGACATGACAACGGAACGATCACGATACGTCAACCACACCTCGGCCGTGTGCGTGGCCGGTTTTTCCCTTCGCCGAAAAGCGGATTACCGTCCTCGACCGCGCCGCGGGGCGCGCGTGTACCCGGAGCCGGACCTCGGCACGGCGACGCGCCCGGCCCGGCCTCCCGGCCGAAGTGGCCTGGCCGGTGCGTGGACGGGCCCCGCGGCGGGGTGCCGAAGCGGAGGGGACACCGCGGCGCCGGGGCGGGCGCCCCGGAGTCGACACAGGGCGCCCGCGTCCTCCGCACGGCGCGGCTTGTTCCCGCGCCCGGGCGTCAACGCGAACAGCCCGGGACGCGGGGCTTCGAGCCCGAAGGGGCGGGCTCCCATGGACAGATGACGGACACCGTGGGCCGGGGCCCGCCTCACCTCAGGTGCCGGTCCAGGAAACGGCAGCCGTCCCCCAGTTCGCCCCCCGGGTCCAGGGTGCGTGCGCGCGACGGCCGTGGTGGCCGCGGGTCCCGGCCGGTTGCCGGGACCCGCGGCCGAGGTACGTCCGGTGGCTCCGCCCGGCCCCGAAGCCCCGCGGCCCCCCACGAACCGTCGGGATCTCTCGGGGTCGTGCGAGCCACCAGGCGTACCCGATCGAGGTGTTACCGACGGCGCGGACGCAGTTGCGGCCGACACCGCCGGGACCACGGTAGAGGCCGTCGACGAGGGTGTGGTTGCCGACGGGAACACGGCCGGTGCCGCCGACGTGAACGCGGCCGCCGCCGTCGATGCGTCGGCGGGCGTGCGTCGCCTCACTCGATGACCAGTTCCTCGAAGGCGATGGTCACGGTCTCGGTGAGCACGGCGCCCTCGTCGGCCGTCAGGGTGCCGGTGTCGGTCCTGGTGCACCAGGCGTTGCGCAGGGTGTACCGCCGCACCGGGTTGTCCTCGTGGTCCATCAGGACGATGGCGGCGGTCTTGCGGGCCGTGCCGGTGCGGCCGTTGACGGAGTCGTTGATCCACCGCGTGAACGAGACCGACCGCGTCACGCCGCGCACCACGGTGCACTGCCCGTTCTTCTGCACGCCCGGCAGGATGGTGATGTCCATCTGGCCCCGGTCGGTGTTCCGCGGGCTGACGACGACGTCCTGCTCGACGGTGAGGCCGCTGACCTCGGCCAGGTACTCGACCAGGACACCGTCGAGCTGGAGGCCGAAGGTGTGCGCGGCCAGGGACTCGCCTTGCCTGAGCGTCATGGGTTCGCCGTCCTTCTGGGCTGCTGGGCGGTGGCGTACGGGGGCCGGGAGCGGGGCGGAAGCGGCCCTCGGGCGTTTGAGCCCCTCGGACCGCGCCCACGACCAGCACCACCCGTGCGGAGGCCGTGCGGACCAGGGACGGGCTGGGTAAGGGACCTTGCTCTTCTCTGTGACCGCGGCGACTTCTCTGCGACCGCGGCGACGCGGGCCACGGACAGGGGGCGGGGGCGGGCGGCAGGCGGGGGAGCGGGGCACACCTCCGCCCGCCCGGCCCGTCCGGCCCGGCGCCGGGTGCCGCCCGTGCCCCGCGCCACCGGCGGCACCCGGGCGCGGTCAGGAGCAGGTCTTGTAGAAGCGGGACCAGCCGTTGGTGGGCATGGACGGCGGCTCGGCCGGGGTGCCCCAGTCGCCGTACTTCTGCTCGTGCTCGGCGTTGCGGGCGCCCGGGCCGCTGCCCGGCTTCGACAGGCGCACGTTCCGCTCGAGGACCCCGTCACCGGCGTTGCTGAGCAGCGCGAGGTCCGGGTACGCGTCGCCGCCGTAGTCGGCGACGCGGAGCTGCTTGACCTCGGCGGCGTTGCCGATGTCCAGGTGGCGCGGGTGGGCGGACGTGAGGTTGGTCCGCTTGAGCGGGCCGGGACGGTACTCCGCGACGCGCGCCGTGGCGGGGTCGTCGCCGCCGGACGGCTTGACGATGTTGACGACCATGTCCAGGGTGCCGTCGTTGCGGAAGTCGGCGACCGCCGCGGTCGCGACCTCGCCCGTCCGCGCGCCGAGCAGCTTGCTCACCGTGTGCTTCGCGCCGAACGAGCCGTCGGCCGCGCCCCACTGGACCGTCATCCTGGCACCGGTGTGCCCGGGGTTGCTGATCCTGTCCGGGCGGCCGTCGCCGTCGAGATCGCCGACCAGCGTCGTGGCACCGGCCAGGCAGGCGGCCGCCGCCCGGGCCGTCCCGCCGGCCGCCCCCGAGGTACCGGAGGACGTCGCTCCGGCCTGCTGGGCACCGATGGTCAGGGTCAGGGCGACGGCCGCGACCGGCGCGGCGATCAGACGTGCACGCTGACGAAACATCTGCCGAACTCCTCTGTCCGTACTGCTGAGCCGTGCTCCCGGACCTGGCCCGTCCCCGCCCCGCGCGGCGATGGCCGCGCCCTGGGTCGACGGGGACTTCCGGTGAGCACGGTCCGAGCATGTGGGACGAGCCGTCACCTGCGCCACGGCTGCCGGGCAGTTGGGGACACTGGAACGCGAAAACAGTGCCTGACCTGCGAGAACGCCCGCCGCCTGGAACGCGAGGGTGGGACGCGCACCGCCCGGCCCACCCCGGCCGCCCCCGGTGCCCTGCCCCCGGTACGCGTGTGCGGGGCGGTTCCGACTCCGCCTGGCGAAAGGCATGATGGCCGAGCGCACCGGGGGTCGAGTGGTGGACGGGCAGATCGGGGTGAGGCCGGTGATGAGGCGCCGTACGGTGATCAGAGCCGCGGGAGCGGGCACGCTGGCGAGCGGACTCCCCCCACTCGCCTCGGCCACCCCCGCCTCGGCCGCCCCCGCCTCGGCCACCCCCGCCCCGGCCGCGGCCGCCGGGGACGCCCGCCGGGCGGCGGGGCCCGGCGACGTGCTGGTCGTGGTGGAGAAGAGCAGCCACGCGGTGAGCTTCTACGACACGGACTCGGGGCGGCGGCTGGGGACGGTCCCGCTGCCGGACCACCCGCACGAGATGGTGGTCGACGCGCGCCGGCGGTTCGCCTACGTCGGGCACTACGGCGTGCGCATGTCCTCCACCGCGGGCGAGGGAGGCGCCGCGGTCTTCGTCGTCGACCTCGTCGAGCGTTCCCTGGTCCGGACGATCGACACGCGGCCGTTCCGCCGCATCCACGGCATGGGCATCGACCGCGAGGACCGGCTGTACGCCCTGAGCGAGGACAGGGCGGTCCTGCTCGGCTTCGACGCCCCGGCCACCGACGAGGCACCGGTGCGGGCGGTGCCCACGCACGGCGTGAAGACCCACCTGTTCGCCCTCAGCCGCGACGGCGAGCGCGCCTACGTGACCGGCCTGCTGTCCCACACGGTGAGCCTCGTGCGCCCGCACGACGCCGCGGTCCCCCCGCGCCTGGTCACGCCCGGCCAACTGCCGGAGAGTAGCACCCTCAGCCGGGACGAGAAGACCCTGTTCGTCGGGGCCCGCAAGAGTTCCACGCTGGTCGCCGTCGACGCGCGGACCATGAAGGTGCGGCGCGAGGCGGCGACGGGAGGGGACCCGCTGCGGGTCTACACCCTCGACGACGAGCGGCTCCTCGTGACGGACATCGCCGCCCGCACCCTGACCGTCTGGAGCACCGGCCTGAAGCCGATCCGCTCCCTCGCGCTCGACGGCATCCCCGCCGCCGTGTCCCTCCACCCCGGCAAGCCGCTGGCGTACGTCTCCCTGCTCGGCACGGACCGGGTCGCCGTCGTCGACCTGGACCGGTTCGCCGTGGTCGGCGGCTTCGCCACGCAGCGCGAACCGGACGCGTCGGCGCTGCTGCCCGCGAGCCCCTGAGGCGCCGGGGGCGACTGCTGTATCGAAGGTCCCCTCAGCGCAGCGCCCAGACGAGGACACCGGCGGCGACGAACAGCAGGCAGATGGCGGCGTTGGTCCGCTTGTAGGCCACCAGGACGGCAGCGAACTCACGGATGGTGGCGTTCGGCCAGAAGTACCGGGCCGTGGGCGCGCCCACCACCTGACCCCTGATGCCGAGCCGCCGGGCGGTGAGCGCGGCGCGGAAGGCGTGGTAGTTGTTGGTGACGACGACGCACCGGTAGCCGGGGTTCCCCTTCTCCATGACGGCCTTGCTGTACCGGAGGTTCTCCTCCGTCGTCGTCGACTTGTCCTCCCGCTCGATCAACTCCCCGGGGAAGCCGCGGTCCGTCAGGTAGTCGGCCATCGCGTGGGACTCCGGCAGGTCCTCGTCGGGCCCCTGCCCGCCCGAGGTGATGAGGACGGGGGAGTGGCCGCGCCCGGTGAGCCTCGCGTGCACCTCACGCGCCCGGTCGAGGCGGCCGGCCAGCAGCGGCGGCACCTTCGACCCGCCGCTCAGGCCCGAGCCCAGCACGACCACGTAGTCGGCCTTGCGGCGCACCTGGAGTCGCCCGTACAGGAACGCGTACGCGAGGAAGCTCAGGAACAGGAACGAGAGGTAGCAGGCCACCCCCAGGGCGGCGGCGCCCACGCCGAGCATGACCGGCGTCCGCACCACCGCCGCCGCGATCAGCAGGGCGATCAGCCCGACGACGCACAGCGCGGCCATGAGCGAGAGCAGATTGGTGGGGCTCCTGCCCTCCTTGCGCACCATGCGCAGGCCGTTGGAGAACAGCAGCCCGGTCAGCAGCAGGATGCCGAGACCGCCCACCGCCAGCAGCACACCGGCGACGACCGTCCCTGACGCCGTACCGGAGCTGATCAGTTGGAACAGCCACCCGACGAGCGCGCACAGGGCGGTCAGCCCCAGGAGCACCGCGTTGCTGAACCGCCTGCGCTCACGCAGCACCCGCCAGCACAGGACCAGGAAGAGCAGCGCCGCCGGCGCGTACATCCACCACTCCCCGACGGACGCGGCCGACATCGCGGCCGGGGTGGTCTGCTCCGCCACCGCCGTCGTCCCGGAGGCGCGGGGGCTCCGCGGGTACTCATGCGTGCCGAAGGTGTGGGGCGCCGTCGCCCGGAGGGCGGCGCACGGGATGCGGGAAACGAGCGGCATGCCCTCCCGCTGCCCAGCACACTCGGAATCATGAGCGCACGGTCGTGGTGGGAGGAGCTCGCCGAGGGCCGCCGGACGTTCGAGCGCGCCGTGGCGGTGCTCCTCACGGCGGCGTACCCCGGCCTGCGGCACATCGAAGGAGCCGGCGGCGACCGGGGCGAGGACGCCGTGCTTCGGCTCCCGGACGGCCGTCGGCACGTTTTCCAGGTGAAGGGCTTCACCGGCCGGCTCACCCCGGGGCGCCGCACCCAGATCGCGCGCTCCCTGAAGCGGGCGGCCGAGGGCGCGCCCGACCACTGGACCCTCGTCGCCCCCCTCACCCTCACCCCGGCCGAGTGGGACTGGTTCGACCGGCTGGGCGGAACGTACCCGTTCCCGGTGGAGTGCCACGACCTCACCTGGCTGGACACCACGTCCACGCGCCACCCCGCCGTCCACGCCCTGTTCGGCGCGGCTCCGAGTGCCCCCTGGGCGGCCTCCCCGGCGCTGACGCCCTGGCCCCGCGTCGCGGACACCGGCCCCGCCGACGCCGGACTGACCGTGGACGACCACGGCGACGTCCCCCGCTACGTGGCCCGGGACGCCGACCCCGGCGTACGGGCCCGGGTGCGGGCGGCGGGCGTCCACGGGGGCGGGCTGCTCCTCGTCGGCGACTCCGCCGCGGGCACGACCCGCACCCTCTACGAGGCGCTGCGCGCCGAGCTGCCAGGACACCGCTTCGTCCGGCCCGCGCACCCCGGCGACGTCCCCGCGCTCGTGGCGGGCATCGCCGCGGCGGCCGAGCCGTGCGTGCTGTGGCTCGACGAACTGGAGCCCTTCCTGGAGGACGACCGCTGCCTCACGCCGCCCGCGCTCACCGAGCTGCGCCGTGCCCGGGCCGCCGTCCTCGCCACCCTCGACGCCGCGGCGTACACCCGCCGGCGCGGCGCCGAGGTGTGCCGCCGGCTGCCGCACCTCCTGCTCGACCGGCGCTGGAGCCCGGCCGAGCGCCGCCGGGCCGCCGCCTCGTCCGACCGG
>NZ_BNBT01000219.1 GCF_014656095.1 Streptomyces longispororuber
CAGCGCGCCGTCGCCGCCGGCGCCCTCGTGTTCGGGCTGACCGCCGGGTTCGGCGGCGGCTCCGGGGACGGCGGGCGCCCGGTCCCGCCCGCCGCGCCGAGCACGCGCTCCGCCGCGCCCGACGCGACCGTCGACCTGGCCGCTCGGACCCTGACCGTCGGGGACCGGCGGCTGCCCGTCTCCTCCGGGAGCGCCCGCCACCCCACGGAACCGGGCCGCATGACGGTCGTCGCCAAGCACCGCACGAAGCGGTTCGCCAGCGAGTCCGTCGGCCTCGGGAAGGAGTACGACGTCACGCTCCCCTGGGTGCTCGAACTGCGCGGCCCGGACGGCGCCACCACCTATGTCGTCGCCATGACGTACGCCGAGCGGGCCCCCGGCCGACAGGACACCACCCGCGGCTGGATCGGGCTCCGGTCCGCCGACGCGCGGTGGCTCTACGGGCGCCTGGCCCGTGGGTCCGTGCTGTCGGTGGAGGGCAGGGCCCCCGGCACGCCCGCCACCCCGCGCTGAGCGTCTCCGACGGGGCGCGCGCGCCAGTCGCCCCGTACGGGGGCTGCCGCCCGCTCGCACGCGGCAGCCCGCCGCCACGCACGAGGGCGTGCCCACCCGCACACTTGAGGGGCGGTTCCCATGGAGACCATGGGAACCGCCCCTCCTGGAGTGCTGGGATCAGCGGCCCCAGCCGGTGTCGTTGTCATCCCCCATGACGTGTCTCCCCCGTAGTGAGTCGTGTCGTGCGTCGCGCGGTGCCCGTCGCGCCCTGTGCGACGGGCGGTGCGCGTCGTGCTGTCGGAACACCTCGATGGTGCCCTGCGACTCGCCCCACTCAAAAGGGATTTATGGGGGGATGGGGCTTCTGGAACGCCATCGCGACAGTCCGGGCGACGGTCGGAGACATTCCGCGCTCAGGCCACCGCCGCCTCGGCAAGGCGCGCCAGCACCGCGTCCACCGTCCGGGCCACCGTCAACTCGGAGCTGTCGAGCCACAGCCCGATGCGCGGGGTGTCCGCCCGCAGCCCCTGGTCGAGCGCCTCGACGGTCCACTCGCCGTACCCGGTCTTGTGCCGGGCGGCCTCCCGGGCCGCGACCGCCTCCGGGCGCGGGGCGAGCACGACGACGTACAGGGGGCGCGTGCGCACCAGGCCGACGTACCGCTCCAGTTCCTCGCCGAGGATGACGTCCTGGACGATCGCGGTGAAGCCCGCGGCGGCGTACGCGTCGGCCGTGGCCGCCGACAGGCCGTAGCGGAGCCGGAGCTGGGCCTCCGCCTCGCCGCCCGCCCCGGGCTCGTACTCCTCGCGGCCGGAGACGATCATGCGCCGGAAGACGTCCCCGCGGACGTGCGCGGCCCGTGGCAGGCGCTCGGCGAGCGCCTGCGCGACCGTGGACTTGCCGGCGGCCATGATGCCGGTGATGACGACGACCCCCTCGGGGCCCGTACCGGTACGCGCTTCGCTGGTGTGCACGCGCGCGAACGTACCGCAGGGCGCCCCCGCGGATCCTCTCCTTTTCCGGCGGCCGCCCGCGCCTGGGCGCCCGCCGCAAGGGGCCCTCCCGCCACCGCGCCCGCCGCGCACGGCCCCGCCCGCGACGGCGACCGCCGCAAGGGCCCTCAGGCCAGCTCCGCCCCCACCGCCGCCTGCGGCCGGATCGGCAGCCGGTTGACGGGCCGGCCCGTCGCCGCCCGTACCGCCGACGCGATCGCCGCCGGGGACGTGACCACGGGCACGGCGCTGGCCGCCTTCGCCCCGAAGGGGGCCACGACGTCGCGCTCCTCCACGAGCTTCACGATGCGGATGTCCGGCGCGTCCAGGGCGGTCGGCAGGGCGTAGCCCGTCAGGTCGGGGTGGCGGACGATGCCGCGCGGCGTACGGAGGTTCTCCGTGAGCGCCGCGCCCACGCCCTGGGTGACGCCCGCCTCGATGCGCACCCGCAACTGCGCCGGGTTGAGGACGCGGCCGACGTCCTGGGCGACGGCGAGCTCCACCACGCGGACCGAGCCGAGTTCGATGTCCACGTCCACGACCGCGCGGATCGCGCAGAAGGCCATGCCCACGAAGGCGTCGCCCTGGCCGTCCGCGTCGAGCGGCTCTGTGGGGTGCGGGCGGCACTGGGCGGTGGCCCACAGCTCCTTGCCCTCCATGGCCTCCTCGACGGTCGTGGAGAGCACGCCGTCGTACGACGTGATCTTGCCGTCGGTGATCTGGAGCAGCTCCGTGGACATGCCGAACTTGTGCGCCAGGGGCTGGAGGAGCTGGGCACGGACCATCTTCGCGGCCCGCTCCACCGCGCCGCCCGACACCCAGGTGTGGCGGCCGTGGCAGCTCGGGCCCGCCGGGGGCTGGTCGGTGTCCACCGGGGCGACGCGTACGTCGTCGACGCCGAGGATCTCCTGGACGATCTGGCGGGCGAGCGTCGCGAAGCCCTGGCCGGTCTCGACGGCCGCGCAGATCACCGTCGCCACGCCGTCGTGCACCTTCACGGTGGCCGTGGCGACCTCGTCCGTGCCCTCCGCGCCCAGGAGCTGGACCATGCCGAGGCCGTAGCCGACGCCGCGCCGCACGGCGGCCGGCTCGCCCGCGCCCTCGGGGCCGCCGGGCAGCAGCCACTCCTCCGGAGGGGTGTCCTTGGGGAGCTCGGGCAGCGGGAAGTCGCGTACGGCCGTCAGGAGTTCGGCCACCGGGGCCGGGCACGTCACCGTCTGTCCGGTGGGCAGGACGTCACCGGTCGCCATCGCGTTGCGCAGCCGCACCTCGGCCGGGTCGAGGCCCAGCTTCTTGGCGAGCTTGTCCATCTGCGCCTCGTACGCCGCGCAGACCTGGAGGGCGCCCTCGCCGCGCACGTGCCCGGAGGGCGGGTTGTTCGTCCGCACCGCCCAGCCCTCGATGAAGGCGTTCGGGACCACGTAGGGGCCGCAGGCGAACGAGACGGCGGCGGCCAGCGCGTCCCCCGACGTGTCCGCGTACGCGCCCGCGTCGAGCAGGATCTGCGCCTCGACCTTCACCAGGCGGCCCTCCGCGTCCGCGTGGTGGCGGTAGCGCAGCAGCGTCGGGTGGCGGTGGGCGTGGCCGAGGAAGGACTCCTCGCGGGTCGCGGTGAGCTTGACCGGGCAGCCCGTGCGCAGCGCCAGCAGGCCGAGCGGGAGCTGGAAGCTCGCGTCCTCGCGGTCGGCCGTCGCGCCGGGCACACCCGTGACGACGACCTTCACCAGGTCGGGGGTGAGGCCGTACGCGGCGGCGGCCCGGTCGCGGTCGCCGTGCGGGTCGGTCGAGGCCACGTACAACTCCACCCCGCCGTCCGGGCGCGGCACCGCGAGCCCCGCCTCCGCGCCGATCGGCGCGGGGTCCTGGCGGCCGATGCGGTACAGGCCCTCGACGACGACCTCGCCGGTCGCACCGGGGTCGCCGTGGCGCAGCGGGATGTGCCGGATGAGGTTGCCGTCGGGGTGCAGCGGCGCGGCCTCGAAGGCCTGCTCGGGGTCGGTGACCGGGTCGAGCGCCTCGTACTCGACGATGATCGCGGCGGCGGCCATCCGGGCCGTGTCCGGGTGGTCGGCGGCGACGGCGGCGATGGGCTCGCCGTGGTGGCGCACGACGTCGGCGGCGAACACCGGCCGGTCGGCGGTCCCGCGGCCGTGCAGGGCCGCGCCCGGCACGTCCTCGTGCGTGACGACCGCGTGGACGCCCGGCAGCTCCCGCGCGTGGGTGGTGTCGATGGACACCACGCGCGCGTGCGCGTGCGGGGAGCGCAGGACGGCCGCCCACAGCAGGCCCTCGGCCCACAGGTCGGAGGCGTACGGGAAGGTGCCCTCGGTCTTGGCCCCGATGTCCGCCGACGGCAGCGAGGAGCCGATGCCGTGCGGCAGCTCGGCCCCCGTGCCGGAGGCGGCCGCGGTGACGGCTTCGTCGGTCACGCCGGTCACACCTGCTCTCCGTCCTGTCCGTACGGGCCCGCCTGGCGCGGGACGCGCGCCTCCCCGGCGGCGGCCTGCTCGTCCTGCTCCTGCTCGGCGGCGCCCTGGGCCGCGCGCTCGGCGACCACGTCGCGCACCGCGTCCAGGACGCCGCGGTAGCCCGAGCAGCGGCACAGGTTGCCGCAGAGCGCGCGCCGGGTCTCCAGGTCGCTGGGCGCGGGGTTGCCCTCCAGGAGGTCGTGCAGCGTCATGGCCATGCCGGGGACGCAGAAGCCGCACTGCACGGCGCCGCAGTTGGCGAGCGCCCGCTGGACGTCGGAGGGCCGCCCGTCGGCGGCCAGGCCCTCGACGGTGCGCACCTCGCTGCCCGCGGTGGTGGCCGCGGGCACCAGGCAGGAGGCCACGAGCCGCCCGTCCACCTGGACGTTGCAGGCGCCGCACTCGCCCTGCGAGCAGCCGTCCTTGGCGCCCGCGAGGCCGAGGCGCTCACGCAGCACGTAGAGCAGCGACTCGCCGATCCAGGCGTCGGTGACGGGCCGGTCGGAGCCGTTGACGCGCAGGACGTAGGAGACTAGGGGGTGCTCGTCGTGGTGCGCGACGGGCTCGGCCTCCTGCTGTGCCTCTTCGGGGTCCGGCTCCGCGTCCGGTTCCGCGTCCGCCGGGGGTTGCGGCTCGGTGGCGGCGTCCGGTTCCTCGTCCGGTACGGGCTCCGGGTCCGGGGCGGCCTGGGACTCCGGCTCCGGGGCGGCCACGGGCGCGGCGGGGGCCTTCGGGGCGGCGTCGGGCTGCGGCCCGGCGTCGGCCGTGGGGGCGGGCTCCGCGGCGGCGGTGGCCTCCTCCGGCTCCTCCGGGGGCGCCTCCGCGTCCGCGTGCTCCTGGGGAAGAACCGTCTCCTCCGGGGCGGCGGCCTCCGCCTCTACGGGCACGAACTCCGGCGTGTACCCGTCGGCCACGTGCTGCGGCTGAAGGGCCTGTCCGGGCTGGTCGGGCTGCTCGGGCGTGGCGGGCGGCTCGTGGGCGGCGTGCGGCTCCGGCGCGGAGGTTGCCTCGTGCGCGGGGGGCGGCTCGGGCGCGTGGGGCGGCTCGGGCGCCTCCAGCGGCTGCGGCTGCGCCGCCTCCTCCGGTACGTCCCGGGCGGGGCCGATCGAGCCGTCCGGGCGCTGGGCGACGACGAACAGCTTGGCCGTCCGCTCGAAGGGCGTCTCCTCGACGGAGGCGCGCTCCGCCGTCCCCTGCCCGGCGGCGGCCTCGGGCACGCCCGGCGCCTCCTCGGGGCCCGCGGGGGCCTCCGGCGCCTGGTCCAGGGGGGCTTCGGGCGCCTGGGCGGGCCAGGACGTCGCCCAGGGCGCGGGCGCGCCCCCCGGGAGCGTCGCGGGCGGCGTACCGCCCCACTGGGCCGCGAGGGACGACGTGGCGAACTCGCCCGATTCGTCCGGCAGGTCGCCGTCCGCCACGGGGATGGACCACTGCCCGGTCACGTCGTGGGCCGCGGGCGCGTGCCCGCCGCCGAGCGCCTGCCCGCCGCCCGCGGGCGGCTGCTCCGGCGACGCCGCGTCCGGGAACGTCCACTGGCCGGTGGCCCGGGGGTCGTAGGCGTCGTGGACCGGCCGACCGCCGTACGGGTGCTCGGCCGGCCGTCCGTCGTAGGGACCGTCGGCGGCGGGGCCGTCGTAGGGGCCGTCGGTGGCAGGGCCGTCGTACGGGCCGTCGGCCGTGGGGCCGTCGTAGGCGCCCTCGGCCGGCTCGCCGTACGGGTGGTGCGCGTGGTGCGGGTCGTGGCCGGGCTGCTCGTAGGCGTCGTGGCCCCCGTGCCCGAGCCGCGCGGACGGGTCCGGCCAGCTCACGGTCTGCGTGCCGCCGGGGGCGGGCGCGGCGCCCGTCACCTCGGGGGGCAGCACCCACACGCCCGTGGCGGCCGGGTCGGTGGCGTCCGCGGCGGTCGGCGCGACCGTTATCTGCGGCGGTACGTAGCCGTGCCCGGGGGCGGCGAGCGGCGTGCCCACGGCGTCGACGTCGTACTCGCCCTGCGGGATCTGGACGAACGCCGTGGCGTCGGCGTCGTACTCGCCCTGCGGGAGCGGCTCCCAGCCGCCGCCCGCCCCGTTGTTGCGACCGTCGGTCACGACAGTGCCCTCCCCAGTGCTCGTCGGGCCAGCGCGGCGACGGTGCGCCGCAGGTGCAGTACGGCGGGCGGGTGCGGCCGCTCGCTGCCGTCCTCGGCGGGCGGCTGGTCAGGGATGCAGGCGGCGGCCACGTACTCGCCGAAGGCCGTCAGGGCCTCCGGTACGAGCCCGCGCTCGCCGTCCCAGTCGATGAGCCCGGCCACCCACTGCTCCGCCTCCAGGGGGCGCAGGGGCATGGGCGCGATCGCCCCCACCGCACACCGCACACCCCGGCGCGCGGGGTCGAGGACCAGCGCGAGGGAGGCGAGGGCGCGGCCCGGGCCGGTGCGCCCGGTGGCCTTCAGGAAGACCTGGGGGGCGTGCAGGATCGGTACGCGCACGTAGCCGACGAGTTCGCCGGGGCGCAGCATCTCCATGCCCGCGAGCAGGTGGGAGACCGGGATCTCGCGCCGGGTGCCGCCGGGGCCCGCGATGATCAACACGGCTTCGAGCGCGGCGAGTACGGGCAGCGAGTCGCCGGTGGGCGCGGCCGAGGCGATGTTGCCGCCGAGCGTGCCCGCGTTGCGGATCTGGGGCGGTCCCGCGGCGCGCGCGGCGGCGGCGAGCGCCGGGATGAGCGCCGCGAAGTCGGGGCGGCCCATGCGCGCGTGGGTGAGCCCGGCGCCGAGCAGGGCGTGGCCGTCCTGGTACTGCCAGCCGCGGATCTCGCTGATGCGGCCGAGGCCGACGAGCGCGGCGGGGCGCAGCAGGCCGGCGTTGACCGACGACATCAGGTCCGTGCCGCCCGCGACGGGCACGGCTGCGGGCACGGCGGCGAGCGCCGCGACGGCCTCGTCGAGCGTGGCGGGCAGCGACACAGACTGCGCCCCCTGCGCCGCCCGCGGTGCGTGCGTGGTCAAAACCGGCTGCCCCTTCCCGATGGCCCGGCCCTTGCGTGCCGTGCCCACCGTTACGCCTGTTCCGCCGTACGGTACGTGCTCACAACCCGGACGTGGCAACTCTGGCACATCTTCACCGAGCCCCGGCGCGGGGGTCCGCTAGGAGACGTTCGTCCGCAGACCTGGGGGATATGCCGTTTTCGCACGCCCTCGCCGGTCAGCGGGAATTGCCGGTCTTCGGTCAGCCTCGTACGGCTTTCTCCTGGCGGCCCACGGTCGCAGGGCGGACCGCCAGGAGCACGCGCGCGGGGCGGACCTCACACGTTTGGGGGCGCCCCCTCGATCGGGCGTCCGAGCACGCCAGGACGTTTCTGCCAGGGCAGCGGGCCACCCGGCGGGCGGTAGGCCACGCCGAGGGCGTCAAGGCGGGCGTAGTGGGCGGTCATCCGATCCTGGAAACCGGTGAAGTCGCGCGCGGCGGGCGCCGGGAGCGCACTCCACGCGACCTCCGCGAACGCCGCGAGCCTCGGAAAGACCTGGTAGTCCACGCGTGCGGGGGACTCCATGACCTCCGTCCAGACGTTGGCCTGGGTACCGAGCACGTGCCGGGCCTCGTCCTCGGTGAGCTCCTTCGGCACCGGCTCGAAGCGGTAGACGTCCTCCAGGGTGCGGACGAAGCCGATGGGCACGGGCTCGTCGGCGCCGCCGTGCTGGCGGTGGTCGAGGTAGACGTGCTGCTCGGGGCACATGACGACGTCGTGGCCCGCCTTGGCCGCCGCGATGCCGCCGCCGTAGCCGCGCCAGGAGGAGACGGCCGCGCCCTCGGCGAGCCCGCCCTCCAGGATCTCGTCCCAGCCGATGAGCCGACGCCCGCGCGCGGCGAGCCACTTGTCGAAGTGCCGGATGAACCAGCTCTGCAACTCGTCCTCGTTGCTGACCCCGAGCTGCTCGATGCGCTCCTGTACGGCCTGGGAGTCCTTCCACTGCTCCTTGGGGCACTCGTCGCCGCCGACGTGGATGAACGTCGACGGGAACAGCTCCAGGACCTCCTCGAAGACCCCTTCGTAGAAGCGGAGCGTGCCGTCGGTGGGGGCGAGGACGTTGGGCGTGACGCCCCAGGTGTCCCACACGGACAGGGCGTTCGTGTCGATGACGTCGGTGTTGCCGAGTTCGGGGTACGCGGCGATGGCGGCCTGCGAGTGACCCGGTACGTCGATCTCCGGTACGACGGTGATGTGCCGGGCCGCCGCGTACGCGACGATCTCGCGGATGTCGTCCTGGGTGTAGAACCCGCCGTGCGGCTTCTCGTCCCACAACTCGGAAGCGCGGTGTCCCCATTTGGTGCGCGTCCGCCAGGCCCCGACCTCGGTGAGCCTCGGGTAGCGCTTGATCTCCACGCGCCACCCCTGGTCGTCGGTGAGGTGGAAGTGGAAGACGTTCAGCTTGTGCGCGGCGAGCAGGTCCAGGTAGCGGAACACGCCCTCCTTGGGCATGAAGTGCCGCGCCACGTCGAGCATCATGCCCCGCCAGCGGAAGCGGGGGGCGTCCTCGACGACGCCCTCGGGCACGGTCGTCCGCCCGGCGGCGACCGGGGCCCTGCGGAAGGCCGCCGGGCCGAGGAGCTGACGCAGCGTCTGGGCGCCCCAGAAGACGCCGGCCGCGTCGCCGCCGAGGATCTCGACGCCGTCGCCGGTGACGGTCAGGCGGTACGCCTCGGGGGCGAGCGCGGCGTCCCCCTCGGCGATGCGCAGGGAGATGGCGCCGGGGGTGCCCTCGGGGGCGGGCGCGAGCGGGAGTTGGAAGGCCGCCCCCAGCGTCGTGCGCAGCCAGCGCTCGGTGGACTCGGTGCCGGGGCCTGCCCAGAGCGTGGTCGACGCGTCGACGGTGAAGCCGTCGCCGCCCTGTGCGCCCTCGGCGCGGGCGGGCGCCGGGATCAGTTGCTCGAAGGTCATGGGGAGGAGGCTGCCATGGGCTTGCACGGGGTGAAAGGGGCTTTGCGGCCTGCGCAACGGGGGCTGGCCTCTAGGCCTTGAACGGGGTCTGGCGTCCCCGGGCCCTGGGGTGGTCGCCGGCGCTCCGCGCCTTGTCCTCACACGCCGGACGGGCTGGGGTGGTCGCGGCTGCGGGCATCACCGCCGACTGCGGGCCGGACTCGCCTTCATCGCGCTCCGCGCCTTGTCCTCAAACGCCGGACGGGCTGGAGCGGTCGCCGCTGCGCACATCGCCGCCGACTGCGGGCCGGACTCGCCTTCATCGCGCTCCGCGCCTTGTCCTCAAACGCCGGACGGGCTGGGGTGGTCGCGGCTGCGGGCATCGCCGCCATCTGCGGGCCCGACTCGCCCTCATCGCGCTCCGCGCTCGTCCTCAAACGCCGGACGGGCTGGGGTGGACGCGGCTGCGGGCTCGTCCTTGGCGTGCCGGACGGGTGGGATTGGCCGGTCGGGGTGGGCGCTCCGGAGGGTACGGGGCTGTGGCCGTCAGGGCGGGGTGCGGCCGGGGCACCGGGGTGGTGCGGGTGGGTGGTGAGCGTTAGGCGAGGGTCGCGGCCGTTAGGTCGGGGCTGCGCCTGGACGCCAGGGCAGTACGGGCGGGTGGGTGGGATGCCCGGCGTTGGACGAAGGCCGCAGCCGCCAGGTCGGGGCTTGGCCTGGACACCAGGGCGGCACGGGCGGGCGGGTGGGATGCCCGGCGTTGGACGAAAGCCGCAGCCGCCAGGTCGGGGCTTGGCCTGGACACCAGGGTGGCACGGGCGGGTGGGTGGGATGCCCGGCGGAGGTCGGGCCGCAGTCGTCAGGGGTGGCACATGGCCGGGTGGGGTCGCCCGGTGGGGTGGCCGGCGGGGCGTGGCTTGTGGGGTGGGCTCCGCCGGGCACCGGGGTGGTACGGGTGGGTGGGTGGGGAAGGGGCGTCCGGGGTGGTCGGCCGGGCGCGAGGGCGGCTACTTCTTGCCGCCGTCCTTACCGCCCTTGTCCTTGTCCCCACCCGCGCCCATGGACTCGTAGATCTCCTTGCACATGGGACAGACGGGATACTTCTTCGGGTCGCGGCCGGGGACCCACACCTTGCCGCAGAGCGCGACGACGGGGGTCCCGTCGAGGGCGCTCGCCATGATCTTGTCCTTCTGGACGTAATGCGCGTAGCGCTCGTGGTCACCGTCGCCGTGCGACACCTGCGGCGTCGGCTCTACGAGGGTCCCCGTACCTGCCCCGCGCTCGGGCTCGGGCTCAAGAGTGCTCATAGGTGCCAAGGGTACTCACGCCCGGCGCGTCCTGGCAGCGGCTGTCGCCCCCGCGCGCACCGCGCCCCGCGACCCCGTGCACGGCCAGGCCCGCGGCGGCCGCGGCGGCA
>NZ_BNBT01000220.1 GCF_014656095.1 Streptomyces longispororuber
CACGGCGGCGGCCGCCCACGGCAGGGCGCCCGCGGCCAGGCCCGCCCACAGGGCGAGGCCCGCGGCGCCGGATCCTGCCGCGCTGCCCAGGTAGAGGGCGGAGTTGTTGAGGGCGAGCGCGACCGTGCCGCGCCCCTCGCTCAGGGCAAGGAGGCGGTGCTGCTGCGGCACTTGCAGCGCCCAGCCCGCCGCGCCCCAGAGCAGAAGCGCCGGGAAGGCCGCCGCACCGAGGAGCGGAAGGGTGCCCTCCGCCAGGACCAGGGCCGCCATGACCCCGGTGACCAGGGCGAGGGCGCGGCCCGTACGGTCCACCAGCGGGCCCGCGAGGACGCTGCCGAGCACCCCGCCGATCCCCCACGCCCACAGGTAGGGCGCCATGTCACCCTCGCCGACGCCGCCCGCCGCGTCCAGGACGGGCGCGAGGTACGTGTACAGGCCCAGGCTGGACACGGCCGCCAGGAAGGACACGGCGACCACGGGGAGCACGGCGCGGTCGGCCAGCGCCCCCAGCCGCGCCCGCACCGGCACGGACGGCTGCGCGGGGATGTGCGGCAGCCCGACGGCCAGGCCCGCGAGGGCCACCGCTCCGAGCCCCGTGACCAGCCACATCGTCGAGCGCCACGAGGTGTGGTCGGCGAGCAGCACGCCCAGCGGCACCCCGAGCACCGTGCCGGAGCTCATGCCGCCCATGACCAGGGCGAGGGCCCGCCCGCGCCGCTCAGGACCGGCGAGCGCGGCGGCGGCCGCCGTGGCCAGGGCCGAGTAGACCCCGGCGCCGGCCCCGGCCACCACGCGCGCGGCGAGCAGCACGCCGAGGCCCGGCGCGAGGGCGGTCAGAGCGTTCCCCAGTGTGAACACCGCGAGCGCGGCGACGAGCAGCGCGCGCGGGCCCACTCCCGCGAGCAGCCCCGCGACGAGCGGGGCGCTGACGGCGTACGCGAGCGTGAACACGGTCACCATCTGTCCGGCCAGGGACACGGAGGTCCCGAGGTCGTCGGCGACGACGGGCAGCAGCCCGGCCATCACGTACGCGTCGAGCCCCAAGGTGAAGGCTCCCAGCATCAGCAGCCAGATCCTCCGCACCGGCGATCAGCTCCCTTCAGGCAGTGCTTGCGGTCCGGGACGGAAACGTAGGCAGTCTCCGGTTGGGCGGGGAAATGCCCACGGAGGGCCGTTTATGCTCCGGGGGCATGAATGCCTCGCACCCTGTGGACGCCGTGGAACTGCGGCACCTGCGCGGCTTCCTCGCCGTCGCCGAGGAGCTGAACTTCACCCACGCCGCGAGCGCCCTCGGCGTCGGCCAGCCCGCGCTCACCCGGACCGTGCGCTCCCTGGAGGAGGCGCTCGGCACCCGGCTGCTCGACCGCACCACGCGCCGCGTGGAGCTGACCGGGGCCGGACGGCGGCTGCGCGACGACCTGGCCCCGCTGCTCGCCCGCCTGGACGCCGCGCTGCGGGCGCCGGGCGCGGAGCCGCCGGTGCTGCGGCTCGGGTTCACCTCGCTGCTCCCGGAGGCGTGCGGCCCGCTCACCGCCGCGTTCGAGGCGGCGACCGGCGCGGGGGTGCGCCTAGTGCGGCGCGACGAGCCGCTGGCCGGGCTCGCGACGGGCGCGTGCGACGTCGCGGTGGTCCGCGGCGACCTGCCCGACGGGGTACGCGGCCGGGTGCTGCTGCGCGAGCCGCGCGTCGCCGTGCTCGCCCGGGGCGCGGGCCCGCTGGCGCGCCGCCGGGTCGTCGACTGGGCGGAGCTGGCCGCGTACCCGCTGGTGGTGAACACCGTCACCGGGACCACGCGCCCGGAGCTGTGGCCCGCGGGCCGCCGCCCCGAACTCGCCTGCACCGCGGACAACTTCGACGAGTGGCTGGAGGCCGTCGCCGCGGGCCACGGCGTCGGCGTAGCCCCCGAACCGGTCGCCCGCCGGTACGCCCACCCCGGCCTGCGCTACGTACGCCTGAAGAACGCGCCGCCGGTCACCGTGCGCCTGGCCGTGCCGGAACGCGACCCGCACCCGCTCGCCGAGCGGTACCTGCGGGCGTGCGCGCGGCCGTCGGCGGGCCGGGACGACCGGGACCGGCACCGGGCGGAGCCGCCGACGGCCTGAGGCCGCGTCAGTTCAGCGACGGGTCGTCCGCGTACGTCGCCACCATGGCCAGCTCGCTGCGCTGGCGCCGCAGCACGGCCCGCCACAGCCGCTCCGGGTCCGGGGACGAGACGTCGCCGGGCTCGGACTCGACCACGTACCAGGCCCCCTCGACGAGTTCGTCCTCGAGCTGGCCCGGGCCCCAGCCCGCGTACCCGGCGAAGATGCGCAGCGAGCCGAGGGCGGCGGCGAGCAGCTCCGGCGGGGTCTCCAGGTCGACGAGGCCGATCGCGCCGTGCACGCGGCGCCAGCCGAGCGGGCCGTCCTCCCCGGGGATGACGGCGACGCCGAGCGCCGAGTCGAGGGAGACGGGACCGCCCTGGAAGACGACGCCGGGGGCGCCCGCCAGGTCCCCCCAGCCCTCCAGGATGTCCCCGACGCCCACGGGCGTCGGGCGGTTGAGGACCACGCCCAGGGAGCCCTCCTCGTCGTGGTCGAGGAGCAGCACCACCGCACGGTCGAAATTGGGGTCCGACAGGGCAGGCGTGGCCACGAGCAACCGCCCTGTGAGCGAGGACACCTCGGTCATGCCTGACATGATCCCGCATCTCGGCCCCGCGCGGGGAGTCACGCGGCACTCGGGCAGTGGTCCCAGTTCAGGGCGGGCGCGGGCGGCGCGGCGGGCGCACGGGGAAGGTGACCCTGAGCGTCCGGTTCCGCACGGTTCGTGTTGTAGCGGACTCATGACGTCTTTGCGCCCCCTTGGACCTACGGGCGGGGGGTACGCGGCCATTACGCTTGCCCCTTGGCCCCCCGTCCACCTCATCGGAACGCGAGATTCATGACCGTCACCGGCACCTCCAACGACGTCCTGCTTGTCCACGGCGGAACCCCGCTGGAGGGGGAGATCCGTGTCCGCGGCGCGAAGAACCTCGTGCCCAAGGCCATGGTCGCCGCGCTGCTCGGCAGCGCTCCGAGCCGCCTGCGCAACGTGCCCGACATCCGCGACGTCCGTGTCGTACGCGGCCTGCTGCAACTGCACGGCGTGACGGTCCGCCCCGGCGAGGAGCCGGGCGAGCTCGTGCTCGACCCCTCGCACGTGGAAAGTGCGAACGTCGCCGACATCGACGCGCACGCCGGCTCCTCCCGGATACCGATCCTGTTCTGCGGCCCGCTGCTGCACCGGCTCGGCCACGCCTTCATCCCGGGCCTCGGCGGCTGCGACATCGGCGGCCGCCCCATCGACTTCCACTTCGAGGTGCTCCGCCAGTTCGGCGCGACCATCGAGAAGCGCGAGGGCGGGCAGTACCTGGAGGCGCCGCAGCGGCTGCGCGGCACCAAGATCCGCCTGCCGTACCCGTCCGTGGGCGCCACCGAGCAGGTGCTGCTCACGGCCGTGCTCGCCGAGGGTGTGACGGAGCTCTCCAACGCCGCGGTCGAGCCGGAGATCGAGGACCTGATCTGCGTCCTGCAGAAAATGGGCGCGATCATCGCGATGGACACGGACCGGACGATACGGATCACCGGTGTGGACAGCCTCGGCGGCTACACCCACCGCGCCCTGTCGGACCGCCTGGAGGCCGCGTCCTGGGCCTCCGCGGCGCTCGCCACCGAGGGCGACATCTACGTGCGCGGCGCCCAGCAGCGCTCGATGATGACCTTCCTGAACACCTACCGGAAGGTCGGCGGCGCCTTCGAGATCGACGACGAGGGCATCCGCTTCTGGCACCCCGGCGGCCAGCTCAAGTCCATCGCCCTGGAGACGGACGTCCACCCCGGCTTCCAGACCGACTGGCAGCAGCCGCTCGTCGTCGCCCTGACGCAGGCCACGGGCCTGTCCATCGTCCACGAGACGGTGTACGAGTCCCGCCTCGGCTTCACCTCGGCGCTGAACCAGATGGGCGCCCACATCCAGCTCTACCGCGAGTGCCTCGGCGGCTCCGACTGCCGCTTCGGCCAGCGCAACTTCCTGCACTCCGCGGTGGTCAGCGGCCCCACCAAGCTCCAGGGCGCCGACCTGGTCATCCCCGACCTGCGCGGCGGCTTCTCGTACCTGATCGCCGCCCTGGCCGCCCAGGGCACGTCCCGCGTCCACGGCATCGAGCTGATCAACCGCGGCTACGAGAACTTCATGGACAAGCTCGTGGAACTCGGCGCCAAGGTAGAACTCCCCGGCCAGCCCGCCCTGGGCTAGCACCCCGAGGGAACGCGCCCCGAAGGGACAGCGGCCGAGGGGAACGCGCCCCGAAAGGGGCGCGGGGAACTGCGCGCCCAGCCCCCACGACGCAGCACGTAGAGGAAAACGCAGCAACGCCGAAGGGCGGCCACCCCACAGGGGCGGCCGCCCTTCGCTGCACAAGGCCAGAGGCCCGCTTTCGCACAGGGCCAGAGGCCCGCTTACTTGCCCTTGGCGGCTTCCTTGAGCTTGGAGCCCGCCGAAACCTTGACGCTGTAGCCGGCCGGGATGTTGATCGGCTCGCCGGTCTGCGGGTTGCGGGCGGTGCGAGCGGCACGGTGGGTGCGCTCGAAGGTCAGGAAGCCGGGGATGGTGACCTTCTCGTCGCCCTTGGCAACGATCTCGCCGACGGTCTCGGCGAACGCGGCCAGCACGGCGTCGGCGTCCTTGCGGGTCACCTCGGCGCGGTCGGCCAGCGCGGCCACCAGCTCACTGCGGTTCATGTTGTTACTCCCGTGTTCTTCTTGCCGTTGAGGCGTGCCACGCGGCGGAGCCGCATGTTAGGCAACAGCGAAGCCGATGCTGCCAGGGTCTCGGTCAGGCCCCGGACCCGGGTCCGGTGGTCAGACCCTCGCGCCCAGAGACGCATCCTGCCCCCACCTGCGGCGGGAAAGCCAATCCGGCACCCTTGGGAGTCACACGAAAAGCGCCCATTTCGCTGAGGTGCCCCGAAATGGTGACGCTCCGTCCGCTCCCGGTGCCGCACCGCAGGACTGCCTGCGGGGCGGGGTGACGCGGGCCCCCAGACCCGCGCCCAGCCACCCTAGAGGCCCGCCGAGGGGCCCGTTCCACGACGCGCCGGGGCCGCTCCGTGGCACCGGTCACAGCCCGCGCGGGGCCTGAGCGGCGCCTGCGGCGGGGTCCGAGGACCCCGCCGAGCTGGGGAAAGAGGGGGTGGACCCGAAGGTCAGCCCGCGGCGCCGGCGGCCTTGGCGGCGGTGCGCACGGCGTCGGCGACGGCACCCGCGACCTTGTCGTTGAAGACGCTGGGGATGATGTAGTTCGGGTTCAGCTCGTCCTCGGAGACGACGTCCGCGAGGGCGGTGGCGGCGGCCAGCATCATCTCGGTGTTGACGGTGCGCGACTGGGCGTCGAGCAGGCCGCGGAAGACACCGGGGAAGACCAGGACGTTGTTGATCTGGTTCGGGAAGTCCGAGCGGCCGGTGGCCACGACGGCAGCCGTCTGCCGGGCGACGGCCGGGTCGACCTCCGGGTCGGGGTTCGCGAGCGCGAAGACGATGGCGTCGTCGGCCATGGCCGCGACGTCCTCGCCGCCGAGCACGTTGGGGGCCGAGACGCCGATGAACACGTCGGCGCCGCGCACGGCCTCCTTGAGGGTGCCGGTGACGCCCTCGGGGTTGGTGTTGTCGGCGATCCAGCGCAGCGGCGAGTCCGGGGCGGCGTCCACGAGGTCCGCGCGGCCGGCGTGCACGACGCCGTGGATGTCGGCGACGACGGCGTGCTTGACCCCGGCGGCGAGCAGCAGCTTCAGGATGGCCGTACCGGCCGCGCCGGCGCCGGACATGACGACGCGTACGTCGCCGATGCCCTTGCCGACCACGCGCAGGGCGTTGGTGAGCGCGGCGAGCACGACGATCGCGGTGCCGTGCTGGTCGTCGTGGAAGACGGGGATGTCGAGGGCCTCGCGCAGCCGGGCCTCGATCTCGAAGCAGCGGGGCGCGGAGATGTCCTCCAGGTTGATGCCCGCGAAGCCGGGGGCGATGGCCTTGACGATCTCGACGATCGCGTCGGTGTCCTGGGTGTCCAGGCAGATCGGCCAGGCGTCGATGCCGGCGAAGCGCTTGAAGAGGGCGGCCTTGCCCTCCATGACGGGCAGCGCGGCCTTCGGGCCGATGTTGCCGAGGCCGAGCACGGCCGAGCCGTCGGTCACGACCGCGACGGAGTTGCGCTTGATGGTCAGGCGCCGGGCGTCCTCGGGGTTCTCCGCGATCGCCATGCACACGCGGGCCACGCCGGGGGTGTAGACCATGGAGAGGTCGTCACGGTTGCGGATGGGGTGCTTGGACGCCATCTCGATCTTGCCGCCGAGGTGCATCAGGAACGTCCGGTCGGAGACCTTGCCGAGCGTGACGCCCTCGATGCCGCGCAGCTTCTCGACGATCTCGTCGGCGTGCGCGGTGGACGTCGCGGCGATGGTGACGTCGATGCGCAGCTTCTCGTGGCCGGACGCCGTGACGTCGAGGCCCGTGACCGAGCCGCCGGAGGACTCCACGGCCGTGGTGAGCTGGGAGACCGCGGTTCCGCTCGCGGGCACCTCCAGCCTGACCGTCATCGAGTAGGAGACGCTGGGCGCCGTTGCCATGGCGGACTTCCTCTGCTTTCACCTTGTAGCTGTTGCCGTCCGATCGTCGCACCTACCCCTGAGTACGTGGTAGCCGCCCCGGATTGCGAACGTTGTGTTCCCTGCGCTTCCCGTGGTTTCGGAAAACACTTTCCACCATACGAGAAGTGGCGGAAAACAGAAAGAGGCCCGCGCCACAGGGTGGCGCGGGCCTCTCTCATCTGTACGTCTGGTGACACCGACCCGCCATGCTCGCCTCGCGGCAAGTGGTCGCTCGTAGCGACGAAGGTTGGGCCCGGGGGCTTGGATCGGGCCGGTGCCACATCCACGGTAACACTGCATCCCCGTGGGGCCATTCCCGCAGCAGGGGTCAGTCCCGGAGCAGATCCGGCACCCCGTCCGCGTCGGGCTCGTCGCGCTCCCCGGACAGGACGGTGAGCTGCTGGGTCGCCCGGGTCAGCGCGACGTACAGGACGCGAAGACCGGCCGGGGACTCGTCGGCGATCTCCGCGGGCGAGACGACGACCGTCGCGTCGTACTCCAGGCCCTTGGCCTCCAGGCTGCCGAGCGCCACGACGCGTTCGCCGAGGCCGGCGAGCCAGCGGGCCGCCTGGTCGCGGCGCTGCATGGCGACGACGACGCCGACGGTGCCCTCGACCTCGTCGAGCAGCCGGGCCGCCTCCTCGCGCACGGACCGGCCGAGGTCCTTGTCCCGTACGACGGAGAAGCGCGGCTCGACGCCCGTGGAGCGGACGGCGGAGGGCGCCTCGGAGCCCGGCATCGCCAGGGCCAGGACCTTGGCGGCGAGGTCGGCGATCTCGGCCGGGTTGCGGTAGTTGACGGTGAGCGTGAAGCGGCGGCGCGGGCGGGTGCCGAGGGCCTCGTCGCGGGCGGCGGCGGCCTCGTCCGGGTCGGACCAGGAGGACTGCGCGGGGTCGCCGACGACGGTCCAGGTGGCGTGGCGGCCGCGGCGGCCCACCATGCGCCACTGCATGGGCGTGAGGTCCTGCGCCTCGTCGACGATGACGTGCGCGTACTCGACGCGCTCGGCGGCCAGGCGCTCGGCGCGCTCGCGCTGGGACTCCTCGCGCACGGGCATCAGCTCCTCCAGGCCCGTGAGCTGGTCCAGCGGGTCGAGGTCGCGTTTCTTGCGGGGCCGCGCGGGGGTGCCGAGGATCGCCTGGAGCTCGTCCAGGAGCGCGACGTCGTGCACGGAGTACGCCTCGCGGCGCAGGGAGCGGGCCAGCTTGCGCACCTCGCCGGGGTTGAGCACCCGGCGGGCCCAGCGGCCGAGCCGCCTCTCGTCGGCCATCGCGGCGAGCACGCCGCGCGGGGTCAGGACCGGCCACCAGGCGTCGAGGAAGGCGATGAAGGCGTCCTCGGTGGTGACGTCCTCGTCGAAGGAGGAGCGCAGCTCGGCGGCGAGCTCGGGGTCGCTGTGGCGGGTGGCGGCGCCGGACTTGTCCCAGAGGGCGTCGAGGAGGAGCTTGCGGGCGCGGGGGCGCAGGAGGTTCACCGGGGCGGTGCCGCCGAGGGCGTTGCGCCGGATGCGGTCGAGGTCCCTGGCCTCCAGCTCCAAGCGGCGGCCGAAGGCCACGACGCGGAGCCTGGTGGGGGTGGGCGCCGCCGACGGGGGGCCGTCCGCCAACTGCGGCTCCGGGGCGGCGTCCGCGGCGGGGAAGAGCGCGTCGTCGGCCGGGGCCGCGGCCGGGGCGGGCGGTGTCTCCAGGGCCCCCCGCGCCGCCTTGCGCAGCACCTTGAGCATGCGGGACGAGCCCTTGACACGGGCCACCGCCGGGGTGTCGTAGGCCGTGGCCTCGACGCCGTCGACCAGGGAGCCGACGGCGCGGATGGCGACCTGGCCCTCCTCGCCGAGGGACGGCAGGACGCCCTCGGTGTAGGCGACGAGGAGCGGCGTCGGGGAGACGATGAGGATGCCGCCCGCGTAGCGGCGCCGGTCCTGGTAGAGCAGGTACGCGGCGCGGTGCAGCGCGACCGCCGTCTTGCCGGTGCCGGGGCCGCCCTCCACGTACGTCACGGACGCGGCGGGCGCGCGGATCACCTGGTCCTGCTCGGCCTGGATGGAGGCGACGATGTCGCGCATGGTGTGGCTGCGCGCCTGGCCGAGCGCGGCCATGAGCGCGCCGTCGCCGACCACCGGCAGCGGCTCGCCGTCCAGGTAGGCGGTCAGCTCCGGGCGCATCAGGTCGTCCTCGACGCCGAGGACCTTGCGGCCCTTGGAGCGGATGACGCGGCGGCGCACCACCCGGCCGGGGTCCACCGGGGTCGAGCGGTAGAAGGGGGCCGCGGCGGGCGCCCGCCAGTCGATGACCAGCGGCGAGTAGTCCGCGTCGAGCACGCCGATGCGGCCGATGTGCAGGGTCTCGGCGATGTCGGCGACGCGTCCCGCCGCCTCCTCGCGGACCGCGCCCTCGGCGGGCTCGACCGCCGTGTAGGCGCCGTCCGGGCCCTTCTTGCCGTCCTTGCCGAGGAGCAGGTCGATGCGGCCGAAGAGGAAGTCCTCGAACTCGTTGTTGAGGCGGTTGAGGTGGATGCCCGCGCGGAAGACCTGCGCGTCGCGCTCGGCGAGCGCGCCCGGCGTACCGACCTGAGCACGCTTGGCGGCGTCGTTCATCAGGAACTCGGCCTCGTGGATCTTCTCCTCCAGGCGGCGGTAGACCTGGTCGAGGTGTTCCTGTTCGACGCTGATCTCGCGGTCGCGTACGTCGGCCACCGGGGCCCCTTTCCAGACGTGCTGCTGCCCGTATTGAGCAGCCGTCCACCGTACGCGAAAGGAACCCCGGTTGTGCAGTCTCGGTCGGCGGTCCGCCGCCGGACCGCGGCACCGCTGTGGCCTGGGACGTTGCCGTGACCGATGGCGGCGGGCCCGGCGGCCGGGCCGCCCCGGCGGCCGCGGGCCCGCCGCCGGAGGCCGCGCGGGCCGTCCGGCCTCAGGCGGCCACCGTCACGAGGCGGTCGCCGTCGGACGTGCGGACCTCGAAGCGGTCGATGTCGTCGCGGGCGAGGGCGGCGCCGCCGTGCACGTACAGCGGGTTGCGCGCCCACCGGTTGGGGCTGTCCTCGATGCCGTAGCCCCAGGTGGGCACCGCCCAGGTCGTGACGGTCTCGCGCTCGCCGTTCTTCCCGACCGCGACCAGCGAACACTTCAGCGGGCCCTTGACGTTCTTGAGTTCGAGGACCGTGTGGGTGCCCCAGGCCTTCTTCTCCGTGCCGACCGTGGCGGTGACCCGGGTCCTGGGGTCGGTGGCGGCGATCTTCCGGTCCATGTGGTGGAAGAAGGCGTCCTCGGCGGGCGAGGTCGGGTGCGGGTCGAGCGCCTCCTGCCGCTTGCCGCCGCCGTCGCCGCCGTCCGTCGCGTACACCGCGAGGGGGCCGCCGACGATCAGCGCCGCGGCCGCGGCGACCAGATACATCCCGCGCCGGCGTTTGCGCGCGCGACGCTCGGCGACCTCGTCCACGAGGCGCTCGGCGAGCGCGGCCGCCGGCGGGGCGGCCGGGGCCGCTCCGCTCCCGGGGGCGGAGCGCGGCCCGGGCAGGGCGGC
>NZ_BNBT01000221.1 GCF_014656095.1 Streptomyces longispororuber
GGCGGCCAGGGCCGCGGCCGCTCCCGGCGCGACAGCCACGGCGGCCGTGGCGGGCGTGGCGGGCGGGTGGGTGGCGGGGCGCGGGGCGGGCGGGCTCAGGGCGGTGTCGTGGCGCAGGATCGCCTCCATGCGCGCGCGCAGCGCCGGGCCCGGCTCCACCCCCAGCTCGTGCACCAGGCGCTTGCGCGCCCGGTCATAGACGCACAGCGCCTCCGCCTGGCGCCCGCACCGGTACAGCGCGAGCATGAGCTGGTCGTAGAAGCGTTCACGCATGGGGTGTTCGGTGGTCAGCTCCTCCAGCTCACCGGTGATCTCGCCGTGCCGCCCGGCGCGCAGGCAGGCGTCGTAGAGCAGTTCCAGCGCGGCCAGGCGGTGCTCCTCGAGCCGGCCGGCCTCCGCGGCGCAGATGTCGCCCAGCACGCTGCCCTCCAGCGCCGGGCCGCGCCACAGCGCCAGCGCCTGGCGCAGCAGGTCCGCGGCCCGCCCGGGCGCGTGCGGGGCCGCCTGCCGGGCGCGGGCGGCCAGTTCGGCGAAGGCGCGGGCGTCGGTGCCCGCGCCGCCCAGGCGCAGCACGTACCCCGGCGGGCAGGTGGAGATCCACTCCTGCCCGCCCCCGGCCGGGCCGACAGCGGGCAAAAGGCGGCGCAGGCGCGCCACGTGGGCCTGCAGCGCGTTGGCGGCGTTGGCCGGGGGGTGCTCGCCCCACAGTTCGTCGATCAGGCGCGGCACGGACACATGGTGCCCGGCCAGCGCCACCAGGGCGCCGAGCAGGGCGCGCTGCTTGGCCCCGGCCGGAAGGACCCGCACCCGGTTGCGCTCGTCGTACATCTCCACGGGACCGAGAATGCGGAACTGCATCGGTTGCCCCCCTCGCACCGGCCCGGCCACGCGGCCCGGCCGCCGGGTTGTCGGGCGCCTCACCGCTTAGGTGCGCCCCTGTTTCGATGACTGTGCAACACACCCTTTTTTCTCTTCGGACGATAGACGATGCCCCCCACCCGGTCAGCACACGCCAGACAGCCTCCGGCGCCGGTGTGGCCGCCCTTGAGGACCGGTCTTTTCCTCGCGCGGAAAACCCCGGCCTTTCCCCGCCCGCATTTCACCCGCAAATGCCCCGGCCCCGGGGCGGGAGGGCAGGTGCCCGACTGCCGGGCCGGGGCGCCGCAGGCGGGCGCCGGACGGGCTGCGGCCGGGCCCTGGTGAGGGTCGAGCGGTTCTCCAGCCTTGGTGGTGAGGCTGCAGGCACCAGCGCTCGAAGGACCGGCCGGCCCCGGCGGAAGGTGGCGGATCGATGGCATCGGCAACGACGCTCGCCCAGCAGGACCAGGCCGCGGCACCCGCCGCGCCCCCAGCACCCCCCGCACCCCCCGCATCCTCCGCGACACCTTCCGCGCCCGCCGGGGGCGCTGCCGCCGCCGGGCACGCCCCCAGCACGACGAGGACGGCCCCGCAGGCGGGCTCGCAGACGGAGGCGGAGGCGGTGTCGGAGGCGGTGTC
Organism: Streptomyces longispororuber; assembly: GCF_014656095.1. Lineage (GTDB taxonomy): Bacteria > Actinomycetota > Actinomycetes > Streptomycetales > Streptomycetaceae > Streptomyces > Streptomyces longispororuber. Next base: position 1,498 of record NZ_BNBT01000221.1, read on the forward strand.
GGAGGCGGCCCTCCAGCAGCGCGTGGCCGAGCTGGAGACCCGCCTGGGCGATCCCTGGGACGCGGCCAACCCGCTGGGCCACGCCGCGATCCTGGCCGCCGACGCCCGCGGCCAGGTACCCGCCTGCGCCGAGGCGCTGCTGGACGAGGCGGGCCTGAACGCCGAGTTCGTGCCCGCCGCCCTGGGCGGGCGCCTGGTGCGCGCCGACGCCCTGGCCCGCATCCTGCGCCCCGTCTTCCGCCGCGACCAGGCCCTGGGCGTGGGCTACGGCGCCTTCTCCGTGCTCGCGGGCGCCTCGGTGTGGACCGCGGGCAGCCCCGCCCAGCAGCGGTGGGCCGCCGACCTGCTCCTGGGCGGCGGCCGCCTGGCCGTCTCCTACCGCGAACTGGCCCACGGCAACGCCTTCCTGCGCGACGAGTTCCGCCTCAGCCACCAGCGCGGCACCACCGTGCTCAACGGCACCAAACGCGTCATCATCAACGCCGACCGCGCCCAGGGCCTGGTCGTGGTCTGCCGCAGCTCCGACGCACCGGGCAGCCAGGCCCACTCCACCCTGCTGCTGGACCGCGCCGCCCTGCCCGCCGGCCGCGTGCGCGACCTGGAGCCCTACCCGCTGGTGGGCATGCGCGGCTGCCGCATGACCGGCCTGGCCTTCACCGACTGCCCCGTCCCCGACGACAGCCTGGTCGGCGAGGCCGGCGGCGGCGTCCACCTGGCCCTGCGGTCCTTCGCCTTCACCCGCTCCGTCCTGCCCGCCATGGTCCTGGCCGGCGGGGACACCGCCTTGCGCACCGCCTTGCGCTTCGCCCACCAGCACGGCGTGGGCTCACGCCCCCTGGCCCGCAACCCCCAGGCCCGCCGCACCCTGGCCGGAGCCTTCACCGACCTGCTGATCTGCGACAGCCTCAGCCTGGCCGCCACCCGCGCCGCCAACCGCGCCCTGGGCATCACCGGCGTGTACGCGGCCGCCACCAAATACCTGCTGCCCATTCTGCTCAACGACGCCGTGCACGAACTGTCGGTGCTGCTGGGCTCGAGCATCTACGTACGCGACGGCGAGTTCGGCATCTTCCAAAAACACGTCCGCGACCTGCCGGTGACCAGCCTGGGCCACGCCGGCGCCGCGGCCGCGCTGTCCACCATCAGCCCCCAGCTTCCCGCCCTGGCCCGCCGCTCCTGGTCCACCCCCGACGGCACCGACCACCACCTGTTCCGCCTGCGCGCCCCCCAGCCCGCCCTGGACTTCACCCGCCTGGCCACCTTCGCCGACCGCGACCCGCTGTGCGCCGAACTGCCAGCCGCCGCCGACCACCTCCAGCACACCCCCGACACCGCGTTCGCCGCCGTGCTGCGCCCCCTGGTGGGCCACCTGGTGGCCGAACTGCGCCGGCTGCGCGCCGCCTGCGCCACCCTGGCCCTGCTCAGCCGCGACTGCCTGGCCAACCCCCAGACCTACGCCCTGGCCGACCGCTACACCCTGCTGCTGGCCGCCGCGGCCTGCCTGGGCGTGTGGCGCCACCAGCAGCACGGCCCCGACCAGTTCGTGGCCCACCCCGCCTGGCTGGTCAACGCCCTGCTGCGGATCTGCACCCGCCTGGGCATCGGCCCCCTGCCCACCGGCGCCCCGGCCCCCGAGGACGAGGTCTTCACCGAACTGCTGCGCCGCCACGACGAGCCCACCAGCTTCGATCTGTACGACAGCCCGCTGGCCGCCGGCTGACGGGGCCGGCCAAGGAAGGACCGCCATGAGTCAACTGCTGCTGGACCGGGTCGCCGACGACGTCGTCGCGGCCCTGGAGACGGGCCTGGCCCCCGCGGGCGAACACAGCCGCCTGTATGAGGACCTGGGCCTGGACTCGCTGATGCTGATGCAACTGGTGCACCTGCTCCAAGAGCGCCGCCCGGCCCTGGGCGAGCTGCCGCTGGACGACCTGGCCTCCCACATGGCCGACGTCGGCGCCCTGACCGCCCTGCTGCGCACCACCACCGCCACCGCCACCGCCGGCGCCGGGAGCACCGCCGGTGCGGGGGGCACGCACCCGGAGCGCGCGGCGTGAGCACCACCGTGGCCGCCTCGGCCGTGCTGCCCGGCGCCTCCGCGCTGGCCGTGCTGGCCGAACCCCTCCAGGTCACCCCCACCGGCCCCTGGCAGCGCATCCGCAGCGAACTGGCCGAGCAGGCCAGCGTGGTGCTCTACGCCCACCTGGCCGACTGGCTGCCCGACTGGCTGCCCGACCACCCGGCCCCCGGGCAGGAGGGGCTGGGGCAGGGCGCGGTGCAGGACGCCGAGCTGGACGGGTCGCTGCCGCAGCTTCTGGGACGGGACTGGCAGCGCTACCGCTCCATGACCAACCAGGAGGTCCGCGCCCGCTTCCTGGCCTCCCGGCTGCTGCTGAAGTACGCCGCCGGCGCGGTCCTGCAGGCCCGCCCGGCCGACATCGACCTGGCCTACAAGCCCGGCGGGCGGCCCTACCTGCGCGGCTGCGACCAGGTGGACATCAGCCTCAGCCACACCGCCGACCTGCTGGTGGTGGGCATCACCCGGCGCGGCTGGATCGGCGTGGACGCCGAACTCAAAAGCCGCCGCCTGCTGGGCTCGGCGGTCGAGCGCCAGATCTGCACCCCGCACGAGACCGAGCTGATCTCCCGCATCGAGGACGGGCGCCGCAACGCCACCCTGGTCAAGCTGTGGACGCTGAAGGAGGCCTACAGCAAGGCCATCGGCCAGGGACTGCGCTTTCGCTTCTCGGAGTTCGGCTTTTCCCCCGGCGCCGGGCGCATGCAGGTCCTGCGGCCCGACGGCACCCCCGGCTCGGGCGAGGAGTGGAGCTTTCGCACCTGGACGGTGGCCGGCGACTACACGGTGAGCATGGCCCTGTTCGACTTCGGCTTCGGCGACACCGCCGACATCGCCGCCCAGACCATGCTGGACGAGGGCATGGTCGACGCGCTGCTGCGCGAGGCCGCCCGCACCGAACCCCGCCCCGCCCGCTGAACCCCGCCCCCCCCCGCGGGCCCCCGGCGGACCCGCAACGGCGGGCCCCCGGTGGGCCTCCGCGGGGCCCCCGGGAGGGGAAAGGAGGGGGCCGGCCCCGACCGGGCCGGCCCCCCATTTTTTTCTTTGTCTTCTGCTTCCTCGGTGGTCAGCGCGGGCGCAGGATCGCCTGGGTCTGGGTGGTCTGCCCCACCCGGTGGCGCGTCCCGTGCGGCCCGTGCTGGTACAGGTCCGTCTGGATCACCGCCACCGAGCCGCCCAGGTGCAGCGGCGCGGCCACCGCGCGCACCTGGCCGCCGCGCACCGCGGCGAAGAAGTTCGTCTTCAGCTCGATGGTGGAGGTACTGGCGCCCTCGGGCAGGTTCAGATAGGCGCACATCCCGGCGGCCGAGTCGGCCAGCGCCACCAGCGCCCCGCCGTGCAGCACACCCCCCGCGGTACAGCGCTCGGCCGCCCACGGCAGGCACAGCACCACCTGGTGGGCCTGGGCCTGCTCGGCGGTGATGCCCAGCCACGCGGCGAAGGGCATCAGCGCCAGCAACCGCTCGGCTGCCGGCGCCTGCTCATGGTGCGAGGTCATCCGCGCCCCTCCTCAGCGTCAGTGCACCAGCAGGTCCATGTGGCGGTGCAGGTGGCGGGTGAAGTCCGTGGTCACCGCCAGTGCGTGGTTGTCGATGTAGAAGTGGCCGCCGGGGAACTCGCTGTGGCCCAGGTAGCGCGGGCTGCGCCCGGCCCAGTGCGTCATCGCGTCCGGGGCCTGCTGCAGCGGGTCGGTGCTGCCGCCGTAGGAGGCCAGCGGGCAGGAGACGGCCGCCTGGTCGTCGACGTACTGCGCCGAGACCCGCAGGTCGGCGCGGAGCGCGGGGATGACCAGGGCCAGCATCTCGGGGTTGTCGTAGACCTCGGCCGGGAACGAGCCCAGCTTTTTGATCCACTCCAGCATCTCGTCGTCGGGCAGCCGGCTCTCCTCCTCGGTGGGCTGGTAGAACCCCACCGGCGACCAGCCCGAGGTGCCGAGCACCAGCGGGGTGCGCTCGCCCTCGCGCTCCAGGCGCACGGTGAGCCGGTAGGCGAGCTGGGCGCCCAGGCAGTGGCCGAAGAAGGCGAAGGGCCGGTCGTCGTCCAGCTCGTCCAGGACCGCCTCGTACAGGCCCTCCAGCAGCGGCTCGAAGTCCTCGTAGGTCTCCTCCTCGTGCCGGTTGTGCCGGCCCGGCAGCGTCACCGCCTGCGCGGTGACATCGCGCGGCAGCATGGCCGGCCAGTCGCGGTAGATGATGGCGCCGCTGCCGGCGTGCGGCAGCAGGAACAGCCGGATGCTCGCCTCGGGGTCGCTGTCCACCGGGTGGAACCAGTGGCCGGCGGTGGACATGTCGGCGAAAGCGCTCACGCGGATATCTCCTTGAGACGGGGCAGCAGCACATCGGCGAGCTGCTTGAGCTGCGGCTGGGGGGTGAGGGAACCGATACGGATGACCAGATGGCGCGCCCCGGCGCGCACATAGGCCGCCAGCGCGTCGGCGCAGGCCTGAGCGCTGCCCCAGGCGTAGGCCTGGAAGGCGGCCATCTGCTCCAGCGAGGCGCCGTAGTAGTGGTGGATGTAGTGCTCCAGCTCCGCCCGCGCCGCCGCGGCGTCGTCGTTGACCGTCAGCGTGGCGTACAGGCCCGGGGTGACGGCGCCGGGGGCCCGCCCGGCCGCGGCGGACAGCTCCTTTATCCGGTCCCAGGCGTGCCGGTAGGCCTGGGGCCGGGGCAGGAACGGCAGCCAGCCGTCGTAGTGGCGGGCCACGCGCTCAAGGACGCGGGGGGTGTCGCTGCCGGCCAGCCACAGCGGCGGGCCGCCCGGGCGGGCCGGACGCGGCAGCCGGTCCAGATCCCGCGCCTGCCAGAACCGCCCCTCGTACACCCCCCCGCCCGCGGCGAGGCCGCTTTCCTGCCAGGCGTGGCGCCACAGGGCGGCGATGTCGTCCAGGCGGGCGCCGCGGGCCTGGTAGGAGGCGCCGACGGCGGCGAACTCCGCCTCGGTCTCGGGCATCGGAAAGCCCGAGCCCAGCGCCAGCGTCAGGCGCCCGGCGCACACGTGGTCCAGGCTGGCGGCCATGTTGGCGCCGATCAGCGGGTGGCGCAGCGCCGGGGTCAGGGCCGCGGTGCCCAGGTGCAGGCGTTCGGTGACCGCGCCGGCCGCGGAGAGCACCACCAGCGGGTCAAGGCGCGGCCGGGCGGTCAGCGAGTCGCCCGCCCACAGCGAGTCGAAGCCGAGGTCCTCGGCCTGCCGGGCGAAGTCCAGCAGCGGGGCCGCGGCGAAGCTGCCGCTGATGGCCTGTTCCCGGGTCGGCAGCAGCACGCCGATGCGCACCGGGCTCGAGGAGGTGGTGCCCATGTCCCACTCCGATCAGGATCGACTTGGAGGAAAAACCCACAACGGCCCGCCCGCTCACGTCCCCGCCCCCGCGCCCGCGTCCGCCGGGGCGGCCGGGGCGGGGGCGGCCAGCTCCTGGCGGACCTGACGGCGCAGGATCTTGCCCGAGGGGTTGCGCGGCAGCCCGGCCACGACGTGGTAGCCGACGGGGATCTTGTAGTCGGCGATGCGGCCGCGCAAAAACAGCAGCAACTGGCGGGGGCTGGCACTGGCGCCCGGGCGCAGGACCACCGCGGCGTGCACCGCCTCGCCGAAACGCTCATCGGGCAGCCCCACCACCGCGGCGTCGGCCACCGCGGGATGCTCGCTCAGCTCCTTTTCCACCTCGGCGGGGTAGATGTTCTGCCCGGCCACGATGATCGTGTCGTTGATGCGGTCGCACAGGAACAGATAGCCCTGGTCGTCCAGGTAGCCGGCATCGCCCATGTGCAGCCAGCCGTCCACCAGCGTGCGGGCGGTGGCCTCGGGCAGGTTCCAGTAGCCCAGCATCCGCGCCGGGGTGCGGATGCACACCTGCCCGATCTGCCCGGCCGGCAGCGTCCGTCCCTGGCTGTCGATGACCTTGATCTCGTTGCCCGGGCAGGCCTTGCCGGCCGCGCGCAGCAGCGGGCTGCCCGCCCGGTGCGCCGAGGGCGGCAGGCACACCGCCACACTGCCGGCCTCGGTACTGGCGTAGATCTGCGCCATCTGGCAGCCGAAGACCTCCAGGCAGCGGTGCAGCAGCCCCTCGGAGATCGGCGCCGCCCCGTAGGCGACCTTGCGCAAGGAGGCGAAGGTCCGCGCGCTCACGCCGCGTTCGTCCAGCATCATCTGCAGCATCGCCGGCGCCACGAAGGTGATGCTCACCCGGTGCTCCTCGATCAGGCGCACAGCCTCCTGCGCCGCGTACATGGGCATCACCACGTTGGTGGCGCCCACGCACAGCCCGTGCAGGAACCAGCCGATGCCGGCGATGCCGAAGCCCGGCAGCGAGATCAGGCTGATGTCCTCGGCCCGCCAGTCGATCCAGTCCTGCCCGCTGGCCCCGCTGCGGCGCATCGCCTCGGGCAGGGTGAAGAAGGTGCGGTGGGCCAGCACCACGCCCTTGGGCAGGCCGGTGGTGCCGCTGGTGTAGATCTGCAGCACCGCGTCGTCGCAGGTCGCCCGCAGGGCCGTCTCGGCGCTGGAGGCGCCGGCGTACCAGGCCGCCAGCCCGGCCCCGCGATCGGGGCGGCCGTCGCTGCCGGTGCCGTCCAGGCGGATCACCTCGCGCAGCGCCGGCAGGCCGCGCCCGGCCAGCACCTTGTCCACGGTGGGCAGGAACTCCCCGTCCACGAAGAGGACTTCGGCGCCCGCGTCGCGCAGGATGTGGTCCACCTCGGCGGTGGTCAGCCGCCAGTTGACCGGCACGATCACCGCGCCCGCCTTGGCGCAGGCCAGGATCGTCAGGTAGTAGTGCTCCGACTCCCGGCCCAGGTAGGCCACCCGGCTGCCGCGGCCCACGCCCGCCGCGGCCAGGGCGCGCGCGGCCTGGTTGCTGGCCGTGTGCAGGCGCGCGTAGCTCATCCGGCGCCCCTCGCAGATCACGGCCGTGTGCGCGGGCCGGGCGCGGGCGTGCCGGGCCAGCGCGTGCGGCAGGGTCCAGTGCGCGGTGGCCGTCATCTGCCCTTCTTCCTCCCGCGCCGTGGCCCTCGGCGGCGGCACGGGTGTCTCAGGTGGCTGGGTCGGCTCAGGTGGCTGGGCCGGCTCAGGTGGTGCGGCGCGCTCGCCGGGCGCCGGGCGCCGCGGGTGCTGCGGGTGCTGCGGGGGTGTGGGGGAGCGGCGGGGGCCGGGCCGTGCGGCCGGGGGCCTCATGTGCCGCTCCCGGCCAGTTGCGCCTCCACGAAGGCGGCGACCTGCTGCACCGAGGGGTGATCGAAGATCAGGGAGGCGGGCAGGCCCAGAGCGAAGTGGCTCTGCAGTGCGCCCTTGACCTCCATGCCCATCACCGAGTCCAGGCCCATGGAGATGAAGTCGGCCTCCGGCTCGACCTCCTCCACCGACGCGAAGTGCAGCACGGCCGCCACCTTCTCGGCGACCACCTGGCTGATCAGCTTCAGCCGCTCGGGCCGCTCGCGCGCCAGCAGGTCGGCCAGCTCCCCGCCCGCGCCCTCGGCGCCGTCCGCGGGGGCGGCCACCTGCTCGTACAGGGCGCCGGCCACCGGCAGCCGGGCGCAGAACTGCGGCCAGTCATAGACGTTGACCACCCGCTGGACGGCGCCGTGCTGCCACAGCCGGTCAAGGGCGCGCAGCCCCCAGGCCGGTGAGAACAGCCGCACCCCGCTGCGCTCGATCTCGCGGACGTGCGCGGCCTCCATCCGGGCCGACATGCCCACCCGCCCCCACGAGCCCCAGTTGACCGACAGCGCCGGCAGGCCCTGGCGGCCGCGCCAGTGGGCCAGGGCGTCCAGGAAGGAGAAGGCGGCCGCGTAGTGCGCCTGCCCGGCGCCGCCGCGCACCCCGGTGACCGAGGCCACGGAGGAGTACACCGTGAAGAAGTCCAGCTCCGCGAAGGACTGGGCGGCCTCGTGCAGCAGCCAGCCCCCGTACACCTTGGGCGCGAGCTGTTCCTCGATGGCCGGCCAGGTCAGGGCGGAGATCAGCGCGTTGCCCATGGCGCCGGCCGCGTGCACGATGCCGCCCACCGGCTGCTGCAGGCGGTGCAGGCGGGCCACGAGGGCGGCCACGTCCTGCTCCTGGCCCATATCGGCGCGCACCTGGTGCACCTGGGCGCGGGCGCTGAGCTCGCCCAGCAGGCCGGCGGCCTCCGCGGCGGGCGTGCCGCTGCGGCTGACCAGCACCAGGTGGCGCGCCCCGAGCTCGACGAGCTTGTGCGCGGTGGCCAGGCCCAGGCCGCCCAGGCCGCCGGTGACGACGTAGGTGCGATCGGCGCGCACGGTGAACCCGCCCGCCGGGCGCGGCGCCTGCGCCTGCGGCTGGGGGCGCAGGTCGATGACGACCGCCTGGTCGGCGGCGCACTCGGCCGCCGCGCGCAGCGCCTCCTGGCCCTCCTCGGGGAGGTAGACCCGCGCCGGCTTGCGGGCGCAGCCGGTGGCGGCGCGGGCGGCGGCCTCCAGGGGGTCGCTGTTCTCGGCGCGCCGGGTCAGCGAGGCCGCCTCGACGCTCACGACGGGGCCCGCCACGGTGCCCGGGCCCAGCAGGACCGGGGTGCCCGCGGCCCACGGGCTGCCCGGGCCGGCGGCAAGGACGGTGCCGGCCGCCGC
>NZ_BNBT01000222.1 GCF_014656095.1 Streptomyces longispororuber
CGCCCCCGCGCCGCGCCCGTGCGGCTCCTGGGGCGCGCGTGCGCGGCGCCGGCGTCGTATCCCCCTGCCGCCGGCGTTCCCTCGCCTCACCGGCCCGCCCCGCGTGGAAGGAGAAACCCATGCACGACGCACGGGAGCTGATCGAGGCCGGCGACAGCGCCCGCCACCAGCTCGCCCGGCGCCGCTTCCGTCTGGACACCGACGCCCTCGACGCCGCCCGCCTGCGGCGCGCCGAGGCCCTGCACACGGTGGCCGGCCTGCGCGCCCGGCTCAAGGCCGCCGCCCGCACCCGCAACCCCCCCACCCCCGCCGAACGCGCCCACGCCCGCGAGCTGCGCGAGCGCGTGCACCAGGCCCAGCAGGCCGCCCACGACGCCGAGACGGCCCTGAGCGCGCTGCTGCACACCATCCCCAACCTGCCCGCCCCGGAGGTGCCCGAGGGCGACAGCGACCAGGACGCTGTGGAGGTGCGCCGCGGCGGACCGCCCCCGGTGCCCGCCGCGCCCGAGCACCACCACGCCGAGGTCGGCGAGAAGCTGGGCATCCTGGACGCCGCGCGCGCCACCCGCCTGTCCGGCGCCCGCTTCAGCGCCGCCCGCGGCGCCGGCGCCCGCCTGGAACGCGCCCTGGCCGACTTCTTCCTCGACCTGCACACCCACGAGCACGGCTACACCGAGTACGCGGTGCCCTACCTGGTCAACCGCGCCACCATGACCGCCACCGGGCAACTGCCCAAGTTCGCCCAGGAGTTGTTCGCCACCCGCGTGGGCGAGCGCGAACTGTTCCTCATCCCCACCGCCGAGGTGCCGCTGACCAACCTGGCCGCCGGCGAGGTCCTGGACCCCGGCGAGCTGCCGCTGGCCCTGACCGCCCGCACCCCCTGCTTCCGCGCCGAGGCCGGCTCCCACGGCCGCGACACCCGCGGCATCCTGCGCCTGCACCAGTTCGAGAAGGTCGAACTGGTGCGGATCTGCGCCGCCGACGACGCCCCCAAACAGCTCCAGCTCATGCTCGGCCACGCCGAGGAGTGCCTGCGCCGCCTGGAACTGTCCCACCGCACCGTGCTGCTGCCCGCCGGCGACCTGGGTTTCTCCGCCCGCATGACCTACGACATCGAGGTGTGGCTGCCCGGCAGCAACGCCTTCCGCGAGATCTCCTCGGTCTCCGACTGCGGCACCTTCCAGGCCCGCCGCGCCCACATCCGCGTCCGCACCCCCGGCGGCGGCAAGGCCTACGCGGCCACCCTCAACGGCTCGGCCCTGCCCATCGGACGCACCCTGGCCGCGCTGCTCGAACAGGGCCACCAGAGCGACGGCTCGGTCCTGCTGCCCAAGGCCCTGCACCCCTACACCGGCTTCACCCGCATCCTGCCCGGCGGCGCCACCGCCTGAAAACGCCCCGTCCGCCCCCGACAGGGCGAACGGGGCACGCACACGGGCGGGCGCCGGGGAGGGCGGCTAGGCGGAGCGGGCCAGCTCCGGCGCCACCGGCCCGACAGACACAGCCGGCACGGCGGATGCGGCCGGCACGGCAGGGGCGGGGGCGGCAGGCGCGGGGGCGGGGGCGGCAACCGGGGCGGGGGCGGGCTGGCGGGGGGTCTGGTTGAGGATGTCCAGGAACCGCTCGCGCAACTGCGCCGAGGGCTCCATGCCCAGCTCGGCGACCATCCGGTGGCGGGCGGCGTGGTAGGTCTCGATCGCCTCCGCCTGGCGCCCGCACCGGTACAGGGCCAGCATCAGGATCTCGGTGATCCGCTCCCGCCAGGGGTGCACCACACTCATCCGCTTCAGCTCGCCGATGGCCGAGGGCACCTCGCACTCGATGTCCAGCCACAGCTTGTCCTCCACGGCCGCCAGGTGCTCCTCACCGAGCTGCACCGCCACCGACTGGCACAGCGGCCCCTTGGCCGCGTCCTGCAGCGGCGCACCCCGCCACAGCCCCAGGCACTCCTGGAGCAGGGCCGCCGCCCGCACCGGCTCGCAGCCCATCACCGCGCGGGCGGCGGCCGCCCGGCGCCGGAAGACGTTCATGTCCAGGTCCTCGGCGGGAAACTCCAGCAGATAGCCGGTGGAGCGGGCCCGCAGCGCCACCCCCGCCGCCTCGGCCGCCCCCCAGGCCTGCAGGGTGCGCCGCAGCCGCGAGACGTGGGCCTGCAGCGCGTTCTCCACCGTCAGCGGCGGCTCATCACCCCACAGTTCGGTGTACAGGTCCTCCACCGGCACCATCCGGCCGCCGTTGACCAGCAGCACCGCCAGCAGGGCCCGCTGCTGGGTGCCCCGCACGCTGTGGAAGTGCCCCTCGACCTCGACTCCGACGGAACCGAGCACCTTGAACTTCACTGACTGCTCCTCCCTGCCTGCCGCCCCCCGTGGGTGCTGGCCGCGAGCGGCCGGCGGGGCGGTACGGAGTGTGGTGTTGCGCCTCGAACGTGGCACCGCCCCCTTGAGCCCGGCTCGAAGTGCGGCATCACCGCCCCGGCCGGGCCCGGCCGGGGCGCAGGCGGAAGGCCGCCGTTGCCGCACCGCGCGCCCGCGGACGCCCGTACCGGGCGGACCGGCCCCCTCAAGCCGGTCTCAAGTGGAGGTCAAGTCGCCGCTGTCACAGTGGAGTTGGCAGCCGCCCGCCACCGTGCGCGCCCGCGGCGGCCCTACGTACGCATTCGTTAGCGATCAAGGAGTACGCGTGAGTGACCTGACCGAACTGGCCGGCCGTTACATCGCCATCTGGAACGAGCCGGACGAGGCCAAGCGAGCCGCCGCGATCGCCGAGCTGTACACCGCCGATGCCACCTACACCGACCCGCTGGCCGACGTGCGCGGGCACGACGGGATCGGGGCAGTGATCACCGGGGCCCGGGACCAGTTCAAGGGCTTCGAGTTCAAGATCCTGGGCGATGTCGACGCCAACCACCACATCGCCCGCTTCCGCTGGGAGCTGGTGCCCGAAAGCGGCGGCGAGAACATCGTCATCGGTTTCGACGTCGTGGTGAGCGACGGCGCCGGAAAGATCAAGACGGTGTGCGGCTTCCTCGACAAGGTGCCCGCCGGCGCCTGAGATCCCCACCGACCACGTGCCGGGCGGCGGTGTCCGTTTGTACGGGCCTGCCGCCCGTCGCCGTTGGAGCAGCACGCCAGCCTCACCTCAAGGAGCACCACGATGAGTACGGACACAGGGGCGCCGACCGCCGACGCGCACGAGGCGGTGACGTCGCCGCCTCCGGCGCGCTTACCAGGCTGGGGGGCCCTGGCCATCGTGATGGTGGGCACCTTCATCACCGTCCTGGACTACTTCATCATCAACGTCGCCGTCCCCGCGATCCAGGCGGATCTGACGGCCAGCTCGGCCCAGTCCCAGCTCGTCATCGTCGGCTACGGCGTCGCCTTCACCGCCGGCATGATCACCGGGGGCAGGCTCGGCGACCTCTACGGCCGGCGCCGGATGTTCTCCTACGGCCTGTTCGGCTTCACCGTGGCCTCCGCGCTGTGCGCCTGGGCGCAGAGCCCGGAGGCGCTGGTGGCCTTCCGCGTGCTGCAGGGCGCCGCGGCCGCGCTGATGGTCCCGCAGGTCCTGGGCATCCTCGGCGTGGTCTACACCGGCGCGGCCCGCGCCCGCGCCTTCGTCGTCTACGGCCTGGTCATCGGCCTGGCCGGGGTGTTCGGGCAGGTCATCGGCGGCGCGCTGATCTCGGCGGACGTGGCGGGGCTGACCTGGCGCGCCATCTTCCTGATCAACCTGCCGGTGGGGATCGTGGCCCTGGTGCTCACCCCCCGGCTGATCCCGGAGTCGCGCAGCGCCGCCAGCGGGCGCCTGGACGTGACCGGGGCGGTGCTCTCGGCCGCCGCGCTGTCGGCGATCGTCATCTCCCTGGTGGAGGGCCAGGAGCGCGACTGGCCGCTGTGGACGTGGCTGGTGCTGGCGGCGGCCGTGCCGCTGAGCGCGGGCTTCGTGGCCCACCAGCGCGCCCGCCAGCACCGCAGCCCGCTGATCGACTTCGCGCTGTTCAAGGGCCGGGCCTTCTCCGTGGGCCTGGTGGCCATGTTCCTGTACTTCCTGGCCATGGGCTCGTTCTTCTTCCTGCTGGCCCTCTACCTCCAGCAGGGCCGGGGCCTGTCGCCGGTGGAGTCGGGCCTGGTCTTCCTCACCCTGGGCTCGGGCTACCTGGGCTCCTCGATGCTGTCCACCAAGCTGGCCGCCCGCCTGGGCCACAGCCTGATCACCGCCGGGCCGCTGACGCTGGCCGTGGGCTATGTGCTGACCGGGCTGACCGCCGCGTGGCTGGGCACCGAGCACAGCGTGCTGTGGATCATCGCGCCGCTGGTGCTGTCCGGCATCGGCATGGGGATGACCACCGGCCCGCTGACCGGGGCGGTCCTGGCGGGCACCGACCCCGAGCACGCCGCGGCGGCCTCGGGCACGGCCAACACCGTGCAGGAGGGCGGCGTCGCCATCGGCGTGGCCGTGGTGGGCGCGGTGTTCTTCCCCGCGCTCGGCGAGGTCGCGCGCGCCGAGGACTACCCGCACGCCTTCGACATGGGCCTGATCCCGCTGGTGGCGTTCTGCCTGGCCTCGTGCGTCCTGGTGCGGTTCATGCGGCCGCGCGCCGAACGCCGCGCCCAGCGGACGGCCGCGCCGGCCGGGGCCTCCGCCCAGCAGTGAGCCCGGGTGCCGGGCCCCCCGCCCGGCACCCCGGCCTCCACCCCGGCACGTCGGCCGCCGCCCCGGCCGCCGTCTTGCGGCCGCCACCCGGCCGTCAACGGGCCCGCGCAGTAAGGCAGTTGCCCGGCGCCGGGGGCCGGGGGCCTTCCGCTCTTGCCCTCTTCCCTCCTTGCCCTCTTCCCTCCTTGCCTTCTTCCCTCCTTGCCTTCTTCTTTCCGCCGGTTTCTTCTCCGGCCGGGCCGGGCCGCGCATCGCGCGGGCTCGGCCTTCGTGCTGCGTGGCACCCCGCCGCGCGGGCCGGTGCGGGGCGGTGCGGGGCGGTGCGGCCAAAAGCTGCCGGTGCCTTAGGCGGCCGGGCGCGGCGGGGGGAGCGGTGCCCGCCGGGGTCAGGGGCGCGGGCAGGGCGCAAAGCGAGCGGCGGGTCAGTCGCGTGTCAGCCGCCGGTGCTTGGCTGAATGCTCACTCACCGGCGCAATCCGCGCGCCCGGCCCTTTTTCCGGATCGGTCACCGCCATGTCTGACACGCACATATCCCCCTCCTCCCTGGCGCACCTGCGGGACCTGCCCGTGCACGAGCTCAGGGAAGAGATCGAAGTCCTCGTCGTGGAGCTGTTCAAGGACGCCTTGCTGATGGAGGACGACGAGGACCTGCCGCTGGCGGTCAGCTACTTCGACCTCGGGCTCACCTCGCTGCGGCTGACCAGCCTCAAGCAGAGCCTGGAGGAGCGCCTGGAGCTGACCATCAACACCAACGTCCTGTTCAACGAGCCCACCGTCGAGCAGCTCGTGTTCTACCTCACCGACCTGCTCGCCGGCGCCTCCGCCGGTTTCCCGCCCGCACCGTAACCGGTACCCGGCCGAAAAGGAGCCCTCGCGGACATGTCTTTCGACCACCGCCAAGTCCCCGCCGCGCCGCCGGGCGCGGCGCAGCGTGAGCCCGTCGCCATCATCGGGGTGGGTCTGCGCTTTCCCGGCGGCAGTACCTGCCTGGAGGAGTTCGAGGCGTTCTTGCGCTCCGGCGGCTCCGGGATCACCCCGCTGCCCCAGGACCGCTGGGACGTCGCCGCCTTCACCCCCGCCGGCCCCGACGACAAGGGCAAGATCCGGGCGTCGGCCGGCGGCTATCTGGATCGGATCGACCTGTTCGACGCGGGGTTCTTCAACATCTCGCCCAAAGAGGCGCAGTACATCGACCCCCAGCAGCGGATGATCCTGGAGACCGCCTGGCAGGCCCTGGAGCACGCCAACCTCGACCCCACCCCGCTGCGCCGCTCCAACGGCGGGGTCTACATCGGTGCCAGCTCGGTGGACTACGCCCTGGAGCTGGACCAGGTGCCCTACGAGGAGCTCGACGGCCATCTGGCCTCGGGCATCACGCTGTTCCCGCTGGCGGGGCGGCTGTCGTACTTCCTGGGCTGGCGCGGGCCCTCGCTGAGCGTGGACACCGCCTGCTCCTCGTCGCTGGCCGCCTTGCACCTGGCGGTGACCGCGCTGCGCCGCGGGGAGTGCGACATCGCGCTGGGCGGCGGCGTCAACGCCCTGCACCACCCGCGGATCCCGGTGATGTTCTCCAACGCCCAGATGCTGGCCGCCGACGGGCAGTGCAAGACCTTCGACGAGAGCGCCGACGGCTACGCCCGTGCCGAGGGCTGCGCCGTGGTGGTCCTCAAGCGCCTCAGCGACGCCACCCGCGACGGCGACACGGTCCTGGCCGTCATCCGCGGCAGCGCGGTCGGCCAGGACGGCGACAGCGCCGGGCTGACCGTGCCCAACGGCCCGGCCCAGGAGCGGGTGCTGAAGCTGGCGCTGGCCGACGCCGGCCTGGCTCCCGGTGACATCAGCTACGTCGAGGCCCACGGCACCGGCACCCCGCTGGGCGATCCCATCGAGCTGGGCGCCATCAGCAACGTCTTCGCCGAGGCCCGCAGCCACGACGACCCGCTGCCGGTGGGCTCGGTGAAGACCAACCTGGGCCACATGGAGCCCGCCTCCGGGCTGGTGGGCGTCATCAAGGTGCTGCTGCAACTGCGCACCGCCACCATCTATCCGCACCTGAACTTCACCACCCCCTCCAAGCGCATCCCCTGGGAGGTGTATCCGGTGCGGGTGCCCACCGCCGCCGAGCCCTGGACGGCCGAGGTGCGCCGGGCCGCGGTCAACAGCTTCGGCTTCGCCGGCACCATCGGCGCCCTGGTCCTGGAGCAGGCTCCCGCCCCCGCCGCGCCCCGCACGCCCGCCCCCGGCGGCGGGGCGGGGGAGGCGGGCGAGCGGGCCGTGCCGGTGTTCACCCTGTCCGCCAAGAGCAGTGCCGCCCTGGCCGAGCAGGCCGAGCGCTACCACCAGCTCCTGCAGCAGCGGCCCGAGCTGGACGTGGCCCGCCTGTGCTACACCGCCAACGTGGGCCGTGCCCACTTCAGCCACCGCATCGCCGCTCCCGTCACCGGCCGCCAGGACCTGCTGCGGGTGCTGGAGCAGGCCCGCCGCCCCGAGCAGCGCACCAGCGCCTCCCCGGTGCGCAAGGTCGCCTTCATGTTCACCGGCCAGGGCTCCCAGTACGCGGGCATGGGCGCGCTCGCCTACCGCCAGTTCCCGCTGTTCAGGCAGGTCGTGGACGAGTGCGAGGAGCTGTTCGCCCCGCATCTGGGCCGCTCGGTGCGCGACCTGCTCCTGGGGCGCGGGCCCGGCCTTGAGGACATCGAGCAGACCCGCTACACCCAGCCCGCGCTGTTCACCCTGGAATACGCCCTGGCGCGGCTGTGGATGTCCTGGGGCGTCAAGCCCAACGTGCTGATCGGGCACAGCATCGGCGAGGTGGTGGCCGCCACCGTGGCCGGGCTGTTCAGCCTGCAGGACGCCGTCACCCTGGTCGCGGCCCGCTCGGCGCTGATGCAGTCGGTGCGCGCCGAAGGCGGCATGGCCGCCGTCAGCGCCCCGGCCGAGCAGGTGAGCGAACTCCTGCAGGGGCGGCCGCAGTTGGCGCTGGCCGCGGTCAACGGCCCCGAGCAGTGCGTGATCTCCGGGGCCCGCCAGGACCTGGCCGAGGTCAGTGCCGCGCTGCGCGCGCAGGGCGTGCGCGTGAACGACCTCGCCGTCAGCCACGCCTTCCACTCCCCGCTGATGGCCGAGGTCTTCGACGACTTCCGCGCCGCGCTGGCCTCCCTCACCTTCCGCGAGCCGTCCATCTCCCTGATCTCCAACCTCACCGGCAAGGTGGCCCGCGCCCGCGAGCTGAGCACCGTGGAGTACTGGGTGCGCCACATCGGCGAGCCGGTGCAGTTCCTGTCCGGCATCCGCGCGCTGGCCAAACGCGGCCGCCACGCCGTCATCGAGATCGGCCCCTCGGCCATGCTGACCGCGCTGGCCAAGGCCTGCGTCAACGCCGAGGACCACGTGTGGCTGGCCAGCCTGCGCCGCCGCGACAGCGACACCCCGGCCCAGGCGGGGGCGACGCTGCGGGCCCTGGCCGACTTCTACGCCGCCGGTCTGAACGTCGACTGGCACGCCTACCACGCCGGGCGCACCCTGCCGCTGGAGAACCTGCCCACCTACGCCTTCCAGCGCAAGCGCTACTGGCTGCCCGCCCCCGCGCGCCGTGCGGCCACCGGCGGCGGACCGCTGACCCACCCCCTGCTGGGCGAACCCCGGCCCCAGGACCAACTGGCCCCGGACACCGCCGAGTTCACCGCCACCTGCGTGCCCGGTGACCTGGGCGAGGCCCTCATCGCCCACCGCGGCCGCCCCGCCCTGGCGCCCGCCGCCCTGATCGACCTGCTCTTCGCCGCCCAGGACGCCTGGTGCGGCCACACCCGCGGCGCCCTGGAGGAGCTGCGCCTGCCGCAGATGCTGGTCCTGGACAGCGACGAGGCCGCCTTCACCCTGACCACCCGGCTGCGCCGCCTGGACGACGGCCGCATCGAAGCCGAGGTCACCGCCACCACCAACACCAGCACCACCAACACCGATGCCAGCACCAGCACCAGTACCGGCACCGGCATTCTGGCCAGTGCCCGTATCACCCCCCACTCCCCCGGCGAGCCCCCCGCGCCCCCCGCCCTGGGTACGGCGGCCGTGGAGCACCTGGACGGCGCCGACCTGGACACCGACCTGCGGGCGGTGGGAGCCGCCGGCGAGCACACCGCCTGCCGCCTCGAGGCCGCCGCCCGCCACGGCGACGGCGCCATCAGCGGCACGCTGCGCGGGCGCAGCGCCGGTGCGGTGGAACACCTCCCGGGCGAGGTGGTGCACGGCGCGCTGGCCGCCGTGGCCGGCTTCGCCGACGAGGGTCCGCTGGCGCTGCTGCGGGACGTGGAGTGCGTCCGGCTGTGGAGGAAGCCGCGCGGCGGCCGGCTGGCCTTCACCGCCCTGCCCCGCCCCGGTGCGGGTGAGGAGGTGCGGGTGGACGTACTGCTGAGCGAGGACGGGCACGCGGTCGCCGAGCTGCGCGGCGCCCGCCTGGCCGCCCCGCACGGCCAGGAGGCGCCCGCACCGTTCCTGCACCGCGTGGAGTGGCTGCGCCGGCGCCTGCCCGCCGCCCCCGCCACCGCCCCCGGGCGCCACGTCCTGCTCCACCACCCCACCACCGGCACCGGCATCGGTTCGGGAGCGTACGAGGCGCTCACCGCGCGGCCGGCACCCGAGAACCTGCTGCTGTCCACCACCGGCGATGAGCGGGAACTGCGCGCCGCGCTCAGCCGGGCCGAGGGCCCGCCGGTCACCGACGTGGCCTTCTTCTGGCAGCCGCAGCCAGGCGCCCGGTCGCTGGAGCAACTGCGCGCGGAGTGCGCGCACAACTTCACCCGCCTGCTGGAGCTGGTGGCCGCGGTGAGCACCGCCCCCACCGCCGCCCCGCCCCGGCTGTGGCTGGTCACCGAGCGCGCCCAGTGGCTGCCCGGCGACGGGGCCGATGGCGCCGAACACCTGGCCGCCGCCACCGTGTGGGGCTTCGGCAGCGTCCTGCTGGGCGAGTACCCGCAGCTCAAGGCGACCCTCGTCGACCTGCCCGCCGGCGGTGACGCCGCCGCCCTGCTCGCCGAGTGGCAGGCCCCGGCGCCCGACGAGTACCAGGTGGCCTACCGGGCCGGACAGCGCTACGTACGCCGCGTCCTGCCCGCGGGCCCCGGCCCCGAAAACCCCTTGAGTTCAGCGGCCCTTACGGTCCTGGCGGGCGCCGACGGCCCGGCGGAGGCCGGTGCTCTCGCCGGTGGCGCACAGCCGCTGGGCGCGGGCCAGGTACGGGTGCGGGTGCACGCCGCCGCCCTGGCCGCCCCCGCCCCCGCCCCCGAAGACCCCGCCGATCCCGCCGATCCCGCCGATGCCGCGGATGCCGGGGGCGCCGCGGGCGCCGACGGCGTAC
>NZ_BNBT01000223.1 GCF_014656095.1 Streptomyces longispororuber
CGCGGCGAGCACCCGGTCGCCCAGCGGCTGCGGCGCGCGCAGGGCGCCGTACAGCAGGCCGCGCACCCGGCGGCGGACCACGACCGGCACGGCGAGCACCGCGCGCAGCCCCTCCGCCGCGACGGCGCCGTCGTACTCGTGGCTGATGTGCCGGGCGGAGCTGTAGTCGGTGACGGCGCACGGCCGGGTGAGGGCGAGCGCCTTGCCGCCGAGGCCGTGGCCCGCGCCGATGCCGAGGCCGCTCAGGGCGTGCGTACCGGTGCCGCTGAGCTCGCGGATCCGCAGGCGCGGGGCGCCGTCGGCGTCCGCGTCGACGAGGCCGCCGAAGGCCACGGGCAGGCCGGTCGCGCGCCGCAGCCGTACCAGCGCGGCCCGTACGTCCCCCGCCCCACCCGCGCCCGCAGCCGTCACACGCCCGCCCTCCACCGCACGCCACCCCCGTCCGGGGGTGGTGAGACCCACGTCACGAACTCCACGATGGTACGGACGCCGCACCGGCGGCGGAACCCGACCGCCGAGCCGCGGTCCGGCGGCGGAACACGTGGAAGACGAGGTGCGCGGATGACGGTGACGGAGACGGGGACGGGGACGGGCGACGGCACGGAGGGGTTCCGGGCCGCCCGGGACTTCCTGCTGCGCCACCGCGAGGACTACGCGGCCGCGTACGAGGGGTTCGTCTGGCCGCGTCCGGAGCGGTTCAACTGGGCCCTGGACTGGTTCGACGTCATCGCCGACGGCAACGACCGCACGGCGCTGCACATCGTCGAGGAGGACGGCACCGAGACCCGGCTGTCCTTCGCCGCCCTCGCGCGGCGCTCGAACCAGGCCGCCAACTGGCTGCGCGGGCTAGGTGTCCGGGCCGGGGACCGCGTCGTCGTCATGCTGGGCAACCAGGCCGAGCTGTGGGAGGTCGCGCTCGCCGCGATGAAGCTGCGCGCCGTGGTGATCCCGGCGACGCCGCTGCTCGGCCCGGCGGACCTGCGCGACCGGATCGAGCGCGGCCGGGCCCGGCACGTGGTGGTGCGGGCCGAGGACACCGCCAAGTTCGACGCGGTGCCGGGGGAGTACACGCGGATCGTGGTCGGCGCGCCCGCGCCCGCGACGGCGGACGGTGGCGCGTCCGAGGCGCCGGGCGGCGGCTGGGTGTCGTACGACGGCGTCGACGGCGCCCCGGCCGCCTACACGCCCGACGGCGAGACCCGTGCCGACGACCCGCTCATGCTGTACTTCACCTCCGGCACCACCGCCCGGCCCAAGCTCGTCGAGCACACCCACGTGTCGTACCCCGTGGGGCACCTGGCGACGATGTACTGGATCGGCCTCAAACCCGGTGACGTGCACCTGAACATCTCCTCGCCGGGCTGGGCCAAGCACGCCTGGTCCAACCTGTTCGCGCCGTGGAACGCGGAGGCGACGGTCTTCATCCACAACTACACCCGCTTCGACGCCGGCCGCCTGATGCGCGAGATGGACCGCGCGGGCGTCACCAGCTTCTGCGCGCCGCCCACGGTGTGGCGCATGCTCATCCAGGCCGACCTGACGCAGCTCGGGACGGTGCCGCGCGAGGTCGTGGCCGCCGGGGAGCCGCTGAACCCGGAGGTCATCGAGCGGGTGCGGAGCGACTGGGGCGTGACCATCCGCGACGGCTTCGGGCAGACCGAGACCGCCGTGCAGGTCGCCAACACCCCCGGCCAGGTGCTCAAGCCCGGCTCCATGGGGCGGCCCACGCCCGGCTTCGCCGTCACGCTGCTCGACCCGGTCACCGGCGAACCCGGCGTCCAGGAGGGCGAGATCGCCCTCGACCTGTCCGCCGCCCCGGTGGGTCTGATGGCCGGTTACCACGGCGACCCGGAGCGCACCGCCGAGGCCATGGCGGGCGGCTACTACCGCACCGGCGACATCGGCGCGCGCGACGCCGACGGCTACCTCACGTACGTGGGCCGGCGGGACGACGTCTTCAAGGCCTCCGACTACAAGATCTCGCCCTTCGAGCTGGAGAGCGCGCTCCTCGAACACGAGGCGGTTGCGGAGGCCGCGGTCGTGCCCGCGCCGGACCCGGTCCGCCTCGCGGTGCCCAAGGCGTACGTCGTCCTTGCGGAGGGGTATGAGCCGGGGCCCGACACCGCCAAGGTGCTCTTCGAGCACTCGCGGGCCGTCCTCGCGCCCTACAAGCGCGTGCGCCGCCTGGAGTTCGGCGCGCTGCCCAAGACGGTCTCCGGCAAGATCCGCCGGATCGAACTGCGTGAGGCGACGGCCGCGGGGTCGGACGCCGAGTACCGCGAGGAGGACTTCCGATGAGCTCCCGCTCCAGCTCCGGCTCCGGCTCCAGCTCCGGCTCCGGCTCCGGCTCCGGCTCCGCCAGGACACCGGGCGCCGCCGAGCCGTCGTACGCGCACGGCACCGGCACCACGCCCCTGCTCGGGGACACCATCGGGCGCAACCTCGACCGGTCCGTGGCGACCTGGCCCGGCCGGGACGCCCTCGTCGACGTGCCGTCCGGCAGGCGCTGGACGTACGCGGAGTTCGGCGCCGCCGTCGACGAGGTGGCGCGGGCCCTGCTCGCCGCGGACGTCGCCAAGGGCGACCGGGTCGGCATCTGGGCCGTCAACTGCGCCGAATGGGTCCTCGTCCAGTACGCCACCGCACGCGTCGGGGCCGTCCTGGTGAACATCAACCCCGCCTACCGGTCGCACGAGCTGGCGTACGTCCTGAAGCAGGCGGGTGTCTCGGTCCTCGTCGCCTCGCAGACGCACAAGTCCAGCGACTACCGCGCGATGGTCGAGCAGGTCCGCGCCGCGTGCCCGGACCTGCGGCGGGTCTGCTACATCGGCGACGCCTCGTGGGACGAGCTGCTGACCGGGGCCGCGGCCGTCGCACCGGACCAACTGGACCACCGCGAAGCGGAGTTGAGCTGCGACGACCCGGTCAACATCCAGTACACCTCGGGTACGACCGGCTTCCCCAAGGGCGCCACCCTCTCCCACCACAACATCCTCAACAACGGCTACTGGGTGGGCCGCACCGTCGGCTACACCGAGGCGGACCGCGTCTGCCTGCCCGTGCCCTTCTACCACTGCTTCGGCATGGTCATGGGCAACCTCGCCGCCACCTCCCACGGCGCCTGCGTCGTCATCCCGGCACCGTCCTTCGACCCCGTCGCCACGCTGCGCGCCGTCGAACACGAGCGGTGCACGTCGCTGTACGGGGTGCCGACGATGTTCATCGCCGAGCTGAACCTCGCCGACTTCGCCTCGTACGACCTGTCGTCGCTGCGCACCGGGATCATGGCCGGGTCGCCGTGCCCCGTGGAGGTGATGAAGCGGGTCGTGGCCGAGATGCACATGGAGCAGGTCTCCATCTGCTACGGCATGACCGAGACGTCCCCCGTCTCCACGCAGACCCGCATGGACGACGACCTGGAGCGCCGCACCGCCACGGTCGGCCGCGTCCTGCCGCACATCGAGGTCAAGGTCGTCGACCCCGCGACCGGCGTCACGCTGCCGCGCGGCACCTCCGGCGAACTGTGCACCCGGGGCTACAGCGTGATGCTCGGCTACTGGCAGGAGCCCGAGCGGACCGCCGAGGTCATCGACGCCGGGCGCTGGATGCACACCGGGGACCTCGCGGTCATGCGCGACGACGGCTACGTCCAGATCGTCGGCCGCATCAAGGACATGATCATCCGGGGCGGCGAGAACATCTATCCGCGCGAGATCGAGGAGTTCCTGTACGGACACCCGAAGATCGCGGACGTGCAGGTGGTCGGGGTACCGGACGAACGGTACGGGGAGGTGCCGCTGGCCTGCGTCATCCTCCGCGAGGGCGCGGAGCCGCTCACCCTCGCGGAGCTGCGCGCCTTCTGCGAGGGGCGGCTGGCGCACTACAAGGTGCCGGCGGGGCTGCGGATTGTGGAGGACTTTCCCATGACGGTGTCGGGGAAGGTACGGAAGGTGGAGCTGAGGGAGCGGTTCGGCTGAGGCCGGCCTCCGGCGGGGCTGGGGCTTGGCCTGCGGCGGGGCTGTGGGTGCGGCTGGGGCGGGGCTGTGGGTGCTTGGCCTGCGGCCGGGCTGTGGCTGGGGCTGCGGCCAGGTTGCGGCTGGGCCTGTGGCGGGCTGTGGCTGGGCCGGGCGGCGGTGGGGCTGCGGCCGGGCTGCGGTTTGGCCTGCGGCTGGGCTGCGCCCTGCGCCTGTGGCGGGGTTGCGGCTTGGCCTGGGGCCGGGTGGGGTTACGCCTGTGGCAGGGCTGGGTGAGTGGTTCGGCGGCGCTGTCGCGGCGTGTTTGCCCACCCGCCCGCCCCTGCTGGCTTGGTGACGGGGTTGGGCCTGGGGCTGAGGCTTGGCCTGTGGCCGGGCTGGGGTTGGGGCTGCGGCCTGTGCTTGTGGCCGGGCTGCGGATTGGTCTGGGGTGCGGGTGCGGCTTGGCCTGCTGCCGGGCTGAGGTTACGCCTGTGGCGGGGCTGGGTGAGTGGTTCGGCGGCGCTGTCGCGGCGTGTTTGCCCACCCGCCCGCCCCTCCCGCCTTGGTGACGGGGTTGGGCCTGCGGCCGGGCTGCGGTGGTGCTGTATCCGGGCTGGGCTTGCGGCCGGCTACGGGTGGGCTGCACGCGTGGGACCTGCGGTGAGGCTGCGTCCGGGGTGGGGGGGCGGCTGGGCCTGCATGGTCCGGTGGGTTGTGTCTGGGGCTTGGGTGGGAGGTGTGGGTGTGGTTGGAGCGCGGCTGTGGTGGGGGTTCGGGTGCGGGTGGGTGGTGGTTTGCGCCGCTGTCGCGGCGCGTTTCCCACCCACCCACCCGTGACGCCCCGGTAGCACAGGCTCAGCCTGGGACCCTGCCCCCGGCGGAACCCGGGTTGTGAAGCCTGAGTGGTCATGGGTGGGTGGATGGTTGCCGCGTTGGGTTGGTTGGGGTGGGTGGGGTTCGCGGGGTGTGTGGTCGGGCTGGGGTTGCATAGCTGGGTGGTCATGGATGGGTAGGTGGGAGAGGTATTGCGAGGTGGGGCCGGGGGGGTGGTTGCCGTGGTGGGTTGGTTGGGGTGCGTGGAGTTCGTGGGGTGCGTGGTCGGGCTGGGGATGTGTAGTTGGGTGGTCATGGGCGGGTGGGTGGGTGAGGCGTTGCGAGGTGGGGCCGGGGGTGTCTGGCGGGGCGGGGCGGTCGCCGCGTTGGGTTGGCTGGGGTGGGTGGGGTTCGCGGGGTGTGTGGTCGGGTTGGGGTTGCGTAGCTGGGTGGTCATGGGTGGGTGGGTGGGAGAGGCGTTTCGTGGTGGGGCCGGGGGTGTGTGGTCGGGCCCGGGCTGTGGAGCTTGGGTGGTCATGGGCGGGTGGGTGGGAGAGGCTTTGCGTGGTGCGGCCGAGGGTGCGTGGCGGGGCGGGGCGGCTTCGCCGGGGCCGGTGGAGTTCGCCTGGTGAGCCGTCAGGCCGGGCCCGCGCAGCAGGGCGTGGGTGGGCAGGGCCGCCCGCCGGGTGGAGAGGCCAGGCCCGCCGGAGGCCGGGCTAGCGCCGCCGCATGGCGAACGCCCGCGCCGCCTCGTTCAACGCCTGCGGCACCCCACTCAGCGGAATACGGAACAGCGGCACCGCCAGCTCCAGGGCGCGCCCGCGAGCCGCGGGAGTGAAGTCGCACAGGGCGAAGCACACGCACAGCGCCTCACGCGTGAGAGCCGTGAGCCACGCGCACTCCAGGTCCCGCAGCGACGCGGGCCGCGCCGACGGCTCCACGTGCGCGACCACACCCCGCGCGGTGAGCCGCGCCCCGGACGGCGGCCGGCCGTCACGCCCGGCCTCGGCGTCGGCCACGTCCGCGTAGCCGAGCCAGCGCAGGTACAGCGCGGCCGTGGTCACGGCGTCCCGCGCGCTGCGCACCGGCACGGGCCGGAACAGCCCCGGCTCCGGCCCCCGCCCCGGCCCCGGTGCCGGTCCCGCGCCGAGCCCGCCCTCCGGCGTCAGGCCGAGCCCCACCTCCGGTGCCACCCCGTGGCTCCCGCCCGGCTCCGGTTCCGGCCCCGCGCCATGGCCCCGCCCGGCCTGGGGCCCCAGGCCGCGGCCCGGCCCCGGCCCCGAGCCCTCGGGCAGGACCGGTATCCGCAGCACCGTTCCGCACGCGCACCCCAGTTCCGGCCGCGGCCAGTCCGTGGCGCGGCCGCAGGAGCCGCACCGTACCGTCACCCAGTCGTCCGCCCAGCTCCGCTCGGTGACCGGCGTGGGCGCGGTGCCGTGCGCGACGGGCGGTACGACGGGCGCGCCACAGGCACAGGGGAACGCCGGGGGCGCGTACGCCTGCTCATGGCGGCACACCGGGCAGCGCACCGGGAATCCGTCCGTCGTCATCACCCTCACCGCCTCGCCGTCACCCCGACACCCGTGGCCGCACCACCCCGCCGCGCCCGGGGCCGCCCGGCACCCGTCACCGCGCGACCCCGCCCCACGACCACACAGGCTGGTGCCCGGTCCCCGTAGCCGTACAGCCCTGCGCCCATGGTCGTACGGGACGCGACGACCCCGATACGCGATTTTGAGCTTCGGCCCGGCCGCCGTCCCTTGACGCCCCTTCCGTTCCCTCATACATTGCTTCCGTATAACAGAATCAATATTCCACAATGCGGAAAAGTCGAGGCCGGGGTAGGCGACGGAACCACGGAACCCACGGAACCCCTGGACCCCCCGAACCCCGACCCCGAACCCCCTCAGGAAGAACACCTCACGGCCGCAAGGCCAGCCAACCGCAGGACCGGACCTCACAGCTCGCCGCGGGGCGCGACGGGAGCGGAGAATCCGCCGGCCGGAGCAGGAGAACTCAATGGCTCGTATGACCGCCGCCCGCGCGGCAGTTGAGATCCTCAAGCGGGAGGGCGTCACCGACGCGTTCGGTGTGCCGGGTGCCGCGATCAACCCCTTCTACAAGGCGCTGAAGGAGGGCGGCGGCATCGACCACACGCTCGCCCGCCACGTCGAGGGCGCCTCGCACATGGCCGAGGGCTACACCCGGGCCCGGCCGGGCAACATCGGCGTCTGCATCGGCACGTCGGGCCCGGCGGGCACCGACATGATCACGGGCCTCTACTCGGCGATCGGCGACTCGATCCCGATCCTGTGCATCACCGGGCAGGCGCCCACGAGCGTGATCCACAAGGAGGACTTCCAGGCCGTCGACATCGCCTCCATCGCCAAGCCCGTCACGAAGATGGCCGTGACGGTCCTGGAGGCGGCGCAGGTGCCGGGCGTCTTCCAGCAGGCGTTCCACCTGATGCGCTCCGGCCGCCCCGGCCCCGTGCTCATCGACCTGCCCATCGACGTCCAGCTCGCCGAGATCGAGTTCGACCCGGAGACGTACGAGCCGCTGCCGGTCTACAAGCCCGCCGCGAGCCGCGCCCAGATCGAGAAGGCCATCGGCTTCCTGCTGGAGTCGGAGCGCCCGCTGATCGTCGCCGGCGGCGGCATCATCAACGCGGACGCGTGTGAACTCCTGGTGGAATTCGCCGAGTTGACCGGGACCCCGGTCATCCCGACCCTCATGGGCTGGGGCGCCATCCCCGACGACCACGAGCTGAACGCGGGCATGGTCGGCCTCCAGACCTCGCACCGCTACGGCAACGCCACCTTCCTGGAGTCCGACTTCGTCCTCGGCATCGGCAACCGCTGGGCCAACCGCCACACCGGCTACAAGCTGGACGTCTACCGCCAGGGCCGCACGTTCGTGCACGTCGACATCGACCCGACCCAGATCGGCAAGATCTTCGCGCCGGACTACGGCATCGCCTCCGATGCCAAGGCGGCCTTGGAGCTGTTCGTCGAGGTCGCCCGCGAGCTGAAGGCCGCGGGCCGGCTGCCCGACCGCACCGCGTGGATCGCCGCGGGCCAGGAGCGCAAGGCGACCCTGCTGCGCCGCACCCACTTCGACGACATCCCCATGAAGCCGCAGCGCGTCTACGAGGAGATGAACAAGGCCTTCGGTCCCGAGACACGGTACGTGTCCACGATCGGCCTCTCGCAGATCGCGGGCGCGCAGATGCTGCACGTCTACCAGCCCCGCCACTGGATCAACTGCGGCCAGGCGGGCCCCCTCGGCTGGACCATCCCCGCCGCGCTCGGCGTCGCGAAGGCGGACCCGGAGGGCCAGGTCGTCGCGCTCTCCGGCGACTACGACTTCCAGTTCCTCATCGAGGAGCTGGCCGTCGGCGCCCAGCACCGCATCCCGTACGTCCACGTCCTGGTGAACAACTCCTACCTGGGCCTGATCCGCCAGGCCCAGGCCGGTCTCGACATCAACTTCCAGGTCAACCTGGAGTTCGAGAACGTCAACTCGCCGGAGCTCGGCGTCTACGGCGTCGACCACGTCAAGGTCGCCGAGGGCCTCGGCTGCAAGGCGATCCGCGTGACCGACCCGAACGAACTCGGCGCCGCCTTCGAGCAGGCCAAGAAGCTGGCCGAGGAGTACCGCGTCCCGGTCGTCGTCGAGGCCATCCTGGAGCGGATCACCAACATCGCGATGAGCCGCACGGCCGACATCAGCGACGTCACCGAGTTCGAGGACATCGCCACCGAACCGTGGCACGCGCCCAGCGCCATCAAGACGCTGAAGGCCTGAGACCCGGCCGGACGGCTCGGGCGACCCGGACTCAGCGGGTCGTTCGCGTCCTTCCGTGCGGATGCGGACGACAGGGGCGGCTCACCCTCGCGGGCGAGCCGCCCCTGTGGCGCACGCCGCCCCGCCCGGCGGTCCGGCGGCTCACCGCACCCAGCCGTGGTACTCACGCCCGCCATGGGGAGCCCCGCGCGCCGGGCGCGCGGCCTGCTCCTCGTGGTTCAGGACGGCGGACGCCGCGCGCACGAGCCAGGTGTTGACGGACAGCCCCTCGTGGTCGGCGGCGACTTCGATCTGCGCCTTCAACTCCTCGGACGTCCGGAAGTTGACCCGCGCCACGGCCCCGTCCCGGTCCACCGGCGCGGTCGGCGGGACGGGCGGGAGCGGTGGCACCACCGGCGGCCCGGGCAGGGGCGCCACCGCGTGGCCCGGCCGGTCCTCGGCAGGGGGCGGTGTCACGGCGAAGTCGGGCTCGCGCCCACGCATCCGCAGTTCGACCGTGCCGGGTGCCAGCTCCCGGCTGATCTCGTCGGCGGCCGCCGCCAGTACGTCGAGCAGCACCATCCGAATCGCGGGGGAGAGCGGGGCGGCGAGGCGCGCGACGAGTTCCCGGGTCCGCGGGTCGCCCGCCCCCGCGGCGGTGATCAGCTCGCGCCGCAGGTCGTCCACGTACCGCCCGAGTTCCATGACCGCCATCCTCGCCGCGCCACGGGGCCGGGGGCAAGTCACGCTCGCCGGGCGGGGGTTCCCGCTCCGCGCCCGCCGAGAGGCCCCGGTCGCCAAGTCTCGTGTGGTGCCATGATGGCGTCCAGAAGGGGGTGTTGGTCCGGTCGTCATGTCCATCGCTGTGCGCCAATATGGCGTCTTCTTCGGTACGAGAAACCTCCTCTTACCTGCTCTGATCTCCAACATCCCTGTCTCTTGGCCTAGTTGTCGCCGTCGAGGCGGTTGTGAGTGGCGCCAAAGCCGTGCCAGTATGGCGCTATGAAGCTGACGCCTTACACCGGCAGCCTCCGCGACGAGTTCCTCTCCGTGGCCGACGCCGTCGGCGACGAGGCCGTCGAGGTGGCGGAGCGCGTCGCACCGCTCCTCGAGACGGTGTCCAGGCTCGTGTTCCTGAACGCCCTGTCGACGGCCGCCGACACGATCTCGCGGGACCTCGCGCCCGGCACCGTCGACCTGCGGCTGCGCGGCCTCGACCCGGGGTTCGTGGTGACGCGGCCCCCCGGGGCGGCCCCCGGCCCCGGCCCGGCCGCGGCGGCCGGGGCCGCGCCGTCGCCC
>NZ_BNBT01000224.1 GCF_014656095.1 Streptomyces longispororuber
GTCCAGGCCGTGGACGAGCCCCCGCGCCCGGCCCCGGCGTCCGGCGCCGACGACGAGCGCGCCACCGCCGACGCGGTGCGGGCCCTCATCCAACTGCGCGCGCAGGGCCGCGGCGGCGAGGCGCACGGCGTGCTCGTCGAGGCGGCCGGGTGGCCGGCCGCGCGGCTGCCGCTGTTCGCCGAGGAGCTGCACCACGCGGGCCTCGCCGCCGACTGGGCGACCCTGCTGTGGGAGGCCGCGTCGCTGCCCCCGGACCGGCTGGTGGCCGTCGCCGACGCGCTCGCGGGCGCGGGCCGCGCCGAGGACTGCCGCAAGCTGCTGCGCCAGGGCGTGGCCCGGCCCGCGCCGGAGATCGCCGAGTCGCTGCTGGCGCTCCTCGACGCGGGCCGTGCCCGCGAGGCCCGCGCGCTCCTGGACGCGTACGTACGCGTACGCACCGCGGAGGACGTCGCGGCCTGCGCGCACACCGACGCGCAGCGGCTCCTCCCGCTGCTCCTGGAGACCGCCAAGGCGGTGTCGGACGAGCACCACTGGGACCTCGTGCACGCGCTGCGCGTCGCGGGCTTCACCACCTGACCGCGCGCCACCGGGCTCGGCGGAGCCGGCCGTTCCGCGCCCGCTCGGGTGGCGGAGCATGATCGACTCCGGCGCGTGCCGACGATGGTCTTGGCAAGGCCGTCGATGGGGCTTACGTTCGTCTGTCTACGCACCAAGTCTACGGGCGTAGAGGCTCTCTGACGTCCTGTCGAAGGAGCGCAGCTCATGGCCAACGTCGTCCGCGCCGCCCTCGTCCAGGCCACCTGGACCGGCGACACCGAATCCATGATCGCCAAGCATGAGGAGCACGCCCGCGAGGCCGCCCGGCAGGGCGCCCGGGTGATCGGCTTCCAAGAGGTCTTCAACGCCCCGTACTTCTGCCAGGTCCAGGAGAACGAGCACTACCGCTGGGCGGAGCCGGTGCCGGACGGACCCACCACGCGCCGCATGCGGGAGCTGGCCCGCGAGACCGGCATGGTGATCGTCGTGCCCGTCTTCGAGGTCGAGCAGTCCGGCTTCTACTACAACACGGCCGCCGTCATCGACGCCGACGGCAGCTACCTGGGCAAGTACCGCAAGCACCACATCCCCCAAGTCAAGGGGTTCTGGGAGAAGTTCTACTTCCGCCCCGGGAACCTCGGCTGGCCCGTCTTCGACACCGCCGTCGGCCGCGTCGGCGTCTACATCTGCTACGACCGCCACTTCCCCGAGGGCTGGCGCCAGTTGGGCCTGAACGGCGCCCAGCTCGTCTACAACCCCTCGGCGACCTCCCGCGGCCTCTCCGCCCACCTGTGGCAGCTCGAACAGCCCGCCGCGGCAGTCGCCAACGAGTACTTCGTCGCCGCGATCAACCGCGTCGGCCAGGAGGAGTACGGCGACAACGACTTCTACGGCACGAGCTACTTCGTCGACCCGCGCGGGCAGTTCGTCGGCGGAACGGCGAGCGACAAGACGGAGGAACTGCTCGTCCGCGACCTGGACTTCGACCTGCTGGACCAGGTGCGCGAGCAGTGGGCGTTCTACCGGGACCGCCGCCCGGACGCGTACGAGGGGCTGGTCAAGCCGTGACGGACCTGTACACGCGGCACAAGGCCGTGCTCCCGGACTGGCTCGCGCTCTACTACGCGGACCCGGTCGAGCTCACCCACGGCGAGGGCCGCCACGTGTGGGACGCCACGGGCCGGCGCTACCTGGACTTCTTCGGCGGCATCCTCACCACCATGACCGCGCACGCCCTGCCGGAGGTCACCAAGGCCGTCGCCGAGCAGGCGGGCCGCCTCATCCACAGCTCCACGCTGTACCTGAACCGCCCCATGGTGGACCTCGCCGAGCGGATCGCCGCCCTGTCCGGCATCCCCGACGCGCGCGTCTTCTTCACGGCGTCCGGCACGGAGGCGAACGACGCCGCGCTGCTGCTCGCCACCACCCACCGCCGCTCCAACCAGATCCTGGCGATGCGCAACAGCTACCACGGCCGCTCCTTCGCCACGGTCGGCATCACCGGCAACCGCTCCTGGTCGCCCACGAGCCTGTCCCCGCTCCAGACGCTCTACGTCCACGGCGGCGTCCGCACGCGCGGCCCCTACGCCGCCCTCGGCGACGCCGAGTTCACCGCCGCGTGCGTCACCGACCTGCGGGACATGCTCGGCCAGGCCGGCGGCTGCGTCGCCGCGCTGATCGCCGAGCCGGTCCAGGGCGTCGGCGGCTTCACCTCACCGCCCGACGGCCTGTACGGGGCGTTCCGGGAGGTCCTGGACGAGCACGGCATCCTGTGGATCGCCGACGAGGTGCAGACCGGCTGGGGCCGCACCGGCGACCACTTCTGGGGCTGGCAGGCGCATGCCCAGGCGGGCCCGCCGGACCTGCTCACCTTCGCCAAGGGCATCGGCAACGGCATGTCGATCGGCGGCGTCGTCGGCCGCGCCGAGGTCATGAACTGCCTGGACGCCAACTCCATCTCCACCTTCGGCGGCTCGCCCGTGACCATGGCCGCGGGGCTCGCCAACCTCACCTACCTCCTCGAACACGACCTCCAGGGCAACGCCCGCCGCGTCGGCGGCCTGCTCATCGAGCGGCTGCGTGCGATCTGCGCCCAACTGCCCGCCGTCCGCGAGGTGCGCGGCCGCGGCCTGATGATCGGCGTCGAGCTGGTCCGGCCGGGCACGGACGAGGCCGCCCCCGACGCGGCCGCCGCCGTCCTGGAGGCGGCCCGCGAGGGCGGCCTGCTGCTCGGCAAGGGCGGCGGCCACAGCACCAGCGTGCTGCGGATCGCGCCGCCGCTGACCCTGACGGTCGCCGAGGCCGAGGAGGGCGCGGCGATCCTCGAACGGGCCCTGCACAGCCTGTGACCCGGCGGCCCGTCCGCGCGGTCCGCGCGGACGGGCCGCGGCCCCCGCAGCCACGAGACACCGAGGGAGCGTACGACCATGGGGACCCGCACCCTGATCCGCGGCGGACTCGTCGTCACCGCCGCCGAAGAGACCCACGCCGACGTGCTCGTCGAGGACGGCCGGATCGCCGCGCTCGCCGCGCACGGCACCGAGGCCGCCGCGGCGTGGACCGCGGACCGCGTCATCGACGCGCGCGAGAAGTACGTCATTCCGGGCGGCGTCGACGCCCACACGCACATGGAGCTGCCGTTCGGCGGCACCTTCGCCTCCGACTCCTTCGAGACCGGCACCCGGGCCGCCGCCTGGGGCGGCACCACCACCATCGTGGACTTCGCCGTGCAGACCCAGGGCCGCTCGCTGCGCTCGGGCCTGGACGCCTGGTACGCCAAGGCCGACGGCAAGTGCGCGATCGACTACGCCTTCCACATGATCCTCTCCGACGTCAACGAGCGGACGCTGAAGGAGATGGACCTCCTCGTGGAGGAGGGCATCACCTCCTTCAAGCTGTTCATGGCGTACCCGGGCGTCTTCTACAGCGACGACGGGCAGATCCTGCGGGCCATGCAGCGCGCCTCGGCCAACGGCGGTCTGGTCATGATGCACGCCGAGAACGGCCTCGCCATCGACGTCCTGGTCGAGCAGGCCCTCCAGCGCGGCGAGACCGACCCCCGCTTCCACGGCGAGGTCAGGAAGGCGCTCCTGGAGGCCGAGGCCACGCACCGCGCCATCCAGCTCGCCCGGGTCGCGGACGCTCCGCTGTACGTCGTCCACGTATCGGCCGAGGAAGCCGTCGCCGAGCTGACCGCCGCCCGCGACCAGGGCCTGCCGGTCTTCGGCGAGACCTGTCCGCAGTACCTGTTCCTGTCCGCCGACAACCTCGCCGAGCCGGGCTTCGAGGGAGCCAAGTACGTGTGCAGTACGCCGCTGAGGCCGCGTGAGCACCAGGCGGCGCTGTGGCGCGGGCTGCGTACCGACGACCTCCAAGTGGTGTCCACGGACCACTGCCCGTTCTGCTTCAAGGGGCAGAAGGAACTGGGCCGTGGCGACTTCTCGAAGATCCCCAACGGCCTGCCGGGCGTGGAGAACCGCATGGACCTCCTGCATCAGGCCGTCGTCGACGGCCACCTCACCCGCCGCCGCTGGATCGAGATCGCCTGCGCCACCCCGGCCCGGATGTTCGGCCTCTACCCGAAGAAGGGGACCATCGCCCCGGGCGCCGACGCCGACATCGTGGTCTACGACCCGCACACCGAGCAGACCATCTCCGCCGCGACGCACCACATGAGCGTCGACTACTCGGCGTACGAGGGAAAGACCGTCACGGGCCAGGTGGAGACGGTCCTCTCGCGCGGCGAGGTCGTCATCGACCGCCGCACCTACACCGGCCGGGCCGGACACGGCGTGTACACGCCACGCTCCACCTGCCAGTACCTGAACTAGGAGGTTCCCGTGGAGTTCGGACTCGTCCTCCAGACCGATCCGCCCGCGTCCGAAGTCGTGGGCCTGATGCGGCGTGCCGAGCAGAACGGCTTCCGCTACGGCTGGACCTTCGACTCGGCCGTCCTGTGGCAGGAACCCTTCGTGATCTACAGCCAGATCCTGGAGCACACCCAGGACCTGGTCGTCGGCCCGATGGTCACCAACCCCAGCACCCGGACGCCGGAGGTCACCGCCTCCACGTTCGCGACGCTCAACGACATGTTCGGCAACCGCACCGTGTGCGGCATCGGCCGCGGCGACTCCGCGATGCGCGTCGCGGGGCGCACCCCCGACACCCTGGCCCGGCTCGGCGCGTCCATCGACGTCATCCGCGACCTCGCCGAGGGCCGCGAGGCCGACGTCGGCGGGCGGACCCTGCGCATCCCCTGGGTCAAGGACGGCAGGCTCCCCGTGTGGATGGCCGCGTACGGCCCGAAGGCGCTCGCGCTCGCCGGGCGCAAGGCCGACGGGTTCATCCTCCAGCTCGCCGACCCCTATCTGACCGAGTGGATGGTCAAGGCCGTCCGGGACGCGGCCGCCGAGGCGGGGCGCGACCCGTCCGCCGTCACGATCTGCGTGGCCGCGCCCGCGTACGTCAGCGCCGACCTCGCGCACGCGCGCGAGCAGTGCCGCTGGTTCGGCGGCATGGTCGGCAACCACGTCGCCGACCTGGTCGCCCGGTACGGCGAGCACTCCGGGAAGGTCCCCGAGGCCCTCACCGCGTACGTCAAGGAGCGGCAGGGCTACGACTACCGCCACCACGGGCGGGCCGGGAACCCCGACACCGCCTTCGTGCCCGACGAGATCGTCGACCGCTTCTGCCTCGTCGGCCCGGCCGCCGCGCACCTCGACAAGCTGCGGACGCTGAAGGACCTCGGCGTCGACCAGTTCGCCCTGTACGCCATGCACGACGCCCGCGAACAGGTCATCGACGCCTACGGGGCGGAGGTCATCCCGGCCCTGACCGGATCTCCCGGCCCCGGCCCGATCCCGCCCCGCGAAGGGGGCGCGGCCCGGCCGGCGTGACATGATCCTGCCGTGACCCTCCTGCCGCACAGGCCCCTCGGAACCGTCGCCGTCCTGGCCGCCGCGCTGCTCGCCACGGGCTGCGGGCGGGCGGACCGACACGGCAGCGACGACGGACGGGGAGCCGGGGCCGGGGCCGGGGTGCCGTCCCCGCTCGACCCGTCGCCCGCGCCCTCCGTCGACGACGGCGCCCCGCGGTACGGCTTCGCGCCGTCCCAGCCCACCCGGGACTGCACCGACAGGACCGGCACCCTGCTGGAGGCGGGCCCCGTGGAGAGCGCGATGGGGCTGCGCGCGATGACGGTGTGGCTCACGCACTGCGGCGCGGGCGGCTACCTGCTGGACGGCTACCCGGTCCTCCAGGTCCTGGGCGAGGACGGCACCGCGTACGACGTCCACAGCCTCAAGGGCACGCAGGCCGTCACCACGGCCGTGGAGGACCCCGGGCCGCACCCCGTGGCGCTGCGGACCGGCGACTCGGCGACGGTGTCGGTCGTCTGGCGCAACACCTACACGGACACCACGGAGGACCCCGTCAAGGGCGAGCGCCTCCAGGTGCTGCCCCGGCCCGGCGGGCCGGCCGGGAGCATCGCCCCCGAGGGCGGGATCGACATCGGCAGCACGGGCCGCATCGGCGTCACCGCGTGGCAGAAGGCGCCCCCGGCACCGACCGGGACCGCGCCTACGGCACCCGGGCCGTCCACTCCGGCGAGCTGAACTTCGTCCGTGCCAGCTCCTGGGCGCGCGCCAGCTCCGCGTCGGTGACCTTGCCCTCCGCCAGGCCGTACCGGCCGCGGAAGGAGTCGACCATCCGCTCGATGACGGCCTCCCGGGGCAGACCGGTCTGGCGGCGCAGCGGGTCCACGCGCTTCTTGGCGCTCTTGGTGCCCTTGTCGGAGAGCTTCTCGCGGCCGATGCGCAGCACGTCGAGCATCTTGTCGGCGTCGATGTCGTAGGCCATGGTCACGTGGTGCAGGACCGCGCCCGGGCCGCCGCCCGGGCCGATCATCCGCTTCTGCGCGGCGCCCGCGATCTTCCCGGCGTCCGTGGCGATGTCGTTCAGCGGCTGGTACCAGGCCTTGACGCCCATGTCGCCGAGCGCGCCGAGCACCCAGTCGTCCAGGTAGGCGTAGCTGTCCTGGAACGACAGGCCCTGCACGAGGGCGTCCGGCACGGACAGCGAGTACGTGATGGTGTTGCCCGGCTCCACGAACATCGCGCCACCGCCGGAGATCCGCCGCACCACGCCGATGCCGTGCCGGGCGGCGCCCTCGGGGTCCACCTCGTTGCGCAGCGACTGGAAGCTGCCGATGATCACCGAGGGGGCGCCCCACTCCCACACGCGCAGCGTCGGGGGCCGCCGTCCGGCGGCGACCTCCTCGGTGAGCACCTGGTCGAGCGCCATGTGCAGCGCGGGCGGCTGCGGGCCCTCGTGGACGAGCTGCCAGTCGTAGTCCGTCCAGTCCGTGGCGTGCGCGAGGGCGCGGCGCACGGCGATCGCGACGCCCTCCGCCGTGAGGCCGTACATGACCGTGCCCGGCGGCAGCGCCGCCTCCACGCGGGCGGCCAGACCGGGCGCGTCCGTGTCGGCGGGGGCGCCCTCCAGCGCGGCGTCGACGGCGAGGATCGCCTCGTCCGGTTCGAGGAAGAAGTCCCCGGCCACCCGCACGTGGCGCAGCACGCCGTCCTCGACGTCCAGATCGACCACGACGAGCTTGCCGCCGGGGACCTTGTACTCGCCGTGCACCGATTCCTCCAGTGTGTGCCTGGCCCCCGGTCCGCCGTGCCCGCACGCGTCCCGGACCGTGTCCGTGATGTCCCCCCACGCTAACGCAGCGCGGGTCCGGGGACCGCCGGGCACGGTCCGGCGGCCCCCGGGCGGCCGGGCCGGTCAGACGACGCGGCGCTGCGGCTTGCTGAAGGGGCAGGGCTGGGAGAAGAACTCCTTGCGTTCCTGCACGTCCTGGAAGTTGGACTGGGTGGAGGCGCCGGTCGCGGCCAGCAGCATCCCGTCGGTGGACTCGGGTCCGTCGAGGTAGGCGGCGAGGGGGCTGCCGGTGGCGCTCAGCGGTATGTGGGCGCCGTGGCCGGGGCGGGCCGTCGGGTCGGCCTGGGCGGCGTTGTCGCGCATCTTGCGCACGGTGCGGATGGCGTCCGGGGCGCCGGTGAGGGACTTGGTCTCCATGCCGCCGAGGTTGTTGCGCGGCAGGTGCAGGTGCATGTCGCGCCAGGCGAAGATGAACACGCGCAGACCCACGCCGTGGCGCTCCAGACGGGGCAGGAACGGGTCCTGGGAGCCTTCGTCACGCAGCCGGGCGAGCTCCTGGCCGAACTGCTCGAACAGGTCGGTGAAGAGGTGGAAGCGCATGCTGACCGAGTGGCTGCCGCTGGTCAGGCCGAGGTTCTCGCGGATCTGGTGGTAGTCGTGGGTGCTGAGGTTGTCCACGATCGGCGGCAGGCACACCTCGACGGGGTCGAACAGCTCGGCGGCGCCGTCCAGGATGTCCACGGCCCTGGCGAGGTCGCCCTTGCGGGCGTGGAGGATGGCCGCCTCGATGCGGTCGTTGATCTCGCGTACGAGCAGTTCCGGTATCTGGTGCAGGGCGCGGAACTGGGTGAAGTAGGTGTCGCCGGTCAGGTGGTGCTCGTGCACGGCGTGCCGCAGCCGCTCGGTGGCCAGCAGGCGGGCCGGGTCGGCCCCCGGGGCGGGGTGGGCGGACTTGGCGAGGTTGGCGCTCCACACGCGGGCGTCGTGGTTGGCGACGCGCACGCAGTGCAGCACGTTGAACCAGGGGTCCTCCAGGCCGCGTTCGGCGATGATCCGGTCGACGTCGACGCTGCCCTGTGCGGCCAGGTCGGCGAGTTGCCGGTCGAAGCGGCGCAGCGCCGGTTCGAACTCGGCGTAGGCGGGGGTCGCCGCGACCTCCCAGCGGGGCGTGTCGGGGGGCAGGGTGCCGCTGACGCGCAGGGCGGCGAGGCTGAGCCGCACCAGGACGCGGTGGAAGCTGCGCACCCAGTGCAGGGCGGCGACGCAGCGCTCGACGTCCCTCGCCCGCAGGTGGCCGGCGGCGCGGTCGAGGAGGTCGGTGAGGTTGTACAGGGCGATCTCGGCGGACTGGTGGAGCCCGACGAGCAGCGCTTCCGGAGTCACCGGTTCCGCGGTGGCCTCGGCGCGTGCGTCCTCAATGGCGCGCAGGCTCTGAAGGGCGTAGTAATGCTCGGCGATGACACCGCGCTCATTGTGCGCGGCGGGTCGGTCGACGGCGGGGTCAAGAGGCAAGGGACTTCCCTTCGCAAGTAATTGACGAACCATCGGGACCGTCCCGGGGCGGCTGTTCGAAAGGTCCGCCGCGGAACGTACGTGAATGGTGTGCGCCTCGCCCGGGCACGGGTCGGAGGCCATAAACTGCGCGGTTTTCCCCTGTCCGGTCGCCAGGACGCGTACGGGGGAAATGAGAGGGTGTCCGCCCGCCGGTACCCGCACGTCACGGCGGGGCGCGCGGTCGGGTGGACGGGGCTGTTCACTGGTACGGAGCGCACACTGCC
Organism: Streptomyces longispororuber; assembly: GCF_014656095.1. Taxonomy (GTDB): domain Bacteria; phylum Actinomycetota; class Actinomycetes; order Streptomycetales; family Streptomycetaceae; genus Streptomyces; species Streptomyces longispororuber. The sequence continues at coordinate 8,979 of NZ_BNBT01000224.1, forward strand.
CGCCGGGCGGACCGGTGCGCTCGCCTCGTTCTCCGGTCGGCGGAACCACCCTCGCCCACTTCGGCGCCGAGTGGTATGGGTAAATGTGCGTATCGACATCCGGGGGACGAGGCAGAAGTGCGACAAGACGTTTCGGGGAGTGACCGTGTCAGATATGGCTGCCTTATCCGTGAACCACTATGAACGCATGCTCGACCTGGCCGTCCTGGCCTTACGGGAACCGGATCCACGACGGTTATGGGACCCGGTCGTCACGGAGTTACTGAAGGCCTGCGGCGGTGAATTCCTCTTCCTCAGACGGGACGGCCCGGAGTGCGCCGGGGGCGCCATGCGTTCCTGGGGTGCGGACGGCGCCGCCGGAGCGGACCTCGCAGCGGTGCGCCGCCACCTCCACAGCGCCTGCCCGCTGGCCGCCCACTACGCGACGACCGGCGACCGGACCCCGCGCACCGCGGCGGACGTGCTCGGCGACCAGGAGTGGGGCGCCAGCCGGACCGCGGAGCTGCTGCGGACCGCCCTCGGCGCGGACCACCTCCTCGGCCTGCCGCTGACGGACACCGCACGGCCGTTCCGCTCCTTCCTGATCTGCCGCTCCGGGTCCGCCTTCACCGCGGCCCACCTCGCCTACGCGCGGCGCATCCAGCCCCTGCTCGCGGCCGTCGACCGCCAGGCCGAACTCCTTGAGCGCTACCGCGCGTCCGGCGCGTCCGACGTGTCCGGCGCGTCCGACGTGTCCGGCGCGGCAGGCGGGGGAGCAGCCGGTGGCGGCACGGGCGGTGGCGGCACGGGTGGTGACCGCACGCCCCCCGAGGGCGCGCCCGCTGCCGGGGCACGGCACGACGGCGCACGCCCCG
>NZ_BNBT01000225.1 GCF_014656095.1 Streptomyces longispororuber
GGGGCCGGACGGGCGGGCGGGCGCCCACCGTCCGGCCCCGGCCCTGTTCGCGCGCGCCGGGCGGACCCGCGGGGCGGCCCCGGATTTCTGTCAAGGACTTGACTGCGGTAACACCTACAGCACAGCTTGGAGTTCACAACTTGTACGGGCGGCGACGGTGCCGTCCGCCGTAGGCGGGAGTGGATGAGTCGATGGAGACTCCGGGGTCGCAGTCGTCACTGCACCGAGCAAATCTCGAGCGGGTCGTACGCGCGGTACGGCTCGCGGGGTCGCTCACGCAGGCGGAGATCGCCAGGACGACGGGCCTGTCCGCCGCGACGGTGTCGAACATCGTCCGGGAGCTGAAGGACGGCGGCACGGTCGAGGTCACGCCCACATCGGCGGGCGGCCGCCGGGCCCGCAGCGTCTCGCTCAGCGGCGACGCGGGCATGGTCATCGGCGTCGACTTCGGCCACACCCACCTGCGCGTGGCCCTCGGCAACCTGGCCCACAAGGTGCTCGCCGAGCAGTCCGAGCCGCTGGACGTGGACGCCTCCGCGGCCCAGGGCTTCGACCGGGCCGAGCGCCTGGTCGGCCGGCTCATCGAGCGGGCGGGCGTGGACCGCGCGAAGGTCGCGGGCGTCGGGCTCGGCGTGCCCGGGCCCATCGACGTGGAGTCCGGCACCCTCGGCTCCACCTCCATCCTGCCGGGCTGGACGGGCACCAAGCCGGCCGAGGAGATGCGGGAGCGGCTCGGCGTGCCCGTGCACGTGGACAACGACGCCAACCTGGGCGCCCTCGGCGAGCTGGTCTGGGGCAGCGGCAAGGGCGTCAGGGACCTCGCGTACATCAAGGTCGCGAGCGGTGTCGGCGCGGGCCTGGTGATCAGCGGGCGCATCTACCGCGGCCCCGGCGGCACGGCCGGGGAGATCGGGCACATCACCCTGGACGAGTCGGGGCCCGTCTGCCGCTGCGGCAACCGCGGCTGCCTGGAGACCTTCACCGCCGCCCGCTACGTGCTGCCGCTGCTGCACTCCAGCCACGGCCCCGACCTGACCATGGAGGGCGTCGTGGCCCTCGCCCGCGAGGGGGACCCGGGCTGCCGGCGCGTGATCGCCGACGTCGGGCGGCACATCGGCAGCGGGGTGGCGAACCTCTGCAACCTGCTCAACCCCAGCCGGGTCGTCCTCGGCGGCTCCCTCGCCGAGGCCGGTGAGCTGGTGCTCGGGCCGATCCGCGAGTCCGTCGGCCGGTACGCGATCCCGAGCGCGGCCCGGCAGCTCTCCGTCCTGCCCGGCGCCCTCGGCTCGCGCGCCGAAGTACTCGGGGCGCTCGCGCTCGCGCTCAGCGAGATGGGGGATTCGACGCTTTTGGACGGGTCGGTCCCGACGGCGGCACCTGCCTTCACTTAGATAACGCATGGCACCGTTGTCATCTCGTTAAGGATTTACTCCTTGACGCGTGTCGGGCGGCCGAGTTGACTTCGAGCCACCTCGGCCGCAACGACGCGGCCACGTCAGGGAGGCACCCCCAAATGAATGCATGGACGCGTCGCGTCGTCATAGGCACCGCCACCGTTTCCATGGCCTTCGGTCTCGCCGCCTGCGGCGAGGCCGGCGGCGGTGACGACGACAAGGGAAGCGGCGGCGACGGAAAGACCATTGGTCTGCTCCTTCCGGAGAACAAGACCACGCGTTACGAGACCTTCGACCGCCCGATCATGGAGTCGAAGATCAAGTCGCTGTGCGGCGACTGCGAGATCAAGTACAACAACGCAGCGCAGGACATCGAGACCCAGAAGAAGCAATTCGACGCCCTCATCACCCAGGGCGTCAAGGTGATCATTCTCGACGCGGTGGACTACAAGTCCACCAAGGGCTGGATCGAGCGCGCCGACAAGCAGGGCGTCAAGGTCGTCGCGTACGACCGCCTGGCCGAGGGCCCGCTCTCCGCCTACGTGTCCTACGACAACGAGAAGATCGGCCGCCTGCAGGGCGGCGCCCTGGTCAAGGCCCTCGGGTCGAAGGCCAAGGACGCCAACGTGGTCATGATCAACGGCTCGCCGACCGACCCGAACGCCCCGTTCTTCAAGAAGGGCGCCCACTCGGTGCTCGACAAGAACGTGAAGAAGATCGCCTACGAGCAGGACATCCCCGACTGGTCGCCCGACGAGGCCAACAAGAAGATGGCCACCGCCATCGACAAGCTCGGCAAGGACGGCATCGACGGCGTCTACTCCGCCAACGACGGCATGGCCGGCGGCATCATCACCGCCCTCAAGCAGCGCGGCATCGACGTCCCCGTCGGCGGCCAGGACGCCGAACTCGCCGGTGTGCAGCGCCTGCTCAGCGGCGACCAGGCCTTCACGATCTACAAGCAGATCAAGCCGGAGGCCGAGACCACGGCCGAGATCGCGGTCCGCCTGCTCAAGGGCAAGGACATCGACGACCTCATCGACCGCAAGGTCAACTCCCTGAGCGGCGACTTCAAGAACATCCCCGCCAAGCTCTACGACGCCCAGGCCATCACGAAGGACGACGTCGCCGACACGATCGTCAAGGACAAGGTCTACAAGGCGAGCGAGATCTGCACCAAGCAGTTCAAGGCCGCCTGCGAAGAGGCCGGGATCAACTAGCCCCGGCCGCCTCCCGGGGCGGGCGGCGGAACGATTCCGCCGCGCCCCCGGCGGTCGGGACGCGCCCTCCCCGGCGGTCGCCGCCCCCAGTGGCCGCCGCGTACCCGAAGGCGGCCGCGCCCCGGCGGTCGCCGCCGCCGTGCGGCAGCGCGCCTCGGTCCCCGGCGCCCGGTGCCCGTACGTCCGCCTCTTCCGGTCTTCCGGCTCCCGTCGCGGCACCCCCTCCGCGCCGCGGCCGGCGGGCGGGCACCGGCGCCCCCTGTCCTTTCCCGTCCTGTCCTCGGACTTTCCTTCCAGTGATCCACCGTCCCCGCCGGTCCGGCGGCGAAGGAGCTGATTCACGTGTCCGCTACGCCCGTGCTGGCGTTGCGCGGGGTCTCCAAGCGGTTCGGCGCCGTCCAGGCGCTCACGGACGTAGACCTCGAAATCCACACCGGTGAGGTGGTCGCCCTCGTCGGCGACAACGGCGCCGGCAAGTCGACGCTCGTCAAGACCATCTCAGGCGTCCACCCGATCGACGAGGGCGCCATCGAGTGGGAGGGCCGCGAAGTCCGCATCGGCCGCCCCCACGACGCCCAGAACCTCGGCGTGGCCACCGTCTACCAGGACCTCGCGCTCTGCGACAACCTGGACGTCGTCGCCAACCTGTTCCTCGGCAGCGAGCTGAGGACCGCCTCCGTCCTCGACGAGATCGCCATGGAGAAGCGCGCCCGGGAGCTCCTGGACACCCTGTCCATCCGCATCCCGAGCGTCCGCATCCCCGTCGCCGCCCTCTCCGGCGGCCAGCGCCAGGTCGTCGCCATCGCCCGCGCCCTCGTCGGCGACCCCAAGGTCGTCATCCTCGACGAGCCCACCGCGGCCCTCGGCGTCGAGCAGACCGCGCAGGTCCTCGACCTGGTCGAACGCCTCCGCGAGCGCGGCCACGGCGTCATCCTCATCAGCCACAACATGGCCGACGTGCGCGCCGTCGCCGACCGCGTCGCGGTGCTCCGCCTCGGCCGCAACAACGGCGTCTTCGACGTCGCCGACACCTCCCCCGAAGAGATCATCGCCGCCATCACCGGCGCCACGGACAACGCCGTGACCCGCCGCAGGGCGCGTACCGCCACGAAGGAGGAGGCGAAGTGAGCGACCTCGCCAAGACCCCCCTCGACAAGTCCGCGACCGCCGTGGACGCCGAGCCCTCGGCGGCCCCCGCCGCGGCCGTCGACCCCCGGCTGCTCGTGCGCGAGCAGGGCTTCGCCGGCTACTGGACGGAGTTCCTGCGCAAGGTGCGCGGCGGCGAGCTGGGCTCCCTGCCCGTCGTCGTGGGCCTGATCGTCATCGCCCTGGTCTTCCAGTTCCAGAACGACAAGTTCCTCTCCGCCTCCAGCCTCGCCAACATCGCCGTCTTCACCTCCGGCGTCGGCATCATGTCCGTCGGCATCGTCTTCGTGCTGCTGCTCGGCGAGATCGACCTGTCCGTCGGCTCCGTCGCCGGCGTCGGCGCCGCCGTGTGGGCGGTGCTCAGCGTGAACCACGGCTGGGGCGACTGGCTCTCGGTGGTCAGCGCCGTCGTCTGCGGCCTGGTCATCGGCGCCGTGCACGGGATCTTCTTCGCCAAGGTCGGCGTCCCGGCCTTCGTCGTCACGCTCGCGGGCTTCCTCGGCTGGAGCGGCCTGCAGATCTGGCTGATGGGCAAGGAGGGCAGCATCAACACGCCCTCCGGCTCCGTCGTCGAGGACCTCACCACCCACTTCTTCGCCGACAAGGCCGCCGCGTACGGCCTCGCGTTCGCCGCGGTCCTGCTGTACGCGGGCTCGCAGCTCCTGGACGCGCGCCGCCGCAAGGGCGCGGGCCTGCCCTCGCGGCCGCTCAGCGAGATCCTGCTGCGCACCGGCGTGCTGGCCGTCCTGTGCTTCGTCGTCGCGTACTTCCTGAACGAGCCGGACGGCGCCCGCGGCCTGCCGCTCGCCCTGGTGCTCTTCCTCGCCGTGCTCGTGCTCGCGGACTTCGTGGTCCGCCGCACCACCTTCGGCCGCCAGGTCTTCGCGGTCGGCGGCAACGCCGAGGCCGCGCGCCGCGCGGGCATCAACGTCGACCGCGTACGGATCACCGTCTTCGCGATCTCCGGCATGCTCGCCGCCTTCGGCGGCCTGTTCATCGCGAGCCTGTCCGGCGGCGCCACCAAGAGCCTCGGCGGCGGCAACACCCTGATGATCGTCATCGCGGCGGCCGTCATCGGCGGCACCAGCCTCTTCGGCGGCCGCGGCAAGATCTGGTCCGCGCTGCTCGGCATGCTCGTGATCCAGTCGATCCAGCAGGGCCTGAACCTGGAGGGCATGGCCAGCGAGATCCAGTACATGATCACCGGCGCCGTGCTGCTCGCCGCCGTCGTGATCGACTCGGTCTCCCGGCGCACCCAGAAGTCCGCGGGCCGCGCCTGACCCCGCGGTTCCCGCGCCCGCACGCGCGGCGCCGTGCCCGGCACCGGTCCTTCCGGTGCCGGGCACGGCCGCGTGCGGGCCCGGTCCCGGACGGGAACGCGTGTTCCCGTACCGGGTGGGGGCACCCGTCGGTTTACAGCCGATCGCGTGAGGTACACCTCCCGGGCCGGACACCGCCGACAACGGCGGAACATTAGACTCGACAGGCCCGGCAATGCTCGACAAGGCGCTACACGCTCTACTGCAAGGAGGCACGGGTGCCGCTGCTGACCCGCATCACGGGACCGCGCGATCTGGACCGTCTCACCCCGGAGCAGCTCACCGAGCTGGCCGCCGAGATCCGCGGCTTCCTCGTCGACGCAGTCTCCAAGACCGGCGGCCACCTCGGCCCCAACCTGGGCGTCGTCGAGCTCACCATCGCCCTGCACCGCGTCTTCGAGTCGCCGAAGGACAAGGTCCTGTGGGACACCGGCCACCAGGCCTACGTCCACAAGCTGCTCACCGGCCGCCAGGACTTCTCCAAGCTGCGCGCCAAGGGCGGCCTGTCCGGCTACCCCGCCCGCGCCGAGTCCGACCACGACGTGATCGAGAACAGCCACGCCTCCACCGTCCTCGGCTGGGCCGACGGCCTCGCCAAGGCCAACGAGGTCCTGAGGAAGGACGACCACGTCGTCGCCGTCATCGGTGACGGCGCCCTCACCGGCGGCATGGCCTGGGAGGCGCTGAACAACATCGCCGCCGCCAAGGACCGCCCCCTGGTCATCGTCGTCAACGACAACGAGCGCTCCTACGCCCCCACCATCGGCGGCCTCGCCAACCACCTCGCCACCCTGCGCACCACCGACGGCTACGAGCGCTTCCTGGCCCGCGGCAAGGACATCCTGGAGCGCACCCCGGTCGTCGGCAAACCCCTGTACGAGACGCTGCACGGCGCGAAGAAGGGCCTGAAGGACTTCATCGCCCCGCAGGGCATGTTCGAGGACCTCGGCCTGAAGTACGTCGGCCCCATCGACGGCCACGACATCGAGGCCCTGGAGTCCGCGCTGGCCCGCGCCAAGCGGTTCAACGGCCCGGTCATCGTGCACTGCATCACCGAGAAGGGCCGCGGCTACGAGCCCGCCGAGCAGGACGAGGCCGACCACTTCCACGGCATCGGCCCCATCCACCCCGACACGGGCCTGCCCATCGCCGCCGCCGGCATGGACTGGACCTCCGTCTTCGGCGAGGAGATGGTCAAGCTCGGCCGCGAGCGCGCGGACATCGTGGCGATCACCGCCGCCATGCTCCAGCCCGTCGGCCTGAAGAAGTTCGCCGAGGAGTTCCCCGACCGGGTCTACGACGTCGGCATCGCCGAGCAGCACGCCGCCGTGTCCGCCGCCGGTCTCGCCACCGGAGGACTGCACCCCGTCTTCGCCGTCTACGCCACCTTCCTCAACCGCGCCTTCGACCAGCTCCTGATGGACGTGGCCCTGCACAAGTGCGGCGTCACCTTCGTCCTGGACCGGGCCGGGGTCACCGGCACCGACGGCGCCTCCCACAACGGCATGTGGGACATGTCCATCCTCCAGTGCGTGCCCGGCCTGCGCATCGCCGCGCCGCGCGACGCCGACCAGGTCCGCCTCCAGTTGCGCGAGGCCGTCGAGGTCGACGACGCCCCGACCGTCGTGCGCTACTCCAAGGGCGCCGTCGGCCCCGCCGTGCAGGCCGTCGGCCGCGTCGGCGGCATGGACGTGCTGCGCCGCGCGGACGCCGCCCGGCCGGACGTCCTCCTCGTCTCCGTGGGCGCGCTCGCCCCGATGTGCCTGGAGATCGCCGACCTCCTCGACAAGCAGGGCATCTCCACGACCGTCGTCGACCCGCGCTGGGTCAAGCCGGTCGACGAGGCGATGGCGCCGCTGGCCGAGCAGCACCGGGTCGTCGTCACCGTCGAGGACAACTCCCGCGCCGGGGGCGTCGGCGCGGCCGTCTCGCAGGCGCTGCGGGACGCGGGCGTGGACGTGCCCCTGCGGGACTTCGGCATCCCGCCGCGCTTCCTCGACCACGCCTCCCGCAAGGAGGTCATGGCGGAGATCGGCCTCACCGCGCCGGACATCGCGCGGCAGGTCACGGGGCTCGTGGCGAAGATGGACGGGCGCGTGGCCTCTGTCGAGGAGCCCGTGCGGGACTGACCCCGCCGGGGCGGGTGGGCTCTCCGCTTTTCCTTGCCCACCCGCCCGCCCGTTCCTGGCCACCCGGCCGGTTGAGGCCCCCCGTGGGGGTGCCCGTTCGTTGGCGGCTGCGGGTGGGTGTCGCTGCGCGGCACGTGCCATACGTAGCTCCACCACCCAGTCAGCCGTAGGTTTCGGGTCCCTTCGCGTGAATCGCCCCGCGCTTGGGCACTCGGCGTACCTCCCCTCTCGAAGATGTCGAAGACGACACGCGTGGGAGGTACGCCCGTGAGCAGCACCCTCTTCCGGACGAAGAAGGTCGAGCAGTCCATCCTCGACACCGAGGAACCAGAGCACGCGCTCAAGAAATCCCTGTCCGCGCTGGATCTGACCGTCTTCGGCGTCGGCGTCATCATCGGCACCGGCATCTTCGTCCTCACCGGCACCGTCGCCAAGAACAACGCGGGCCCCTCCGTGGCCCTGGCCTTCGTCGTGGCCGGAGTGGTGTGCGCCCTCGCCGCGCTCTGCTACGCCGAGTTCGCGTCCACGCTCCCGGTCGCGGGCTCGGCGTACACCTTCTCGTACGCCTCGCTCGGCGAGCTGCCCGCCTGGATCATCGGCTGGGACCTGGTCCTGGAGTTCGCGCTCGGCACGGCGGTGGTGGCCGTCGGCTGGTCCGGGTACATCGCCTCGCTGCTCGACAACGCGGGCTGGCAGCTCCCCGAGGCGCTCAGCGGCCGCGACGGCGCCGACGGCTTCGGGTTCGACATCCTCGCCGCCGTCCTGGTCCTGGCGCTCACCGGCATCCTCGTCGTCGGCATGAAGCTCTCCGCGCGCATCACCTCCGTCGTCGTCGCCGTCAAGGTGGTCGTCGTCCTCGTCGTGATCATCGCGGGCGCCTTCTTCGTCAAGGGCGAGAACTACGACCCGTTCATCCCGAAGTCCCAGCCGGTGGAGGCCGGCGGAGGGCTGCACTCCCCGCTGATCCAGACGCTGTTCGGCTGGGCGCCCGCCAACTTCGGCGTGATGGGCGTCTTCACCGCGGCCTCGGTGGTCTTCTTCGCCTTCATCGGCTTCGACATCGTCGCCACCGCCGCCGAGGAGACCAGGAACCCGCAGCGGGACATGCCCCGCGGCATCCTCGGCTCGCTGTTCATCTGCACGACGCTGTACGTGGCCGTCTCCGTCGTGGTCACCGGCATGCAGCACTACAGCAAGCTCTCCGTGGACGCCCCGCTCGCCGACGCCTTCAAGGCCACCGGCCACCCCTGGTACGCCGGCTTCATCAGCTTCGGCGCGGCCGTCGGCCTGACCACCGTCTGCATGATCCTGCTGCTCGGCCAGACCCGGGTGTTCTTCGCGATGAGCCGCGACGGGCTGCTGCCGCGCTTCTTCTCCCGCGTCCACCCGCGCTTCAAGACCCCGCACCGGCCGACCGTCCTGCTCGGGGTGATCATCGCGGTCGTGGCCGGGTTCACCCCCCTGAGCGAACTCGCCGAGCTGGTGAACATCGGCACCCTCTTCGCCTTCGTCATCGTGGCGATCAGCGTGATCATCCTCCGCCGGACCCGCCCCGACCTGCCCCGCTCCTTCCGCACCCCCTGGGTGCCGGTGCTGCCGGCGCTCTCCGTGGCCGCCTCGCTGTGGCTGATGCTCAACCTGCCCGCCGAGACCTGGGTCCGCTTCGGCGCCTGGATGGCCCTCGGCGTCGTCGTCTACTTCCTCTACGGCCGCTCGCACAGCAGGCTCGGGCGGGGCGAGGCGGGCGCCGGGGCCACCGCGGGCCCGGGGGCCCGGCCGCCGGGACGCGACAGCGAGTGACCGCGCCGCGCGCCAATTCGGCCCCGTATGTTCCGTTTCGACGGTAACTGCGGGGCCGGATACGGTGCTGGCCATGCTCGTCGAGCCGCTCGCCCCGCCACGCTCCGTGCCCGCCGCGGCCCCCGCCGCGACCGGCTACTGGGCCCGGCTGCTCCCCGCCCTCGCGCTGCTCGCCTGCGCCACCCGGCTGCCGTCCTTCGTCCGCCCGCTGTGGAACCCCGACGAGGGCTACCTCGCCGTCCAGGCCCGGCTCCTGGCCGACGGGGGAGAGCTGTACGAGACCGTGGTCGACCGCAAGCCGCCGCTGGTGCCCTGGCTGTACCGCGCCGCCTTCGCGCTGTGGGGGGACGAGTCCCTGACGTCCGTACGCGTCCTCGCCGTCGGCGCGCAGCTCCTCACCGCGGCCCTGCTGGCCTCCCTCGCCCGCCGCCGCTGGGGCGACGGCGCCGGACGTACGGCCGGAGTCCTGTACCTGCTCGCCTCCGTCGGGCTCAACCCCGAGGACGCGCAGGCCGCCACCTTCGAGATCTTCATGCTGCCGAGCACGGCCGCCGCCATGTGGTGCGCGGACCGGCGCCGCCCGCTCCTCGCCGGGACCGCGGTGGCCTGCGCCTTCCTGGCCAAGCAGACCGGGGCGGCGGTGCTCGTGCCGGTGCTCTGGCTGCTGTGGCGCTCGGGCGCGCCCGGGCCCCGGCGGCGGCGGGAGCGGCTGCCGCTCGCCGCCGGCGCGG
>NZ_BNBT01000226.1 GCF_014656095.1 Streptomyces longispororuber
CGTCGCGCCCGGCCCGCCAGCGCGCGAGGAGCGCGGCGAGCAGCAGCGCGGCGCCCTCGCGGGCCCCGTCGTCGACGAAGCCGTCCGGCTTCTCCGCCGCGGCGGCGGCCCGCTCGGCGAACGCCTCGGGGTCGGTCGCCGCGAGCAGGGCGGCCTCGTCGGTCCAGGCGAGGTGGGCGACCTGATGGGCGAGGGTCCAGCCGGGCGCGGGGGTGGGCAGGGCCCACTGCTCCTCGGTCAAGTCCCCGACCAGCCGGTCGAGTTCCTCGCTCTCGTCACGCAGATCGTCGAGTACGCCGGTCAGCAGGGCGCGGTCGGCGCGGGCGTCGGACACGTGCGCTCCCCTCGGGGACGGCGGTGTGCCCTGGGAGCATGGCAGCAGCGACAGAAACAAGCAAGCGTGCTTGCTTACTTCTACGCCGGCCCGCGCAGGGAGCCGCCCACGTATGCTGAAGTTGTTCTACTTCAATGCGAACAATCCGCTGAGCCCGCTGAGGGAGGAGAGTCCACATGGCCGCTGCCCCCGCCCCCCGGGGCGCCCCGCCCGGCGTCCGCCGGGGCGCCGTGACGGCCGTGACCGCCGTGCCGTTCGCCGTCGCCACGGTCGCCTACGCCGGGGTGTTCATGGCGCACCGCGACCGGTTGCCCGGGCGCTTCGCCACGCACTTCTCCGGGGACGGAACGGCCGACGGCTTCATGAGCCGCACCGCCGCGCTGTGGTCCGCCACCGGCTTGCTGGTCGGCCTCGGGCTGCTGTTCACCGCGCTGACCGTGGCCGCTCGGGACAAGTCCGGGGTCCGGCTGACCGCAGCAGTAGGTGTCGGCACGGCCGTCACACTCGGCTACTTGTCGGTCCTCACCGTCCTCGCCAACGCGGACGCCCCCGACGCGGCCGCCGCCGAACTCCCCCTGCACCAGGTGGCCGTGCCGCTGCTCCTGGGCGTCGCCACCGGCGCCTCGGCCTGGTGGCTCATCGGCGCCGGACCGCGCCCGGCCCCTGCTCCTCCCGCCCCTTCCCTGCGCCTGGCCGAGGGCGAGGCGGCGGCCTGGAGCCGCACCGTGGTCTCCCTGCCGATGCTGCTCGTGGCGGCAGCCGTCGTCCTCGGCGGGCTGTGCGCCGTGGCGTTCGCCTCCTGGGGAACCGGGCTGCCGCTGCTCGCCGTCGGCCTGCTCTGCGTGGCCTTCGCCGGGGTCCGGGTCACCGTCGACCGGCGCGGACTCACCGTCGCCTCGACGGTGCTGCCCCGGCCCCGCCTGACCGTGCCGCTCGACGCCGTCACCGGCGCGGAGAGCGTCCAGGTCGACGCCATGGGCGACTTCGGCGGCTGGGGCTACCGCATCCGCCCGAACCGCCGCGGCATCGTGCTGCGTTCGGGCGAGGCGCTCTCGGTCCGTACGACGGGCGGACGCGCGTACGTGGTCACGGTGGACGACGCGACCACCGCGGCCGCGCTGCTCAACGGCCTGGTGGAGCGACAGGCCGGGGAGCGCGGGTAGCGATGCTGTTCCGGGTCCTTCCCGGCTCGCCTGTACCGCTGGGCGAGCAGATCGCCGCGTGCGTACGCGGTGCCGTCGCCGACGGCACCGCGGCCCCCGGCGAGCGGCTGCCGCCCGCCCGCGAGGTGGCCGAATCGCTGGGCGTCAACGTGCACACGGTCCTCCGCGGCTACCAGCGCCTGCGCGACGAGGGCCTCATCGAACTGCGCCGCGGCCGGGGCGCGGTGATCACCACGGCCCCCGGCACCGCGGACCGGGCCCGGCTCACCGAGGCGGTGCACCACCTGGTCTCCCAGGCCCGCGAACTGGGCCTGGCGGACGAGGAGTTGCTGACGCTCGTCCGCAACGGCCTGACGGGCGCGCCCCTGGCCCCCGGCACGTGACCGCCGCGGGCGCCGCTACCGGACGGGGTTCGCGGCCGGCCGGTGCTGTCGGACGTGCTCCGCGGCGGGCCTCAGGACCGCGTAGTCGCCGAAGTTCCGGCGGTAGCGGCGGTGGCCGGTCGCCTGCGTGTGCGTGCGCTGCCACTCCTCGACCGGCGCCGGGCCGCTGTACGTGCCGGAGCACGCGCCGCAGTCCGCCGCGTCGCCGGACACGCACCGGGCCTCGTACTCCGGCTCCGCCGTGCGGTCCTGCTCGATGGTGAACGGCACGTACCGGAACAGGCGGCGCGTCACCGGGCCGCCCTCCGCCCGTCCCGCGCCACGTCCATGACGTGCAGGAACCCGCCCGCCTTCTCCACCTCGCGCGCCACCTCGTCGTACTCCTGCACCACCGGCGAGACCATCGAGCGCCACGCCGTCAGCACCGCCCCCGCGTCACGCGCCGCCACCCGCGCCAGGGCCCGCGCCAGCCCACTGCGCCCGCCCGGCGGCAGCAGGCCCGCGCGGTCCTCGACGACCTCCACGATCTCCCACCCGAACGCCTCGGCGTACTCGACGCACTCCTTGCGCGGTGCGGCGAGGTCCGTGCGGGGTGCTCCGCACAGGTAGACCACGCAGCGGAAGCGCCCTATCCCGGCGGGCCGTCCGGGGGCCTCGGCCCTCTCCGGGGCGACCCCCGCCGCCGCGTCGGCCAGCGCCTGCCGCCGCCGCGCGTCACCTTGCGTCCGGCGGGCCGCTGCCCGCCCCTGCGTGTGTTCACCGTCGTTCCCGACCATACGGACAGCGTGCCCGCGTGATCACGGACAGTGAAGTGACGAGACGTACGGCCGGACGAGGTTGCCCGAACCCGGCTCGTACGCTCCGTAAGACCCGGGCGATCAGGCACTCACGCGAGCAGCGATACGCCGATGACGTCGCTGATGCGACGCACGCGAGCGGTGGACACCTTCGCCAGCCGCTTGCCGATGACGCCGGGCAGGGCCTGGTGCTTGACCCATTCCGGGGCGTCGAGGCCTACTTCGATCAGGGTGTTCCCGGCCTGGTCGTGCAGCCCGGCAGCGCACTGCGCGAGGGCGACGTCGAGCTTGTAGCGGTTGCGGGAGAGCTTGGGCATCGAGCGGGGGAGTTCGGTGCGGGAGGCCAGTTTCAAGGCCTTCCCGTAGTTGCCGAGCGCTACTGCGATGCCCACCGCTTCCGTGTTCGCGAAAGTGGGACCGAAGTGGGTTCCGTACACCACCTCGTCACGCCCGAGTCGAGCTGCGGCGGCATGAGCGTGCGACAGATAGTCGTCCGCTGATGCCGCGTCACCCTGGCGGGAGGCAGCCACAGCGGCGCCCGTCATCAGCCGCCCGTACACAACGAGTTGCGGGCGCGGGGACTTGCTGAACGACGGTTCGATACGGGAGGCAGCACGTTCCGCGACAGCGACCGCTTGAGTAACCTTGGCCCCCCGGAGGTGCAGCCAGGACAACGTGGAATCGGTCACCGCGGCCAGTAGAGGGTCACTGGACGCGTCCTCCATGTGGCGCGCGGACGTGAGAGCGCTCAGCGCGAGATCACGCTGCCCGAGCAGCATCGCGGTCGAGGAAGCGAACTGGTAGGAACTGGTCAGGACCGCTCCGAGCCGTTCCCGTTCGTGGCCCGTGGCTTGCGCGTACCGGGCACGCCCTTCGAGGACCACCTTGGCGACGAGCTCGCTCAACTGCACGAAGTCGCCCCGCCAGTACGCGGCGGACACCCGCTCGTGCACTGCCTCCAGTTCGGAGAGCGTGCCCGGCTCGCCCACACCGTTCCAGTCCCCGAGGGCGCTGTCGTGCACCGCGTCGGAGAGCCGCCGCAGGGCGGCCCTGGTGTCCCGGCTCATTCCCCGGCGCGGCGCCTGCTGCCCGAGGATCACCGACACGTCCGTGTTCAGCGCGTGCGCGAGCTTGAGCAGCGAACCGACGGACAGATCACCACGGTCCTGTTCGGCCTTCTGCACCAGGGCAAGGGAGAGGCCCGTGGCGTCCGCGAGACCCTGCTGGGTGAGATCAGAACCTCGAAGGTGCTTGATGCGCTTGCCGGTTGTCAGGTCGGACCAGTCGCTCACGGGGCACCCCAAGTGCGTTCGCCGGGTAGCTGCCCTTCGATGGTAGGCCCCGTCTCAGGGCCCCGTCTTGACCTTCCCGCGCCCCACCTGCGTCCGCACCGCGCCCATGCTCGCCGCGATGACCAGGGTGATGGCCAGCAGCTCCAGGAGGGTCAGTCCCTGGTCCAGTACGAGGAAACCGGCGAACGCGGCGATGGCCGGTTCCAGGCTCATCATGACCGCGAAGGTGGAGGCGGGCAGGCGTCGCAGCGCGAGGAGTTCGAGGGTGTAGGGCAGTACGGACGACATCACGGCGACGGCCGCGGCCAGGCCGAGCGTGCTGGGCACGGTGAGCTTCGCGCCCGACTCGACGATGCCCAGCGGCAGCATCACCACGGCCCCGACCGCCATGGCGAGCGCGAGCCCGTCCGCCTGCGGGAAGCGGCGGCCGGTGCGGGCGCTGAAGACGATGTACACCGCCCACATGGCGCCCGCGCCGAGCGCGAAGGCGACACCGGCCGGGTCGAGGCCGCCGAAGCCTCCGCCGCCGCCGAGCAGGAAGACGCCGCAGAGGGCGAGGCCGGCCCAGACCACGTTCACCAGGCGCCGGGAGGCCAGCACGGACAGGGCCAGCGGGCCGAGGACCTCCAGGGTGACGGCGGGGCCGAGGGGGATGCGGGCCACGGCCTGGTAGAAGAGGCCGTTCATGGCGGCCAGGGTGACGCCGAAGGCGACGACCGTGCCCCAGTCGGCGCGCGAGTGGCCGCGCAGCCGGGGGCGGCAGACGGCGAGCAGGATCACGGCGGCGAACAGCAGCCGCAGCGTGACCACGCCGAGCGCGCCCGCGCGCGGCATCAGGTTCACGGCGAGGGCCCCGCCGAACTGCACGGAGACGCAGCCCGCCAGCACCAGACCCACGGGCGCGAGCGCCGCGCGCCGCCCGCCGGACCCCGGGCCGGACCCCGGGCCGGTCCCCGCTTCCGCGCCCGCGGCCGCCCCGCTGCCCGGCCCCGCGTCCAGCGCCGTCCCGGCCACCTCGGGCTGCCCCACCGTGGCGGGGGCCTCCACGGCGGCCCGCGGTCCCGGCGCCCCACCGCCGTGTCCCGCCGCCTGCTTCGCGTCCGAGATGTTCATGCCACGCCTTTCCGCCGCCACCGCAAGACAGACCGCAGACCGCCTCATAGGTCAGCCTCCTGCACTCCACCGTCCAATGTAATGCACTCCGACAGGGCCGTCGAATCTCTTTGGAGCTGACGGACGGGCGGGTCAGGAGTACCTCCCCGGAGTGCATACCCGAACACATGTTCCACTTTGCGGGTACATGCGCGTACCCATACGCTCGGTGCAGGAGGTAATCCCCATGACCGACGCGAACATCCGTATCCCCAGTGAAGCCCGAGACCGGCTCGCTCAGATAGCGGCAGGCGAGGGCATGTCCCTGCGCGCCTACCTTCAGCACCTCTCCCGGACGCTGATGACCCCGGCGGAGCGGGAGGCCAGGGCGGAGCAGACGCGGGCCCTCCTCCGGGAGTGGAACGGCTACGACCCCGCCCCCGCCGAAGAGGCCCGGCTGGACGCCGAGCTCGACCGCCGCCTGGCCCAGGGAGCCGCCCCGTGAGCGATGCCGTACACGTCGTCCTGGACGAGACGGCGATGGTGGCGGCGGGGCGGGGGAACCACCTGGCCTCGCGCCTCATCCACCGGTCCTCGCACGCACCGGGGTGGTTCCTGTACGCGCCCACCTGCGCGTTAGTCGAAGCCGAGCGCGAGCGGCCCGGTACGGCCGAGCACATCGCGGCCCTGCCGGGCGTCATCATCCACGACCTCGATCTGGCCGCGGCCCTGGATGTCGGCGGAGAGGACACCTGGGCGGCCGCGCACTGCCGCTACGCGGCCCGCCCCACGCCCTCCTACCCCGACGGGGCGTTCATCGCCACGGTCACCCCCGACCGCTGGGCGGACCACCGCCACATCGACCTCAACCCCTGACCCCACCGTCGTCCAGCCCCTCCGCCAGCAACTCCGCCAGATGACGGCCGCGCACCCCGGCCAGGTGGTCGAGCTGGGTGCGGCAGGAGTAGCCGTCCGCGAGGACCGCCGTGCCCGGTGGGGCCTCGCGGACCGAGGGCAGGAGGTGTTCCTCCGCGCAGGCCGTGGACACCTCCCAGTGGCCCTTCTCGAAGCCGAAGTTCCCGGCGAGGCCGCAGCAGCCGCCGCTCAGGTCGCCGGTCAGGCCCGCCTTCTCGCGCAGGCGGCGCTCCGCCGCGTCGCCCAGGACCGCGTGCTGGTGGCAGTGGGTCTGGCCGACGACGCGGCGGTCCAGGCGCGGGGGCTCCCACGTGGGGGCGTACTCCTCCAGGGCCTGCGCGAAGGTGCGGACGGAGGCGGCGAGGGTGCGCGCGGCGGGGCCGTCCGCGCCGACGAGGTCCACCAGGTCCGCCTTGAGCGCCGCCGCGCAGCTCGGCTCCAGGACCACGACGGGCGTACCCGCCTCCAGGAGGGGGCGCATCAAGGCGAGCGTGCGCCGCTGCACGGCGCGGGCGTGGTCCAACTGCCCCGTGGAGACGTACGTCAGCCCGCAGCACACCCCTTGCGGCGGCAGCCGGACGGTCAGACCCGCCGCCTCCAGGACCCGGACGGCGGCCCGCCCCACCGAGGGTGAGAGGTGGTCGGTGAAGGTGTCGGGCCACAGCACGACCGTGCGGCCCGCACCGGACACGCGGGGGCCGGGCCGCGCCCGCCACCAGCGGCGCAGGGTGCGGGGCGCCAGGCGGGGCAGCGGGCGGCGCGGTTCGACGCCGCCGGCGCGCTTGGCCAGGTCGGCGAGCGGCGGCAGCGCGGTCAGGGCGTTGACCAGGCGCGCGGCCCGCAGCGCGGCGACCGCGCGCAGCCAGCGGGGCAGCCGCCCCATGGCGTAGTGGGCGGCGGGCCGCACCCGGCCCGCGTAGTGGTGGTGCAGGAACTCCGCCTTGTACGTGGCCATGTCGACGCCCACCGGGCAGTCGGACTTGCACCCCTTGCAGGACAGGCACAGGTCGAGCGCGTCCCGTACCTCCGGGGCGCGCCAGCCGCCGGTGACCACCTCCCCGGCCAGCATCTCGTGCAGGAGGCGGGCCCGGCCGCGCGTGGAGTGCCGCTCCTCGCCGGTCGCGCGGAAGGACGGGCACATGACGCCGCCGCCCGCGCCCGCTGTCGTCGTACGGCACTTGGCGACGCCGACGCAGCGGCGGACGGCGGCGGTGAAGTCGCCGCCGTCGTCGGGGTAGCCGAAGGCGACGTCGACGGGTTCGCGCGGCAGGACGGCGAAGCGGAGGTTCGCGTCGAGGGGGTCGGGGCGGACGAGCATGCCGGGGTTGAGGGTGCCGGAGGGGTCCCAGAGATCCTTGGCGCGGGCGAACAGGTCCACCAGCTCCGGCCCGTACATCCGCGGCAGCAGCTCCGCGCGCGCCTGCCCGTCGCCGTGCTCGCCGGAGAGGGAGCCGCCGTGCGCCACGACGAGGTCGGCGAGGTCTTCGGAGAAGCGGCGGAAGCGGGCCACGCCCGGGGGCGTGAGCAGGTCGAAGTCGATGCGTACGTGGATGCAGCCGTCGCCGAAGTGCCCGTACGGGGTGCCGCGCAGGCCGTGCTCGGCGAGCAGCGCGCGGAACTGGCGCAGGTACGCGCCCAGGCGGGCGGGCGGCACCGCGCAGTCCTCCCAGCCGGGCCAGGCCTCGGTGCCGTCCGGCATCCGGGTCGCGGTGCCCGCGGCGTCCTCGCGCACCCGCCACAGGGCGCGCTGCGCGGCGGGGTCGGTGACGACGGCCGCGGCCACGCAGTCGGCGGCCCGCGCGATCACCTCCGCCCGTGCCCGCGCCTCGGCGGGCGCCGCGCCACCGGTCTCCACGAACAGCCAGGCCCCGCCCTTGGGCAGGCCCCGCGCGTCGCGTACGAGGTCGGCGGCCATGCCCTCGACCGTCAGCGGCCCGTACGGCAGGAGGCCGACGGCCGCCTCCGCCGCCGCGGACTCGTCGGCGTACCCGAGGACGGCGAGCGCGCGGGCGCGCGGCGCCTCGACGAGGGCGACCGTGGCCTCGGTGACGACGGCGAGGGTGCCCTCGCTGCCGCAGAGCAGGCGGGGCAGGTCGGGGCCGCGCTCGGGGAGCAGGGCGTCGAGGGCGTAGCCGGAGATGCGGCGGGGCAGGTCGGGGAAGCCGGTGCGGAGGCGGGCGAGGGCGCCGTCGACGAGGGGGCGCAGCCCGGCGGGGGCGCCGTCCCAGGTGCCGGGGGTGAGCGGTACGGGGCCGTCCCCTCCGGGGCGTACGACGGTCAGGGCGCGCACGTTGTCGGCGGTCGTGCCCCAGGCGACCGAGTGGGAGCCGCAGGAGTTGTTGCCGATCATGCCGCCGAGGGTGCAGCGGCTGTGCGTGGAGGGGTCGGGGCCGAAGGTGAGGCCGTGCGGGGCCGCGGCGGCGCGGAGCGTGTCGAGGACGAGGCCGGGCTGGACGCGGGCCGTGCGGGTGGCCGGGTCCAGCTCCACGAGCTTGTTCATGTGGGCGGTGAAGTCGAGCACCACGCCGGTGCCGGTCGCCTGGCCCGCGATGGAGGTGCCGGCGCCGCGGGGTACGACGGCCGTGCCGTGGTCCCGGCAGACGGCCAGGGCGGCGGCGACGTCGGCCGCGTCGCGCGGGGCGACCACCGCCTGCGGCACGCGGCGGTAGTTGGAGGCGTCCATGGTCACCAGGGCCCGCGCCCCGGCCCCGGCGTCCACCCGCCCCCGCACCGCGCCGCGCAGCGCCCGCACCACCTCAGCACCCTCACCCATACCGACACCCTGCCCCACTCACCCCCCGCCCAACAGCACCCACCCGCTCCGGAGTGTGGCCGCGAAGAGGGCGGTGTCGGCGAGGGGGGCGAGGGGCCCGAGGGAACCGCTTCGGCGCGAGGGGCGAAGGACAGGTGAAAGCCCACGTGTTCGAGCATCGTCCCTTGGACGAGAGGAGCC
This sequence comes from Streptomyces longispororuber, assembly GCF_014656095.1. GTDB lineage: Bacteria > Actinomycetota > Actinomycetes > Streptomycetales > Streptomycetaceae > Streptomyces > Streptomyces longispororuber. Next base: position 8,930 of record NZ_BNBT01000226.1, read on the forward strand.
CCATGACCGTCGGACCAGGCGTCCGCGTCGGCACCGCGCGTGCCGACGCGGAGAGCGACGCCTCAGTGATCGCGCGGTCCCGGGACGAGCCCGAGGCGTTCGCCGCGCTCTTCGACCGGCACGCCGACGCCGTGCACCGCTACGCGGCCCGCCGCCTCGGCGGCGAGGCCGCCGACGACCTCGTGGCGGAGACCTTCACCACCGCGTTCCAGCAGCGGCACCGCTACGACCCGGCCCGCGGCGCGGGCGCCGACGCCCGGCCCTGGCTGTTCGGCATAGCGACCAACCTGGTCGGCCGGCACCGGCGGGCCGAGGCCCGCAGGTTCAAGGCCATGGCGCGGGTCCCGGCCCCCGCCGACCACGACGAGCCGCTGGCCGACCGGGCCGCGGACCGGGTGGTGGCGCGGGCCGTGCGCCGCGAGCTGGCGGCGGCGCTGGCCGCGCTGCCCGCCCGGCACCGGGACGTGCTGCTGCTGGTGGCCTGGGCGGAGCTCGGCTACGAGGAGGCGGCCCAGGCCCTCGGCATCCCCGTGGGCACGGTCAGATCACGGCTGCACCGGGCTCGCGCCAAGCTGCGCGAAGCGTTGGGCGGATCCAATCCGACGGCACTGCGAGAGGTGTCCGACCATGCATGACGAACTCGAACTCCTGCGGGAGTGGGACGCGGACGCGGCCCCGCTCACCGGACCGGCCCGGGACCGGGCCCGGCACCGACTGCTCAACGCCATGGCCCACGCGGACGGGCGCACCGGCCCCGGCCGCGGCTGCCGCCGCGCTCTGCGCCTCGCGGCGGCCGCGGTGGTGGCC
>NZ_BNBT01000227.1 GCF_014656095.1 Streptomyces longispororuber
GGCCCCGCCGCGGCCGCCCGGCGCCGGGCCGTGCTGGCCCTGGCGGCGACGCTCGCGGCGGGGCTCCTCGGCGGGCTGGTGTGGCTCGGCGCGGGCGGAGGCCCCGGTGCCGGGAACGACGCGGGCGCGGGCGCGGCCAAGGAGGACGGGAAGCGCTCGGGCGCCCAGGCCCCGGCGCCCGCCGACAGCGGCGGGCGGGGCGAGCAGCACGACGGCGACCACGACGACGACCACGACGACTCGGAGAAGCCGTCCCCCGAGGGGTACGTGGCCTGCGCCCGGCTCATCGTCGAGGGCACGGTGCAGAGCGTGGAGACCCTGCCGGGCGGCATCGAGGACCGGGTCACACTCGACGTGTCCCGCTCCTACAAGCCCGCCGAGGCGCCGGACGAGGTGACGTTCGTGCTGGACGTGACCGCGGACCCGCCGCTGCGGGCAGGGGACCGCGCGCTGATCGGCATCCCGAAGGGGGAGGCGTCGCCGGACCTCTGGGTCACGGGAGAGGACATCGACGGGGAGCGCGCGTGGATCCTCAAGGCCCTGCCCAAGGCCCGCGGCCGCACGTGCTGAGCACCCACGGGCGCCCAAGGACCCGCGTACCGGAACCTCGGCCCGCACCCACGACGCCCCCCGGACCTGCGCACCGCAGTCCACAGCCCCACGTACCGGAACGTCCGTACCCGCGTACTGGAGTGCTGAGTTCCGGTGACAGTTGGGTGAAGGCGCTGTTGCGCCCGCCGATAAACCCTTTGAACTGCGGTTTTTCCGGGCTAACTTCCTTCCACCGTGACCAATGGTGATCATGAGTGACCGCTCCCGGTCACTCATGATCACTTCACCCCCCAGGGAAGGAACTCCGTGCGCGCACCCCGCACCCGGGCGACGGCCGCCCTCGTCTCCGCGGCCGTCGCCGTCCCCGTCCTGTTCGCCGCCGCACCCCAGGCGGGCGCGCAGGCCGGACACCGCCAGCCGCACTCCACGGACCAGGCGCAGCAGGCGAGGAAGCTCGCCAAGAAGCTCGTCGAAAAGTCCTCGGGCAAGAGCGCCTACCGCCACCTGAGGAAGTTCCAGGAGATAGCCGACGACAACGGCGGCAACCGCGCCGCGGGCACCAAGGGCCACAAGGCGTCCACGACGTACGTGTACGAGCGCCTGAAGAAGGCCGGGTACAAGGTCTCGTACCAGGACTTCACGTTCCACACGTCCAAGACCCTGCGCGAGGGCGCGGCCGTGCTCTCGCCCGAGGCGCGCAAGCTCAACGCCGTGGCGTTCGACTTCAGCAAGTCCACGCCCGAGGGCGGCCTCCAGGCGCCGCTCGCCGCCGCCCGGGTCGACGACACGCCGGGCTGCGAGGCCGACGACTACACCTCGGACACCTTCACCGGCAAGATCGCGCTGGTCAAGCGCGGTACCTGCACCTTCGCCGAGAAGGAGGCCGCCGCGGCCAAGGCCGGCGCCGTCGGCCTGCTGCTCTACAACCACTCCGGCGACCAGCCCGTCCACGGCAACCTGGAGGTGCCGCAGAACGCGCACATCCCGGCCGCGGGCATCACCCTGGCCGAGGGCCAGAAGCTGGCCGAGCAGGTCGCCAAGGGCGAGGTGAAGGTCTCCCTGGACGTCGCCACGCAGGCCGTCCCGCACAAGACCCGCAACGTCGTCGCGGAGACCCGCGGCGGCCGCGCGGACCGCGTCGTCGCGCTCGGCGCCCACCTCGACTCGGTGTCCGAGGGCCCCGGCATCAACGACAACGGCTCCGGCTCGGCCGGTCTCATCGAGGTCGCCGAGCAGCTCGCCAAGGCGACCAAGGGCGGCAAGAAGCTCGCCAACAAGGTGCGGTTCGCCTGGTGGTCCGCCGAGGAGCTCGGCCTGCTCGGCTCCGACCACTACGTGAAGACGCTGACGCCGAAGCAGAAGAAGAACATCAAGCTGTACCTGAACTTCGACATGATCGCGTCGCCGAACGGGGCCGAACTGGTCTACGACGGCGACGACTCCGACAAGACCGGCGAGGGCCCGGGCCCGAAGGGCTCGGCGCAGATCGAGAAGCTGATCAACGGCTTCCTCGACAAGAAGAAGGTCCCGCACTGGGGCACCGACTTCGACGGCCGCTCCGACTACGGCCCGTTCATCGCGGACGGCATCCCCGCGGGCGGCACCTTCACCGGCGCCGAGGGCCTCAAGACGGCGGAGCAGGCGGCGAAGGCGGGCGGCAAGGCCGGTCAGCCGTACGACCCCAACTACCACGGCAAGGGTGACACCCTGAAGAACGTCGACCGCAAGATCTTCGACGTGAACGTCGACGTCATCGCGCACGCGGTGGGCGTCTACGCGCAGGACCTCAGCTCCCTCAAGCGCTGATCCCGGCGCGGCCGGAGAACACCGACCGCGACAACCGGACGGGGGCGGGCACCAGGTGCCCGCCCCCGTCGTCTTGCTCGGTCACTCAGTCGCTGTCACTCAGCCGCTGAGCGTCACTCGGTGACCTTCTCCACCGTCACCGTGCCGGTGCCCGCGACCGTGCCGCGCGCGTTCAGCAGGCTGACCTCACCGAACAGCGACCGGCCGGAGGCGGCGGGCGCGCCCGCGACGACCTCGGCGGTGACGTCGGCGCTCTCGCCGGTGGCGAGCTTCACCGGCTTGGTCTCGTCGACCTTGACCTGGCCGAGCGAGGTGGAGAAGAACACGTCGCGGTAGTCGTACGCGGTCTGGCCGGACGGGATGGAGTAGCCCGCGACCTCGATCGTGTACGTGCCCGCGGCGGGCTTGGTGATGCTGACCGACTCGTCCGAGTCGCCGTCCGCGGACTGGCCGACGACCTGACCGTCCTTGAGGACCGTCAGGTCGAGGTCGGCGCGGGCGTCCGCGGTGGCGCCGATCGCGGCGTCGAGGCGCTCGGCGCCCTCGGGCACGACGACCGTGGTGGTGCGGGTCTCGCCCTGCTTGACGGTGGGCCGCCCGGTGACGGCCGAGCCGAGCGAGCCGCCCTTCAGCTTGCCGTCGACGGCCGCGTAGCCGTTCGTGGCCTTCCAGGTGACCGGCGTGGCGACGCCGACCTCGGCCTCCGTCACCTTCTGCGGGGCGGGCGCGAAGGACACGCCGAGCGCGGCGACGTCCAGCGTGAACGGGTTGTCGAGCAGCGGCGACGTACGGCGCGACTCGACCTCGATCTCCCAGACGCCCGGCGTCGGGTCGGTGTACGACCGCAGGTCGGGGCGGCAGGTGTTCGCCGGGTTCGGGAAGTTCGGGTAGCAGGCGAGCGACGAGGTGTCCTCGGACGGCAGGCCGTACGGGTGCACGGAGATGAAGCGCGTCTGGCTCTTGTCGGCGAGCCCGCCGAGCGCGACCTCCAGGGCCTTGGTGCCCTTCGGGACGGTGACGAAGTACGACTTCGAGCTGTTGCGCTGCACCGTGCCGGACACCTTGTGGGTGAACGACGGCTTGGCCAGCTTCTTGGAGACGACGACCGTCGTCATGATCTGGTGGTCGATGCCGCGGGTGCGCTTGTCGTTCACGGTGAGCCGGGCGCTGGACACGCCCGCCGACTCGGGCTTGGCCTGCACCTTGACGGTGACCGGCTTGTCACGGGTCAGCAGGACCGAGTCGCCGCCGACGATCCGGAACGTGCCCTCGTGGTTGTTCGCGAACTTCAGCTCGTGGCGCACCGGCCCGCGCGGCCCGGTGGTCCGCGTCAGGGTGAGCTTGTACGTCTTCGACTCGCCCGCCTTGAGGCCGCCCTCACGGTCGTACAGACCGGTGCCGGGCTTCTTCAGCTCCTGGTCGAGCGCCGTGTCGACGGGCGCCTTCACGGTGTACTCGTGGGCCTTGGCGCCGCCCTTGATGGCGTCCCAGGCCCCCACGACGTCGATCCGGCCCGTGCCCTGCTCGTACGCCTGGACGCCGGGGATGCGGTCGGCGGTCGAGGTGAGAGCGGTGCGCAGCGTGGCCGGGGTGAGCTTCACGCGCTGCTGCTTGGCGGCGCTGAGCAGCAGCGCCGACGCGCCGGCGGCCTGCGGCGACGACATGGACGTGCCGTTCAGCATCGAGTAGCCGGCCGGGAGCTTGTAGCCCGCCTCGGCGACCGGCGAGCCCGGCAGCCAGGTCTGGGTGGTGTTGATGGCCGAGCCCGGCGCGGTGATCAGCGGCTGGAAGCCGCCGTCCTCGCGCGGGCCGCGCGAGGAGAAGTTGAACATGGCGTACTTCTTGGCCACCTTCGAGCCGTAGTTGGCGGCCCAGGTCTCCTTGGAGATGGCGGCGCCCACGGAGATGACGTGGTCGGCCAGGCCCGGGTCGCCGATGGTGTTGGCGCCGGGGCCCTCGTTGCCCGCCGAGATGACGAGCTGCACGCCGGTGGTGTCGATGAGGCGCTTGTACAGCTCGGCGCGGGCGTTGTTGCCGTCGTTGAGCGCGGGCAGGCCGCCGATCGACATGTTGACGATGTCGACACCGCGCTCGGTGACGAGGTCGATCATGCCCTCGGTGAGCGCCACGTTGGTGCACCCGCCGGACCAGGTGCAAGCACGGGACGACACCAGCTTCGCACCCGGCGCCGCGCCGTTCATCTTCCCGCCGAACAGCTTGTTGGCGGCCGTGATGCCCGCGACGTGCGTGCCGTGCTCGGACTCGATGAGGCCGATGTTCACGAAGTCGGCCTTCTTGCCGACCCAGTCGCCGCCGTAGGGGTCCGTCGGGACGTCCTTGCGGATCTCCACGACGAACGGGATGCGCTCGGCGACCTCGGTGGCCGGGTCGTCCTTGCCGAAGTAGGCGACCTGGTGCTTGGCGCCGTAGGGCTTCATCGGCTTGTCGTCGCCGAAGTCCTTGTTGTCGTTCAGGTCGACGCGGACCGTGCCGGCGGCGCGGTCGTACAGCACGCCCCAGGTGTCGGTCGTGTCCCCGTCGCGGTTGAGGTCGCCCTTGGCGTCGCCGCCGGTGGTCGCGGCCTCCCGGAACCGGCTGATCTGGAAGGACCCGGCGGGTGCCTTCCAGGTGTCGCCGTCCCAGGTGAACGTCGGACCGGTGACCGGGTTGGTCATCCGCCGCCAGGTCCCGTCGCCGTCGACGATCGGGTCGGTGGCCGTCACCCAGTCGGTGATCTTGCGCTCGCCGGTGGTGGTCTTCCGCAGCGCCGGGTGCCCGAGGTCGACGCCCGAGTCGAGGATGCCGATCGTGACCCCGCGGCCGTCGGCCTTCGGGTGCTTCTTCACGAAGTCGACCGCGCCGGTCTCGAAGGACGGGTTGTACGGGTTCACGGCCGGGGTGTCCTTGCCCGGCGCGGGGTAGGCGGCGGCGGTCCGCTTCGCCGGCGCGCCCTTGGCCGCCTGCGGCTTCGGGTCGTCCAGCTCGATCTCGTGCCGCAGGTCGATGCCGTGCACCGAGGTGAGCTTCGAGGCCGCCTCGATCGCGGCCTCGGCCTGCGCCGTCGGCACGGTGGCGCGGACGTAGCCGAGGTCGTCGTACGTGCGGCCGACCGAGCCGCCCTTGACGGCGTCGAGCTGGTCGGCGACCTGCTCGGTGGCGCCCGGCGCGGTCGCGACCATCATCGTGACGGTCTTCTCGCCGTCCGCCTCGGCGTCCGCGAGCAGCTCGGCGTCGGCGGCACCCAGCTTGGCGGCGGCCGCCTTGGGCTCCGGTGCGGGGGTGTCACCGGCGAAGGCCAGCGGCAGGGGGGCCGCCGCGGTGAGCGCGGCGGCCACGGCTATCGCGGTGGCGAGGCGGGCGGTGCGTCTCGCGCCGGTCCGGCGCGGGGACGCGGACGCGTGCGCGTCCTGAGGGTCGAGGGTCATCAGCATCCCTGTACGTGAACTCGATGTGAACGAAACGGTCCGGAATTCGGGACCGGATGACCGCTCAGCTTTACGTAAGGGGCGCCCCCTTGGGGAGGCCTGCCTGGCCCGGGGTTGCCCGGTGGCGTACTTCCGCCATACGCCACCGGGAACAACCCCTCCCATACCGCCCCCAGCCCTCACGCCGTTGCCTGGCTACCGCGGGAGCGCCTAACCGGCCTGCCGATACGAGAGGTTGGTTCCACCCCACCCGCTTCTCACGGGTCGGGCCTCCATGCACCACCGCTCCGCAGCCCTCACGCCTCGCCTGACCCGCACCAATGCGTGGGCTACGTCCCACCCACCCACCCCATTGGCCCGGGCCCGTGACGACGGACGTGCAGGCCGCCAGGTCGGGGCTCGGCGAGCAGGCAAGGGCTGTACGGGTGGGCGGGTGGGAAATCCCGCCGCGGTAGCGGCGGCCACCCGACGACGGGCGTACAAGCCGCCAGGTCGGGGCTCGGCGCGCAGGCAGGGGCTGTACGGGTGGGCGGGTGGGAGATCCCGCCGCAGTAGCGGCGGCGGGCACGTGGCGACGGACGTGCAAGCCGCCAGGCCGGGGCGCGACCGGGCAGCAGGGGCCGCACGGGTGGGCGGGCGGGAAGGCCGCCGCAGGCTCAGGCGAGATGCCCATCCGCAGGCCGCCCCCGCCACAACGCAAGCCCCACATCCACCAGACTCACCCGATCCAACGCCGGGACGGAGTCCAGCGCATGCCAGGCCGCCAGGTCCGTCGACCCCGACGTCTCGTGCCGCAAGTCCCCCCCGACCACCCGCCCCTCGTACACGATCCGCAGCCCGTGGAAGTCCGCCACGGCCCCGAGCCGCCTCGGATAGCGCCGCCGCAGCGAGTCGACGCCGAGCAGGGCGACCGGCTCGACGGCGTACCCGGTCTCCTCCTCGGCCTCCCGCACCACCGTGTCGTAGGGGTCTTCGCCGTGGTCCATGCCACCGCCGGGCAGCGTCCAGCGCTTGCTGCCGTCCCCCGCGACCCAGCGGGCCAGCAGCACCGATCCGTCCCGAACGCATACGGCGTAGGCCGCCACCCGGAGCTCCTTGTGCATCCGCTGACGTTAGACCCCGTACACCGGCAAGGCACGGTCCGTTGCCCAACTGCCCCTCACGGGTTGGCGGGGGAGTATTCCGGAGCGGACCACGTCCACGGGCTGGCCCCGGCGGTCTCGACGGCCTCGGTGAGGGTGAAGCGGACGGTGCGGGTGCCGTCGGGCCCGTACGCGAGGGCGGCGGTGCCGGTGAGCTGGAGCGCGGTGCCGGTGGTCCAGTCGAGCAGGAGCAGCCCGGCGCCGGGGTCGGTGGTGAGGTTGCCGAGGGTGAGGAACATGGCGTTGCCCGGGTAGTCGGGCCAGCTCAGCTCGTACGGGGACAGGACCCGGAGGAAGCCGGGGTTGCCGCCCCGGTGGCTGGCGTCGGCCCCGCCGTCGCGCACGGTGGCGATGAAGAAGGTGTCGGCGGCGGCGACGAACCGCTGCTGGTCGGGGGTCAGTTCGGCGGTGACGCGCGGCGGCCCGGCGGGCCCGGCGCCGGTCCTGGCCCCGAGCAGGTGACGCTTCTGCAGGTACTTGGGGCAGTTGGAGAACACCTGGTCGGCCTCGATGGCGAGGCCGCGCGGCGTGGGCCGGGCCCGGCCGTTGAGCCGCATGCGGCGCCGGGTGCGCGGGTCGAGCGCGATCGTGCCGACGGGCGTGCCGGGGCGGCCGAGCGCGGCGGCGAGCGGATCGCCCGTCCCGGCCCGGCCCGCCACGGACACCTGGTGCGCCCCCGTGGCGCGGACGAACCCGGGCTCGCCGGTGAGCGGGGACGCCCACACCCGCCCGCTGTCCGGGTCGCGCGCGCCGACGACCAGCATCGGCTGGAGCTCCAGGAACGCGGCGGCGACCGGGCGGATGCCCGGGCCGATCGACCGGCCGACGTGGTCGGCGAGCCCGCGCACGCCCACGCGGTCCTGCACGGCGCGCGAGCCTCGGTGGTAGGGGTCGTGCGGAGTCACGGTGGCGCCCTCCTCGGGAGCGGGTGCGGGGACGGGGACGGGGACGGGTGCGGGAGCGGATGCGGCGTGGACGCGGGGCCTAGAAGAAGCCGCAGGTCGGGGCCGGGCCCGACGGGGCCGTCCCGGTGCCGGCGCCGGCGCGGGTGTAGATCTCCAGGCGGGTGCCGTCCGGGTCGTGGAAGAAGACGCCGCCGGAGGCCGCGCCCTCGCCGTGCGGCACGACGCCCTCGTACGCGAACTCCACGCCGCGGGCCCGCAGCTCCCGCTCGTACTCCTGGACCTCGGCCAGGGAGTCCACCTCGAACGACAGGTGGTGCAGGCCCGCGCGCCCGGAGTCGTACGCGCCGCCCGCCTGCTGCCACAGCGTGAGCGCGAGGGTGCCCGCGCGGCCGAGGAAGGCGTAGCGGCGGCCCGACGCGTCGTCCGCGCCGCCCTCGCCGATCACCTCGAAGCCGAGGGCGTCCCGGTAGAAGGCGAGCGAGCGGTCCAGGTCGGTGACGTTCAGGCCGACGTGGCCGGTGGGCGGTGCGCTGATCACGGTCATGACTCTCTCCTCGATGCTGCTGTCGCTTCGGGCGCGGCGCCGGGCGCGGCGCGCCGACTAACCACTGAAAGAGATGTTAGTGGTTAGTGATCGCGAGCGTCAACCCTTCACGTACTCTTGACGGGTTAGCTCTGAAGGGAGAGACCCATGCCCGCCGCCCACGACCCCCGCCCGCTCACCGGCGAGCCGCTCTCCCTCGACCTGCTCAACACCCGCTGGGTGCAGGGTGGCCGCCGCGAGGACCTGCTCACCGACCTTGAGGGGCTGGCCGTCTGGCTCGCCGCGAACGGCCTCGAAGCGCGCTTCGCCGCCGACGAGCACACCCTGCGCAACGTGCTGGGCGCCCGCGACGCCCTCGCCGGGCTCGTCGACCTGCCGGGCGGGCCGGGCGACGACGCGGCCGCGGCCGCCCGCCTCGACGCGGTGCTCGCGCACGGCCGCGTCCGGGTGCGCCTGACATCCGCGGGGCCCGGCGAGGAGCCGGAGTTCGACGACCCGGCCTGGGGCCCGGCCTGGCTCGCCGCGCGCGACTACCTGGAGCTGCTGACCGCCGCGCCCGACCGCGTCCGGCGCTGCGCCCACGAGGCGTGCGTGCTGCACTTCTACGACACCTCGCGAAACGGCACGCGCCGCTGGTGCTCCATGGCCGTCTGCGGCAACCGCGCCAAGGCCTCGCGCCACCAGGCCCGTGCCCGTGCCTGAGCGGGGGCCGTACAGGGGGCTGCGCCCCCTCTCCCCCCTGTCGGCGCTTCGCGCCTCGTCCTCAAACGCCGGACGGGCTGTTGATCCTCTTCCGTGCGTCGTCGGGTTCACGCCTCGTCCTCAACCGCCGGACGGGCTGTTGACCCTCTTCCGCGCGTCGTCGACCTCGCGTCCGTAGGGCCGCTACCCCGCTACGTGAACAGCGCGTGACCAGCGGCGCTCCGCCCGGGAAGGGGTGCGTGGACACCCTGCGTACCCCCAGATCCACTTACGGTGATCGGCGCCACGCGTTGCCGCGTCGTTCACGCGCAGGCCACCCCCGCTGCCAACGATCCAGTACGAGCGGAGAGTTCGCCGGTGGAGCAGGCGCCCGGGGCTCCCCGCGACCACTGCCGACGCGTTCGCACTCGGGGAGGCGCGCCATGTCGCGCATACGCTCTGTCACCGGCGCCGCCACGTCCGCGGTCGCCGCGGCCGCCGTCCACCGCCGCGCGCTGCTCGCCGCGGCGGTCGCCGTGTCGCTGTCCGCGGACTGCACCCCGCGCACCTTCCGCAGCTCCTTGCCGAAGTCGGGGTTGGCCGAGTGCGCGACG
>NZ_BNBT01000228.1 GCF_014656095.1 Streptomyces longispororuber
CGGGCACCTCGTCCACCGAGGTGCCCGCCCCGCCAGTTCGGCGTGTCACGACGTGAGGTGCTCCTTGAGGACGGCGATGACGTCCTGGGCGTGGTCGGTGAGGTAGAAGTGGCCGCCGGGGAACACCTTCATGTCGAAGGCGCCCAGGGTGTGCGGCTCCCAGGCGCGCGCCTCGTCCAGGGTGGTGCGCGGGTCGTCGTCGCCGACCAGGACGGTGATGGGGCTGCCGATCTGCGCGCCGGGCTCGGCGCGGTAGGTCTCGATGGCGGTGTAGTCGCTGCGGATCGCCGGCAGCACCATGCGCAGCACCTCGTCGTCCCCGAGGATGCGCGGGTCCGTGCCGCTGAGCTTGCGCATCTCGGCGATGACGCCGTCGTCGTCGCGCCGGTGGACGTTCTCGGGCCGGTGGCGGGAGGGGGCGCGGCGGCCGGAGGCGAAGACGTGCGCGGGGGCCTGGCCGGTCCGCTCCAGGCGGCGGGCCACCTCGAAGGCGAGCACGGCGCCCATGCTGTGCCCGAAGAAGGTCAGCGGCAGGTCGGTGTGGCCGCGGAGCGCGTCGGCGATCCGGTCCGCCAGCTCGGCCACGGTCTCGACGCCCTTCTCGGTGTGGCGGTCCTGGCGGCCCGGGTACTGCAGGGCGACCACGTCCGCGACCTGGCTCAGGGCGGCCGAGACGGGGAAGTAGAAGCTGGCGGAGCCGCCCGCGTGCGGGAAGCACACCAGGCGGCGGGTGGCGCCGGGGGCGGGGTGGTACGAGCGGAGCCACAGGTCGGCGGCGGCTGTCGTCATGACGGTGTTCCATCCATGGGGATCGGCGGGACGGTCGGGTCCGGTCGAAGCGGGCACACGGCGGCGCGGGCACACGGCAGTGCGGGCACACAGCGATGCGGGGACACGGCAGCGCAGCGGTGCGGGCACGACGGCGGTACGGGCACACGGCGGACGGGGGCGGACGGGCCGAAGGCGGGCCGAGGCCCGCCTTCGGCGGCGCGGCGCGCCGTGGGGCGCGCGCACCGCGGTGCGTCCACGGTCACGTGCGGCGGTCACTTGAGGGGGAAGCGGACCTCTCCGGCCACGATCGGGTTCGCGTAGTTCTTGCTGGAGATCTTGATGCGGTTCAGGGCGAGGCCGGTCAGCGCCTCGAAGACGGCCCTGCGGGCGTTCATGGCGGTGGAGTAGCCCGCGTCCAGGTGCGGGGCGACCTCGACCACGTCCATGCCGACCAGGTCGGTCTCGTGGGCGATGCGGCGCAGCGCGGTGAAGAGTTCGCGGGTGGTGAGCCCGGCGGGTTCGGGGGTGCCGGTGCCGGGGGCGAAGGCGGGGTCGAGCACGTCGATGTCCAGGGACAGGTAGACGTGGTCGGCGACCGCGCGGGCCTCCTCGATGACCTTGTCGACGACCGCGGCGAAGCCGACGCGCTCGATCTCGGCCATGAAGTGCGAGCGCATCCCGGCCCGGCGCATCCAGTTGAAGAGCTGGTCGTCCGGGCCGGAGATGGTGCGGATGCCGACCTGGATGACGTTGGGGCCGGGCACCATCTCCTCGTCGATGAGGCGGCGGATCGGCGTGGTGTGGGTGGCGCGGTGCCCGAACAGCTCCTCGTGGCAGTCGGGGTGGGCGTCGAAGTGGACGACGGCGATGGAGCCGCGCCCGTGCACCTCGGACAGGGCGCCCACGCTCGGCCACAGCAGCGAGTGGTCGCCGCCGAGGACGACCGGCCGCGCGCCGACCTCGGCGATCTCGCGGACGAGGCCGCGGATGGGCTCCATGGACCGGGTGATGTCGAACGGGTCGACGGCCGCGTCGCCGTAGTCGACGACCTTGAGGACGTTGAACGGGTTGACGCGGGTCGCGGAGTGCACGAACCCCTCGGGCGTGCTGTACAGGTAGCGCTCGTCGGCGCGGATGGCGCGCGGCCCGTAGGCGGCGCCGCGGTGGCCGCTGGAGACGTCCACCGGGCAGCCCACCACGGCCACGTCGACGCCGCCCGCCCGCAGGTCCTCCTGGGTGAGGGCGAGCGGGACGCCCATGAAGGTGGGCACGCCCGAGTAGGACGGCTGGACGTAGTAGCGGCGCAGGTCGATCGGGCCGGGCTCGCGGCGCGGGAACGTGGAGCGATCGACCTCCCGCCGCCAGTTCTCGGACTCGGGTGTCTCGCTCATCTCTCTCCTCGGGTACGGGGGTTCGCGCACGGCGGCGGGGCCGCCGCTGGTTCTCGTGGCGCGTGGGGTCCGTGCGGCCACCGGTGTTGACGCGTGCGGGCCGTGCGGCCACCGGTGTCCCGGGGCCGCGCGGCCGGGGGTCAGGCGGCCTTGCCGGTGACGGGCAGCCGGGTGCAGCCGCTGATCACGGGCGAGCTGCGGCGCCGTACCGGCCCGGCGACGCGCAGGTCGGGCAGCCGCTGCGCCAGGACGCGCAGCGCGGTCTCGCCCTCCATCCGGGCCAGCGGCGCGCCGATGCAGTAGTGGATGCCGCCGGAGAACGACAGGTGCTCGGCGGGGTTCTCGCGGGTCAGGTCGAAGCGGTCCGGGTCGTCGTACACCTCGGGGTCGCGGTTGGCGGCGCCGATGAGGACGACGACGGAGCTGTCGGCCCGGATGTGGTGCCCTGCGAGCGCGATGTCCTGGTGCGGGACGCGCTGGGCCTGGAGGGCCGGGGAGTCGTGGCGCAGGGTCTCCTCGACGGCGCGCGGGGCGAGGTCCGGGTCGTCGAGCAGCAGGTTCCACTGCGTACGGTCGCCGGTCATGGCGAGGACGGCGTTGCCGATGAGGTTGGTGGTGGTCTCGAAGCCGGTGACGGCGAGGACGGTGCAGAAGGCGAGGAGTTCCTCCGTGGTGAGCTTGCCGTCGCCGTGGGCGGTGGTGAGGCGGCTGATGAGGTCGTCGCCGGGGTCCTCGGCGCGCAGCGCGATCAGCTCGGTGAAGACCTCGTCGAGGTCGTCGACGGCGGCGCGGAACTCCCGTGCCATCTTCAGGGACTTGACGCCGTCGATGACCGGGCCGACCTTGCGCCCGGCCCTGATGAACCGCTCGTGGTACTGCTCGGGGACGCCGAGCAGCTCGCCGATGACGAGCAGCGGCAGCGGTCCCGCGAAGTCCTCGATGAGGTCGAAGGAGTCGCGGGTGGCGGCCTGGTCGAGCAGGTGGTGGCAGAGCTTCTCCACCTGGATGCGGTACTTGCTGATCATCCGGGGCCCGAAGGCGGGCTGGGCGAGGCGGCGCAGCCGGGTGTGGTCGGGCGGGTCGAGGCCGAGGATGGAGCTGTTCCAGGGGATGTCGGCCATCATCTCGTGGCCGGGGACGCCGCCCTGCGTCCGGTTCAGGAACAGCGTGCGGTCGCGCAGGATCCTGCTGCCGAGCTCGTGGCTGCCGGTGACCCAGCTCCCCAGGTGGCTGCGGTGGATGGGGCCGCGCCTGCGCACCTTCTCGTACAGCGGGTACGGGTCCGTGCGGCCCTGGAGCAGCCGCGTGAACGGGTCGCCGAAGAGGCCGAAGGCGCGCAGGATCGCACGGGTCGCGCCGAGCTTGGCGCTGAAGGCGAACCCGGCCGACTTGCTGTCCATGAGCGTGGCCATCACTGCTCCTTGCGCGAGGAGGTCCGGGCGGGACGGGAGGCGGTCCGGGCGGGTCGTGAGGTGGCGCGGGCGGGCCGGGCGGCGGGCCTGAGGGCCTGCTCGGGGCCGAGTGCCACCACGTCGAAGTGGCGGGTGGTGACGTCGAGGCGGTGCAGGAGCCGGTCGGGGCCGGTGACGTGCACCGTGGTCACGCCCTGGGCGCGCAGGGTGTCGACGACGGGGTGCCAACGGACCGGGTGGTCGAAGGTGTCGAGGAGCAGGGCGCGCAGCCCGTCGGCGGTCGTCACCAGGGAGCCGTCGTGGTCGGCGACGAGCGGCAGCTCCGGGTCGGTGAGGTCGGCCTCGCCGATGACCTCCTCCTCGGCGCGGGCGCGCAGGCCCGTCAGGATGCGGCAGTGCGCGGGCGGCTTCATCGAGTACAGCGAGTAGCCGCCGACGGCGCTGATGCGCCGCTGGAAGGACTCAAGGACCGGCTCCCGCAAGGTGATCATGTGCATGCCCTCGTCGAGCAGGCCGGAGACCTCGTGGAACTCGCCGCGCTCGGTCAGCTCGGCGAGGACCTCGGTGAGCGCCGGCTCGGGCACCCGGGTGATGGTGAGGGTCACCAGGTCCTGGTACTGCTCCTGGAAGAACCGCTGTTCGCACAGGGCGAGTTCGTACGTGAGGCGGACGGCCTCGGGGAACGGCAGGGCGCCGCTGAACGCGGTGGCGGCCTTCTGGCCGAAGCTGAAGCCGACGCAGTGGTCCGGGCGCAGGCCCCCGGTCTCCACGGCGCGGTCCGCGAGGGCCACCGAGTTGATGAAGAAGGCGACCTGGGCGAACTCCCCGAAGTCCTCTCCCTGGGCGCGGAACCCGTCCAGGACCGACCGGCCGAGCGCCTCGTCGGCGGCGGCGAGGCGTTTGCGCACGAAGGGGTCGATCATCATGAACTTGCCCACGTCGGTGAAGCGTGCGGGCCCCATGCCGGGGAACACCACGGCGCTGCGTGCCTGGTCGGTCGTCATCCTGTCCGCTCTGTCCGTACTGGTCGTGCTGGGGCTGCTGAGGGTGCTGGGGATACTGGGGGTACTGGCGCTACTGGGAGTGCTGGTCGCGGGGGGGGGCGTCTGGTGCCGGGGCTCAGGCGGAGGCGAGTTCCGCCGGGGAGCGCTCGGCCGCCCGCTGCTCCAGGGCGCGCCGGTCCGGCTTGCCGTTGCGGTTCAGCGGGAAGCTGTCGACGACGACGACCCGGTTGGGGTGCTCGTACGCGGGCAGGGCGTCCTTGATGCGGCGGCGCCACGCGGCGGCGTCCTGGCCGGAGGGGTCCTCGACGAAGAAGACCAGCTCGGAGCCGCGCGCGTCGTCCGGCAGGGCCACCACCTTGACGGTGCAGCCCGCGGCGGCGGCCCTCCGCTCGATGATCTCCGGGTAGAGCGTGTAGCCCATGCGGTGCACGGCGAGCTTGCGGCCCGCCACGAAGAGGTTGCCGGCCGCGTCGAGGTGGCCGAGGTCGCCGGTGCGGTACCAGCCCTGCTCGACCGGGTCCAGGGTGCCGTCCTCGGCGAGGTAGCCCGCCATCATGTCGGGGGTGTTGACGACGAGTTCGCCCATCTCCCCCGCGGGCAGGACGTTGCCGTCGTCGTCCTGGACGGTGAGCTCCAGGCCCTTCATGACCTGGCCGCAGGCGACGGGGTTGTCGATGGTGGCGAAGGCGATGTTGCCGAGCTCGGTGCTGCCGTAGCTGTCGAGCAGCGGTTGGCCGAACTCCTCGACGTAGGCGTCGGAGAGGGCCGGGTCGAGCGGGGCGGCGCCGCTGCAGAACATGCGGACGCCGTCGAGCGCGCGCCGCACGTCGGGCTGGCGCCCGGCGAGGTTGAGCATGCTGCGGTAGGTCGCCGGGGTGGCGTCGACGACGGTCACCCCGCACTGGCCGCCCATGAGGAGCGACCGGTCGAGCCGCCGGTGCGGCGCGACGATGAGGGAGCACTCGGCGAGCCAGGCGATGAGCACCATGGACAGGCCGTACTGGTGCGCGAAGGGCAGCAGCGGCAGCAGCACGTCGCCGCGGCCGTGGCCCATGTGCGTGGCGTTGCGGCGCAGGTTCTCCAGGAAGCGGCCGCCGTTCTTGACGACGCCCTTGGGGGTGCCGGTGGAGCCGGAGGACCACATGATCAGGCCGTCCGGCAGGGCGCACCAGGCGTCGAAGTCGAGCGCCGGCTCGGTCGGGACGAGGCCGGAGGCCTCGACGAGCAGCTTGTAGAGGTAGACGGCGTCCTGCGTGTCGGACGGTATGGGAGCGTCGTCGTCGTACAGGCACAGGCGGGCGCGGGTGCGCTCGACGATGCGCCCGGTCTCGCGGGCGTGCTCCTGCTGGTCGACGAGGACGATGGAGGCGCCGACGTGCATCAGCGCGAAGAACGCGTTCAGCCAGGCCGCCGAGTTCCCGGCCTTGAGCAGCACCCGGTCTCCCGGCCGGACACCTTCCGCACGCAGGACCATCGCGACGCGCAGGGTGTCCTGCTCGAATTCGGCGAAGGTCCGCGCCGAATCTCCCGTGAAGATGTTCGGTGTCATCGAAGCCGCCCCCTTTCCCGGTTCTGAGAATTCAACGGGCACGATAAGCACGATACGGTCGAGCAATTCTCCCGCCCCGGGCGAGTCGCCGGGGAGCACGGTAAAAGCTAGGCAGCGCACCGCCGCAGCAGAACCCCTATCCTCCCCCTAGCAGCCCCTGAGCAGGCAATTCGGCGCCGGAACGGCCGAGCTGACGGGCCGGGCCAACCGCTACCTTCGACGTGTTCAGGCCACGTACGTGATAAGTCGCGGAGGACCCGGTGGGAGTACGGACAGGGACCGGTCAGGGACCGGTCGGGGAACAGGACGAGGAACGGGCACAGAATAACGAACGGCAGGAAACGGTGACGGTCCTGCCGGACGGAAAGCCGGACGCCGAGCCGAAAGAAAAGCAGGACGGGCCGGACGGAAAGCCGGGCGGACATCCGGACGAGGCCGAAGGGACCGCCGAGGAGAAAACCGGCGGGAAAGCCGGAGCGAAGGCAGCCGGAGCGAAGGCGGCCGGAGCGGCGGCGGCCGGAGCGGCGGCGGCCGGAGCGGCGGCGGCCGGAGCCGCCGTCCCGGTGGCCGGCGGGCTCCCGGAGTTCGCCGGGCGCTGGGCGGGCGCGGTCGCGGGCGCCTCCGGCCTCGCGCTGCTCCTGGTCAGCACCCGGTACGGGTTCCAGGGGGACGAGCTGTACTTCCTGGGCGCCGGGCAGCACCTGGACTGGGGGTACGCCGACCAGCCCGCGCTGCTGCCGCTGCTCGCCCGGGTCGTCGACGCGGCCTCGGGCGGCTCGCTGTTGGCGCTGCGGCTGCTGCCCGCGCTGCTCACCGTGGCGGGCGTCCTCGTCGCCGCGCTCACCGCCCGCGAGTTCGGCGGCGCGCGCCGGGCGCAGCTCCTCACGGCGGCGGCCTACGGCTTCGCCCCGGCCGTCCTGATCAGCGGGCACGCCCTGTCGACGATGGCCGTCGACCTGTTCCTGTGGACCACGGTGAACTGGCTCCTGATCCGCTGGGTGCGCACCCGCGAGGACCGGCTGCTGCTGTGGTCCGGCCTGGCGACGGCCCTCGCGCTGCAGGGCAAGTACCTGATCGTCGGGTTCTGGCTGGTCGTCGTGGTCACCGTGTGGGCGGCCGGTCCGCGCGAGCTGCTGCGCCGCGGGCCGCTGTGGATCGGCGGGGCGGTCGCGGTGGTCACGTCGCTGCCCGGGCTGATCTGGCAGGCGCGGCACGACTGGCCGCAGCTCGAGATGTCCGGGGTGCTCGCCGACGAGAAGATCCTCGGCGGCCGCGCGGGCTTCCTGCCGTACCTGGTCGTCCTGTCGGGCGGCGTGTTCACCGTGGTCCTGGTGTACGGCCTGGTGCGGCTGTTGCGCGCGCCGCACCTCGCGCCCTACCGGTTCCTGGCCTGGACGTTCCTCGGGCTGACGGCCGTGTTCCTGGTCACCGGCGGCCGGCCCGCCTACGTGGTGGGCGTCTTCGCGCCGCTGTGGGCGGCGGGCGCGGTGGAGCTGGCGCGCGGCGGCGGGGCCCGCTGGTGGCGGTGGCTGGCCGCGTGGCCGGTGGTCGCGCTGACGGCCCTGGTGTGCGTGGCGCTGTCGCTGCCGGTGTACCCGGTGTCGCAGGTGACGAAGACCGAACAGCCCGCCAACAACCCGATGACCGCGGAGACGCTGCGCTGGCCGAACCTGATCGACGCGGTCGAGGAGGCGTACAAGACGCTGCCCGCGGACGCCCGGAAGCGGGCCGTGGTGGTCACGCAGTACTACGAGGAGGCGGGCGCCGTCGACCACTTGGGCGCCGACCGCGGCCTGCCGGACGCCTACAGCGGCCACCGCGGCTACTGGTACTTCGGCGCGCCCTCCGACTCCTCGGGCCCGGTCCTGTACGTGGGCTCCGACGTCGCGAAGCTGAAGCCGTACTTCTCGTCCGTGCGCAAGGCCGCGCGGGCGGCGGGCGGCCCCGGCGAGAGCTACGTCGACGGGGTGCCCGTGTGGGTGCTCGACGGGCGCAAGCAGCCGTGGTCGGAGATCTGGAAGGACTACGGCCACCTGTCCTGACCGCGCCGCGCGCGCCCCACGACGACGGCCCCGCCCCCACGCGCTGTGGGGACGGGGCCGTCGCGCTGCCGGTCAGAGCTTGTCGAGCCACTCCTCCACGGCGCGGGCGGTGGTGCGGGAGTGTTCCTCCATCACCGTGAAGTGGGTGCCGGGCACGTCCACGGCCGTGTGCTCCAGCTTCCAGGACGGGCGCCAGTCGTAGTCCCGGGTCCACTCCATCAGGGGCTCGCTCGCGCGGACCAGGAGCGTAGGAGCCTCGATGGCGTCGGGCAGCAGGCCGAGGAACATGTAGCGGGCCATGGCGGTCACCCAGGCGTCGCCCCAGTCGTCGCCGTCACCGGCGTCGGCGCTGCCCGGACTTCCGGGGCCGGGTGCCGTGTCGTAGCGGTCGCTGAGCTGCCTGCCCATCGCGGCGGCCATGTCGCCGAGCGCCTTCTCCTCCACGTACGTGTCCACGAGCACGACGCCCGCGGGCCCGGCGCCCCGGCTCTCCAGCTCCCGTGCCACGGCGTGCGCGACGAGGCCGCCGGAGGAGTGCCCGGACAGGACGTACGGCTTGTCGCCGACGTGGCGCCGCACGGTGTCCGCGTGCAGCCGCACGAGCGCCTCCTTGTCGGCGGGCAGCAGCTCGCCCTCCAGGAAGCCGGGGTGCGTGATGACGCTGACGTCGCGCCGGTCGCGGAAGTACGCGCCGAAGCGGGCGTAGTCGTACGCGCTGGAGCGGCCGACGTACGAGGTGAACAGCACCAGGCCGACCGGGTCCGCGCCCCGGGACAGCGTGAACGGGGTCCGGGGCGCGCCGAGTTCGGCCTCGGTGGTGAACGAGGCACGGAACTGGGCCATGGTGCGCAGGAGCGGGATCAGGTCGTCGGCCCGGCCCTGGCGCGCGGCCTCGTCGTACAGCTCGGCCAGGCCGGTCGCGGGCCGGGGGGCGGCGGGCCGCGCGGGCGCGGGGGTCGCGGCGGTGGCCGCGGGGGCTCCGGCCGTGGGCGCGGGCCGGGCCGGTGCCGGGGCGGCGGGCGTCCGCGTGGCGGTCCGCTGCTGGGCGGCGGCGGCCGGGCGGCCGGGCCGCGGCCCCGCGGTGTCCTCCCGGTCTGCCCGCGGTTCCGCCTGGTCCAGGTCGGCGGCGAGGCGCGCGGCCAGGGACCGCGGTGTCGGGTTCTGGAACACCAGGGTCGCGGGGAGCCGCAGGCCGGTCGCGGCGGCGAGGCGGTTGCGCAGCTCGACACCGGTGAGGGAGTCGAAGCCGAGCTCCAGGAAGCCCCGTTCGTCCTCGACCCGGTCGGCGGACGCGAGGCCGAGGACCGCCGCGGCCTGGTCGCGGACCAGGGCGGCGAGCAGTTCGGCGCGCTCCTGGCCACCGGCGGCGGCGAGGCGGCGGGCGAACGCCTCCGCCTCGGTGGCGGCGGCCCCGGCGGCGGTCCGCCGGGCGGGCTCGCGGACCAGGCGCCGCAGCAGCGGCGGCACGTCCTCGCCCCGGCGGGCGCCCGCCCG
>NZ_BNBT01000229.1 GCF_014656095.1 Streptomyces longispororuber
CTCGCGCCGCTGCGCGAGGAGCACGACCGCCTGGCCCGCCTCGCCGCGCTCGCCGCGGGCACCGCCGCCGACAACGAACGCAAGATGCGCCTGGAGTCCTACGTCCTGGCCGCCCGGCTCGAACAGGTCGCGGCGGCGGCCACCGCCCGGCTGCGCCGCATGTCCTCCGGGCGCTACACCCTCGTCCACTCCGACGACCGCACCGGGCGCGGCCGTTCGGGCCTCGGCCTGCACGTCGTGGACGCGTGGACGGGCCGCGAGCGCGACACCGCGACGCTCTCCGGCGGCGAGACGTTCTTCGCGTCCCTCGCGCTCGCCCTCGGCCTCGCCGACGTCGTCACGGACGAGGCGGGCGGCGTCCGCCTCGACACCCTCTTCATCGACGAGGGCTTCGGCACCCTGGACGACCAGACCCTCGACGAGGTCCTCGACGTCCTCGACGCCCTGCGCGAGCGGGACCGCAGCGTGGGCATCGTCAGCCACGTCCCGGACCTGCGCCGCCGGGTGCACGCGCAACTGGAGGTCGTGAAGGGCCGGGAGGGCTCGGTGGTGCGCCAGCGGAGCGGGGTCTGACCCCGCGCGGGGTTCCGTCCCGGCGGCGCCCGGCCCCAGGGGCGCCCCTGGCCACCGGCGCCCCGCCTACCCCGCGCACAGCACTCCCAGCAGCCCCGCGTGCAACGCCCCCTCCGCCACGAGGAAGCCGTCCGCGCCCGCGCGCCACGCCCGGCCGTCCAGATCGGTGACCAGCGCCCCCGCCTCGCGGGCCACGAGCGCCCCCGCCAGCAGGTTCGCGTCGTCGCGCCCGCACAGCCAGAACGCGTGCAGCCGGCCTGCCGCGACATCCGCGACCTGCCACGACACCGGCCCGAGGTTCCGTACGGCGGTCACCGCCGGGACCACCGCGCTCAGCGCGCGCCCCGCCCGCGCCACCGCGTCGGGCTGCTCGGCGGCGAACGGCGGCTGGCTGGTCGCCACCACGGCGGCGCCCAGCTCCGCGCCGGCCGGGGTCGCGAGCGGGACGCCGTCGCACCGGGCGCCCAGGCCGCGCGCCGCCGTGTACGTCTCGCCCAGCACCGCGGAGTGCAGGACCGCCGCCACCGGCTCCCCGTCCTCGACCAGGGCGATGCTCACGCACCAGTGCGGCAGGCCGAGCAGGTACTGCACGGCGCCGTCGACGGCGTCCGCCACCCAGGCCCGGCCGGTGGCCGGAACCTCGGTCTCCAACTCGTCGGCCCAGACGGCGTCCGGCACCAGCGCGGCCAGCCGGTCCCGCAGGACGGCGGTGGCAGGGCCGTCGACCGCGTCGAACGCGGCCCGCAGCTCGGCCACCGTCCGGCCGGTTCCGGAGCGTGGCAGTCCGGCGACGAGCGCACCGGCCTCCTGCGCGGCGGCGGTCATGGCGGTGAGGAGCCGCGGAAGCGACGTGACTGGCGGGGCGTAGGTGGGTGTAGGGGACATCGAGGCCTCCTGGGTGGGTGACAGCCGGAACAGGCACCTGTCCGCGCATCTGTCTGCGCGTACCTGTCCGAGGGGGCGCCGGTGTGGCGTACGTCCACGATCACCGGGCCCCGGGCGCCGACGGCCCTCAAGCGCGCGCGGATGAGCGAAACTTGCCCCCATGGCCGGAGAAACGAGCGAAGACGTCCTCGACGAGCGCGATCAGCGGCTGGTCGCGGCCCTCCAGTGCGACGGGCGGCTGGCCGCCGACCGCGCCGCCGAGGTGCTCGGCCTCAGCCCGCGCGTGGTGCACCGCCGCTGGGCGGCGCTCCTCGGCGACGGGACGGTGCGCGTCGTCGGCCTGCCGGCGCAACCGGTGCCGCCCGCCGGGATGACCTTGCGGATCAAGGTGCTGCGCGGCCGGACCGAGATGATCGCCAAGGCGCTCGCCGAGCGCGAGGACGTACCGTTCGTGGACCTGTCCGCGGGCGGCGACGAGATCAGCGCGATCCTCCTGGCCGACACCGCGGCCCCGCACCGCCTCCTGCACCGGCAGCTCCCGGCGACGAACGCGGTGACGTCCGTCGACGCCCAGACCGTGCTGCACGTCTTCAAGGGCGCCCAGGACTGGCGCCACGACGTCCTGACCGCCGCCGAACGCGGCGCCCTCACCCCCGACTTCGCCGACCCCGGAGCGCAGGCGGACCGGGGCGACGCTACCGACCGGGCCCTGCTCGCCGCCCTGGCCGAGGACGGCCGCGCGCCGGCCGCCGCCGTGGCGCGTGCCACCGGTCACCCGGAGTCCACCGTGCGCCGCCGCCTGGCGGACCTGCGCGCCTGCGGCCTGCTGCGCACGCACGTCCACGTCGACGCGCGCCGCCTCGGCCTCCCCGTCGACGCCAACCTGCTGATGCGGGTCGCGCCCGGCCGCCTCGACGCCGTGGGGCGGACGCTGGCGGCCCACCCCGCGGTGCACGGCGCGCTCGCCACCACCGGCCGCGCCAACCTGCACGTCGCGGTGTGGCTGCCGGACCTGCCCGCGCTGTACGCCTTCCTGACCCGTGAGGTCGGGGCGCTCGACGTCGCGGCCGTGGAGACGCTGCTCGTGGGGCGGGCGGTCAAGCGGCCCGGGGCGTGAGACCGTACGGGAACCGGACGGTCAGCACCTCCGCGCCGCGGGGCCGCAGGGGACCGGGGCGCGTCCCGAGCGGCAGTTCAGCGGCCGAGCGGGCGCCCGGGCAGCGGGGAGGAGTAGACGATGCTCGTCGTGACGGACCCGAGCGCGCCGATCTTGCCGGAGACCTCCTCCAGGTGCCGCATCGACCGCGCGGCGACCTTGATGACGAAGCAGTCGTCCCCCGTGACGTGGTGCGCCTCCAGGATCTCGGGCGTCGCGTCGACCAGGTCGTGGAAGGGCTTGTAGTTGCCGTTGGGGTACCGCAGCCGGACGAAGGCGAGGATCGGCAGGCCGAGCCGCTCGGGATCGACCACGGCCGCGTACCGCTGGATCACGCCCGCCTCCTCCAGGCGGCGCACGCGCTCGGTGACCGCGCTCGCGGACATCGAGACGGCACGCGCCAGCTCGGCGTAGCTGGCCCGGCCGTCGCGCTGGAGGACGTCGAGGATGCGCCAGTCGGTGGCGTCCGTGGAATAACCGGTCATGTCCGAGAGGAAACAGGGAAAACACCGGCCGATCAAGAGGTACGCCGGGAATCACGGGTTCAGCGCCGCGTTCCCCGCCCGTAAATTTCCAGCCATGAACACGATCACCACCCAGCGCGCGTCCGGCACCCCGGCCACCGGCTCCCCGGCCCCCGTCAACCCGGTCCTCCGCGTGCCTCCGGCGTCCCCCGCCGCGGCCGCCGCCCACTTCGCCGCGAGCCTCGCCTTCCACGCTGACGTGTCGGACGTCGCCACCGCGCTCGCCGCCGACGGGGACCCCGGCTTCGTCGTCCTCGACTCCCGCTCCACCGCGTCCTGGGACCAGGGCCACGTCCCCGGCGCCGTCCACCTGCCCACCGCGCTGATCCCCGAGCAGGCCGAGACCCTCCTCGACAGGAGCGTCCCCGTCGTCACCTACTGCTGGGGCCCCGGCTGCAACGGCGCCACCCGCGCCGCCCTCGCCCTCGCCGAACGCGGCTTCCAGGTCAAGGAGATGCTTGGTGGCTTCGAGTACTGGGTCCGCGAGGGCTTCGCGTACGAGACCTGGGAGGGCCCGGCACGCGCCGAGGCCGACCCCCTGACGGCCCCGGCCGACGCGGCGGACTGCGGCTGCTGACCGGGCGGCGCGCGGCCCGATGCCCCGGCGGGGGTGGCCGCCTTTTCGCGCCGGCGCGCTCGTCCTCAAACGCCGGACGGGCTGGAACTACCCGCGGGACCACGCCGCAGG
This sequence comes from Streptomyces longispororuber, assembly GCF_014656095.1. Taxonomy (GTDB): domain Bacteria; phylum Actinomycetota; class Actinomycetes; order Streptomycetales; family Streptomycetaceae; genus Streptomyces; species Streptomyces longispororuber. Next base: position 3,827 of record NZ_BNBT01000229.1, read on the forward strand.
GGGAAGGATCACCGGCCAAGTGATCGGCTCCGAGGGCGGCTTCCGGCGGTGACCCCGGAAGCCGCCGTGCGGCGGGGGTGGCTCAGAGGGCCGACAGTTCGTCCACCAGGTCGTCCAGGCCGAGGGAGCCCTGGGAGAGCGCCGCCATGTGCCAGGCCTTCGCGTCGAAGGCGGCGCCGTGGCGGCGGCGGGCGTTCTCCCGGCCGAGCAGCCAGGCGCGCTCCCCGAGCTTGTAGCCGATGGCCTGGCCGGGGATCGTCAGGTAGCGCGTCATCTCGCTCTCGACGAAGTCCGCGGGGCGGCTGCAGTGCGCGTCGTAGAACTCCTGCGCCAGCGCGGGCGTCCAGCGCTCGCCCGGGTGGAAGTCGCTGTCCGCCGGGATATCCAGCTCCAGGTGCATGCCGATGTCGACGATGACGCGCAGGGCCCGCATCATCTGCGCGTCCAGGTAGCCGAGGCGCCGCTCCGGGTCGGTGAGGAAGCCCAGCTCGTCCATGAGGCGCTCCGCGTACAGCGCCCAGCCCTCCGCGTTGGCGCTGACGATGCCGACCGTCGCCTGGTACCGCGACAGGTCCTCGGCGACGTGCGCCCACTGCGCGAGCTGCAGGTGGTGGCCCGGCACGCCCTCGTGGTACCAGGTGGACACCAGGTCGTACACCGGGAAGCGGGTCTGGCCCATCGTCGGCAGCCAGGTCCGGCCGGGCCGCGAGAAGTCCTCCGACGGGGGCGTGTAGTACGGGGCCGCGGCGCCGCCGGGCGGGGCGATGCGGGACTCCACCCTGCGGACCCGCTCGGCCAGTTCGAAGTGCGTGCCGTCCAGCGCCCCGATGGCCTCGTCCATCAGCTCCTGGAGCCACTCCCGGACCTCGTCCACGCCGTCGATGTGCGTGCCGTGCTCGTCGAGGTGCGCCAGCGCCACCCACGGCGTGGCCGCGCCCGGCAGGATCTTCTCCGCCTCGGCGCGCATCTCGCCCAGCAGCCGGTGGTACTCCGCCCAGCCGTAGGCGTACGCCTCGTCCAGGTCCAGGTCCGTGCCGTTGAAGTAGCGGGACATGACGGCGTAGCGCTCGCGGCCCACCGTGTCGGGCGCGTCCGCGACCGCCGGCGCGTACACGTCCCGCATCCAGTCGCGCAGCGCCACCACCGCGCCGGTCGCCGCCTTCGCCGCCGCCTCCAGGTCGCCGCGCAGCGCCGCGGGCCCGTCCGCCGCGAACTCCTCGAACCAGCCCGGCCCGCCGGCGGGGCCCGCCCACTCCGTGAGCTGCCCGACGAACGTCGCCGTCGGCCGCGGCGCGGCCGGCAGGCCCCGCTCCAGGCCGAGCGCGAGCGAGGCGCGGTACCCCTCGTACGCGGCGGGGACCGCGCGCAGCCGCTCGGCGATCGCCGCCCAGTCCTCCTCGGTGTCGGCGGGCGTCACCGTGAAGATCTCCCGCACCTCGTGCGGCGGCGTCCCCAGGTTGCCGACGGTCCGCAGGTGCTCGTCGGCCTCGTGCACGGCGAGCTCCGCCGTCAGGCGCTCCCGCAGCAGCCGCCCGCAGCGGCGCTCGATCGGGGCGTCCGCGCCGGGCCGCGCCTCCGCCTCGTCGAGCCGCGCGAGGGTGGCGCGCAGGAGGTCGGCCCGCGCCGCGTGGCCCGCCGGGGAGAGGTCGGGCAGCTTGCTGTGGCTCTCCTTGACGCCGAGGTAGGTACCGGTGACGGGGTCGAGGGCCACGAGCTCGTCGACGAAGGCGTCGGCGACCTCACGGGGGAGCGGGCCGGAACCCGCGACGGTGCTGGGGATCTTCGTGTCTGACATGCGGACATCCTGATACGAGACCGGGGCGCGCGTCACGGGCGCGTGCCCGCCAGGACCCGGCCGCACCGGTACCACCCCTCGCTTTCTTGACTGATCGTTCCGGTTCGGACTAGCGTCTGCCCCATGGCCAGGACCAAGGAATTCGACCCGGACGCGGCGCTCGGTGCGGCGCTCGAACTGTTCTGGAGCCGCGGGTACGAGGCCACGTCCATGGCGGACCTCGTCGCGCACCTGGGCATCGGCCGCGCCAGCATCTACGCCACCTTCGGGAACAAGCGCGAGCTGTACCTGAAGGCCCTGGACCGGTACACCGAGCACAGCGAGCCGCCGCTGCTCGACGAGCTCTCCCGGCCCGGCCCCGCCCTGCCCGGGGTGCGCGCCGTCGTCCGCCGCTTCGCGCACGAGGCCGTCACGGGCGACACCCGGCGCACCGGCTGCTTCGTCACCAACACCGCGGCGGAGCTGGCCCCGCACGACGCGGACGCCGACCGCAGGGTGGAGCGGAACTGGGAGCGGCTCGAAACGCTGCTGTGCTCCGCGCTCACCCGGGCGCGGGCGCAGGGGGAGCTGGCCGCCGACCGCGACCCGCGCGCCCTGGCCCGCATGCTGCTCGTGCTGCTCCAGGGCATCCGCGTGGTCGGCAAGGTCTCCGGCGGCGAGGCCCGGGTGCGGGACGCCGCGCAGCAGGCGCTGGCCCTCCTCGGCTGACGTCCCGTACGCCTGAAGTCTCGCGCCGGTCCGAGGGTGTGTGGCTCACCGGCACCTCGTACCTCGTACCGGTCGTCGTACCGGCCCTCGTATACCCGCATAACAGAACGCTCGGTCAAGAACGGCGGCCGGAGACCGGCTGCTTCTCCCTTAAGGAAACCCATGGCACAGAAAAAGGTCGCCGTGCTCGGCACCGGCATCATCGGCGCCCCGGTGGCGCGCAACCTGCGAGCGGAGTTCGCCGTGAGCGTGTGGAACCGCACGCCCGCCAAGGCCGCGGAACTGGCCACGACCGACGGCGTCGTGGCGCACGCCACCCCGGCCGAGGCGGTCGCGGGCGCCGACGTCGTCGTCACCGTCCTCAAGGACGGGCCCGCGGTGCGCGAGGTGATGGAGGCCGCCGCGCCCGCCCTCGCGCCGGGCACGGTGTGGATCCAGCTCAGCACGGTCGGGGCGGACGCCGTCGGCGACCTCGTGGACCTCGCCGCACGGCACGGCCTCGTGCTGTACGACGCCCCGGTGCAGGGCACCAAGCAGCCCGCGGAGAACGGGCAGCTCGTCGTCCTCGCGGCCGGTCCCGCGGCCGGGCGGGACCGGGCGCAAGCCGTCTTCGACGCGATCGGGAGCCGCACGGTGTGGGTCTCGCAGGAGCCCGGGGCCGCGAGCCGCCTCAAACTCGCCCTGAACAGCTACGTGTTCGCCCTCACCCATGGCGCCGCCGAGAGCCTCGCCCTGGCCGAGGGGCTCGGCGTCGACCCCGCGCTGGTCGTCGACGTGATCGCGGGCGGCCCGCTGGACAGCCCGTTCTTCCGCGCCAAGGCGGCCGCCATGCTGGCGGGCGCGTACGACCCCAGCTTCTCCGTGGCCAACGCCGCCAAGGACGCCCGCCTGGTCGTGGCGGCCGCGGGGGCCGCCGGTGTCCCGGTGGACGTGACGGCGGCCGGGCTCCGGCGGTTCGAGCGGGCGGCCGCCGCGGGCCACGGTGCCAAGGACATGGCCGCCTCCCGCCTGGCCCCGGACGCGGCGGCCTGAGCCCGGCGTCCGGGGCCCCGGGCGGGGCGCCCTCGGGGCCGGGGTCCCGCCCCGGCCCCGACGCCGCCCGCGCTACGGGCGGCGGTCGTACGGCAGCGAGGAGCGCACAGCGGTGGAGTCGAGGCGGGCGGTGATCACCAGCGTGCCCTCCTCGATCTGGAAGTCGAGGGGCAGGGCGAGGCCGCGCATCGCCGCGACCATGCCGGTGTTGGAGGACTGCGTCACCGCGTAGACGCTGTCGCAGCCCGCCTCGGTCGCCATGGCCACCAGGCGGGCGAGCAGCTCCCCGCCGATGCCGCGCCGCTGCCACGCGTCCTCGACGAGCAGCGCGATCTCCGTCTCGTCGCCGTCCCACAGCAGGTGGCCGAGGCCGACGACCCGGCCGGAGGCGGTGCGGGCGGCGAGCGTGCGGCCGAAGCGCGGGCTCAGCAGGTGGTTGAGGTAGCGGTCGGCGTCGCCCACCGGCCCGTGGTAGCGCATGCGCAAGGTGTGCGGGGAGCAGCGCTCGTGCATGGCCTTCGCGGCGTCGAGGTCGGCGCCGTCGGCGCGGCTGACCGTGATGTCGCTGCCCTCGGCGAGCGTGAGGACGTCCTGGCCGCGCGGCACGCGCGGGCCGAGCCGGGCGTCGAGCTCCACCAGTGCCCGCGCGCGGGCGAACTCCGTGGGTGTGAAGGGCAGATGGGGCCGCTCGATCGTGATCACCCCGCCCTCGGGGGCCCGCAGCCGCAGCACGGTGCCCTCCCAGGCGCCCTCGACCGGCACCATGTCGTCGGGGCCGCCCGCCGCGGAGCCGTGCCCCTCCGGCGCGGGCCGGGCGGGCAGCGAGCGGATCGTGCACCGGCCGAGCAACTGGCGCAGCGCGAGCGGCAGCTCGGCGGCGTCCAGGGCCGTGCGGGTGGCGAGGCCGAGGATGCGCGTGGGCGCGTCCACCAGGTCGTGCGCGTCCGCCCGCTCGATCCAGGTGCCGGAGCCGCCCGCCCGGGCGACCGCCCGCGTGAGGTCCGCCGCGGGCAGCGCGGCGGGCGCCCGCAGCAGGAACTCGTCGACCGTGCCGTCGCCCAGCGGGTGCGTCTGGAGGCTCAGGATGTCGACGCGCTCGTGCGCGAGCGCCGTGCACAGCGCGGCGAGCGAGCCCGGCTCGTCCCGCACGGTGGTGCGCATGCGCCACAGGGCCGTCTCCTCGGGCGCCGTCGGGGCGGCAGCGGTGCCCGTCCGGGCGCCCGCTGCGGTGGCACCGTCCGGTGCGGGGGCGCCCCGGTCCTCCGTGGCGGAGGGCCGGGGGCCGGTATCGGTTCCGCCCGGGCCGGGGGGCGCGTGCGTGTGGCGCCGTGCCCACCAGGTGTGGAACCCGGCCGTGGCGACCAGCACGACCGCCGAGACGAGCAGCAGCTCGGGCCCGTCCGGGCCGTGGCCCACGAGGTTCGCCACGGCGTCCGCGACCGCCACCGCCGTGAACAGCGCGGCCAGCTCGATGACGTCCCGGCGCCAGTGGTGCACCGGCCTGCCGTGTTTCCTGCGTGTCACATCAGACATGTCAGCACTCATACGGCCACTGTGGCCCACGGGTGTTGCGTGATCACAAACGCTCTGTGTCCGATGAGTTAAGTACGATTCTGCCGGTTTGGCCCCCTTTTGGTGGCTCTTTCGGTCGCTTTTCTGTCCCGTTCGGATGTCCATCGATCTCCCCCGTCGGCCGTACCGGTCTGTTGGCCGGTACGGGCCCATCGGCCGGGCACGGCCCCCGGCCGCGCCCGGCTGTGCGCCCGCCGGTGCGGCACCGGCGGACACGGTCCTCCTGACGTCCGGCGGACGCCCCCGCC
>NZ_BNBT01000230.1 GCF_014656095.1 Streptomyces longispororuber
CGTGTCCCCCGACCGCGCGGTGCGGCCGGGGGACACGGCTCGTCGTGGGGCGGGTGGGACGGGGGTCAGCTCGTGAGGACCGCCTTCATCACCGAGCCGTCGGCGACCGCGGCCAGCGCGTCCGCGTGCCGGTCCAGCGGGAACGGCGTCACGAGACTCGCCAGGTCGAACCGGGCGGCGAGCGTCGGCAGCAGCCGCACGTACTCGACGAGGTGGGCCCCGGTGAAGGCCCAGGAGCCGATCACGTCGAGCTGGCGGTACACGATCTGATGCGGGTTGATGAGGGTGTCGCCCGCGTCCGTGTACTGGCCGATGACGAGGTACGTGCCGCCCCTGCGGGCCAGGGTGAGCCCCTGGGCGACGGCCCGGGGCACGCCCGCGCACTCGATGACGAGGTCGGCGCCCTGGCCACCGGTGGCGGCGCGCACCTCGTTCAGCACCTGCTCCTGGTCGGCGGCGTCCGCGATGTTCAGGTGGACGTCGCCGATGCCCGCCTTCGCCGCGCGGTCGAGCCGCTCGGCCGGACCGCCGATGACGATGACCTTGGCGGCGCCGGCGAGCTGGGCGAACGCGGCCGCCGCGAGGCCGACGGGGCCGCTCCCCTGGACGACGACGACCTCGCCGAGCCGCACGGGGCGGCGTTCGTACAGGGCGTGCACGACGGTGGGGCCCGCGCAGGCCAGCGACATCGCGGCGAGCGGGTCGACGCCCTCGGCGGCCTTGACGACGGTGGTGCCCGGCTGGAGGACGATGTGGTCGGCCCAGGAGCCGGACAGCTCGGGACCGTCCAGGGTGGAGCGGTTGACCCCGTACGTACGGCGGTTCTCGCACAGCGTCGGCTCGCGGTGCAGCCGGCACGGCGGACAGGTGCCGCAGGCGATGGACGAGGCCCACATGACGGAGTCGCCGGGCCGCAGTTCGGCGCCGACGGCGTCGTGCGTGGCGCCCTCGCCCAGCTCCCGCACGGTGCCGAGGCCCTCGTGGCCGAGGACGAGCGGCGTGGGGATCGGCAGGTGCCCCTGCTTGAGGTGCAGGTCGGTGCCGCAGATGCCGCCGTAGCCACAGGCGACGATCATGCCGCGGTCGGGGGCCGGGGGCAGGGCGAACTCGCGCAGCGCGAGCGGCTCGCCGAACTCCTCGAGGACGACTCCGCGGCCGGTGCGCCCGGTCATACGGCCACCTCCTCGAGGTCGTCGAGGAAGGTGCCGTCGAGCGGGGCGAGCGGGGCGGAGTCCCGGCACACCACGTAGTCGGGGCGCGGCTCGCCGCGCCAGCTCGGCAGATTGCTGACCTCGTTGTACGTCACGATGAGCAGCCGGCGGGCGAACGGGGACATGTTGGGGGCCGAGCCGTGCACGATCTCCGGCGAGAAGAGCACCACGGAACCGGCCGGGCCCTTGGGGCTGGTCATGCCGTGCCGGTCGACGAGCTCGGCGAGCCGCTGCGGGGGCAGCGAGATGTCGTCCGGGTCCAGGTGCTGCTCCGACTTCACCTCGGACTTGCGCCCCTCGTGCGCGAGGCCTTCGCGGTGCGAACCGGGCAGGAAGATGACGGGGCCGTTGAACTCGGTGACGTCGTCGAGGAAGACGGCCACGTTGACCTGCGCCGGGGCGGGCAGGTTGTCGGAGATCTGCCAGGCGAGGAAGTCCTGGTGCCAGGCCCACTTCTCGCCGCCGAAGGCGGGCTTGGCGTTGATCTTGAACTGGTAGACGTACACGTCGTCGGTGAGGAGCTGCTGGACCGGCGCCAGCACGCGCGGGTCGCGGACGAGCCGGCTGTACTCGGCCTGCCGCTGGTGGGAGGAGTACACCGCGCGCACCGCCGCGCCCCCCTCCTCGACGATCCGGTGCGGCCCGGGCGTGTCGCAGTCGCGCTGGAACGCCGTACGCAGCCGGTCCACCTCGTGCCCGTCCAGCAGGGAATCGAGGAGCAGGAATCCGTTCTCCTGATACTGCTCCAACTGCTCCTGGGTCAGACGCATTTTTCTTTTCGCTCCTTATACAAGGGGAGTTCGCGTAGGGGCGCGCACATGGGCTCGGGGTCGCACCGGGGATTCACCCCATGAAATGTCCGCCGTCCACGATGAGCTGCTGCCCCGTGATGTAGGCCGACCGCGACGTCACGAGGAATTCGAGGGCGTCGGCGATGTCCTGCGGGGTGCCGATCCGCTGCTGGGGAATGGAGTCGATGACCGCCGCGCGCCGTTCCGGCACGTCGAGCCGGTAGCGCTCGGTGACTTCCGGGGTGTCGGTGAAACCGGGGAGCAGGGCGTTGACCTGGATGTGCGGGGCCAGTTCCAGGGCCATGCACTTGGTGAGCTGGAGCAGCCCCGCCTTGCTGGCGCAGTAGTTGGCCCCGTTCGCGCGCGGACGGATCGCCGTCGTGGCGCCCACGTTGACGATGGAGCCGCCGCCGGCCTCGATCATCGCGGGCGCCAGTGCCTGGCTGAGGTGGAACGGCCCGGAGAGGTTGGTCGCGACGACCTGGTCCCAGTCCTCCTCCGTGAGGGAGAGGAAGGGCCGGTCGCGGTTGACCCCGGCGTTGTTCACCAGGATCCGGGGCGCGCCGTGCTCGGCGAGGATGCGCGTACAGGCCTGGCGGACCTCGGCGGGCCGCCCGAGGTCGACGCGTACGGGCACGATGCCGCCGTTCCCGGCCTCGGCCGCCTCCTTGGCGGCGGTCTCGTCACTCCGGTAGAGGGCGAGCACCCGGTGGCCCAGGGCGCACAGCCGCAGGCTCAGCGCCAGTCCGATTCCCCGGGTGCCGCCGCTGATCACTGCCGTCGCCATGAGAACTCCACAGGGGTGCGTACCGCGGGGCGTCCGGCCGACTGCGGGAGCGCCCGGGAAGTCGGGCGGCTCCGGCAGATCACGCACGTCCGTCACCCCGTACAGACGAATGGATCGAAGAGAGACGAATGGATCGAAGAACGGATGCGGAACGAGCGGCCACCCGCGGTGTCCGTCGGACCGGGCGGGGACGGGTTCACCGATGGCGGCCTGGCATCCGCCACCGGCGCGTTCCGGACGCGTCGTCCAGGCCTGTCGGCCCGGGATCACACCATCCTGCCTGCGGGCTGCCGGGGTCAAGCGCGGGAAGGGCCCGACGGGGGCCGCCGGGCGATGGCACCGGGTGTCCTGTCCACGGGACACCCGGTGCCGTGCGGCGGTGTGGCCGGGGGCGCCCTGCCGGACCGGCCGCGGCACCGGCACGCGCGCTCGGTGAGTGCACGCGCGCTCGGTGGGTGCGCGCGCACCCGGTGGGTGCAGGCAGGCCTTGTGGGTGCACGCAGGCCTTGGGGGGGCACGCAGGCCTTGTGGGTGCACCCACGCCCGGCGGGCGCACGCACACCCGGTGGGTTTCGGACGCCGTGCGCCGCGGCCGCGCGGGGCTCGGGACCGTGTGCTCGCGGTGCTCGCGCGCACGGGCGGCGCGCACGGGCGGCACGCCATCCGCGCACACCGGCAGCACGCGGCCCGGGGTCGGGTGCCCGCGGGTCGCCCGCCACCCGGAGTCCGGCGCCCACGGTCGCCCGCCGCCCGGGCCCCGGTGCCCCCGGTCGCCCGCCGCCCCGGCTCCGCGGGTTTCGCGCCCGGCACCCGCCACGGCGGTCGCGCCGTCCCCGATCACCCGCGCGACCACCCCCGGCAACGCGCCGGAAAGGCGCGGGACATGCCCGGCGATTCCGCTTCCGTGCGGTGTCCCGTCCACGGGACAGCGGGGCGCCGCGGGGCGCCCTGCCTCAGGTCCGCCCTCGCTTGACCACGGCAGGCCGCAGGCGTGAGGGTGTGATCCCAGGCCGGGAGGCCTGAAGACGACGTGTTCGACCGGCGGCGGACGCCAGGGAGCCCACCCCCGCCGACCGGCTTACGGACACCGCGGGCGGCCGCCTGATCCGAACCACTTCTTCGATCCATTTATCTGTGTGGGGTGATGGATGTGCATGCTCCGCTGGAGCAAAACCGTCCGCTGACGAGTAGGGACGGTGCGGCCGGACTGATCCTCGACACGACGGTGCCTGAGCTGTTCGCCCAGCAGGCCAGGCTGACTCCGGACGCGGTCGCCGTCGTCTGCGGACACGAGTCACTGACGTTCGGCCAACTCGCCGCGGAGTCCGCCGCGGTGGCCGCCGGACTGACGCGGCGCGGCGTGGGACCGGAGTCGCTCGTCGCGGTCGCGCTGCCGCGGTCCGTGGAGGCCGTCGTGGCCCTCCTCGGCGTGCTGAGGACCGGCGCCGCCTACCTACCGCTCGACCCCGACTACCCCGCCGAGCGCGTCGCGCTGATGCTGGGCGACGCCCGCCCCGCCCTGCTGGTGTGCGACGCGGACGCCCCCGAGCACCTGACCGGCCACTGCCCCACCGCCCGTGTGGCGGAGCTGGCCGACGGCGGCTCCGGCGACGGCGCCCCCGCTGCCGTCCACCCGCAGGGGCTCGCGTACGTCATCTACACCTCCGGGTCGACCGGTACGCCCAAGGGCATCGGGGTCACCCACCGCGACGTGGCCGCGCTGGTGGCGGACCGGCGCTGGCACCACGGCATGCGGATGCTGCTGCACTCGCCGATGGCCTTCGACGCCTCGGTCCTGGAGATCTGGGTGCCGCTGCTCAACGGCGGCACCGTCGTCGTCGAACCGTCCCCGGACCTGACGCCCGCCGTCCTCGCCGCGCAGGTGGCCCGGCACGGTGTCACCACCGTCTGGCTGACCAGCGCGCTGTTCAACCTCCTGGTGGAGGAGGACGCGCGCTGCCTGACCGGTCTGCGCGAGGTGTGGGTGGGCGGCGACCGGGTGTCGCCGCAGTCGGTCGCCCGGGCCGTCGCGGCCTGCCCCGACACCGTCTTCGTGAACGGCTACGGGCCGACCGAGACCACGGTCTTCACCTCCAGCCACCAGGTCGACCCCGCGCGGAAGCCGGACGAGGAGGTGCCCATCGGGCAGCTCTTCGACACCCTCGACGGCTACGTACTCGACGACCGGCTGCGGCCCGTGGCGCCGGGCGTCATCGGGGAGCTGTACGTCGCGGGCCCCGGCGTGGCGCGCGGCTACCTGCGCCGGCCTGCGCGGTCCGCCGAGCGGTTCGTGGCCTGCCCCTTCGGCCCCGCCGGTGAACGGATGTACCGCACCGGGGACCTGGTGATCCGCACCGACGACGGCGACCTCGTGTACCAGGGGCGCGCCGACGACCAGGTGAAGGTGCGCGGCTACCGCATCGAGCTCGGCGAGATCGAGGCGGCCCTGCTGGCCCACCCCGCGGTCGCGCACGCCGCCGTGATCGCCCGGCAGGGCCGCGGCGGGGACACGGCCAAGCAGCTCTTCGGCTACGTGGTGCTCGCCCAGGACGGCGCGCCCGCGCCCGACGAGGCGGAGATCGCCCGTGAGCTGCGGGAGTTCGTGGCGCGGCGGCTGCCGGAGTTCATGGTGCCGGTCGCGCTCATGGTGCTCGACCGGCTGCCGCTGACCCCGAACGAGAAGCTGGACCGGGCCGCGCTGCCGGAGCCGTACTTCACCGGCAGCGCCTACCGGGCGCCGCGGGCCGGGACCGAGGAGGTCCTCGCCGGTGTCTTCGCCGAGGTCCTCGGCCAGGCCCGGGTGGGTGCCGACGACGACTTCTTCGCCCTGGGCGGCGACAGCATCCAGTCCATCCAGGTGGTCTCGCGGGCCAGGGCGCAGGGCGTGCTCGTCACCTCGCGGCAGGTCTTCGAGCACCGCACCGTGGCCGAGCTCGCCGCGGTCGCGGTCGCCGACACCGGGGACCGCGGTCCCGTGCTCGCCGAACTCGACGGCGGCGGCGTGGGACACCTGCCGCTGATGCCGGTGGCGCACTGGATCCTGGAGAACGGCCCCGGCTTCGACTCCCTGCTCCAGGCCGTGGTCCTGGAGCTGCCGCACGGCATCGACCGCGACGGCCTGGCCGCGACCCTCACCGCTGTCCTCGACCGGCACGACCTGCTGCGCGCGCGGCTGCTGCCCGACGGCCTGCTCGTCGCCCCGCCCGGCTCGGTGGACGTGGACCCGCTGATCCGCACGGTGCCCTGCGACGGGACGTGGTCGGGCGAGGCCTGGCGGAGCCTGCTCGTGGGCGAACTCCAGGAGCTGGCGGGCCGCCTCGACCCGAAGGCCGGGGTCCTCGCCCAGTTCGTGTGGTTCCGGCCGCCGTCCGGCCCGGGGCGGCTCCTGGTCGGCCTGCACCACATGGTCGTCGACGGCGTGTCGTGGCGGATCCTGATGCCCGACCTCGCGGCGGCCTGGCAGCAGGTCCGCGAGGGCGCCGCGCCGGAGCTGCCGGCGCCCGCGACCTCCGTACGGCGGTGGGCCCACGCGCTGGTGGAGGAGGCGGCACGGCCCGAGCGGGTGGCCGAGCTCGACCGCTGGACGTCGATCCTCGACGGGCCCGACCCGGTCCTCGGGGCCCGGCGCCTCGACCCCGCCGTGGACGTGCAGGCCACCGTCGAGAAGGTGCGCGTGGTGCTGCCGTCCGCGGCCACCGACGCGGTCCTCACCTCGGTGCCCGCGGCCTTCCGCGGCGGCGTCAACGACGTGCTGCTCGCCGCCCTGGCGATGGCGGTGGTCCGCTGGCGCCGCGCCCGGGGCGTGGAGGAGCCCTCCACGCTGCTGCGCCTCGAAGGGCACGGGCGCGAGGAGGAGTCGGTGCCCGGCGCGGACCTGTCCCGCACCGTGGGCTGGTTCACCAGCGTCTTCCCGGTCCGCCTGAACCTGTCGGGGATCGACGTGGAGGACGCCTTCACCTCGGGCCCGGCCGCCGGAGCCGTCGTCAAGGCCGTCAAGGAGCAGTTGCTCGCCGTGCCCGACAAGGGCCTGGGGTTCGGGCTGCTCCGCTACCTCAACCCGGAGACCGCCGAGGTGCTCCGCGGGCGGACGCTGGGCCAGATCGGCTTCAACTACCTGGGCCGCTTCTCCACCGGCGACATGCCCGACGACCTGCACGGCCTGGGCTTCACCCAGACCTCGGACGCCGCGGAGTTCACCGAGCTGGCCGAGCTGGACGCCGGGCACGACCCGGCCATGCCCGCGCTGTGCGAGGTGGACATCAACGCGATGGTCACCGACACCGCGGCGGGACCGCGCCTGGGAGCCGTCTTCGGCGCCCCCGCCGGGGTCCTGACCGCGGCGGAGGTCGGCGAGCTGGCCGCGCTGTGGCAGGACGCCCTTCAGGCCCTGGTGCGGCACGCGGCCACCCCCGGCGCGGGCGGCCTGACCCCGTCGGACGTGCCGCTGGTCGACGTCTCCCAGGGCGAGCTGGAGACCTGGGAGAAGCGGTACCCGGGCCTGACCGACGTGTGGCCGCTGACCCCCTTGCAGGCGGGCCTGCTGCACCACTCCGAACTGGCCGGCGCCGGCGAGGACATGTACCAGGTCCAGTTGGTCTTCGGGTTCACCGGCCCGGTGGACGCCACGCGGATGCGGGCGGCCGGGCAGGCCCTGCTGGAGCGGCACACCGGCCTGCGGACGGCGTACGTGCCCGACGCGTCCGGGGACGTGGTGCAGCTCGTCGTCTCGGGCGTGACCCTGCCGTGGCGCGAGGTGGACGTCGCCGAGGACGAGTTCGAGGCGTTCCTCGCGCGGGAGCGCACCGAGCCCTTCGACGTCGCCGCGCCGCCGCTGCTGCGGATGACCCTGGCGCGCGTCGGCTCCGGGCGCACCGAGGTGGTGCTCACCGCCCACCACGTGCTCTTCGACGGCTGGTCCGAGCCGATCCTGCTGCGCGAGCTGCTGTGGCTGTACGCCGGCACGGCCGCCCTGCCCAAGGCGCCGTCGTTCCGGGAGTTCCTCGGCCACCTCCACCGCCGCGGCCAGGAGCAGCGGGAGCTGTCGGTACGCGCCCACACCGATGCCCTCCGGGGGGTCGAGGAGCCCACGCTGCTGGTCCCGGAGCGGGACGCGGCGAGCGGCGGGGCCGGCTTCGGCACGCTGGAGCTCGCGCTGACCGCCGACGAGGCCCGCGCCCTGGTGCGGCGGGCCGCGGAGACCGGCAGCACGCCCAGCAACGTGGTCCAGGCCGCCTGGGCCGTGGTCCTCGGGGAGCTCACCGGCCGCACCGACGTGCTGTTCGGCGCCACGGTCTCCGGCCGCCCGCCCGCGCTGGCGGGGGTGGCCGACACGGTCGGCCTGTTCATCAACACCGTGCCGGTCCGCGCGCGCTGCACGCGGGACAAGACCCTCGCCGAGGTGGCGACCGGGCTCCAGGCCGCGCAGGCCGCGCTGCTCGACCACGACGACTGCGCGCTCGCCGACCTGCACGAGGCCACCGGCCTGGACGCGCTCTTCGACACCCTCGTCCTGGTCCAGTCGCACCCCTTCGACAACGCTGCCATCGCCGAGGCGAGCGACGCGGCCGGGCTGCCCGCGCCCACCTTCCGCAACATCGCCGGGGCGAACTACCCGCTCATCGTGATGGCCGAGCTGGACCCGCTGCTGCGCCTGCGGCTCCAGTACCAGCACAGCGCCTTCGACGCCGCGGCGGCGTCCGGCGTCGCGGAGCGGCTGCTGCGCGTGCTGCGGGCGTTCCTCGCCGAACCGGGCAGCCGGGTGGGGGCGGTGGGCGCCCTGGCGTCCGCCTCCTCCGCGGCCACGCCCCGGCCGGTGGCGGAGGCGGCCGGGAGCGGGGAGCTGGTGCCGCGGGCGTTCACGCGCCTTGCGGACGGGGCCCCGGACGCCGTGGCCCTCGTCGTCGGCGGGGCGACCACCAGCCGGCGTGAACTCGACGCGCGGGCCGCCCTGCTCGCCGACGAGCTGCGCCTCTACGCCGGGGAGCCGGACGCCGTGGTGGCCGTCTGCTGCGCCGACCCGGTCGACCGGGTGGCCGCGCTGCTCGCCGTCCTGAAGGCGGGCGCGTGCGCCCTGCCCCTGGACGCCGAGGACTCCGCGGAGTGGACCGCCGCCGTCCTGGGCGACGCCGCGGCGGGTGCCGTCGTCGTCGACAAGGAGACCGCCGACCGGAACTGGGGCTCCCTGCCCCGCGTCCCGGTCCCCCACGACGCGCTGGGTGCCCTTCCCACCGCGCCGCCGGACCGGACGCTCCCCGGGCACCTCGCGCACCTCGCCTACGCCCCGGACGCGACGGCCCGGCCCCGCGCGGTGGCCGTCACCCACGCCGGCCTGGCCGAGGGGGTCCGCGCCTTCGCCGCCGAGGCCGGGGCGGCGCCGGTGACGGCGAACGCG
>NZ_BNBT01000231.1 GCF_014656095.1 Streptomyces longispororuber
TGAGGACGAGGCCGCCAGGCCGATCACGCCCGCAGGTGACGGCCGTGGGACGCGGGACGCATCCAGCCCGTCCGGCGATTGAGGACGAGGCCGTCAGGCCGATCATGCCCGCAGGTGACGGCGGTGGGACGCGGGGCGGATCCAGCCTGTCCGGCGTTTGAGGACGAGGCCGGAGGCCGATTGGGGGCGGGTGGGTGGGAGCGCGCCGGGGTGGCCGCCGCCCGAGGCCCAGGGGCCAGGAGATAGCCTTCCGGCATGACCTCCCTGGTACCCCGCTCAGCGCGCAGCCGCCGCGCCGTCGCCACCCTCGGCGCCGTCTCCGCCGGACTGCTCGTCCTGTCGGCCTGTGACAAGCCGACGCCGCTGGCCACCGTGACGGTCGGCAGCGAGTCCGTGCACTCCGAGGCCACCTGCTACGAGGACGGCAAGGAGCTCAAGCCGTCCGCCGTACAGGACTGCCTGAAGGACAAGAAGGACATCAAGTCCATCACGGTCGACCCGGACGAGAAGGTCCGCTTCGGCGTCGACCCGGAGATCGCCGACAAGGGCTGGACACTGCTGATGAACGGTCAGCCGCTGACCGAGGCCAGCAAGAAGACCTACGTCGTCATCCCGGGCAGCGTGTTCTTCAACCAGCAGTACGGCGGTGGCAACTCCGCCACGACCGTCAGCCTGCTGGAGGGCGGCAAGAGCGACAGCGGCGAGCCGAAGGCCACCGGCCTGTGGTCGTTCAAGCTGAAGAAGGACAAGGACGCCTGACCGGGCCCGGGCACGCCCCACGCATCCTGGTGGCCACCGCGGTCCCCGCCGAACGGGACGCGGTGGCCTCCGGCCTGCCCGCGTCCGGGGTGGTGGACGTCGTCGCCGTCGGCGTGGGCCCCGCTGCCGCCGCCGCGGGCACCGCGCGCGTCCTCGCGACCGCCGCCGCGGCCGGGACGCCGTACGAGCTCGTGGTCTCCGCGGGGATCGGCGGCGGGTTCCCGCCCCACGCCCCGCTCGGCTCGCTCGTCGTCGCGGACGCGGTCACGGCCGCCGACCTGGGCGCCGAGACGCCGGACGGGTTCGTGCCGGTCACCGCGCTCGGCTTCGGGCGCGTCACCCACGAGCCGCCGGCCGCGCTGGTACGGGAGCTGGCCGCCGCCTCGGGGGCCGCGACGGGCACCGTCCTGACCGTGTCGACCGTGACCGGCAGCGCCGGGAGCGCCGCCGCGCTGCGCGCCCGCCATCCGCGGGCCCTCGCGGAGGCGATGGAGGGCTTCGGCGTCGCCGAGGCCGCCGCCGCGCTCGGGATACCGGTGGCCGAGGTCCGCGCCGTGTCCAACGCGGTGGGCCCGCGCGACCGCGCCGCCTGGCGCATCGCCGACGCGCTGGCCGCGCTCACCGAGGCGTTCGGGAAGTTCACGCCCGTACTGGAGAGTTGGAACAGGCATGACTGAGACCTCCCCCGACCCCCTGCGCATCGCGTACTCCCCCTGCCCCAACGACACCTTCGTCTTCGACGCCTGGGCGCACGGCCGCGTGCCGGGCGCGCCCGCGCTGGACGTGACGTTCGCGGACATCGACGTCACCAACGGCATGGCCGAGCGCGGCGAGTTCGACGTGCTCAAGGTGTCGTACGCCGTGCTGCCGTACGTCCTCGACGAGTACGCGCTGCTGCCGTGCGGCGGGGCGCTCGGGCGGGGGTGCGGGCCGCTGGTGCTGACCCGGGAGCCGGGCCTCGACCTGAGCGGCAAGAAGGTCGCCGTGCCGAGCGAGAAGTCGACGGCGTACCTGCTGTTCCGGCTGTGGGCGGCGGACGTCCTGGCGGACGGCGGCGTCGGGGAGATCGTGGTGCTGCCCTTCGACCGGATCATGCCCGCCGTGCGGGACGGGGAGGTCGACGCGGGGCTCGTCATCCACGAGGCGCGGTTCACGTACCGGAACTACGGGCTGCACCGGCTCGCCGACATGGGCGAGCACTGGGAGGCCACGACGGGGCTGCCGATTCCGCTCGGGGCGATCATCGCGAAGCGGGCGCTGGGGGACGGCGTGCTGCGGGGGCTCGCCGATGCCGCGCGGGCGTCCGTGCGGGCGGCGTGGGACGACCCCGAGGCGTCGCGTCCCTATGTGCTGGCGCACGCGCAGGAGATGGATCCCGCCGTGGCGGATCAGCACATCGGGTTGTACGTCAACGAGTTCACGGCGGATCTGGGGGAGGACGGGTACGCCGCTGTGCGCGGGCTGCTCACCCGCGCCGCGGCGGAGGGGCTGGTTCCGGCCCTGGCGCCGGGGGCCCTCGCCTTTCCGTGACGTCCGGTTGCCCACGCGGGGCGCCCCAGGCCCGCCCCTTTCCCGAAACTGGGGCTCCGCCCCAGACCCCGCTCCTCAAACGCCGGAGGGGCTGGAACTTTCGCCGGACGGCACGGGAGAGTTTCAGCCCGTCCGGCGTTTGAGGACGAGCGCGCAGCGCGATACGGGGTCCAGGGGGCGGCGCCCCGGTTACACGTCGAGCTGGTCCGCGACGGCGCGGAGGAGGCCGGCGATCTTCGCGCCGGAGGCCTTGTCGGGGTAGCGGCCCTTCTCCAGCATGGGGGTGATGTTCTCCAGGAGGGTGGTGAGGTCCTGGACGATGGACGCCAGTTCGTCCGGTTTACGGCGCTGCGCCGCCGCGACGGACGGGGTCGGGTCGAGAAGTGTCACCGAGAGTGCCTGGTCACCGCGCTGCCCCGCGACCACGCCGAATTCCACGCGCTGGCCGGGCTTGAGTGTGTCGACGCCTTGGGGCAGTACGGAGGAATGCACGAAGACGTCACCGCCGTCGTCGCGGGAGAGAAAGCCGAAGCCCTTCTCGCTGTTGAACCACTTGACCTTGCCGGTAGGCACGTGAAGTCCTCGTCCTCGTACTAGTCGTCGTATCGGTAGCCGCACCGCCGCAGGCGTGGTCCCGGGGCGAAAACGGCTCTGGACAGCACTACAGCGGGTCGCGCGACCCGCCGGCACCAAGACTATTGGTCCCGGGGCCGGTGACAAGACGTCCCCGGTTTCTTCCTACGCGCTGGGAACTACCCTGGTGCGGTGCGTGACAAAACCCAAGCGAATTCCACCGGACCGGGCGACGGCCTCGTACGGATTGGCGCGATCGTTTTCTTCGTCGGTGCCGTGGCCACGCTGGTCACGGTCGCCCCGCTGTTCCTGGGCGGCGATCCCTTCCCATCGGTCGCCTATGCCGTGTGCATGCTGATGGGAGTGGGTTTCCTCGTCGCCGCCGCGGGCGTGCTGCGCGGAATCGCCGCCCAGCGGCGTCAGGCGCGCTCCACGTCGGGCACTTCCGCCACGTGAGCGGCGAGCCAGTCCGGGAACTGGCTCAGATCGTCGAGTACGACGTCGGCGCCCGCCGCGCGCAGTTCACCTGCGTCGCACGGCCCCGTGGCCACCGCTACGGACAGCGCCCCCGCCGTACGCGCCCCGCGTACGTCCCCGGTGTGGTCGCCGACGTACACCGACGCCCCGTGCGCGCGCAGGGCCTGCGCCTTCCGCTCCGCCCACAGGTCGCCGACCACGGCGTCCGCCGGGATGCCCAGGTGGTCGACGTGGAGTTGGGCGTTCGGCTCGTACTTGGCCGTGACGACGATCGCGCGGCCGCCCGCCGCGCGCACCGCGGCCACGGCCTCCCGCGCCCCGGCGAGCGCGGGCGTCGCGGCGATGGCGTATGTGGGATACATCTCACGGTAGAGGTTCGCGGTCGCCACGACCTCGTCGGCCGGGAACCAGTGGGCCAACTCCTGTTCCAGGGGCGGCCCGAGCCGGGTGATCGCGAGGTCTGCGTCCACGTACCTGCCGGTCCGCTCGGACAGGGCCACGTAGCAGGCGCGAATACCGGGCCGTGAGTCGATCAGGGTCATGTCGAGGTCGAAGCCGACGGTGAGCGGGCCACGGCCCCCGGCCGTCCGCCCGGCCGGTGCAGTCCGAGAGGTCATGGCGCCCATTGTGCCGAGGGGCCACCGGGCAGCGGGGTGCCGGGGGCCGGGCAGCCGGACGGCCGGGCCCCCGGAGCCGGGAGTGCCGGAGGCCGGGGGCGGGACGACGGGTCACCCTTATGCTTCTTAGCCAAGCCTTACCAACCCTCCAAGGCCTGGCCAAGACCCCGGGCCCGGCTCCCGCGCCCCGCCCCGACCCCGACCCCGAAACGAGCCAGCCGATGCGTGTGAACGCCAGACGCGCCGTCGTGATGACGGCGGCCGTCGTGGCCCTGCTGCTCGCCGTCCTGTTCAGCCTCGCCGTCGGCGCCCGCGCCATCGCGCCGTCCGCCGTCCTCGACGCCCTGCTGCACGGAGGGCACAGCGACGCGGCCGAGGTGGTCCGGGAGATGCGGGTGCCGCGCACCGTGCTCGGCGTCATGGTCGGCGCCGCGCTCGCCGTCGCGGGCACCGCCCTGCAGGGCATCACCCGCAACCCCATCGCCGACCCCGGCATCCTCGGCATCAGCCAGGGCGCGTCCGTCGGCGTCGTCTTCGCGATCGCGTACGCGGGCACGCACACCCTGACCGGCTACGTCTGGTACGCCTTCGCGGGCGCGGGCCTCGCGGCCGTCGCCGTCTACGCGATCGCCGCCGGCGGCCGGGGCGGCGCCACCCCCGTCAAGCTCGCGCTCGGCGGCGCCGCGCTCAACGCCCTGCTCGTCTCCGTCACCACGGGCGTCCTCACCACCAAGGCGTCCGCGCTCGACGAGTTCCGCTTCTGGCAGGTCGGCGCGCTCTCCGGCCGCGACGCCACGATCGTGCACCAGACCTGGCCGTTCCTGCTCGCCGGTCTCGTGCTGGTCCTCGCCGTGGCCCGCGGCCTGGACGCCCTCGCGCTCGGCGAGGACGTCGCCAAGGGCCTGGGCCAGAACGTCGCGCTCGTCCGCGTCGTCGGCGGCCTCGGCGCCACCCTCCTCACCGGCGCGGGCGTCGCCGCCGCGGGCCCCATCGCCTTCACCGGCCTCGCGGTCCCGCACATCGCCCGCGCCCTGGTCGGCAGCGACCACCGCTGGGTGCTGCCGCTGGCCGCCGTCCTGGGCCCGGTGATGCTCCTCGCCTCCGACACGGTCGGCCGGATCGTCTTCCCGCCGAGCGAGGTCCCGGCGGGCGTGATGACCGCCCTGATCGGCGTCCCGTTCCTGGTCACCCTGGTCCGCAGGAAGGCGGTGGCGGCGTGAGCGTCGACTCCCGTTCCGGACCGGCGTCCCGCCGGGCCGGACAGCCGGGCGGCTTCCTCGCCGCCCCGCGGGGCGTGCGCCCCGCCGGGTACGCCGTCCTGCGGTTCCGGAAGGCCGCCTTCCTGGTCCACCGCCGGGCCACGGCGGTGGCCGCCGTCCTCGCGGTCCTCCTGGCCGTCGCCTGCCTGGCGTACCTCTGCGTCGGCGAGGCCTTCGTGCGGCCCGCCGAGGCGCTGAAGGTCGTCCTCGGCCACCCCTCCCCCGACGAGCTGGTCGTGGGCACGCTCCGCGCCCCCCGGATGGTCGTCGGCCTGCTCGTCGGCGCCGCCTTCGGCGTCGCGGGCGCGCTCATCCAGACCGTCGCCCGCAACCCCCTCGCCAGTCCGGACATCATCGGGATCAGCCAGGGCGCGAGTGCCGTCACGGTCGCGGCGCTGACCTTCGGCCTCACCTCGTACACCGTGCTGCCGTACGTCTCCGTGGCGGGCGGCGTCCTGGCCGCGCTGCTCGTGTACGCCTTCGCCTGGCGCGGCGGCCTGCACGCCACCCGGTTCGTGCTGATCGGCATCGGCTTCGCGATCGCCCTGCGGTCGGTGACGACGCTCTTCATGACGAAGGGCGACTACCTCGTCGCGCAGCAGGCGCAGATCTGGATGACCGGCTCCCTCAACGGCCGCGGCTGGCCCGAGGCCGAACCCCTCGCCCTGACGCTGCTGGTGCTGCTCCCGGGCGTGGCCTGGGCGGCCCGTGCCCAGCGCACCGTGTCCATGGACGACGACACGGCGACCGCGCTCGGCGTCCGGCTCGGCCGGGTGCGCACCGGGCTCGTGCTGCTCGGCGTGGTCCTCGCGTCCGTGGCGACCGGCGCCGCCGGGCCCGTCGACTTCGTGGCGCTGCTCGCCCCGCAGATCGCCCGGCGCCTCACCCGTACCGCGCAGATCCCGCTGGTCGCCTCCGCGCTGCTCGGCGCGCTCGTCGTCGTCCTCGCCGACCTGCTGGCCCGGCGGCTGTTCTCGCCGACCGAGCTGCCGGTGGGCGTCCTCACGGCCGCCATCGGCGCGCCGTACCTGATCTGGCTCATCGTCCGCAGCCGTACCGTCCGCAATGGAGGCACCGCGTGACCGCCCCCGCCGAGACCGGCGCCCGTCTGAGCGCGCGCGAGCTGACCCTCGCCTACGAGGACCGTACGGTCGTGCACGCCCTCGACCTCGCGATCCCCGACGGCCGGGTCACCGTCATCGTCGGCCCGAACGCCTGCGGCAAGTCCACGACGCTGCGCGCGCTCGGGCGGCTCCTCAAGCCCAGGGGCGGTGCCGTCCTCCTCGACGGCGAGGAGCTCGCGAAGCTGCCGACGCGGCGCATCGCCCAGCGCATCGGGCTGCTGCCGCAGACGCCGGTCGCGCCCGAGGCCATCACGGTCGCGGACCTGGTGGCGCGCGGCCGCCAGCCGCACCAGCGGTGGTGGCAGCAGTGGTCGGACGCCGACGAGCGGGCCGTCACCGAGGCCATGGAGCGCACCGACGTGACCGCGCTGGCCGAGCGGTCCGTGGACGAGCTGTCCGGCGGGCAGCGGCAGCGCGTGTGGATCGCCATGGCGCTCGCGCAGGAGACGGAGCTGCTCCTCCTCGACGAGCCGACCACCTACCTGGACATCGCGCACCAGGTCGAGGTCCTGGACCTGGTGCGCCAGTTGAACCACGACCGGGGCCGCACGGTGGCCGTGGTCCTGCACGACCTGAACCAGGCCGCCCGGTACGCGGACCACCTCGTCGCCATGAAGCAGGGCCGGGTGGTCGCGGAGGGCGCCCCCGCGGACGTCGTCACCGCGGAGCTGGTGCGGGACGTCTTCGGCCTGGAGTGCGTGGTCGTCCCCGACCCGGTGACGGGGTCCCCGCTGGTGGTGCCCGCCGCGCCCTGGCAGGCCCCCGCGGAGCGGGAGTCCCCTCGCGACGCCTCCCCCGACACCCCGCTCGACACCTCCCCCGGCACCCCGCTCGACGCCCCGCCCGACACCTCCCCCGACACCCCGCTCGACGTCCCTCACGACGGAAGGTCCTCCTCATGACCGGTTCCCCCCGCCGCGCCCGTACCGCCGGCGCGCTCGCCCTGACCGGCGTCCTCGCCGTGCCCGCCCTGGCCGCGTGCGGCTCGTCCGACGACGGCGAGAAGTCCGGCGCGGGCCGTACGCACGTGGTGAGGACCGCCATGGGCGACGTGAAGGTGCCGGTGGCGCC
Source organism: Streptomyces longispororuber (assembly GCF_014656095.1). Classification (GTDB taxonomy): domain Bacteria; phylum Actinomycetota; class Actinomycetes; order Streptomycetales; family Streptomycetaceae; genus Streptomyces; species Streptomyces longispororuber. Next base: position 7,411 of record NZ_BNBT01000231.1, read on the forward strand.
GAAGCGGGTCGTGGTGCTCGACACCGCCGAGCTGGACTCCGCGCTCACGCTCGGCGTGAAGCCGGTCGGCGCCACCCACGTCGACGCCGCCGGCGGCTTCCCGAGCTATCTGCCCGAGGGCGAGCTCAAGGGCGTCAAGGACGTCGGCGAGATGATGAACCCCAACCTGGAGGTCATCGCCGGGCTGAAGCCCGACCTCATCCTCACCTCCAAGGTCCGCCACGGGGCGAAGTACGACGCGCTGAAGAAGATCGCGCCGACCGTCATGACGGAGACCACCGGGTACCCCTGGAAGGAGAACTTCCAGGTGCACGCCGACGCGCTCGGCAGGAAGGCGGAGGCGAAGAAGACCGTCGCCGCCTACGACGCGCACGTCAAGGAGGTCACCACGGCGGTCGGCGGCCCCGCGAAGGCCAAGGCCACCGAGGTCAACGTGGTGCGCTTCATCGAGGGCGCCGACATCCGCATCTACGGCGAGCAGTCGTACATCGCCACCCTCCTGAAGGACGTCGGCCTCGGCCGGGCGCCCATCGCGAAGAAGGCCAAGGACGGCTTCTCGTACGACGTGAGCCCCGAGAAGATCGACCTCGCCGACACCGACGTCATCTTCCGGTCCACGTACGGCGATCCGAAGAAGGCCAAGCAGACGCAGACCGTGAACAGCGGCCTGTGGAAGAACATGAAGGCCGTGAAGTCCGGCAACGTCCACGCCGTCGACGACGAGCTGTGGATCCAGGGCATCGGCTACACGGCGGCCGACAAGATCCTGGACGAGATGCGGACGCTGCTGACGAAGAAGAAGTAGCGCGACGGGCCCGCCCCGCGGCGCGTGGGCGGGTCCGTTCCCGCCCGGCGGGCGTCGGGCGGGTCCGTTCCCGCCCGCACGGGCCCGTCCCGCGCCCGTGCGCCCGTACGCGCTACTCCGGCGGCCGGGTCCGCTGCGAGCGCCACACGAGGAACAGCGCGGAGGCGACGGCGGCGATCCGCACGATCCACGGCCAGGTCTCCTCGACCGCGGCGTTCATCTGCCCCTTGGCGATGGGCTCGCCCCACTTGCCCTGCGCGCGCCCCCACAGCCAGCCGATGCCGCCCGCCACGGCCAGCGCGGGCAGCGCGATGACCGCGGCCTTCTTCTCGGCGGAGCCGAGCTTGCGCGAGACCCAGGCGACGACCCAGCCGCCGCCCAGCGCGAACCAGTTGCCGATCACCGCGCCGACGACGAGCGCGACGGCGGCGAGGAGCAGGACGGGGTTGGTCAGGGAGCGGACGCCGGCGAGGGCACCGGCCACGGCGGGCGCGGCTTCGACGGCGGGGTCCTGGCCGGGCGCGGGGGCGGCGGGCGCGGGGGCCCGGTTCTTCCTGGCGGACAGGATGCCCTTGGTGAGGGAGGGGCGCGGGCCGGGGCGGCGCGGGTCCGTGGCGCCGAGGGTTCCGACACCCTCCGGGTCCGCGACGGGCGCCGCTCCTTCCGCCGCGGCGATCCCCTTCTCCTGCTCGGCCTTCTCGCCGTCGCCGTCGAGCGGCGGCCGCCTCAGCATCTCCGGGATCTCCACGCCGCCCACGAACCCGGGCACGGCGTCCGCGCCCTCCAGCGGGACGCGCTCCACCCGCCACCAGTCGGGCTGCAGATCGGCGCCGGTGTCGCCCAGTTCGTCGGTGCCCGCGAGGTGGGGCGGGGCGGGCCGCGGTTCGGGGGCCGCCGGTACGGGCCCGGCGGGCGCCGCGGGCGCGGCCGGGCCCGGCGTCCCGGAGGCCTTGCGCGGCC
>NZ_BNBT01000232.1 GCF_014656095.1 Streptomyces longispororuber
GGGGGGGGGGGGGGGGCCCGGCGCGGCCGCGCCCGGCGCGGGCACGTGGCGGGTGGCGGGGCGGTGCGGGTCCCGGGCCGCGGCGCGGGCCATGGCGTCCCGGTAGCGCTCCACGGTGCCCTGCGCGGCCCGCGCCCAGGTGAACCTGGCCAGGACCCGCGCGCGTCCGGCCGCGCCGAGGCGGGCCCGCAGCTCCGCGTCCCCGAGCAGGCGCCCGAGCCCGGCGGCCAGCGCGCCCGAGTCGCCGGGCGGCACGGCGAGGCAGGTCTCCCCGTCGGGCCCGGCGACCTCCGGGATGGCCCCGCCGGTCGTGGCGAGCAGCGGGGTGCCCGTGGCCATCGCCTCGGCGGCCGGCAGCGAGAAGCCCTCGTACAGCGAGGGCACGCACGCCACCTGCGCCGAGCGCACCAGGTCGACGAGCTCCTCGTCGGTGATGCCCTTGACGAACTCCACCGCGCCGTCGAGCCCGTAGCGTTCGATGGCCGCGGCGACCGGTCCGTCCTCGGCGCGCTTGCCGACGACGACGAGGTGCGCGGCCGGGTGCTCGGTCCGGACCTTCGCGAGCGCCTCGACGAGGTGGATCAGGCCCTTGAGCGGGACGTCGGCGCTGGACGTCGTCACGATCCGGCCGGGCACCTCGGGCACGGCCGGGTCGGGCGCGAAGAGGTCGGTGTCGGCGCCGATGTGGACGACGTCGATCCGCTCCGGCCGGACGCCGAGGTGGTCGACGATCTCCTGGCGCGAGGTGCCCGAGACGGTGACGATGGACGGCAGGCGGCGCGCGACGCGCTTCTGCATGCGCGTGAACGCGTACCACCGGCGCACGGACGCGCGGCGCTTCCAGTCGGCGGCCGCGTCCAGCTCAAGGCGGCGGTCCACGGTGATGGGGTGGTGGATGGTCGTCACCAGCGGGGCGCCGAGGTCGCCGAGGAGGCCGTAGCCGAGCGTCTGGTTGTCGTGGATGACGTCGAACGCGCCGCGCCGGGCGCGCAGGTGGCGCCGGGCCCGCAGGCTGAAGGTGACCGGCTCGGGGAAGCCGCCGGTCCACATCGTGGCCACTTCGAGGGCGTCGATCCAGTCGCGGTACTCGTCGCGCCTCGGCGTGCGGAAGGGGTCCGGCTGGCGGTAGAGGTCCAGGCTCGGCAGCTCGGTCAGACTGAGGCCGTCGAGCCCCTCGCCCTCGTCGAGCACGGGGTAGGGCTGGGCGCCGATGACCTCGACCCGGTGGCCGAGGCGGGCCAGTTCGCGCGAGAGGTGGCGGACGTACACGCCCTGCCCGCCGCAGAACGGGTTCCCCTTGTACGTCAGGAGCGCGATGCGCAGCGCGCGGCCGCCGTCGTGGGCCGACCCCGGTGGGGGGCCCGCCTTACTGGCCTCAGCCGTCACTGTAGGCCCCCTTCTTCCCTCAGCTCCCGCGAGACTACGTCGGGACGGTAATGTAGAACAAGTTTCAGAGTTTGTTCCCCGCGTGACCGCCCTTGATCGCCGGACGAGCTCGAATTTACCGGCAGGTAGCCACACCGGAAGGACCGGACCAGGTGATTCGCGCCACGGCGGCCGCCCTGCCATGCTGTGCGGTCGACCGCGGACCCGCGCGGGACCTCGGGACGGCTTCGGAAGCGGGCCGGGAGCGGGGCCGCCGGGGCCCGGGAACGGCCGACGGGACCGGCGGGGCGACGGGGTCGGCGGGATCGGGCGGGATCGGGCGGGACCGGCGGGGCGACGGCGGGGCAACGGGACTGACGGGACGACGGAACGATGACAGCTCACGCGAAGACGGCAGGGGCGCGGGCGGTGGCGTCGCCGCCCCTCACCGAGCGCCAGGAGGCGCGCCGCCGCCGCATCCTGCACGCCAGCGCCCAGCTCGCCAGCCGCGGCGGCTTCGACGCGGTCCAGATGCGGGAGGTCGCCGAGGCCGCCGGGGTCGCGCTCGGCACGCTGTACCGCTACTTCCCCTCCAAGGTGCACCTGCTGGTGGCCACCATGCAGGACCAGCTCCAGCACCTGCACGCCACGCTGCGCAAGCACCCGCCCGCCGGTGCGACGCCCGCCGAGCGGGTGGCCGAGACGCTGATGCGGGCCTTCCGCGCGCTCCAGCGCGAGCCGCACCTCGCCGACGCGATGGTGCGCGCCCTGACCTTCGCCGACCGGTCCGTGAGCCCCGAGGTCGACACGGTCTCGCGGCTCACCACGGCCATCGTCCTGGACGCGATGGGCCTGGACGACGGCCGGCCGACGCCCGCGCAGCTCTCCGCGGTGCGGGTCGTCGAGCACACCTGGCACTCCGCCCTGATCACCTGGCTCTCCGGCCGGGCCTCCATCGCCCAGGTGAAGATCGACATCGAGATGGTGTGCCGCCTGATCGACCTGACGGCGGCGGAGGCGGAGTAGCCGCGCCCGTACGCCGGGGCGCGCGCGGCGGCGCCGCCCGCGCCCGCGCCCGCGCCCGCGCCCGTGCCCGCGCCGGGAACCCCGTACGCCGGAGCGTGAGCCGGGGCGCCCGCGCCCGAGCCGTGGCGTCCGTACGCCGGCCCGCCGGACGGGCCCTAGTCCTCCGGCGGGAACACCACCTCCCCGCTGTCCGCCAGGGTGATCGTGATCGCCTCCACCGGGCAGCTCTCCGCGGCCTCCAGGACGGCCTCGGCGGCGTCGGTCTCCGGCTCCTTGGGGTGCGACTGGCGCGCGGAGTCCAGGACGAAGCCGTCCGGCGCGGTGCCCACGCACATCCCGGAGCCGATGCACACGGACCGGTCGACCTCGACGTGCCAGCGGTCGCCCATCAGACCCCGGCCTCCCCGGACTCGGCCCCGGTCCCGGACTCGGGCCCGGCCCCGGACCCGGCCCGGTAGTCGGCGGGCAGATGGATCATCTTGTGCTCGAAGTACTCGCCGTACCCCTCGGGCCCGAACTCCCGCCCGAGCCCGGAGTCCTTGTAGCCGCCGAACGGGCCGCGCATGTCGATGCCGAAGGTGTTCACGGAGTACGTGCCGGTGCGCACGCGGCGCGCCACGTCCAGGCCGCGCTCGACGTCGGCGGTCCAGACGCTGCCGCTGAGGCCGTAGTCGGAGTCGTTCGCGATCCGCACGGCCTCGTTCTCGTCGCCGTACTCGATGAGGCAGACGACCGGCCCGAAGATCTCCTCGCGGGCCACGCGCATGGAGTTGTCGACGCCGCCCAGGAGCGTCGGCTCCACGTACCAGCCGCGGTCGAACCCGGGCGGGCGGCCGCCGCCCGCGAGGACCTTGGCGCCCTCCTCCTGGCCGATGCGGATGTAGTCGAGCGAGCGCCGCCGCTGCCGCTCGGCGACCAGCGGCCCGAGTTCGGTCGCCGGGTCCAGCGGGTCGCCGACCTTCAGCGCGGACGCGGCGGTGGCGAAGGCGTCAGCGAACTCACCGGCGCGGGAGCGGGGCACGAGGACGCGGGTCTGCGCCACGCAGGCCTGGCCGTTGAGCATCCAGGCGAACGGCGCGATGCCCGCGACCGCGTTCGCCGCGTCGGCGTCGGGCAGCACGACGGCGGCGGACTTGCCGCCCAGCTCCAGGGTGACGCGCGTGAGGTGGCGGGCGCAGACCTCCATGACGCGCTTGCCCGCGGCCACCGACCCGGTGAACGACACCTTGTCGACGCCCGGGTGCCCGACCAGGTACTCGCTCACCTCCCGGTCGGCGCTGACGACGGAGAGCACGCCCTCGGGCAGCCCGGCCTCGACGGCGATCTCGGCGAGGACGTACGCGTCGAGCGGCGTCTCCGGCGAGGTCTTCAGGATCACCGGACAGCCCGCGAGCAGGGCCGGCGCGAGCTTGGCGGCGGCGGTGAACTGCGGCACGTTCCACGGGACGACCGCCGCGACGACGCCCACGGGCTCGCGCCGCACCAGGATCGGCCCGAGCACGCCGGCGCGCGGCTCCTCGTAGGTGAAGTCCCGCGCCGTGGTGATCGCCGCGTCCCACACCATCATCGCGGCCAGGGCCTGCATCATCACCGACGCGGTGACCGGGGTGCCGTTCTCGGAGCTGATGATCCGGGCGATCTCCTCGTGGCGCGCGGCGAAGCCGTCCTTGATCCGCGTGACCACGTCGATCCGCTCGTCCAGGCCCATCCGCGGCCAGGGCCCCGCGTCGAAGGCCTCGTGTGCGCGGGCCACGGCCCGGTCGACGTCGGCGCGCGCCGCGTGCGGCACCCGCGCGAACACCTCGCCGGTGTGCGGCGAGACGACCTCGATGACGTCCTGACCGAGCGGATCGGTCAACTCCCCGCCGATGAACAGCTTGTCGTGCTCCACGAGCTCCGTCATGACCGACCGCCTCCTGCGTGCGTCGTCGTACGCGAATCGTGCGTGCCGTGCGGGGCTGCTCCCTGAGGTTTCTGACGCTGTCTCAGAACTGATATCAGTTCTAGTTATAGTGGGCAACGGCCGTGCGGCCGCGGGCGGCGGGCGCGGAGACGGGGGCTGCGATGACCCAGGTACCGGGCGCGGGCGTGACCGACCACGGCGGCGGGGTGTGGAGCATCGCCGTGCCGATCCCCGACAACCCCCTCGGCCACACCCTGGTGCACCTGCTCGACACCGACCGCGGCCCGGTCCTGGTCGACACCGGCTGGGACGACCCGGACTCGTGGGACGTCCTGGTCGCCGGGCTCGCCGCGTGCGGCGCGGACGTCGCCGACATGTACGGCGTGCTGCTCACCCACCACCACCCGGACCACCACGGCCTCTCGGCGCGGGTGCGGGCCGCGTCCGGGGCGTGGCTCGCCATGCACGAGGCCGACGCGCACGTGGTGCGGCGCACCCGGGAGTACCCGATGGAGCGGTGGTACGGGTACATGGCGGACAAGCTCACCGCCGCGGGCGCGCCCGCGGCGCACGTGGCCCCGCTGCTCGCCGCCCGGGACGCGGGCCGCACCCCCCGGCTCGCCGCCCACCTTCCGGCCCTGCCGGACCGGCCGCTCCCGCCCGGCGAGCTGCTCGACCTGCCCGGCCGCCGGCTGCGCGCGGTCTGGACACCGGGGCACACCCCCGGCCACGTCTGCCTGCACCTGGAGGAGGCGCACCCGGCCCGGCTGCCGGGCCGGGGCCGGCTGTTCAGCGGCGACCACCTGCTGCCGGGCATCACCCCGCACATCGGCCTGTACGAGGACCCCGACGACAGCACGGTCACCGACCCTCTCGGGGACTACCTGGACTCCCTGGAGCGCGTCGGGCGCCTGGGCGCCGCGGAGGTGCTCCCCGCCCACCAGCACGCCTTCGCCCACGCCCCCGACCGGGTGCGGGAGCTGCTCGCGCACCACGAGGCCCGGCTCGCGGGCCTGCGCGCGCTCCTCGCCGAGCCCCGCACGCCCTGGCAGCTCGCCGAGCGCATGGAGTGGAACCGCCCCTGGGCCGACATCCCCGCCGGTTCCCGCACCATCGCCGTCTCCGAGGCGGAGGCGCACCTGCGCAGGCTGGTGAAGCTGGGGCGGGCGGAGGCGGTGCCGGGGAGCGAGCCGGTGGCGTACGTCGCGGTGTGAGCGGCGCGGTGGCGTACGTCGCCGGGAACGGCGCGGTCGCGTACGTCGGCGGCGTGAGCTGCGCGGTGGCGTACCTCGGCGGCGTGAGCTGCGCGGTCGCGTACGTCGGCGGCGCGCGGCCGGGCGCGTACGCCGTGGTGTGCGCGGCTCGGGCACAGGCGCGCCTCCGGTGGGCGCGCCCCCGCCTGGCCGGGAGGCGCGGCTTACGGGCCGGTAGAGTGAGCGGGTCGTCATCACGTACGCACGAGGGAACGCCAGTGCGAAGCCGCGCCGGCCGCCCCTGGGCTCCCGGCCCCGTCCGGGCCCGGTGAGCCGGAGCACCTCGTGCCGCGCGTGACCGGCTCGCGTCATCGGGACCGTACCGATGGCCGGCACCGTCGAGGCACACGGAGCCGGAGCCGCCCGGTACCCCAGCCGTGCCGTGCCGCCCGGCTCCCCGCAGGGAGAGGCACCCGCCGCATCATGAACGTTCGCCGCAGCGCAGCAGCCCTGGCCGCCGCCGTCGCCCTCGGCACGGCCGCGGCCCCGGCCGCCCTCGCCGACGAGGCCTCGCCCTCGCCCTCCGCGGCGCTGCCGTCGGGCCTGTACGGCACGGCGAACCCGAAGTTCGACGGCGTGTTCCGGCAGTCGTACGCGCTGCTCGCCCAGGACGTCGCCGGGGTGCGCCCCGCGGAGAAGGCCGTGGACTGGCTGACCGGCCAGCAGTGCGCGAGCGGCGGCTTCCCCGCCTACCGGGCCGACGCGAGTGAGCCCTGCGACTCCAAGACCCAGGTCGACAGCAACTCCACGGCCGCGGCCGTGCAGGCCCTCGCCGCGCTCGGCGGGCAGAAGAAGGCCGTCGACAAGGGCGTGTCCTGGCTGAAGTCCGTGCAGAACCAGGACGGCGGCTGGGGCTACACCCCGGGCCTGCCGAGCGACGCCAACTCCACCGGCATCGTGATCGGCGCCCTCGCCGCCGCCGGGCAGAAGCCCGCGGCCCAGACGTCGCAGCAGGGCGAGTCGCCGTACGACGCGCTGACGAAGCTCGCCATGGACTGCGGCACCGGCGGCGCCTTCGGCCTCGCCGACGCCCGGTCGGGCCGGACCGTACCGAACGCCGACGCCACCGCCGCCGGTGTCCTCGGCGCCCTCGGCAAGGGCCTGGTCGTGGCCCCGGCCGACAAGGACGCCAAGGAGCCGCGGTGCGCGCCCGCCGACTCGGCGAAGCAGGCCGCCGCCAACGGCACCGGCTACCTCCTGAAGACGCTCGGCACCTCCCGGTACCTGAAGTCCTCGATGCCCGGCTCCACCGACAAGCCGGACGTCGGCAACACCGCCGACGCGGTGGTCGCGCTCGCCGCGGCCGGCCAGGGCGCGCAGGCGAAGAAGTCCGCCCAGTGGCTCGCGGGCCACTCCGCCGCGTGGGCGAAGCAGGCCGGCCCCGCCGCCTACGCCCAACTGATCCTCGCCGCCCACGCCGCGGGCCTGGACCCGCGTGACTTCGGCGGCGCCGACCTGGTCAAGCAGCTCAACGCCACCGGCCCGGCCCCGCAGCAGCAGGCGTCCGACGAGGGGACGAAGAAGCCGAAGGCGGACTCCGATTCCGACTCCGACGACAACGGCGGCGTCAGCGTCTGGTGGATCATCGGCGTGGGCCTGGTCGCGGGCGCGGGCATCGGGTTCCTGCTCAGCGGCCGCAAGAAGACCGGGCTGTGACAGCCCCGGCCCTCGCACCCGCCGGGCGTGGCCCGGCCCGCCGCGCCACCGGCGGGCGGGCCCACCCGCGCACCGCCCCGGCCGCCGCGCTCGCCGCTCTGGTCACGCTCGTCACGCTCGTCACCGTGATCTCCTTGTTCTCCTTGTTCTTCGCCTCCCCCGCGGGCGCGGCGGAGTACCGCTACTGGTCGTTCTGGCAGCGCGGCGCCGACGGCTGGGTGTACGCCACGCAGGGTCCCTCCGTCGCCCGGCCCGGCGACCGTGACGTGGTGGGCTTCCGCTTCGCCGTCTCCGCCGACGCCGGGTCCGCGAAGAAGCCGCGCGGGCGGGCCGACTTCGACACCATCTGCGCGGACACCCGGGCCGACGACGGGCGCAAGCGGGTCGCGGTCGTCCTCGACTTCGGGGTGCCCGCCGACGCGCCCGACGGGCAGCGGCCGCCGGAGCCGCGCACCGCGTGCGCCCGCGTCGCCGAGGACGGCTCCGCCGCGGACGCGCTCGCCGCCGTCGCCAAGCCGCTGCGCTACGACAGCAGCGCGCTCCTGTGCGCCATCTCCGGCTACCCGAGGACGGGCTGCGGCGAGCCGGTGTCGGGACAGCGGGACGAGCGGGGAACGGACGGCGAGCGGGGCGAGACGGCCGGAGACGACGGGGGCGACGACGGCGGCCCCTCCGTCGGCCTGATCGCCGGTGTCGCCGCCGTGGCCGCGCTCGGCGCCGCCGCCGTCTGGCAGGCCCGCCGCCGCCGCGGCTGAACCGGGCACCCCGATGAGCACCACGCCCGCCACACCCGGCCCTTCCGAGCCTCTCGGTCCTTCCGGTCCTTCCGGTCCTCCGGGGCTCAGCGACCTTCCCGGCAGTACCCGCAGTACCCGTACGACCGGCAGGACCGGCGTATCCGACGAGGCACGGGGACCTCACGGTCCACGGACGTCGCACGAGGCACACGGGCCCCGCGGCCCCCGCAAGCCAGGCGGCCCCCGCCGCCGGTTCGCCGCGCCCGAGGCGCACCGGTCCAACGCCCTGCACCCGGGCGCCTGGTGGCTGTGGGCGCTGGGGCTTGCCACCGCCGCGTCCCGCACCACCAATCCGCTGCTCATCGGGCTGCTCGTCGCGGTCGCCGGGTACGTGGTCGCGGCGCGGCGCACCTCCGCGCCCTGGGCGCGCGCGTACGGCGCGTTCGTGAAGATCGCGCTCGTCGTCATCGGCATCCGCCTGGTGTTCGCCGTGTTCCTCGGCTCGCCGATCCCGGGCACCCACCTCCTGGTGACGCTGCCGGAGGTGCCGCTGCCGGACTGGGCGCAGGGGGTGCGGATCGGCGGCCGGGTCACCGCGGAGGGCGTGGTGTTCGCGCTGTACGACGGGGTGCGCCTGGCGGGCCTGCTGATCTGCGTCGGCGCCGCGAACGCCCTGGCCAGCCCGGCCCGGCTGCTGAAGGCGCTGCCCGGCGCGCTGTACGAGGCGGGGGTCGCCGTCGTCGTCGCGATGACGTTCGCGCCGAACCTGGTCGCCGACGTGCAGCGGCTGCGGGCCGCGCGCCGGCTGCGCGGCCGGGCCGACCGCGGGGTCCGCGGGCTGCTCCAGGTCGGCCTGCCGGTCCTGGAGGGCGCCCTCGAACGGTCCGTGGCCCTGGCCGCCGCGATGGACGCGCGCGGCTTCGGGCGCACCGCCGCCGTGCCCGCCCGGGTGCGCAGGACCACCGCCGCCCTCACCCTCGGCGGGCTCATGGGCGTCTGCGCGGGCACGTACGGGCTGCTCACCGCGGACGGCGGGACGTACGGCCTGCCGGTGCTCGGCGCCGCCCTCGCCGCCGCGCTCGGCGAGCTGCGGCTCGGCGGGCGGCTGCCCGTGC
>NZ_BNBT01000233.1 GCF_014656095.1 Streptomyces longispororuber
CACCGGCGGCGAGGGCGCCGAGCCACTGCCTGCGGCGCGTCCCGCGGGCGTGCGCGACGGCGGTGAGGAGCCGGCCGAGGAGGGCGGGGCCGGGGGCCGGGGGCTCGGGGAGGGGGCCCCGGTGCGCGCGCAGCAGCCGTACGGGCGCGGCGAGTTCGGTGAGGCGGGCGCGGCAGGCCGGGCAGTCCATGAGGTGGTCCTCGAAGCGGAACGCGTCCGCCGCGTCGAGGACGCCGAGCGCGTACGCTCCGGCGTCGTGGTGCCGCTCCAGGGACCTCATGGCGTTCCTTGTCGGTGAGGGTGTTCCGCACCCTCCCGTACGGATCCGGCCACCCCCGCGCTCAACGCGGAGGGCGGAACGCTCACGTCCGACGCGGACGACACAGCGCCCTCACGCCCGACGCGGACGGCGGAACCGGCTGCGGCTGCGCCGCCGGGTCAGAAGAGCTGGACCGCCAAGTGGCCGAGTGGCAGGCCCAGTTGCCAGGCGGGGGTCCACACCTTCGGTACGTCGTCCTCGCCCGGCCCCGGCCCGCCGCCCGGCACCGCGTCCAGGTCGGGGGCGAGCAGCTCGGTCTCCTCGAGCCAGCGCCACGCCGCCTCGGCGAGCACCAGGTCCGGCGCGGGCCCGCGCGCGGCCGCCGCGTCGGCGGCGAGCCCGTCGAGGCGCTCGCGCACCCAGTCCTGCCAGGCCTTGTCGTGGGCCGTCAGGGTCAGCCACGTCTCGAGCTGCGAGACCACGCGGACGCCGGACAGCTCGCCGCGCGTGTCCGAGAGGAAGACCGTCAGCGCGAGCGCGTCCCGCCCCGCCCGGTACTCGAACGACGTCGGCGGCATCAGGTCCCCGGTGCGCAGCACCTCGTCGGCGATGTACTCGGCGTACAGCCACGCCATGGGCACCGTCAGCTCGTCGCCGCTGGGGCCGCCGATACCGCCCGTGCTCTCGTGCAGCATCACGCTCCGCCTTCCAAGCTTCCTAGGCTTCGTGTACGCGTCACCGGCTTCTGGCCCCCCACCCGGAACACGGATGAGGCAACACGATGTCCCAACGGGGGTCCGAAGCAAGGCGCTTTACCGAGCCTTGACCCGCGCTGCGGTTTCGTCGCAGGTCGACGGCCGTGTGTTTTTCGGCTCACCACCCGCCGCGACGGGGCCCGATTCAGTGACCCCCGCGGCCTTGCTCCTTGACTGTCGTCTGTCTCCGTATCTGTATCGCTTTATCCGATTACCCCACCTATGGAAGACAGTGCGATGACACCTCCCCACGACGGGCCCACGGCGCCGGCCGACGACGCGCCGACGGCACCGCCGGGCGCCGGGCCCACGGCGCGGCGCACCCGGTCCACCGTCCCCCGCCCCCGGCCCCCGCGCCGCGTCCTGGTCCTCCTCGCCGTCGTGGTGGCCACCGCCGCCACGGCCTGCGGCGCCGGTCCCGAGCCCCGGGAGCCGCGGGCCGACCGGCGGGCCTCGCCCGCGCTGTCCGCGGCGGGCGGCAGCACGAGCGCGGGCCGCCCCTTCACGCTCGTCGCCTCCGGGGACGTCCTGCCGCACGCCTCGATCATCCGCCAGGCGCAGGCCGACGCGGGCGGCGAGGGGTACGACTTCGCGCCGATGCTCGCGGGCGCCAAGCCCGTCGTCTCCCGCGCGGACCTGGCGATCTGCCACATGGAGACGGTCTACGGCGCGAACGGCGACTACACCGGCTACCCCACCTTCAAGTCCCCGCCGCAGGTCGCCGCGGGCCTCAAGGCGACGGGCTACGACGCCTGCTCCACCGCCTCCAACCACACCCTGGACGCCGGTACGCCGGGCATCCACCGCACCCTGGCCGCGCTCGACGAGGCCGGGATCAAGCACGCCGGTTCGGGGCGCACCGCCACCGAGGGCCGCTCCCCGGCGTGGCTGCGCGCCGGCGGCGCCAAGGTCGCCCAACTCGCCTACACGTACGGCACGAACGGCATCCCGCTGCCCGCGGGCAAGCCGTGGTCGGTGAACCTCATCGACCGCGGGCGTATCCTCGCCGACGCCCGCGCGGCCCGGACGGCGGGCGCCGACGTGGTCGTCGTCTCGCTGCACTGGGGCACCGAGTGGCAGGACGAGCCCGACGCCCAGCAGGTGCGCCTTGGCCGGGAGCTCACCTCCGCGCGCACCGCCGGACGGCCCGACATCGACCTGATCATCGGCACCCACGCCCACGTCCCGCAGGCGTACGAGAAGGTCAACGGCACCTGGATCGTCTACGGCATGGGCGACCAGATCGCGGGCGACATGATCAACCACGCGGGCGCCCAGGACCCGCGCGGCAACCAGGGCACCGTCGGCCGCTTCACCTTCTGGAAGGTGGCGAGGGCCGAGTTCATCCCGCACTGGTTCGACACGCGCGCCGGACGGGTCGTCAACCTCAACGCGGCACTGGACCGCGGGGCCGACGTGCGGGAGGTGCGCGACCGCATCCGCCGCGTCACCCTCAGCCGCGGAGCGGCCGGCGACGGCCTGGTGATGGGCAAGTGACACCGGGCCGCCGCCCGCCGCCTGCCGCCCGCCGTCCGGCGCCTCCCGCCGGGCGCGGGAACGGCGGCGGGGCGGCGGCAGGCGCGCCGCACGGAAGCCGCCACAGGGCGGCGTGCGGGACGCTGGACGGCCCGTGCGGGGGACGGCCTGCGCGGGAGGCGGCCCGCGCGTGGGGACGGCCTGCGCGGGAGGCGGCCCGCGCGTGGGGACGGTCCACGCCGCCGAGGGCGTACGCGGCACGAGGCGTACGCGGCGCGGGGCGCGGTGTGCGCCGCGTACGCCCCTTCGCTGCCGTACGCCCGCCGGGAACCGCGCACTCCTGGGCATATCCGGCCAGCGACGGGCGCTTCCCGTCAATCACCGGCGATCCGGCCGCCGCCCCGCCGGATCTCGGCTATCCAGGAAGGGCGGGGCCGGCGTCTGGCGCCACGCCCGAGGGGAGGCGTGCCGGTGGACCTGACCATCAACCTGGTGCTGCTGCTGGTCGTCGTGGTCGTGCTGCGGCTGCGCGGGAAGTCGCTCCGCGGTCTGGCCGACGAGCGGCTGACCGTCCTGTTCCTGCTGGTGCTGGCCGTGCTGCTGGCCCCGACCGGCCTGGGGCGGGAGGTCCTGGACACCCTGGGCGACCTCGTGAGCGGCGTCCTGGACGCCCTCACCCCCTGACCGCGCGCCCGGCGGCCGCCGCGGCTACCGGCCGTCCCCGGGCGGGGCCGCCTTCGCCAGCTCCGACTTGCGGTACGAGTAGCCGAAGTACACCACCAGACCGAGCGCGAACCACACCGCGAACCGCGCCCAGGTCTGCCACTCCAGGAACGTGATGAGCCAGATCGAGAAGACCACCCCGATCGCGGGCACCACCGGCATCCCCGGGCAGCGGAACGAGCGCGGCAGGTCCGGACGCCGGTAGCGCAGCACGATCACCGCGACGCACACCACGACGAACGCCAGCAGGATGCCGATGTTGGTCAGCTCCGCCGCCTCGCCGATCGGCAGGAACCCGGCGATCAGCGCCGAAGCGACCCCGACGAGCCACGTCACCCGCGTCGGCACGTGCCGCGTCTCGTGGGTCTTCGCGAACCACTTCGGCAGCAGCCCGTCCCGGCTCATCGCGAACCACACGCGCGTGCAGCCCAGCATGAACGTGAACATCACCGTGAGGATCCCGATGATCGCGCCCACCGCGATCACGTCCGCGAGCCCGCCGAGCCCCGCCGCCTTGAACGCCGAGGAGAAGCCGCTCTCCGGGTCGATGTCCTTGTAGTCCTGCATGCCCGTCAGGACCAGGCAGGCCAGCACGTACAGCACCATCGAGATCGCCAGCGAGTACAGGATCGCCTTCGGCATGTGGCGCTGGGCGTCCTTGGACTCCTCGGCCGCGGTCGACATGGCGTCGTAGCCGAAGACCGCGAAGAACACGGTGGCCGCGCCCGTGAAGGCGCCGCTGACGCCGAACGGCAGGAACGGCGAGTAGTTGCCCGTCTCGACGTGGAAGAAGCCGACGCCGATGACCAGGAGCACCACGAGCACCTTCAGGACCACGACGACCATCTCGAAGCGCGCCGCGTTCTTGATGCCCAGCGTGAGCAGATAGGCGATGAACAGGCACAGCAGCGCCGCGAACAGGTCGACCTTGTGGCCGTCGCCGGTTCCCGGCGCGCCCAGCATCCACGCCGGCAACTCGGTGCCCATCTCGCCGAGGAGGAAGTTGAAGTACCCGGAGATGCCGATGGCGACCACCGCCACGATCGCCGTGTACTCCAGGAGCAGGTCCCAGCCGATGAACCAGCCCGCGAGCTCGCCGAGCACCGCGTAGCCGTAGGTGTACGCCGAGCCCGCCTTCGGGATCAGGCCCGCGAACTCCGCGTAGGAGAACGCCGCCGCGGCGCTCGCGACGCCCGCGACGAGGAAGGAGATCAGGACCGCGGGCCCGGCCTTCTCGTTGGCGACGGTGCCCGCGAGCGTGAAGATCCCCGCGCCGATGATGCCGCCCACCCCGATCGCGGTGAGCTGCCAGAGGCCGAGGGTGCGGGTGAGCCCCGTGCCCGCCCCGGTGTCGTCGGCGTCCTCGATGTGCTCGATGGGCTTGCGGCGCAGCACGCCCCGCCCCACCCCTGGTCCGGCCATGAGCCCCACCTCTCCGCTGCTGACGGTCGGCTGCTGGCGGATCATGATGGCTCAGCCGTGGAGGGCGCGGAAGACGCCACGCGCCCCGCGTTTACGGCACGACCGTGACGGGCCAGCGCCCCGCCTTCACCAGGCGCACCGCCACGGAGCCGACGATGCGGTGGCCCGCCTGCTCGGAGGCGCCCACCACCACGGCGTCCGCCGTGAGCTCGTCGGCGGCGGCGACCAGGCCGTTGTAGGGGTCGCCGCGGAAGGTGTGGAACTCCCAGCGCACGTCGAATATGTCCTTCACGCGCTCCGCCGCGTCCCGGATCTCGGCGATCAGGCTCTCCGCGATGGCCTCGGTGGTGTCCGCGACCGGCGCGCCGAGCGCGGCGCCCGCCGCGAGCACCGGCTGGACGTACACGACGGCGAGCAGCGCCCGCTGGCGCCGGGCCAGGCCCGCGGCGTAGGCCGCGGCGCGCAGCGAGGAGTCCGAACCGTCGACGCCGACGACGATCACCTTGGGGCCGTCGGTGCCGCGTTCGAACCGGTGGGGCGCGGGGGACGACTGCGGAGCGGGCTCATCGGTCACGCTCCCGAGGCTATCGGAGCCTTCCGTTCCGGACCTCGGCGGCCTCCTGGCCGAGGGGGCCCGGCCCCCGGGTGCGAGGCCCGCGGCGCCTCCCGGCCCCGCTCGACGGGCGGCGCGGCCCGCCCCTTCTTACAGTCGTGACCATGAGTGCCAGCGCGCAGGAGCCGGGCGGCGGGCCACCCGGGCGGCCCCGCGCCACGGGCGCCGTGCCATCGGGCGCCGAGCCATCGGGCGGCCCCGGCCCCGGACGGCCCCGCCGCGGCCGGCTCCGGGTCACCGGCCTCGGCCACGTGCCCGAGGCGTTCGGGGCGTTCTTCGGGGCGCTCGGCCTGTTCTGCGCGGTCATCGCCGTGGTCGCGCCGCTGCGGCGGCTGCTGCGGCCCGTGACCCGCTTCCTCGACCTGCTCACCGTGCCGGTCAGCGCGAACCTCGCCTACGCCGTGCTCCTCTTCCTGCTCGCCGCGGCCACCGCGGCCCGCAAGAAGGTCGCCTGGTGGCTCGTCGTGGTCTACCTGGGCCTGCTCCTCGCCCTCGACGTGCTCGGCATCGCCCTCGGCGACCGGGCCGCGGCCCTGCCCTCCCTCCTCGTCTGCGGCGCCGCCCTCGCCGTGCTGGTCCTGGCCCGCGCCGAGTTCTACGCCGACTCGCGGCGCGGCGCCCTGTGGCGGGCCGTCGCCGTGCTCGCCGCCGGACTCGGCCTCGCGATCCTCCTCGGCCGCGGTCTCGTCGAGCTGTTCCCCGGCACGCTGCCGCGCGGCGAACGGCTGCTGTGGGCCGCGAACCGGGTCTGCGGCGGCTTCCCGCACGGCCACGACTACTTCGACGGCACGCCGCCCCGGCCACTGTCCTTCTTCCTCGGCCTGTTCGGCGCCCTCGCCCTGCTGAACGCCGCCGCGACCCTGTTCCGCTCCCAGCGCATGGAAGCCGCCCTGCACGGCGACGAGGAGCCCCGCATCCGCGCCCTCCTGCGCCGCTACGGCGCGCAGGACTCGCTCGGCTACTTCGCCACCCGCCGCGACAAGGCCGTCGTCTTCTCGCCCAGCGGCAAGGCCGCCGTGACCTACCGGGTCGAGGCGGGCGTGTGCCTCGCCAGCGGCGACCCCGTCGGCGACCGCGAGGCCTGGCCGCACGCCATCGCCGCCTGGCTCGACGTCGCCCGCGGGTACGCGTGGGCGCCCGCCGTGATGGGCGCCTCCGAGGACGGCGCCACGGCCTACGCGCGCGCCGGGCTCGGCGCGCTCCAGCTCGGCGACGAGGCCGTCCTGCACGTGCCCGACTTCGACCTCGACGGCCGCGACATGCGCGTCACCCGCCAGGCCGTGCACCGCGTCCGGCGCACCGGCGCCACCGCCCGCATCCGCCGCCACGCCGGGCTCACCGACGAGGAGATGGAGGAGATCATCGACCGGGCGGACGCCTGGCGGGACACCGAGACCGAGCGCGGCTTCTCCATGGCGCTCGACCGGCTCGGCGACCCCGAGGACGGCGACTGCCTGCTGGTCGAGGCCCTCGGCGCCGACGGCGGGCTGCTCGCCCTGCTGTCCTTCGTCCCCTGGGGCCAGGACGGCGTCTCGCTGGACCTCATGCGCCGCGACCGCAGCGCGCCCAACGGCGTCATGGAGTTCATGGTCGCCGAGCTGTGCGCGGCCGCGCCCCGGCTGGGCATCCGGCGGATCTCCCTGAACTTCGCCGTGTTCCGCTCCGTCTTCGAGGAGGGCGCCCGCATCGGCGCGGGACCCGTGCTGCGGCTGTGGCGCAAGCTGCTGCTGTTCCTCTCCAGGTGGTGGCAACTGGAGGCGCTCTACCGCTCCAACGCCAAGTACCACCCCGAGTGGTACCCGCGCTTCCTCTGCTACGGCGACGCAGGCTCGCTCGCCCGCATCGGCCTGGCCTCCGGCATCGCCGAGGGCTTCGTCTCCGTGCCCTCGCTGCGCACGCTCTGGGGCCGGGGCCACGACCGCCCCCGGGGCGTCACCAAGCCCGCCACCACCGAGGGGCTGCCGTCCCTCACCGCGCTCGGCCTCGGCGCGGACCCCGCGGGCCGCGACCCCGCCGAGGCGCTGCCCGAGCAGGTCCGCGTCCGCCACCGCGCGCTCGACCGGCTGCGCGCCGAGGGCGTCGACCCGTACCCGGTGGGCGTCCCGGCGCGCACCCACGTCCTGGCGGCCGTCCACGACGGCACGGCGGGCGAGCAGGTGACCGTCGCGGGACGGCTCCTGCTCGTGCGCGACTTCGGCGGCCTGGTCTTCGCCGTGCTGCGCGACTGGTCCGGCGACCTCCAGCTCGCCCTCAGCCGCGACCGCTCCGGCCCCGGCGTCCTGGACGCCTTTACCGCCCGCACCGACATCGGCGACCTCGTCACCGCCACCGGCACGGTCGGCCGCAGCGACCGCGGCGAGCTCACCGTCTTCGTCACCTCCTGGCAGCTCGCCGGCAAGTGCCTGCGCCCGCTGCCCGACAAGCGCCGCGGCCTCACCGACCCCGAGGCGCGGGTCCGCCGCCGCCATCTGGACCTCGTCGTGCGCCCCGCCGCCCGCGACGTCGTCCGCCTGCGCTCCGCCGCCGTCCAGGCGCTGCGCCGGGGCCTGCTCGACCGCGGCTACCTGGAGGTCGAGACGCCGATCCTCCAGCAGGTCCACGGCGGCGCCAACGCCCGGCCCTTCACCACCCACAGCAACGCCTACGACCTCGACCTGTACCTGCGCATCGCCCCCGAGCTGTACCTCAAGCGGCTCTGCGTCGGCGGCCTGGAGAAGGTCTTCGAGCTGGGCCGCACCTTCCGCAACGAAGGCGTCTCGTACAAGCACAACCCCGAGTTCACGATGCTGGAGGCCTACCAGGCCCACGCCGACTACGACGTGATGCTCGACCTCACCCGCGACCTCGTCCGGGCCGCCGCCACCGCCGCCTTCGGCAGCCCCGTCGCGCACCGGGACGGCCAGGAGTACGACCTCTCCGGGCCCTGGCCCGTCAGGACCGTCCACGGCGCGCTCTCCGAGGCCCTCGGCGAGGAGGTCGACGCCGGTACGCCGCTGGAGCGCCTGCGCCGGCTGAGCGACCGCGCCCACGTCCCGTACGCCCCGGACGACGGGCCCGGCGACATCGTCCTGGAGATGTACGAGCGGCTCGTCGAGGAGAAGACCCGGTTCCCGACCTTCTACAAGGACTTCCCGACCGACGTCTCCCCGCTGACCCGCCGGCACCGCGCCGACCCCCGGCTGGCCGAGCGCTGGGACCTCGTCGCCTTCGGCGCCGAACTGGGCACCGCCTACTCGGAGCTGACCGACCCCGTCGAGCAGCGGCGCCGCCTCACCGCGCAGTCGCTGCGCGCCGCCGGGGGAGACCCGGAGGCCATGGAGCTGGACGAGGACTTCCTCGACGCCCTGGAGTACGCCATGCCGCCCACCGGCGGCCTCGGCATCGGCGTCGACCGGCTCGTCATGTTCCTCACCGGCCTGACCATCCGCGAGACGCTGCCCTTCCCGCTGGTGCGGCGCCGCTGAGCCCGCCGCCTTCCCCCGCGGCCCCGCCCCGCGATCCGCGCTGGTCCCATCGGGTGCATTCGCGCGCCCCCGCAGTGTTGCTGAGAGCCACGGGCCTTCCGCCATGCGAGGCATTAGTCATGAAAGACGATCAGATGCCTCCGGGGCGGCGCGCGCTGCTCCGCGGGGCCACCGCCCTCGGCCTCGCGGCGGGCACCGGCTGCGTCGGCGCCGAGCCCGCCGGCACCCCG
>NZ_BNBT01000234.1 GCF_014656095.1 Streptomyces longispororuber
GCCGCCGAGGCCCCGGGCACCACGGCCACCGGTGCCGCCTCCCGGCCGGCCGCCCACGACCGGGGCCGCGGCCGCCCCGTGCTGCCGCCCGGCCGCCTCGGCGTCCAGCTCTACAGCCTCCGCGACAAGGTCTCGACCCTCGGCTTCGCCACCGTCTTCGCCGAGCTGAAGAGGTACGGGTACGACGAGGTCGAGTTCGCCGGATACACCCAGGGCGCCGCGGGCCCCATCAGCCTCGCCCAGCTCAGGAGGGTGACCCGCGACCACGGGCTCCGCCCGATCGGCAGCCACGTCGGCTACCACGACGACGGCAACCCGAACGCGTACACGTTCGCGCAGAACCTCACCAAGGTCCTCGACGACGCCGAGGCCCTCGGCCTCAAGCACATCGGCACGGCGTCCGCCCCCTTCCGCCACGGGGCGACCGTCGACGCGTGGAAGCGGGCCGCCGAGGACTTCAACACGTACGGCGAGGCCGCCCGCGCCCGCGGCATGAAGTTCTACCAGCACAACCACGCCGAGGAGTTCTCCTTCGCCACGGACGAGCCGAGCGTGCGCCTCTACGACGTGCTGCTGGCCGAGACCGACCCCGGCCTCGTGTACCTGGAGATGGACATCTACTGGGCGTACTGCGCGCAGTTCCGCTTCGGCAGGCAGGCCGACGGCACGCCCCGGCCGTTCGACCCGCTCGACTACGTGCTGCGGCGGCCGCACCGGTACCCGCTGTTCCACGTGAAGGACGGCGTACGCGACGACTCCGCCCGGGACGGCTACCGCATGGTGGACGTCGGTGACGGCGACATCGACTACCAGAGGTTCCTGTCCCGGGTGACCGCGCGCACCCCCGGAGGGCGCCGCTACCACCACTGGCAGGCCGAGCACGACAACCCGGCCGACTCCTTCGCGTTCGCCCGCAAGTCCAGCGCCCACCTCCACGGCCTCCGCGAGCGCTGCGGCGACTGACCGCACAGCGACACCAGGGGCGGGGCACCGGCGTCACCGCGCCCGGCCGGTCCCCGCCCGTCACCCTGTGCGCGCGTACCCGTACCGTCACCCAAGGTGAGGAAGCGAAACATCGAGGTCAGCGGCGGGGACCGGTGTGTGCCGGCCTCGCGTACCCGGCGGATACGCAGGTGAAAGGCACTCCGAAACCTTGGTATTGTTGTCTTCGTCGCCGCGGGGAAAACCCGCAAGGCGGCAGACACCTTGTCCGGGTGGCGGAATGGCAGACGCGCTAGCTTGAGGTGCTAGTGCCCTTTATCGGGCGTGGGGGTTCAAGTCCCCCCTCGGACACCAGTAAGAACAGCCCCTCGCCAGGGGCTTTCTTCATGTTTGGGCAGTGGCGTGACCAACCACGTGACCAACGGCCCAGTGACTTCCCAGGTCAGACCAGGGACGACAGGCCGATCCGGGCCGCGCTGGAAGCGGCCAGCTTCTTGGCTCCCTCGGCCCGGCGCCTGCCGTACCGGGCCATGGTGTAGCCCGGCGAGTGGTGCCGGGCGTTGGCGGAGACCTCGACTGGGTTCTCGTGGTTGTCGAGATCGTTTGTGATCT
Source organism: Streptomyces longispororuber (assembly GCF_014656095.1). Classification (GTDB taxonomy): domain Bacteria; phylum Actinomycetota; class Actinomycetes; order Streptomycetales; family Streptomycetaceae; genus Streptomyces; species Streptomyces longispororuber. The sequence goes on from NZ_BNBT01000234.1 coordinate 1,555, forward strand.
TCGACGCTCGCCAGTCGTGCAGCCGGAAGTCCTCCGGCAGCTTCATCCGTGCACGGACCGTACGCCAGCGGGCGGAGACCTTCTCCGGGTCCTGGGGCCCGCCCGCCGTGCGCCCCTTCTGGAGCTTGAAGCCGTCACGGGCGAACACCAGGCCGTGATCCACCCACAGCGGGCCGAGCCGTTCCTTCTCGGCCTGCTGGCGCTCCCGCTGCCATTTGAGGACGTTCATCAGGGCCTGGTCGACATAGATGATCGCGTTGTCGTCTCCGTCCTTGGTGAGCTTGCGCAGCCGGTAGGTGTTGCCTTCTTCGACCACGACCCAGGCCAGTTCGATGGCGCAGTCGTCCCAGTGGATGAGGTCCCACATCCATCCCAGGGTTTCGCTGCGGCGGCATGAGGTTGCCGCGTAGGAGGTCCACAGCGGGGCGTCCCGCAGGCAGTGGTGAGACAGCCCGTCACAGGCCCGGTTGCCGCAGGGCTCCCATATCTGCCTGAGGAAGTGCGCCGTCTCCTGGTCGTTGAGCGTCGGGAAATCCGGCTGAGCCGCTTTGATCTGCCGCTCCGTGGGCGGGCTGGCGGTGTGGGCCGGGTTGACTGTCAGGAGCTTCCTGGGGCCGGTTACGGAGTCCAGGGCGGCCGAGATGATGTTGTGGACGTGGCGGACGCTCTTGGGGCCCAGGGGCTTGTTCCCGTTGGCCTCGATGGGCTTGGCTTCCAGGAGCCGATACAGCTCGTCCAGGCGTTCGTCCGTCACCTCCACTACCTTCACCGTTCCTATGTGGGGCTTGATGTGCAGCCGGATCTTCGGCTCGTAGCCCTCCCTGGTGGTGTCCTCGCCCCGGTGTCTGGCCAGCCAGGAGTCCATGAGCTGCCCCACGGTCATGTCGGAGCGAGGGACGAGTGTGCCCGCTTCGTGATCGCTGAGCCAGTGGCGTAGTGCCCGCTCCGCTTCGGTCTTGTTCTTGTAGTCGCGGCCTATCCAGTAGCGCTCCTTATTGCCTGTCGCCGGGTCAAGGCTGCGGTGGAGTGGACTGCCTGACGCCCCGTAAGGCCGCCGGGGGCCCCGCATGTCGGGGCTCCCGGCGTCGAGGCGATTCAGGCCCACATGGGCCGTCCGCTGGGCCTCACCCAGCTCGACGAGAACGGGCGCGTCCCGGCCTCACAGCTCCCGCCCTGCCCATGCCAGACGCAACCGAGCACTGCAACCGCAAGGAATGTTTAGGTACCGCCACAAGGCTTCACAGACTCCAGCAGAACCTTTGAGTTCTTAGCCAACTTGACCTGCACGACAGACGCAGCCGTAATTGGCTTCGGCGGAGGAGGATGGTAATCGTACGGCTTTACCCAGCTTGTCAGTTCCTCCAGGGTGCGTTTCCAGCGTCTCCCCCCGCTGTCGCTGAAGAATATGCGCCCGACTGTGAAGTATTGGTCCCGGACGATCCTTGTACTACGCGGAATTTCCCTGTTCCCTTCCGCTTCCAGGTCGACAGCCATGTTCCGGCTGTACAGAACAATTCGAGAGCAAGGTGGAACGCTCCAGAGTAGGAGGATCAACTGACTTCTCTGCCGCCGCAAAGCAGCAGCCCCTTCCCCTTGCCACTCCATATCAGCCTCAATTATCAAATTTACCTTCGATACAGGGTCCGCCGATCGGTTGACGAGGTAGTAACGACGACTCATTAGATTCTCCTCAACATCACCGTAAAACGTGACCTTAGAGGCCTGAGAGCGCATTGACTCCTCGGATTCTTGCCGAGACTGTTTCAACTGATCTTCTGCTGCACGGGCGCTGTAGTACGTCGCGATCCCGGTGAACACGATGCCTCCGACGGCTGCGACTCCTGCTAGGGCAGTCGCAACCTGAACCCACCAGTTGAGGCGCCTCCATCGTCCGCGCTCCGGCGCCTGAGGTTGGGGGGCGCCCCTCTCCCTGCCTCGCACAGCACCAGGCCGAGGCCGCTGTCGTGCCAGCCGCAGCCGCACCCGCCGATCTGCACTGTTCCTCGCCACAGTCGGCCCCTCTCTCTGGCCCTACACGCCAACAGACACGCCCAGGGCCCGATAAGTTCCCGTGCGAGGAAGATCTTCTACACCACCCAATCGTTTCCCCACCTTCCGGGTCGAGATCAGATCAGTAATCATCGACCGGGGATATAACCCCGGCCGCCATAAATAATGTACGTGTCCTCTGGATGGCTCCGGGGCAGTGCTGTGATGCAGTCCACAGCGATAATGATTCCTCACTTCGCCGTGTCGACTCAGCCGTCGGCATCAGGGCCATGAGGGCGCAGTCGAAGCCGCTGAAAGCTCTCTGAGCCCCTTGAGGCGGCGTCCTCAACCCTTTCCTGGGCGGATCCGCGGTAGCGGCTCAGCGAGGCGTACAGAGCCTCGGAAATGATGAAACCCGTACACGGTCGAAGGGCAGCGCCCCTGCGGTCCTTAGCACTTATCAACCAAGCATTACCCCCGAATGCGTGACGAGATAGATTGGCTATCCCGAGACCGCGCATTAATCGTTTCGTTATCGCCTGATGCTGGGATGAGTGGAGTTTCGAAATCCCGCTCACGTAGGCGGGATCCGCAGCCGTTGAGAGCACTTCTCCGGCTGTCAGTGACTCGCTCTGCCTCATCAGCCCTGGGGGGACTGTGCGCACGACAGTTCAGGTCATCAGCTATGTGGAAAAGGTCGTCTGTGACGGGTGCCTGTCGAAGGAACGGGACGCAGACGGAGGCGACGGACACCCTGAGCCTGGGTGACCGCTCGTGGGACCTGTGTCCTGAGCACTCCATGCGCTTCTCCCGGTACCTGGTGGACGCGCTCGGATCCGGACTGCCGGACGAAGAGGCAGAGGCTGAGACGGACGCTCAGGACGATGACGCTTCGACGGCGGCTGAGTCCGAGGAGCCGACTGCGGATGAGGACCTGGCCGACTACGTCTCACGGATCACCGACAGCCGTAAGGCGTTCAAGGGCAAGCCGCTGAAGGCTGGCACTCAGGCCGCACGCGCGCAGTGGTCCAAGCACCGTGAGCGGCTGGCAGCGCTGCCGGACAAGGAACGGGTTGACTACGCGAAGTGGTGCGCCGCAGAGGGCAAGGACGTCCGGCTGACGGCATCGCACGTGGAGTTCCGGGGCTTCATGTGGACCAACTTCCCGCACATGGCCAGGGCCTACGCGGACGCCATGCGCGGCAGGCAGCAACCTCAGCAAATCAACTCACCCGAAAGGCAGGCAGCATGACCACCCCTGACTTCTCCGCCATGGCCACAGGGCGCATGAGGGCCGTTGTGTCCTCCCTCGCCCCACACATCGAGTGGTCCCCCATCGGACTGCTCGGGGGTTTGCTGTGCGCCTTCTCCGCCATGCTGCCCGAGACCCGTGTACAGCGTGGTTCCGGCTCGATGCCGCTGATGCTGCACGTGCTGCTGTGCGGCGGCACGGGTGAGGGCAAGGGCCAGTCCTGGGGCATCGCTGAGGCCATCGCCCGGGACGCGAACCGTACCTTCATGTCCGGCAACGTCATCCACGGTGTGGTGGGCGGGGCCGGAGTCATCCAGGCCGTGGCCGACTGCGGCGAACACGCCTTGATCGTCGATACCGAGTACGCCCGCGTCCTGAGGACCGGACGCCGACAGGCCAACCTGTCCCAGGTTCTCCGTGATCTCTGGGACGGCGCCCCCGTCGCCACGTCCAGGGCCAAGGATCCCATCCAGGTGGATCGCCCGCGTGTGGCGATCATGGGGCACATCACGCCCGAGGAGTTCCGGGCGAACCTCACCGGGGCCGACCGGGACGGCGGCTCGTACAACCGGCTGCTGACCCTGCCCGTATCCCAGGTCCGGTGGCTGAGTGAGCGGGAGCGCATGCCCGCCCACCTGATCCCCGAAGGGGGCGAGCACTTCGCACGGGCCGTGCGGTACGGGCAGCGCGTCGGCACGGTCACGCTTGCCCAGAATGCCTATGACGTGGCCGACACGATCCGCCACGACCTGTTGAGCAAGGCCCGTGAGTCGGAGGACCTGAAGCCCTTCGCTGCCCGCTGCAACGAACAAGTACGCCGCATTGCCGCTCTGTTCGCCCTGTTCGACCTGCGGCGTGAGATCACGTCGGACGATCTGCGCGCGGCTGCCTGTCTGGTCACCCATGCCATGAGCACCGTGGAAGCCATCGCCACGAGTAGCGGCAGCAGGAGCAGCAAGCGTCAGCCGCTCAGCCTCGCGGAGAAGGTACGCGCCCGACTGGAACTGTTTGGCGGCTCCGCCCGCTCATCCCAGGTCCTGCCGTACGTCGGAGCGACCGCCGCTGAGGTGAAGGCACTGCCCGGCCTCGTCGTCACACAGGAGCGCAACGGCGTCGGCCGACCAGCCGTCGTCTTCTCTCTCGCTGATGACTGCTCGGATGGTGACCGGCCCGTCACCGAGGCCGAGACGACTGAGCGGCCGCAAGAGGGCCGCACCGCGAAGGCGGCGGAGATCGTGCCGATAGATGTCGGCCGTCTCATCCCGGCACGGAGCCCCAAGCCGCAACCGGTGAAGAGACCGGAACCGATCGGCACCGCCAACCCGTTCCTGGCACTGCTCTAACCAATGAATGAAACGCTCGGTTGATCTGAGCGCGGCAGGGCCCCGTCCGAAAGACGGACGGGGCCATCTTGCTGGGGATGCGCTGTCATCCGGGGTAGTCCGGATCATCCTCCGCCGCCGGCAGTTCGCTGTGCCCCTCAGACCAGTGATTGCACCACCCGCACAGGGTGCAGGCGAACCGACCGTTCAGACCCGAAACCTCAGAGCCGCACTGTTTGCACTCAGTGCGGGTGATCTCAGCCTCAAGGGGCGGCGTAACGCCTGCCCCCGTACCTGCACTGTTCCGGCCAGCTTCCATGCACCGCAGGGTACAGCCCGGAGTACCAGCCGCATTGATTGAGGCATACCCATTTACCGTCGGGCCCTTGCTGCGCTTCCCCGCCGCACTTCGGACAGTTCATCCGCCGCCCTCCATCCCGCATATCTCACAGCGCCACTTGCCGCCCGCGCCCTCATGGACTTGGGCCCCGCACCTTGGGCAGTTCACGCGGTCCCCTCAGGTTCCTACCGGTGGGACGGGTTGGCGAGAGCCCCGGCTAGCGGCTGGCGCAGGGGACCGGGTCGCTAGCCGGGGCCTGGCCCGCGCCTGTCCGTACGACGGGAGACAGGGCGGGCGGCGCCCGTCTCTCCCCCTCCTGGGTTTCAGGCGGTCTTCCAGGAAAGACGGGCGGGTCGTGCCGCACGACGGGCCCCAGGGCGCCCCTGCCGCCTGGGGCCCATCGCTGGCCCGGCGGCCCCACGTGATCGATGGAGGGGCGGATGTGCCGGGCCATTCCACACCCCCGCAGCGCACGGGTATTGGTGTGGCGGGTCTTGGGCCCCGACTAGCTCACCGGGCTAGCCGGGGCCTGCCCATCACCGCACACGGGGAGTGCGGGCGGTGGTGGGCGGGAAGCCCGTCTCTCCCTCCGTCGTCCCCCGTGCGTCGGAGGCCGTTTGGAGAGTCGGGCGTGGTCTTAGGTGATCGGCCGTCGTGAGTCGTTCACGCAGACACGTGCTCCGTGCACCAGGTAGTGAATGGAACTGGTGCCTTCGATGACGCGCAGCGCTTCACGGATGCGGCGGTGCTGGTCGTCCAGGGTGAGCCTCGGGAGGTCATCGGACGTGGCCCACTGAATGCCGCTCAGCTCCTGGGAGTTGACCAGCTTGGGCGCGTCATGGCCGACGATGCCCATTTCGAACACGAAGTTGAAGCCTTCCCGCACGTCGTCCTTGGGGTTCTCCGGCACGTAGTCCACGACCAGGAGCCGTCGCGGGTACAGCTCCAGGCCCACCTCTTCCCGGACCTCCCGGGTAACGGCGGCATGCGGGCATTCCCCTTGGTGGGCCCCGCCGCCCGGCAGAATCCATCCGTGCTTGTACGACGGGTCGACCAGGAGCACGCGCCCCTCGTAGTCGCGGATGATGCCGACGGCGCCGATCCGGCGGGGCGGTGGTGCGGAAAGGCTCACGTCCTTGTGCATCTTTCCTCTTCCTTCCGGGGTGGAGCCTGCCCCCGCCGGGCCCGTGGTCACGGGGTGGGCCGGGTCTTCCGGCGGGGACAGGGTCAGTGGGGCGCTACTGCGCTTTGATGGCCAGGTAGACCGCGAGGAAAATCGAACCCAGGTGAACGGCGGTCACGACCAAACTCTCAACGGTTTCGCTGCTCTGTATGGTCTCGACGGTCCGCCGTATCCGTCCTTTCCTGCGGCTGCGGCCGTACTGCCCGCGCCGTCGTAATGCGGTGCTCATTTCAGAGTCCCCATTCGCTCAGACTGCCGTCGCTCGCAGACTTATAGCGGTCCGCCAGCGACGGGTTCGGGTTCAGGTACGTGGCGTCCGCCTCCCACTCGCATCCGCCACCGAGAGGGCGGAGTTGCCACCGGGGCCCCTCATGGCCCATAACGCGTCCCTCGCGGCCCGTACGGGTGTCTGTGACCACGTCGCCAACGTGCGGCTCGTACGGGCGGTCCTGGCCCGTCCTGGCGCTCACGACAGCCGCTCTTCCAGGGCGCGCCGGACGGCTCGGAGGTCCACCTCATCGCGGTGAGCGAAACCACCGCGCGGACGCCAGCCAAGCAATGCCCAGGGGCCCAAAAGCCGAAGCAGGGACACCAAAAGCGTCACGTCGTCCTGGCGAGTTGCTCGGTCTTCTGCTCGGGCGTCAGTCGCCCAAGTGCCCTTGCTGGTTATGAGAGTTGCTCCGTACGCCCGCTGGTTCGCCGTGGCCTGAGGCCTTACGTTGACGAGCATGGCGGTTCGAAATCAGCTCGGAAGTGTGGACTCCGGCTAGGCCTACGCGCGCGCAGCGTTAACCAACAAAACCAACAAGGAGGGACCTGCATGCCACCCCGACGGACGGCGTCAGACCGTAGCCACTCGGCGCGTGCACGCTACGCCCAGGAGCTAGGCCGTTTCCTTCGGATCGTCTGATCGTTGGTTGGTGTGTGTCGTTGACTGACGCCCAGTGGGCGAGGATCGAG
>NZ_BNBT01000235.1 GCF_014656095.1 Streptomyces longispororuber
GGCGCCGAGCGCTTCGATGTCGGCGACGAGGGCGGCGGCGCCGGGGGCGTCCGGGCCGCGGCGGCTGGTCAGGAGCAGGTGGCGGGCGCCGTGCTCGGCCGCCAGGTGGCGGGCGACGAGCGCGCCCAGGGTGCCGGTGGCGCCGGTGACGAGGACGGTGCCTTCAGGGTCGGGCGTGCGGACGGGCGCGGCGGTGACGGCGGCGGGCACCAGGCGCGGCGCGTGGAGCACGCCGTCGCGGAGCGCTATCTGCGGCTCGTCCAGGGAGAGTCCGTACGCCAGCGGCCCGGTGTCCGCCGCGTCGGAGTCGGCCGCGCCCGGGTCCAGGTCGAGCAGGACCGGTCCGGCCGTGCCGGGGCCGCCCGCCTGCTCGGAGCGGGCCGAGCGGGCCAGGCCCCACAGCGCGGCGTGCGTCAGGTCGGGCACGTCGCCGCCGTCGGTGGCCACCGCGCCGCGGGTCACGAGGACCGGGCGGGCGGCGGCGAGGCGCGGGTCGGCCTGCCAGGTCTGGAGCAGGGCGAGCGCCTGGTGCAGGGCGGTACGGGCCGCCTCGGGCAGCAAGGCGTCGGCGTCCGGGCCGGGGGCGAAGGTGACGAGGACCGTGTCGGGCGCGGCGGCCCCGGCGTCGAGGGCCGCGGTCAGCGCGTCGGTGTCGGCGTAGGCGGCCACGGTGGCGCCGGACGCGGCGAGCCGGGCGCCCACGCCCAGGGGGTCGGGGCCGACCGTCGCCCAGGTGGTGCCGGCCGGGTCGGCCGTGCCCGCGGGCAGCGGCGTCCACTCGACGGCGAACAGCGCGTCGCGGTGTCCGCCGCCGGCGGCCGCGCGGAGCTGGTCGGGGGCGACCGGGCGCAGTTCGAGGGAGTCGGCGCGGGCGACCGGGGCGCCGGTGTCGTCGGCGAGGAGCAGAGCCACGCCCCCGGTGGCGGCCGGGCGGGCCCGGACCCGGAGCACGGTGGCGCCCTGCGCGGCCAGTGAGACGCCGCTCCACGCGAACGGCAGCCGTACGCCGTCGGCCTCCGCGAAGGGGGCGAGGGCCACGGTGTGCAGGGCGGCGTCGAGGAGCGCGGGGTGCACGCCGAACGCGCGGGCATCCCGGTGGGCGCTCTCGTCCAGCTCGACCTCGGCGTAGACGGCGTCGCCCGCGGGGTCCCGCCAGGCGGCGCGCAGGCCCTGGAAGGCCGGGCCGTAGGAGAGGCCGCCGTCGGCGAGGCGGTCGTAGAACCCGTCGAGGTCCACGGCCTCGGCGCCCTCGGGCGGCCACACGGCCAGCGGTGCCCCCGCCGTCTCCGCCGTCTCCGCCGTGCCGACCGTGTTCACCGTGTCCGGTTCCGGGTGGAGGGTGCCGGTGGCGTGCCGCGTCCAGGGGGTGTCGCTGCCCTGGGGCCGCGAGGAGACCGTCAGCGGGCGGCGTCCCGTGGTGTCGGGGGCGCCGACCCACACCTGGAGGGCGTGGGTGTCGTCGCCGGTGACGACGAGCGGCGCCTGGAGGGTCAGTTCCTCGACGAGGCCGCACCCGGCCTCGTCCCCGGCGCGCAGCGCCATCTCCACGTACGCGGTGCCGGGCAGGAGCACGGTGTCGCCCACGGCGTGGTCGGCGAGCCAGGGGTGGGTGCGCCGGGAGAGCCGTCCGGTGAGGACGTACTGGTCGCCGTCGGCGAGGTCCACGCGGGCCCCGAGCAGCGGGTGCCCGGCGGCGTCGAGACCGGCGGACGCGACGTCGCCGGTGCCGGCCGGGGCGGGCTCGGGCCAGTAGCGCCGGTGCTGGAAGGCGTAGGTGGGCAGGTCGAGGGTGGTGCGGGCGCCGGGGAACAGCGCCTGCCAGTCGAGTTCGACACCGTGGACGTGGGCGGCGGCGAGCGAGGCGAGGAGCCGGTCGGCGCCGCCCTCGTCGCGGCGCAGGGAGCCGAGCGCGGCGGCGCCGGTGCCCGGGGCCTGCGCGGAGTGGGTGACGGCCGTGGAGTCGATGGTCTCCTGCACCGGCACGGTGAGCACCGGGTGCGGGCTCATCTCCAGGAACAGGCCGTGGCCCTCTTCGAGCAGGCCGCGGGTGGCCTGCTCGAAGAGCACGGTGTGGCGCAGGTTGCGGTACCAGTAGCCCGCGTCCATGGGGGTGTCGGCGTCCAGCCAGGTCCCCGTGAGGGTCGAGTACAGCGGGACCTGCGCGGCCCGCGGGGACACGCCCGCGAGGGCATCCAGGATCCGCGTCTCGATCTGCTCGACGTACGAGGAGTGGGAGGCGTAGTCGACGGGGATGGTGCGGGCCCTGATGTCGAGGGCGGCGCAGTGGGCGACCAGGTCCTCCAGGTCCTTCGGGTCGCCGGAGACGACGCGCTGGGAGGGGCCGTTGACGGCGGCGGTCTCGATGCGGCCGTCCCAGCCCGCGAGGAGTTCCTCGGCCTCGTCCCGGGGCAGGACGAGGGAGACCATGCCGCCCTTGCCGGACAGGTCGCGGAGGGCCCGGCTGCGCAGGGCCACGACGCGGGCGGCGTCGTCCAGGGTCAGGGCGCCCGCGACGCAGGCGGCGGCGATCTCGCCCTGGCTGTGGCCGACGACGGCGGCGGGCTCGACGCCGGCCGCGCGCCAGACGGCGGCGAGGGACACCATGACGGCGAACAGGACGGGCTGGACGACGTCGACGCGGTCGAAGTTCTCGCCGCTCAGCTCCTCGGTCAGGTCCCAGTCGACGTACGCGGACAGCGCCTCGGCGCATGCGCTCATCCGGGCGGCGAACACCGGGCTCTGTGCGAGGAGTTCGCGGGCCATTCCGGCCCACTGCGAGCCCTGGCCGGGGAAGACGAACACCGGCCGGACCGTGCCGCCGACGGTGCGGCCCGCGACGACGCCCGGCGCGTCCGTGGCGCCCTGGGCCAGCCGCTTCAGGGCGGCGAGGAGTTCCGCGCGGTCGGCGCCCAGGGCGACGCCCCGGTGCTCGAACCGCGACCGGGCCACGGCCAGGGACCGGCCCACGTCGGCGGGTTCGAGGCCGGGGTGCGCGAGCAGGTGCTCCCGCAGCCGGGTGGCCTGGTCGCGCAGGGCCTGCGGGGTCTTGCCCGACAGGGGCAGGGGGATCAGGCCGGGGGCCACCGCCGGGGCCTCGGGCGCGGCGGACGCGGGGGCGGGCGCGGCAGGTGCGGGCTGAGTGGACTCGGCGGCCTCCTCCACGATGACGTGGGCGTTGGTGCCGCTGATGCCGAAGGAGGAGACGCCCGCGCGGCGCGGGGCGCCGTCCGGGCGCGCGGTCCAGTCGCGGTTCTCGGTGAGCAGCTCCACTCCCCCGCCGGCCCAGTCGACCTCGGGCGTGGGGGCGTCGACGTGCAGGGTCCGCGGCAGGACGTGGTGCCGCATCGCCATGACCGTCTTGATGACGCCGCCGACGCCGGCGGCGGCCTGGGTGTGGGCGATGTTCGACTTCAGCGAGCCGAGCCACAGGGGCCGGTCGTCGGTGTGCGCCTTGCCGTAGGTGGCGATGAGGGCCTGGGCCTCGATGGGGTCGCCGAGCGTGGTGCCGGTGCCGTGCGCCTCGACCGCGTCGACGTCGGCGGGAGTCAGGCGGGCGTCGGTGAGGGCGGCGCGGATGACGCGCTGCTGGGAGGGGCCGTTGGGGGCGGTGAGGCCGTTGCTGGCGCCGTCCTGGTTGATGGCGGTGCCGCGGATCACGGCGAGGACCTGGTGGCCGTTGCGACGCGCGTCGGAGAGCCGCTCGAGCAGGAGCATGCCGACGCCCTCGCCCCAGCCGGTGCCGTCGGCCGCCGCGGCGAACGACTTGCAGCGGCCGTCGGGGGCGAGCCCGCGCTGGCGGCTGAACTCGGCGAACGAGGTGGGGGTCGGCATCACCGCCGCGCCGCCCGCGAGGGCCAGCGCGCACTCGCCCTGGCGCAGCGCCCGCACCGCGAGGTGCAGCGCGACGAGGGAGGACGAGCAGGCGGTGTCCACGGTCACGGCCGGGCCCTCGAAGCCGAAGGAGTACGACAGGCGGCCGGAGGCGACGCTCGCGGCGTCGCCGGTCATGACGTAGCCCTCGACGCCTTCGGTGCCGTGCAGCGTGGTCGAGTAGCCCTGGGTGGACAGGCCGACGAACACGCCGGTGTCGCTGCCGCGCACCGTCGCGGGGACGATGCCGGCGCGCTCGAACGCCTCCCAGGAGGTTTCCAGGAGGAGCCGCTGCTGCGGGTCCATGGCGAGGGCCTCGCGCGGGTTGATGCCGAAGAAGTCGGCGTCGAACTGGTCGGCGTCGTGCAGGAAGGCGCCGGTCGTGACGTAGGCCGCGCCCGCGTCGCCGTCCGTACCGGATTCCGTACCGCCGTCGAGGTCCGCCGGGGCGGTGACGTCCCAGCCGCGGTTGCCGGGGAAGCCGGTCAGGCCGTCCTCGCCCGCGAACACCAGGCGCCACAGGTCCTCGGGCGAGCGGACGCCGCCCGGGTAGCGGCAGCTCATGGCGACGACGGCGACGGGCTCGTCCTGGACGCCGTTGACGGCCGCGCCGCTCGCGGCGGCGGCCGGGGCGGCGGCCTCCGGCAGCGCGCCGAGCAGTTCCGTCCCCAGGTGGGCGGCCAGCGCGACGGGCGTGGGGTAGTCGAAGACCAGGCTGGCGGGCAGCCGCAGGGCGGTGGCGGCGTTGAGGCGGTTGCGCAGTTCGACGGAGGTGAGCGAGTCGAAGCCCAGCTCCTTGAACGCCTTGGCGGCGTCCACCGACTCCGGCGACGGGTAGCCGAGCACGGCGGCCACGTCGGCGCGCACCAGGTCGACGAGGGCCTGCTCGCGCTCCTCGGCGCCGAGCCCCGCCAACCGCTCCGCCAGCGGCGCCCGCCCCGCGTCCGCCGGGCCCGCCTGGGCGGCGGCGGCCTCGCGGACCGGGCCGCGGACGAGGCCGCGGAACAGCGGCGGCACCTCGGCGCCGAACTGCTCCCGGAGCACGCCGGTGTCCAGTTTCATCGGCACCAGGGCGCCGTCGGGCTGCGCCAGGGACGCGTCGAGCAGGGCCAGGCCCTCCGCGGCGGACAGGGCCGCCACGCCCGCCCGGTTCATCCGGTCGATGTCCCCCTCGGCGAGGGCTCCGGCCATGCCGCCCTGGTCGGCCCACAACCCCCAGGCCAACGAGGTCGCGGCCAGGCCCTGGGCGCGCCGGTGCTGGGCCAAGGCGTCCAGGAAGGCGTTGGCCGCGGCGTAGTTGGCCTGTCCCGCGCTGCCCAGCACACCGGCGGCCGAGGAGAACAGCACGAACGCCGACAGGTCCAGGTCCGCGGTCAGCTCGTGCAGATGGACCGCCGCGTCCACCTTCGGCCGCAGCACCGTGTCCAGCCGTTCGGGGGTGAGCGAGGTGAGCACGCCGTCATCGACGACACCCGCCACATGCACCACGGCACGCAGGTCGGTCCGTACGCCCTCGATCAGCGCAGCCACGGCCTCACGGTCGGAGACGTCGCACGCGGCGATCGTCACCCGCGCGCCCAGCTCCTCCAGCTCGGCCCGCACCTGCTCCGCCCCCGGGGCCTGCTCACCCCGCCGCGAGACCAGCAGCAGATCCCGTACGCCGTGCTCACCGGCCAGATGCCGGGCCACCACCCGCCCCAGACCGCCCAGCGCGCCGGTGACCAGAACCGTGCCCTGGCCGTCGAAGCGCGGCGGCAGCGTCAGCACCACCTTGCCCACATGCCGGGCCTGGCTCAGGTAGCGGAAGGCCTCCGGGGCCCGGCGCACGTCCCAGGCCGTGACCGGCAGCGGCTCAAGGACACCCCGCTCGAACAGCGAGAGCACCTCCGCCAGCATCTCCTTGATCCGGTCGCGTCCCGCGTCGATCAGGTCGAAGCTCCGGTACGTGACTCCGTCGTGCTCGGCCGCGACGGCGTCCGGGTCGCGGAGGTCGGTCTTGCCCATCTCCACGAACCGCCCGCCGCGCGGCAGCAGCCGCAGCGACGCGTCCACGAACTCCCGCGCCAGGGAGTTGAGCACCACGTCCACGCCCCGGCCCGCGGTGTCGTCGAGGACCGACGCCTCGAAGTCCAGCGTCCGGGACGAGGCGATCCGCGCGTCCGGGATGCCGAGGTCCCGCAGTACGTCCCACTTCCCGGCGCTGGCGGTGCCGTACACCTCGGCCCCGAAGTGCCGGGCGAGCTGCACCGCGGCCATGCCCACACCACCGGCGGCCGCGTGCACCAGCACCGACTCACCCGCCTGGAGGTCCGCCAGGTCCCGCAGCGCGTAGTACGCCGTCAGGAACACCGTCGGCACCGACGCCGCCCGCGCGAACGACCAGCCCTCCGGAATGCGGGCCACCAGACGCGCGTCCGCGACCGCCAGCGGGCCGAAGCCCGCCTCCAGCAAGCCGAGGACGCGGTCCCCCACGGTCAGGTCCGTCACGTCGGCGCCGACCTCGACGACGACACCGGCACCCTCGGTGCCCATGACCGCGTCCCCCGGGTACATGCCCAACGCGATCAGTACGTCACGGAAGTTCATGCCCGCCGCGCGGACCGCGACGCGCACCTCGCCCGCGCCGAGCGGGCGGGTCCCGGACACCTCGGCGTCGTCCGTGCCGGGCAGGAGCGCCAGGTTCTCCAGGGTGCCCTTGCCCGTCACGCCCAGGTGCCAGGACTCCCCCGCCGGGGCCGGGAGCACGCCGCCGCCGGCGCGTACCAGGCGCGGCGCGCGGAGCACGTCGCCGCGCACGGCGAGCTGCGGCTCGTCCAGCGCGGGCAGGGTGGGGAGCTGTGCCAGGGCGGCCGCCGAGCCGTCGACGTCGACGAGGGTGAGGCGGCCGGGGTTCTCGGACTGTGCCGAGCGGATCAGGCCCCATACCGGGGCGTCGACCAGACCGGAGGCCGAGACCACGTCACCGGAGCCCACGCCCACGGCACCGCGCGTCACCACCACCAGGCGGGCGTCCTCGCCGCCCTCGTACGACAGCCACTCCCCCACGGTCGCGAGGGTGTCGTACAGGGACGTCCGTACCGCCGTGGCGGTGTCGCCGTCGCCCTCCGCGCCCGCGCTGGTCACGAATACGCACTCGGGGGCGGGGGCGCCGTCGCCGACCGCTGCGGCGAGCGCCGCCACGTCCGCGTACGCCGCCACCTCCGCACCGGCACCCTCCAGGGCGGCCCGCACCCCGAGCGCGTCCGCGCCCAGGACGGCGTGGACGCCACCGGTCGCCGGGGCAGGGGCGGGCACCACGGTCCAGTCGACGCGGAACAGCGCGTCGTGGTGGGCGCCGTGCCCCGTGTCCGCCTCGGGTGCGGCGATGGGCCGCAGGACGAGCGAGTCGACGGTGGCGACCGGGGCGCCCTGGGTGTCGGTGACGGTGAGGGCCACGCCGTCGGTTCCGGCGGCGGTGAGGCGGACCCGCAGCGCGGACGCGCCGGTGGCGTGCAGCGTCACGCCGGTCCAGGAGAAGGGCATGCGGCCCTGCTCGGTGTCGGACACGAAGGTGCCGAGGCCGAGCGGGTGCAGCGCGGCGTCGAGGAGCGCCGGGTGCAGGCCGTACGCGTCGGCCCCGTCCCGCTCCTCCTCCGGCAGCGCCACCTCGGCGAACAGCTCGCCGTCGCGCCGCCACACGGACCGCAGGCCCTGGAAGGCCGGGCCGTAGCGGAACCCGGCGGCGGCGAGGCTGTCGTACAGCGTCTCTGTGTCGGCGGGTTCGGCGCCCGCGGGCGGCCACTGGGCCAGGTCGGCGTCGGCTTCCCGGGCGGCGGCCGGGGCCGGGGCGAGGGTGCCGGTGGCGTGGCGCAGCCAGGGCTCGTCGGACCACAGGTCGTCGGCGGCGGCGCTCTGGGGCCGCGAGTAGAGGTTCACCGGGCGGCGGCCGAGGGCGTCGGCGGCGCCCACGGCGAGCTGGAGCTGCACGGCGCCGCGCTCGGGCAGGACGAGGGGCGCCTGGAGCGTCAGCTCCTCCAGGTGGGCGCAGCCGACGCGGTGTCCGGCGTGCAGGGCCAGTTCGACGTAGGCGGTGGCGGGCAGCAGGACCGTGCCGCCGAGGGCGTGGCCCGCGAGCCAGGGGTGGGACGCGAGCGAGAGCCCGCCGGTGAACAGGTAGCCGTCCATGTCGGCGAGGGCCACGGCGGCGCCGAACAGCGGGTGGTCCGCCGGGTGCAGTCCGGTGGCCCGGGCGTCACCGGCGCCGGGAACGGCGGGGCGCGGCCAGTAGCGCCGCCGCTGGAAGGCGTACGTGGGCAGGTCGACACGGCGGCGGGACGCGACAGGCGCGTACAGCGGCGCCCAGTCGACGGCCACGCCGCGGACGTGCGCCTTGGCGAGGGCGGTCAGGAACGTGTCGGTCTCCGGGCGGTCCTTGCGCAGGGCCGCGACCAGGCCGCTCTGGGCGGCGGGGTCGGTGAGCGCCTCGTGCGCCATGGCGGTCAGCACGGAGTCGGGGCCGAGTTCGAGGAGCGTGGAGACGCCGAAGCC
>NZ_BNBT01000236.1 GCF_014656095.1 Streptomyces longispororuber
GGGGCCGCTGCTGCACGCAGCGGCCCCGGCCCTCGTCGCGCTGTGCGGCCACCCCCCGCGCCGCGGCGGGCCCGCGGCATGCCGGGCGCGTAGGGGCCGGGGCCTCCGGGGCCTGCTGAACGCGCCCAACGGGCCGGAGGCCTACTGGGCGCGTTGTGGGCCGGAGGCCCGCTTCAGCGGGGAAGTTGCGGGTCGTCCGGGCCGTGGGCCGGGTGGCGTGTCGGCGGCTGTTCCTCGTGGATGACCTCGCCCTGGACGACCTTGCCGTCCGGGTGGCGCATACGGGCCTGCTGGAAGGCGTCGCCCAGGTTGCCCGGCGCGGCCGCCGCGGCGGCGCGGAGCTTGCGCTCGAAGGCGCGCTCGGCGCTGCGGCTGAGGACCTTCTGCAGCGGCGGCACGAGCAGCAGCAGGCCGAGGGCGTCCGAGATCAGCCCCGGCAGGATGAGCAGCAGCCCGCCGAGCATCGTGAGGGCGCTGCCGCCGCCCTGCTCCCGCTCGGGCGTCACGCCGCTCTGCTGCTGGCGCACGGCCTCGCTCAGGTTCTTGAACGCGCGGCGTCCGGCGCGCTTGATGACGAAGGAGCCGAGCACCAGCCCGCCCACGAGCAGCAGGAACACGACCAGACCGCTCGACGCGCCCGCCACCACGGTCAGCAGCCAGACCTCCAGGACCAGCCACCCGATCACAGCGAGGGGCAGGAACCGCAGCACGCGGGAGCGCCGGGGCCGGGCGGGCGTCGTAAAGGGAGGCGGTGCGCCAGTCGTCATGGTCCCAGTGTGCCTGCCCCGGGCTCAGACCGGGATAAGCGGGTGATCGTTACGGGGTTCCGGGGCACCCGGTGCGGCCCCGCTGCCGGGGCCGCACCGGGCAGCCGTGCGGACGCGGGGCGAGAACGCGGAGAGCGCGCCGCCCGAGGGCAGCCCCGGGAAGCGCGACCCCGGAGGGCGGACCCGGAAAACGCAACCCCCGAGGGCAGCCCCGGAAAACGCACCTCCGGAGGGCGGACACCGAAAGCGCAACCCTCGGAGGCGGACCCGAAAAGCGCACCCCCGGAGCGCAGCCCCGGAAAGCGCACCCCCGGAGCGCAGCCCCGGAAAACGCACCCCCGGAGCGCAGCCCCGGAAAACGCGACCCCGAGGGGGCGGACCCCGAAAGCGTGGCCCGGAGGGCCTGCGGTGTCAGGGTTGTTTGCGGCCGATGGCCTTGCCGACGCGCTCTCCCACGCCCCATGCGGTGACCCGCCACAGCGCCTCCGCGACGATGTCGCGGCTCATCTTGCTGTCGCCGTGCTCGCGCTCCACGAAGGTGATGGGCACCTCCACGACGTGGTAGCCGGCCTTGACGGCCCGCCGGGCCAGGTCGACCTGGAAGCAGTAGCCCTGGGAGGCCACGTCGCCGAGGCCGAGGCCTTCGAGGGTCTCGCGGCGGAAGGCGCGGTAGCCGCCGGTGACGTCGCGGATCGGCACGTCGAGCAGCAGCCGGGAGTACGTGCTGCCGCCGCGGGAGAGGAACTCGCGGGACTTGGGCCAGTTGACGACCCGGCCGCCCGGCACCCAGCGCGAGCCGAGCACGAGGTCGGCGCCCTTGAGGGCGGTGAGCAGCCGCGGCAGTTCCTCGGGCTGGTGCGAGCCGTCGGCGTCCATCTCGACGAGGACGCCGTAGCCGTGTTCGAGGCCCCAGGAGAAGCCCGCGAGGTAGGCGGCGCCGAGGCCTTCCTTGCCCTTGCGGTGCAGCACGTGGACCTGGTCGTCCGCGGCCGCCAGCTCGTCGGCGATCTTGCCGGTGCCGTCGGGGCTGTTGTCGTCGGCGACGAGGACGTGCGCCTCCGGCACGGCGGTGCGCACCCGGCCCACGATCCCCTGGATGTTCTCCGCCTCGTTGTAGGTCGGGATGATCACCAAGGCCTGGCCGAGGGGGCCGAACTGCCGCCCCGCTTCCGCTGCTTCGCCGATCCCGCCGCCGTTGCTCACTACTGCCCCTTCGTTCGTACGCAGGGGACCACCATAGTGTCCCCCGCCTGGGGCTCTCGCGACCCCACGGGCACCGGGGCGGCCGGCGCGCGCGGGCGGTCCTGCGGGTCGGGGCCCGGTGCCCTTCGGTCCGGCCCGGGGCCCGCTGGCTGCGGGTCGACCGAGAGCCGTTGTCTACTGAGCGTCCGGGCCCCACCCGGGTCGCACCTCCCCCGAGCTCCCGAGGAGCGGGAGGGACGCCCGGGCCCCGGCGATCGCGTTCCCGCGCCCGGGCGTCGCGGGCGCTGGACCTGGCTCCCTGTGGTGGTGCGCCGGTGCGGCGCGCCACCCGTGACCCAGCGGCGTTCGACGACTGCGTGCAGGTTCACCGGTCGGACGTCCTGTGGTGGACCCGGCCGAACCTACCCGCCGACGGCCGCCGTCTGTCAATAGCCGCCTGACCTGGGCGCTTACCGTAGATCAGCAGGTCAGTGGGGAGCGGCGCCGGGCGCGCGACGCGCCGCGTGGCCCCGTTCGGAGCCGCGCGGCCGCACCGGCGTCACTCGCCCGGCCGTACGTACACGGTCTCCCCGGCCACCACCGTGCGCAGGCAGACGGGCAGGTCGGCGCCGGGCGTGAGGTCGGGCAGGCCCGGGGTGCCGGAGCGCGGGTCGGTCGACCAGCGGGCGACGCGGTCGTCGGGGGCCTGTACGACGAGCTCGCCGGTGCGCCACACGGCGTAGTCGGCGGGCGCGCCGGGCACCAGGACGCCGGCGTCGTCGCGGCCGGTGGCCCGCCAGCCGCCGCGCGTGTGGGCGGTGAACGCGGCGCGCACGGACACCCGGTGCTCCGGGGTGTGGTGGAAGGCGGCGGCGCGGACGGTCCCCCAGGGGTCGAAGGGGGTGACGGGGCTGTCGGAGCCGAAGGCCAGCGGGACACCGGCGCGCAGCAGGGCCGCGTACGGGTTGAGGGTGCGGGCGCGCTCGGCGCCGAGGCGGCGGGCGTACATGCCGTCGCCGCCCCACAGCGCATCGAAGGCGGGCTGCACCGAGGCGGTGAGGCCGAGGTCGGCGAAGGCGGCGATGGTCTCCGGGGTGAGCATCTCGGCGTGCTCGACGCGGTGCCGGGCGGCGCGGACACGGGCGACGCCGAGCTTGTCGGCGGCGGCGCGCACACCGTCCACGACGGCGGACACGGCGGCGTCCCCGATGGCGTGGAAGCCGGCCTGGAGGCCCGCCCCGGCACAGGCGACGACGTGGCCGGCCACGTCCGCGGCGCTCAGGTAGGCGTTGCCGGTCCCGTCGGCGTCGGCGTACGGCGCGTGCAGGCAGGCCGTGTGGGAGCCGAGGGCGCCGTCCACGAACAGGTCGCCCGCGGCGCCCGCCGCGCCGAGCTCCCGCGCGCGGGCGACGCCCTCGGCGCCGAGCTCGCCCCAGTAGCCGACGACGCGCGGTCCGGGCTCCTCGGCCGCCAGGCGCAGCAGGGCGGTGAAGTCGTCCTCGCCGGAGATGGTGGGGCCCGCGCACTCGTGGACGGAGCCGATGCCGAGCGACGCGGCGTGCCGCAGCGCGGCGCGCTGGGCCTCGGCGCGCCGCTCGGGCGTGACGGCGGCGTGTGCGGCCTCGCGCACCCGGTGGTGGGCGGCGGCGGTCAGGGGCGCGTCGGGGTGGAAGCCGGGCTCGCCGGTGACGCCGGGCACCAGGTCGAGGAGCGCGGTGGTGACGACGGCGGAGTGCACGTCGATCCGCGAGAGGTACAGGGGACGGCCGCCTGCGGCCTCGTCGAGCTCCGCGCGCGTGGGCGGTCGGCCGCCGGGCCAGCGGGCGGCGTCCCAGCCGTGCCCGAGCAGGACGCGGTCGCCCGGCCGTCCTGCGGCGTACGCGCGGACGAGGGCGAGGGCCTCGGCCAGGTCCCCGGCCCCGGACAGGTCCAGGCCGGTGAGCGTGAGTCCGGTGCCCGTGGTGTGCACGTGGGCGTCGGTGAACGCGGGGGTGACCAGGGCGCCGTCGAGGTGGACGACCTCGTCGACACCGTCCGCGAAGGCGTCGGCGGCGCCTTCGGAGCCGACCCAGGCGACGTGGCCGCGCTCGACGACCATCGCGGTCGCGAAGGGGTCGGCGGGGCTGTGGACTTCCCCGCCGCGCAGCAGGACGGTGCGGTGTCCGCTGTCGGGGGTGGTGCGCTCACTCGTGGACAACATGGACACCAGTGTCGCGCCCGGCCCGCGGCGGCCCGCCGCCGGGGTCCGGGCCGGACCGGACCGCCGTGCGGGCCGTCCGGGTGTGCCGACGGCAGGGACCTCGGCCCGTGGCGACGGCCTCAGATGCGGGGCGGGCGGGCCTCGTACGGCGTGGAGAGGACCACCGTCGTGTGGGTGGAGACCCCGGCCAGCGAGCGCAGCCTGGCCAGCAGGTTCTCCAGTTCGTGCGGGGTGGCGACCCGGACCTTCAGGAGGTAGTTCTCCGCGCCGGCCACGCTGTGGCAGGCCTCGATCTCCGGCACCCCGGCCAGGCGCTCGGCGATGTCGTCGGGGGCGCTGGGGTCGAACGGCCGCACCGCGATGAAGGCGGTGAGCGGCAGGCCGACGGCCTCGGGGTCGACGACCGCGGCGTACCCGCGGATCACCCCGCGCTGCTCCAGCCGCCGCACCCGCTGGTGCACGGCCGATGTGGACAGGCCCGTGGCCTTGCCCAAGTCGGTGTAGCTCATCCGCCCGTCCTTGACGAGCAGCTCCACGATCTGTCGGTCCAGCTCCTCCATGCGCCGAACCTACAGTGCCCTTGATCCCCGCCGGTACCTGAACCGCGTGCGAACGGCGGGCGGACGGTTCCCGGCACGGGGAGCCGGAGGGGTGGGCGCCGCCCGCGCGCGGGCGGCGGCGGTGGGAGCGGGGCGCCCGCGCCCCCCGCCCCCGGCCGACGCCGGCACGGTGGCGGTGAGCGTCACCCGGCGGGCGCGGGTCCGCATGGTTCCGCGCAGGTCCGCATACCTGCGCACGCCCCCGGAGCCGCCCCGCGCGCGGCGGCATCTTCACGCGGCATGTGACGAACGCCACAGATCCCGAACAGGCTCGCGGGAGCTGCCGCGATTACCCGCAGGTCGGGACGGGAAGTGCTTGCTGTGGTCGAGGCCGCAGTGCCTTGTCGGCCCACCCGAGGGGGAGATTTTCCATGCAGAACCTGAAGCGCCCCGGTCGCTCCGTCCGCCGCAAGCAGCAGACCGTCGAGCTGCTCGAGCCCGCGCCGGAGGGCGTCGAACCCGCCGTCGACGACGACGCCTCCGACGCCTACGACACCCTGGAGATGTACCGCGTGACCTGCCCGGACTGCGGGCAGCCCATCGCGCTCCTGACGGACGAGGACGTCCTGCCCGAGCACGCGCTGTGCCCCACACCGTGGAACCCCTTCGGGCTCACCGTCTGCGCCGGCACGGGCCGCGCCGCGGCCGAGGCCGAGCCCGCGGACGAGTCGCCCGAGGCGCAGGAGCAGGACACCGCCCTGCTGCTGACGCTGCCGCAGGGCCTGGACTGGCGTACGCAGCCGTTCTCGCACGTGGGCGGGCCGGGCTCGCGCCCGATGCGGGTGCCCCGGCAGGCCCGTCGCGCGGCCGCCTGACGCGCCGCGCACGACGGTGACCCGCGGCCCGGCACCGAGGCCCGGCCGTCACCAGTAGTCGCCGCGCACCATCGCCGCGAGGCTCGCGTGGTGCAGGATCAGCGTGTCGGGGTCCTCCGGGAGCGTCGCCTCCCCGAAGTGCAGCTGCCGGTGGGCCACGCGCAGCATGACGACGGCGTGCCGCAGCGCGGCGTACAGCGTGTGGAAGTCCATGTCGCGCGGCCGGTGGCCGGTCAGCTCCGCGTAGCGGTCCTCGACGCGCTCGCGGCGCAGGAACGCGGGCAGCCCGCGCTGTCCGGAGCCGGTCGCCAGGTCCTGGAAGAAGCGGTGCAGGTAGACGGTCCAGCCGAGGTCGAGTTCGCGCGGTCCGAGGCAGGCCATCTCCCAGTCGAGCACGGCGGCCGGGTCGAAGCCGTCGTAGACGATGTTGCCGATGCGGGCGTCGCCCCAGGTGAGCACCGGCTCGCCCTCCTCGGCGGGCCACAGCTCGCCGAGGCGCGTGAAAGCGCTTTCGATCAGGGGTGAGCGGGGCAGGCCGCGCACCACCCACGCGTAGTAGGCGCGCTGGGCGGCGACGTGGCGGCGCAGCGGACTGCCGTCGCCGGGCAGGGCGAGGAACCCGGCCCGCGCGACCGGCACCTGGTCGTGCAGGCGGGCGAGGACGCGGACCGTGGCGTCCTCCAGGTGCGCGCGCTCGGCGTCGCTCGCGGCGTGCAGCCAGTTGCCCTCGTACGTGTACGGCATGACGTCCGGCGGCACCCGGCCCGCGACCCGCTCCATCACCAGGAAGGGCGCGCCGAGCGGTTCCGGGTCGTCCTCCAGCCACAGCGCGCGCGGGACCGGCACGTCGCTGGCGCCGGCCACGAGCCGCAGAGTGCGGTACTGCCGCGGCATGTCGTACACCGGGAAGATCGTGTACGCGGCCGGGTCGGCGGCCAGGCGTGCCACGCAGTGGCGCGCGGGCGGTGCGGGGTGGTCGACCGTGAACAGGAGCGTCTCGCTCGACATGCCGTTGGACGCGGGCACGGTCACGTCGACGGCCCGGGCTCCGGGCAGGCGGGTGCCGAGCCAGCGGGACAGGCGGCGGGCGAGGGCGTCCGGGTCGCGGGTGGTGGTGCGGGGCCGGGGCGCGGTGGCCATGTCCGGGCTCCTCTCGGGGTGGGCCGCGACCGGTGCGTCCGGAGCGGATGCCTCCGGGGCGGGTGCGTCCGGGGCGGGTGCGTCCGGGGCGGGTGCGTCCGGGGCGGGTGCCGCTCAGGGCGCCACGGAGTCGAAGCCGGTGAAGCCGCTCGGGTCGTGGCGGCCGAACGTGCCGTGCTCGAAGATCCCGTGGCCGGTCCTGCCGCCGAGGGTGCAGCGGGCCGCGTGGTCGACGACGCCGTACGCGGCCAAGGGATGGGCGGCCGGGTGCGTGAGGTCGTAGGTGCGCCGGTCGCACCAGGAGCGGCCGCGCCAGGTGCCGTGCTGCCAGTCGTCGGCGGGCGGGTAGCCCGCGCCGACGGCCAGCGGCAGGGAGGTCAGGACTTCGATGCCGAGTTCCAGCGGCTCGCGGGTGCGCGGGTCGGCGAGGTGGACGACGGCCGACTCGGGGTGCCGGGTGCCGGAGCGGTAGGTGATGTCGGCCTGGGGCCAGCCGAGTTGGCGGTCGGGCCGGCCGGGGCGGACGAGGGTCGCGTCGTTCAGGCTGCGGTAGCCGTCGGCGTCCTCCTGGGTGACGACCATCAGGAAGCGGTCGGCGAAGCGGACCGGGCACCAGATCCAGTGGAACCCCTCCGTGGGGAACTCCTCAGCGAGGCGGCCGCCTTCCTCGCCCGGCACGGGCCGCACCCCCCAGCTCCGGTCCCGGGTCGCCGTCCACCGCCCCGCGCGCACCGGGATCTCCCCGCCGCCGGCGCGGATCGTGCCCTCGCAGTGGCCCGCCTGCACGAACCGGCGGCCTTCGAGCGTGAGCCGGCCGCCGCGCCGCTGTACGTGGTGCGGCTCCCACAGGGCCGGGAAGTCGGCGTTCCAGACGACGTCGTACGCGAGGGAGTCCGCGTCGCCGGGGTCGGCGGCGCAGGTCAGCCGGAACCTGCGCAGGGGCTCCTCGACCTCGATGCGCAGCGGCCCCACGGCCAGGTGCGTGCGGTCGTCTCCGAGCGCGTCCGACGCCCGCACGGCGTGCAGCGTAGCGCCCGTACGCAGGGTGGCGTACGCGTCGATGACGCCTGTGTTGGGATAGACGCCGAGGCCGAGGATCAGCAGGGCGCGGCCCTCGTGGTCGAAGAGGTGGAAGATGCACCGGTCGTAGGCGTTCCGGTCGCCGGTGGCCACGTGCTTCATGGACAGCGGCACTTGGTGGACGGGGTACTCGTCGAGGGGCACGGGGCGGTCGTCCGGCACGGTGCGCCTCCCTGCGGGCCAGGCGGTCGCGGCAGCCGGGACGGCGGGCGCCCCGGCGGAGTTGACGGTACGTCAGCTTCCGTGTGCGGGGCTAGGTCCTGTACGCGGGGTTGGTTCCCGGGCGCGGGGTTGGTTCCCGGGCGCGGGGTTGGTTGCCAGGCGCGCGGGGTTGGTTCCCAGGCACGAGGCTGGTTCCCAGGCACGCGACTGGTTCCCGTACGCACGGCCATACGGGCGCGCCGCGGGGTGGGGCCATGAGGGCCGGAGCGGCCGCGGGCCGCGCGGGCACGGCGAGCACGGAAGGGGCCCCGTCGCACGCGGGCCCGCCCGCACCGCGGCCGCGGCCTGGCCA
>NZ_BNBT01000237.1 GCF_014656095.1 Streptomyces longispororuber
GGGCAGGGCGGCGTCCCGGCCGTCGGACCGGCCCTGGGACCGGCCGTCGACCCGGCCGTCGACCCGGCCGTCGACCCGGCTGTCGGCCCAGCCATCGGCCCGGTCGCCGCCGGGCGCGGCGCGGGAGCCGGGGACGTCCGCGAGCGCGGCGAGGACGGGCTCCAGGCCGGCGAACTCCTCCAGGTGCCGGGCGCAGAGCTCGCAGCCCGCCAGGTGCGCCTCGAAGGCGGTGGCCTCCGCGTCGTCCAGGATGCCGAGGGCGTAGGCGCCGACGGTCTCGTGCACATCACCGGGGCCGCCGGGACCGGGAACGTCAGGGCCGGGGCGGCCGGGACCGGGACCGTCAGAACCGGGGCGGCCGGAACCGGGACCATCAGGGCCGGGGCTCCGCCCGGGACCGCCGTGGCCGTGTGCGTCGTACGCGTCGTACGGCGTGCTCATACCGTCACCCCCCGCTCCTCCAGAGCCAGCTTCATCGAGCGCAGCGCGTAGAAGACCCGTGAGCGCACCGTGCCGCTGGGGACACCCAGGCGCTCGGCCGCCTCGTTGACCGTACGCCCTTTGAAGTAGGTCTCGACAAGTACCTCCCGGTGCGCGGGGGTCAGGTCCTCCAGCGCGTCCGAGAGGGTCATCAGCCACAGCGCCTTATCGATCTCGTCCTCCGCGGGGATGACCTCCAGCGGCGACGGGTCGACCTCCTGCGGCCGGGCCTGCCGGCTGCGGTGGCCGTCGATGACGATGCGGCGTGCGACCGTCACCAGCCAGGGGCGTACCGAACCGGTCGCACGGTTGAGCTGACCGGCGTTCTTCCAGGCACGGATGAGCGTTTCCTGTACGACATCCTCGGCGCGCTGCCGGTCTCCCGCCACCAGGCGGAGCACATAGGCGAGAAGCGGTCCGGCGTGCTCGCGGTACAGCGCGCGCATCAGCTCCTCGTCCGGCTCCGGCGGAGGCGTCGCTCGATGCCGGTGCGGGCGTTCATCGGCCACGGCGGAATCCTTGCGCACGTCTGCCTCCGCTGTCCGCTGTTCGTCCCGTCCGGCCGGCTCGGGCCGCCGACCGGTCTCCCTGGACGTACGGACGCCACGCGGGGCGCGTTCAAGGTGGAGCCCAACTTCCTTCCACCGTCGAGGTTTTGACCCTCGCCGGGGCGGTCAGGCCGGGGCGAGTCCCGCCGCCCGCCGCCGGTGCCGGGCCACCCGCTCCCGGTTGCCGCACACCTCGCTGGAGCACCAGCGGCGGCGGTGCCCCCGGGACGTGTCGAGGTACACGATGGGGCAGTTGTCGCCCGCGCAGCGGCGCAGCAGCGAGCGGGCCACCGGGTCGGTGAGCAGGTCGACCGCGTCCCGGGCCACGGCCGCGAGCAGGGCGGCGCGGCCGGGCGTGCCGTGCAGGGCCAGGGTGAGGCTGCCGTCGGGGTGGCGCGGCGGGCGCGGGGCGGGCGGGGCCGACGCGGCGAGCGCGTTGACCCGGGCGAGGGCCTCCTCGGCGGGCCGCGCGGTGAGCTCCCCGGTGACCAGGCGGTCGATGTGGCCGCGCAGGTCGCGGAAGCCGTCGAGCCAGGCGGGCCCCGCGTCCGGCAGCGGCGTGCCCGGCGGGACCAGGCCCGCCCCGGCCAGCCAGGCGCGCAGCCGGTCGACCCCGTCGAGCCGCTCCGCGGGGTGGGTCGTCGCGAGGAGGTCGAGGCAGGGCCGCCCGGAGTCGAACCGCAGCTCGCCGTACGCGGCCTTGTGCGGGGCCGCACCCAACGCCATGCGCCTGTCACCGCCTCGGTGTCGCCGCTGAGTTCGGGGGGGGCCGGTGAGCGCCCGCGGTCCGGCACGCACCCACGTTCCGGTGCGCGCCGAGGTTCCGGCGCGTGCCGCTGTCCCGGTGCGTGCCCGCGTTCCGGCACGCCCCCACGTCCCGGTGCGCGCCGAGGTTCCGGCGCGCCCCGGCCGTACACCCGTCCGTACTCCTACAGTGCCCGTCCCGGCACCGGTCCGGAACCCCTGCCACCACGGGGGCCCGGCGGGCGGGCCGGGACCCGCGCCGGGAGGGGCCGAGACGCACGCGCATGCGGCCGCGCTCGTCGGCCATGGCCGCGGGTCCGGGCGGCGGCTTGACTCGGTGCCATGACGACCGACAACACGCCCCGCCCCGCCCCGGCCGCCCCGCGGGGCCCGCGCCCCGGCGGCCCGGCCCTGGGGGCCGCGGTGCTCACCACGGGCCTCACGGCCGGGGCCTTCTTCGTCTTCGCGTGCGCGGTGATGCCGGGCCTCGGGCGCGGCTCGGACCGCGCGTACATCGAGGTCATGCAGCACATCAACGAGGTGATCCAGAACCCGGTGTTCCTCGCCGCGTTCCTCGGCGCGCCGCTGAGCACGGCGTACGCGGCGTGGCGGCTGCGGCGGGTGCCGGCGGGCCGGTGGGTGCTCGCCGCGTTCGTCGCGTACGGAGCGGCGTTCACGCTCACCGCGGGGGTGCACGTGCCGCTGAACGACGCCCTCGCGGCGGCGGGCGACCCGGCGGTGATCGCCGACCCGGCGGCCGTGCGCGCGGATTTCGAGGGGCCGTGGGTGGCCTGGAACGCCGTGCGGGCCGTGCTGTGCACGCTGGCGTTCGGCCTGCTCTGCCGGGCGCTCGTGGCGTACGGCGCCCCCGCGGCTCAGCCCGTGGACGGTGTCGCCGCCGCGGGGTCGAACGCCAGGCGGTAGCCGCGCTTGACCACCGTCTGGATGAGCTTCGGCGTCCCGAGGGCCGTCCGCAGCCGGGCCATGGCGGTCTCGACGGCGTGCTCGTCGCGGCCCGCGCCCGGCAGGGCCCGCAGCAGCTCGGCGCGGGCCACCACCCAGCCGGGCCGCCGCGCCAGCGCCCGCAGCAGCGCCATCCCCGCGGGCGGCACGGGCCGCAGTTCGCCGTCCACGAGCACCGCGTGGCCCCGGATCTCCACCCGGTGCCCGGCGAGCGGCAGCACGGGGGCCCGGGCGGGCAGCTCCCGGCACAGGAGCTGGACGAGCGGGCCGAGCCGGAACCGCTCGGGCTGGACGGTCGCCACGCCCCGGTCGCGCAGGGGCAGCGCGGTGACCGGGCCCACGCAGGCGGCGAGCACGTCGCCGGTCAGGGCGGCGAGGAGGTCGGCGGCGCTCCCCCGCTGCTCGGCGCGCGCGAGGAGCGAGGCGGCGGCGGGCGCGCTGGTGAAGGTGAGCGCGTCGACGCTGCGGGCCGCGACCGCGTCGAGCAGCCGGTCGACGGGCGCGAGGTCGGCTGGCGGCAGCCACCGGTACACCGGTACGAGGACGACGTCCGCGCCCCCGGCCCGCAGCGCCTCCACGAACCCCGGCAGCGGCTCGCCGTGCAGTTGCAGCGCCACCCGCCGCCCGGCCACGCCCTCGGTGAGCAGGTGGTCGAGGACCTCCGCCATCGACTCCGACGACGGCGACCAGTGCTCGGTGAGCCCCGCCGCCCGCACGGCGCCCTTGACCTTCGGCCCCCGGGCGAGCAGTTCGACGCCGCGCAGCCGGGCCAGCAGCGCCTCGCCGCAGCCCCAGCCGTCGGCGGCCTCCACCCAGCCGCGGAACCCGATGGCGGTGGTGGCGACGACGACGTCCGGGGCGTGGGCGATGAGGTCCTCGGTGGCGGCGAGGAGCTCCCCGTCGTCGGACAGCGGCAGGATCCGCAGCGCGGGGGCGTGCAGGACCGTGGCGCCGCGCCGCTGGAGCAGCGCGCCGAGCTCGTCGGCGCGCCGGGCGGCGGTGACGCCGACGGTGAACCCGGAGAGCGGACCGTGTGCGTGTGAGACGTTCATGACTCCTCGACCCTGCCAACGGCCGGTGACGGCTCTGGATCATCGTGATGTCCGCCGTGTTACGTGGTGACGGCGCGCCCGCCGCACGGGCACGCCGTGGCGCCGTGCCGTCACACCTCGGCGTACGAGGGTTCCCGCCCGGTGCTCGTGGCGGCCGCGACCGTCGACTGCGGGGCGGGCCCGCGCAGGTACACGGCCCAGGTGACCGCGAAGCACAGGGCGTAGAAGCCGAGGAAGGAGAGGTAGGCCGCCGTGCCCGCGCCCGTGCCCTGGAAGGACTGCCGGAAGGCCAGGTTGATCCCGAGCCCTCCGAGCGCGCCGACGGCCCCGATGAGTCCCATGGCCGCCCCCGAGAGCCGCCGCCCGTACCGCAGGGCCGCCTCCCCGTCGAGCCCCCGCCGCACCGCCTTGGCCTGGAAGATGCCCGGGATCATCTTGTACGTGGAGCCGTTGCCGAGGCCGCTGAGCACGAACAGCACCACGAACGCGCCGGTGAACAGCGTGAGCGACTCCCGTACGGACGCCAGCACGACGACCCCGGTGGCGGCGGCCATGGCGACGAAGTTGCCCAGCGTGATGCGGGCCCCGCCGTAGCGGTCCGCGAGCCGCCCGCCCACGGGCCGGACGAGCGACCCGAGCAGCGGCCCGACGAAGGTGAGCTGCGCGGCCTCCAGCGGGGTGCGCCCGAACTGCGTCTGGAGCACGAGCCCGAAGGCGAAGCTGTACCCGATGAACGACCCGAACGTCCCCACGTACAGGAACGCCATGATCCAGGTGTGCGGGTCCCGGACGGCCTCCTTCGCGGCCCCGGTGTCGTTCCTCACGGACGCGATGTTGTCCATGAACAGCGCGGCGCAGACGGTGGCGACGACGACCAGCGGGATGTAGATGCCGAGGAGCAGTCGCGGCCCTCCGCCCGCGCCGATGACGGCGAGCGCGACGAGCTGGACGACGGGGACGCCGATGTTGCCGCCGCCGGCGTTGAGGCCGAGGGCCCACCCCTTCTTCCGCAGCGGGAAGAAGGCGTTGATGTTGGTCATGGAGGAGGCGAAGTTCCCGCCGCCCACCCCGGTCAGCAGGGCGCACACCAGGAACGTGGTGTACGAGGTGCCCGGCTCCATGACGAGGAACGCGGCGACGGTGGGGAGCAGCAGGAGCGCGGCGGCGACGACGGTCCAGTTCCGGCCCCCGAACCGGGCGACGGCGAAGGTGTACGGCACCCGCGCCACGGCCCCCACCAGCGTCGCCATCGACACCAGGAAGAACTTCCCGGCCGGGTCGATGCCGTACTCGGGTCCCATGAAGAGGACCATGACCGACCACAGTGTCCACACGGAGAACCCGATGTGCTCGGAGAGCACCGAGAACGCGAGGTTCCGCCGCGCGGTCCGCTCGCCCTCCCGCTCCCAGAACGCGTCGTCCTCCGGGTCCCACCGCCGGATCCATGTGTTCCGGCCCCTCCACACGCCCTGCGCCATGACAAGCCTCCCGACCGACGGCTGGTGATGCCGAAGGTAGGGAGGGCAGGTTTCGGCCATGTGCCGGTGCGTCACCACTGGGGAACGACGGTCTCACCCGGGGCGGGCCGGGACGGTGAGCACCGCCGTCCCGGCCCGGCGGCCGCCTCAGCGGTTGACGGCCTGGATCTCCTTGACGACGACGTCCTGGTCGGCGCCGAACTCGCCGTCCGGGAGGTCCGCGCCGGCTCCGTTCGTGCTCGTCCAGCGGATCTTCCAGGTGACCGTGGCCTTCAGCGCGTACGCGCCGTCGCCGGACGAGCGCAGGTACTCCACCCCGCAGGGCGGGGTCTTCCCGGCCTTGCCCCTGGCCCAGGGCTCACCGATGCGGCCGTCCTTGCCGAGGGCGCACTCTCCGGAGGCGGGGTGGGTCCGGGCGTCCTTCGTGCCCGGCTCGATCCGCAGGGACACGGGTTCGGCGGTCGTCGTGGCCGACAGACCGGTACCGGGCAGGCTCGCCGTCGCGGAGACCTTCCTGAACTTCGTCCTGTCCAGCCAGCCCCAGGTGGGCAGGTTGACCTTGGTCTCGCCCGCGGGCGCCATGGTGACCTCGGTCCCGGGGATGGGCAGTTCGTCGTAGGCGTACGCGGCGAGGATGCGCGGGCTGATGGCGAGGGGCTCGTCGGGGGTGTCGCCCTCGTCCACCCAGAAGGGCGGCTTCGTGCAGGAGTTGACCTCCGGGTCGTCGAGGCGGTTCTTGTTCTTCACCGCCGCCCAGAACATCCCCTTGCCCTGCTTGTCCAGGTTGTAGTTCTTGTACTCGCCGTCCTTGTAGCGCTTGTCGAGGGCGTCGCCGAGGACGTCCGCGGCCCCGCCGATGAACGGCAGCGACTCCAGGCCGCGCAGCGCCTTCACCGTGCCCGCGAGCTGCTTCGGGGAGAAGGCGGGCTCGTACCAGCAGGCGGGCGGCGTCCAGTCGCTGTCGGTCGGTGTGAGCGTGCCGGTCCCGGGCTGCTTGCGGGTGCCGCCGCCGGTGACCGTCACGACCTTGGACTCGGCGTAGATGGTGCGGCCGTTGGTGCCGCCCTTGCCGCTGCCCTCCAGGGGCTTGCCACCGCCCTTGCCGCCGCTCGCGTACGCGGCTCCGGGCACGGCCGCCAGGCAGAGGGCGACGAGGGGCACGAGAGGGGTGAGGGCGCGCCGGGCGGTCCGCTGGTTCACAGGCACTGCTTCGCCGCCTCGATCGACGTCACGGACGTGGTCTGCCAGACGCCCTCGTCGTTCTTCTCCAGCCGGGTGTTGAAGAACGCGTAGTCCTTGTCGGAGGCCGGGACGGACTTGTCCACCTTCTTGGTCTTGCGGTTCATGGGGTACGTCTTGCTGGAGTCCATGCAGTAGGTCACCGCGGCGGTGTCCTTCTTCAGGAGGGTCACGTTCCGCTTGTAGTAGCGCGTCGTGCCGACGAAGGACCGGTCGTCGTCGTAGAAGCCCTTGACGTAGGTCGCCGCCGACATGAGGGCGTCCCCCGCGGAGTAGAACTTCAGCGCCGGGTGGTCCTCGGCCTCGACCGTGACGGCCTCGTCCAGCGAGTTGATGCGCCGCTCGCTGTCCGCGAGGACCGCGTCCTTCGTCGCGTCGCCCGTCTGACCGCCCTCGAAGACGTTCCGCACGCCCTTGGGCAGCGTGATCCGCGGCCGCTTGACGCCGTCGGCCGAGGCCTCCGGCGACGGGGTCGCGCTCGTGCCGCCGCCGGTCTGTGCGCCCTCGATGGTGTCGGCGCCCTTGGAGTCCTTGGAGCCGCCGTCTCCGCCGCCGCAGGCGGCAAGTGACAGGACTGCGGCAGCGGTCAGAGACGCGGCAGCGAGCAGCGTGGGTCGGCGGTGCACAGTCAACTCCCGGTGTGACGTGGGTTCACTTGAGTGAACCCACGCTATCCATGGGCACAGCGAGGCGCGACGGTGAGGTTTGCCGAGGACGAGGGCAGAAAGGGGCATACCGGCGCGGTGGGCGGGGGGTTGTTGCGCAACGGTGGCAGAACGGGGCAGGGGTGGTGACGGGCACTGGGGTGTGCTCTGGCGCCCTGGCGCGCTGGGCGCGGGGCTCGTGGGGTGCGGGGCTCGTGGGGTGCGGGGCTCGTGGGATGCGGAGAGCGGGGCGCGGGGGATGTGCGGGGCGGGGGGGCAGGCGGGCTTCCGGCCCGGGCCGTGGCCTCGGCTCCGTGCGGTGGTTCGTGCGGGGCGCACTCCTCAGGTGCCCCGCGCGTTCTGGTCGTCAGGCGGACCATGCGGGCCGTTCGACAGGTGTCCCGTGCGGGCCGTTCATCAGGCGGACCATGCGGGCCATTCGACAGGTGTCCCATGCAGGCCGCTCGTCAGGTGTCCCGTGCGGGCCGTTCGTCAGGTGTTTCCGGTGGCGGGGCGTCCGCCGCCGGTGCCGGGGTCCGTCGTGCCACGAGGTCCACCCACCCCACGGCCAGCACCATCACTGCGATCAGAGGCCACACCAGCATCAGCATTCACACCGTGTACGTCGTGCCGAGCGCCTCCGCCGACCGCCGTCCAGGCGCGGGGCGTCGTACGCCATGTCGAGGAGAGGGACCACCGAGATGATCAAGAGGTTGTGTCCCCGTGCCATCCGGTTCGGCCCCGCCGCGCCTCAGCACCCCGCGCCCGGGCGGGCCACGCCCCGCGCCCCTGCCGCCTCCCCGCCGTCGCGACCGCAAACGCCGGGCGCGGTCAGGGCCGTGCCGTCTCCGGCGGTGAGCCGTCTCCCGGCGGGGGCTGCTCCCCCGGCCCGGCGTCGCCGCCCCCGGTTCCGCTCCCGCTGTCGGCCGGTGCCGACGCGGCCGGGTCGGCGGGCGCGAGCGCGGCCTCGGGCGGCCGCGGGGCCAGGAGTTCGGGGGCGTCGGTGGGCCCGGGGGCGGGGTGCCCGCCGTCCGCCGGGGCCGGGCCGGGGGGCGGCGAACCGTCGCCACGGGTCGGCGCCGGGGCGGTCGGACCGTCCGGCGTACCGTCCTC
>NZ_BNBT01000238.1 GCF_014656095.1 Streptomyces longispororuber
AGCACGGCGAGCGCGGTGCGGCGGCGCCGCCGCGGCGGGGCCGGCGAGGTGACCGTCGCGCCGTGCGCGGCGGCGCCCATCGTGGGCAGCTCGTGGGGCGAGGCGGGCGAGGTGCCCGGCGCGGTCGGGGTGTTGAGGACGGTGGGTGACCACGTGGGCGTGGGGTCCTGGCCCGGCGGTACGGACACCGCGTCCGGCGATACGGACGCCCCGTCCGGCGATACGGACGCCCCGTCCGGCGGTACGGAGTCCGGCGGTACGGGCGCCGCGTCCGGCGGGGCGCCGGGGGCGGCGCGCGGCACCCGGGGCGGTGCGGGCAGCGGCAGGAGCGGGCGCCCCGTGGCGCAGAGCTGCCGGACGTCGCGCCGCACCTCGCCGATGGCCTCCAGGACGGGCGCGGGCCAGCCGAACCCGTCGCCACCGTCGCCGTCCGCGCCGCGCGGGGCGGCGAGCCGCTCGGCCAGTTCCTCCGGGCCGGGCCGCGCCGCCGGGTCCACGACCAGGCAGGCGGCGAGCACGTCCCGCAACGCGTCGGGCACCGCGTCCAGTTCGGCCTCGGCGCGGGAGACCCGGTACAGGACGGCGGCCACCGGCCCGTCGCCGAACGGGTCGCGGCCCGCGGCCGCGTAGGTGAGCACGGAGGCGAGGCAGAAGACGTCGGAGGCGGTGACCACGTGCCGTCCCCCGGCGACGTGTTCGGGAGACATGAACCCGGGGGTGCCGACGAGCAGCCCGGTGGAGGTCATGGTGGTGGCGCCGGGGGTGCGGGCGACGCCGAAGTCGATGAGCTTGGGGCCGTCCGCCGCGAGCAGGACGTTGGCGGGCTTCAGGTCGCGGTGCAGCGCACCGGCGGCGTGCACGGCGGCGAGGGCGCGCGCCAGGGCGGTGCCGAGCGCGGCGACGGCCGCGGCAGGCAGCGGGCCGTGCCGGCGCACCGCGTCGGCGAGGGTGGGCCCGGCGACGTACTCCGTGGCGAGCCAGGGCTGTTCGGCGTCGGCGTCCCCGGCGACGAGGCGGGCGACGTGCGGGTGGGTGACGGAGCGGGCGACGGCGATCTCGCGCCGGAAGCGGGCCCGGAAGGCGGGCTCGCCCGCGACGTCCCGGCGTACGGCCTTGACGGCGACGAGCCCGTCCGGGTCGTACGGCGCGGGCGGTCCGCCGGGGCCGGAGGCGCCGTCCGGCGCGGGTCGGCCGGCGGACCCGGACGCGTCGTACGCCCCAGGGCGGTCGCGGGGCCCGGGGGCGTCCGGCCCGCCCGGCTCCGCACAGGCCCGCGCCGGGACGCCGAGGAACACCTCGCCCATGCCGCCCGCGCCGAGCCGGGCGATGGTCTCGTACGGCCCGATCCGACGCGGGGAAGCGTCCCTCAACCGACCGATCATCCCGCCCCGTCCCCCTGTGCTCCCGTGTGCCCGAGGCCCCGTCAGGGGCCGTTCGCATGCCCCTGACAGAACGCCCCGGCAGAGTAGCGGACCGGCGCGTACCGGCGCGCGTGCGAGGGACCGTGCGCCGGTACGCGAGGGGGCCGGGTCAGGCCTGGGCCTCCGGGTCCTCGGCGTCCTGGGCGTCTTGGGCGTCCTCGGCGTCCTGGGGGTACCAGCGCAGCTCGACCGAGTTCCCGTCGGGGTCGCGCACGTAGATCGACTGGGCGTCGCCGCGGGCGCCGAAGCGGCCGACCGGGCCCTCCAGGACCGTGAACGCCCCCGAGTCGACGACCTCCTGCCAGTCGAGCGGCTCGACGACGAGGCAGATGTGGTCGACGTTGGCCTCACCGCGCTCCCCGGCGACGAGGTCGATGATGGTCACCGGGCTGACCCGCGCCGACGGGAACGGCACCTCGCCCGCGCGCCACTCCTCCACGCGGACGCCTTCCAGGCCGAGCGTGCCGCAGTAGAACTCCAGGGCGCGCTCGACGTCCTGGACGGTGAGCACCAGGTGGTCGAAGTCCTTGACGCGGACGGGACTGGTCATCGGGGTGTCCTCCTCGGGGTCGGGTACGGGCGGGCCGGGCGGGAACGGCACGTCGGCCAGGACCGGCACCAGCCAGGTCTCTTCATACGCCAGATGGTCCCTGAGCCGCCCCGCCAAGTCGTCGAACGTGATCAGGAACTCCTCGGCCGGCGCCGTGCCGAGGTCGTCGAGCAGGGCGAGCAGCCGCTCCTTGAGGCGGGCGATCTCGCGGTGCTCCTCGCCGAGGCGGGTGAGCGGGTCGCGCAGGTGCGGGTGGTGCGCGAGGACCCCCGGGAAGACGTGGTCGTCCTCGCCGGTGTGGTGGAAGGTGAGCGCGTCGCAGAACTCCAGGCAGCGCTGCCGGATCTGGAGGCCGAGGCCGGGCGCGGGCGGTTCACCGGGGCCCTGGTGGGCGGCGCGCGCCGCCAGGTGCGCGGCGGACTCGGCGCGCAGGTGGGTCAGTTGGTCGCGCAGCCAGTCGTGTACGTCGAGGAGCTTGTCGGCGAGGGTGGTCACGGCGCGGGGTTCCCGGGGCGTGGCCAGGGCTGCGGGTACGCGTGTGGGCGTGGTCATGCGGAAGGTGCTCCAGACAGGGGGATGCGGCGCGCGGCGGCACACGGGCGGGCGCGGCGCGCGGAGGAACGGAAGAAGGCAGGGGAGACGGAGGGTCCCGGGCGCGGTTACGTCAGCCGGGCGGCGACGAGGGCGCGGGGACGCCGTCGCCGTACGGCGACATGGCGGGTGTACGCAAGGTCGTGTCCCTTGGTGAAGGTGCTCGCCCGGTCGGGGGCCTGCCCACTGCTCTCCGGCCCGAGCCACGCGGCACGCGCACCATTACAGGCGCCGGTACCGCACCCTGTCAACGCGATACCGGGGCCGGGGGGGGCAGCCCCGCCCGGCTGGGTCGGCACCCGCCCGTCCCCCGCCGGGTCCGGATCCCGGTCGTGGGCGGGGCGGGTTGCCGCCCGGGGCCCTGTCCCGATCATCGGGGCACCGCGAAACCCAAGTCAATCCTCGGCTTTACTAGCATGCTCCCAAGCAACAGCTTGGATTGAGCCGTCCTCAGCCGGAGCGAGGGGCGATATGACCGATTCCGCCTCGCGTTCCGGCTTGTGACGGCTCATCCGCACACGAGACGCTGCCGAGCACGCCTGCGGTCGCGCAGCGCGTACAGGACAGGGCGTGCGGGACAGGGCGTCCAGGGGAGGGAACCGGTACATGGATTCGATACGCGCGAGAAGACGGCGCTGGGCGGGGGCCGTCGCGGCCGTCACCACCGCGGGCCTGGTGTCCGCGGCCACGCCGGCCATCGGCGCCGACGCGGGTGGCGCGAGCGAGGGCCGCGGCGCCACCTACATCGTGACGCTGGCGGCGGGCACCAAGTCCACCTCCGGCGACGGCAGGGAGGTCGCCGGCAAGTACGGCGCCCGCATCCAGCACACGTACAGCGCGGCGCTCAACGGCTACACCGTCCGGGCCACCGCGGAGCAGGCGCGGCGCCTCGCCGCCGACCCGGCCGTCACCGGCGTGGTCGCGGACCGCACGGTGCACGTGGAGCCGCGGGGCATCTCCCGCGTCCGGTCGCAGCAGGCCAACCCGCCGTGGGGCCTGGACCGGATCGACCAAAAGAGCCTGCCGCTGAACAAGCGCTACACCGCGCCGCGGTCGAAGGGCGCCGGGGTGACCGTCTACGTCATCGACACCGGCGTGCGCACCTCGCACAAGGACTTCGGCGGCCGGGCCCGCTCCGGCTGGGACTTCATCGGGAACGACGCGAACGCGCAGGACGCCAACGGCCACGGCACGCACGTGGCCGGGACCGTCGCGGGCGCGAAGTACGGCGTGGCGAAGAAGGCCAAGATCGTGGCCGTGCGCGTGCTCGACAGCGAGGGCGGCGGCACGCTCGGCGGGATCATCGCGGGCGTCGACTGGGTGACCCGGCACGCGCGCGGGCCCGCCGTCGCCAACATGAGCATCGGCGTCCCGGCCTTCGGACCGCTGGACACGGCCGTGCGCAAGTCGATCGCCTCCGGCGTCACCTACACGGTGGCGGCCGGCAACGAGAACGAGTCGGCCACCCTCTCCTCGCCGGCCCGCGTCAAGGAGGCCGTCACCGTGGGGGCGACCGACCGCCGCGACAAGCGCGCCTGGTTCTCCAACAAGGGCTCGCGCCTGGACCTGTTCGCCCCGGGCGTGGCGGTGAAGTCCGCGTCGAACCGGAGCAACACCGCGACGGACACCTTCGACGGCACCTCGATGGCGGCGCCGCACGTCGCCGGGGCCGCGGCCCTCTACCTCTCCGACCACCGCACGGCCAAGCCCGCGAAGGTCGCCAAGTGGCTCACCGACCGGTCGGTGAGGAACAAGCTGTCCGGTGTCGGCTCCGGGTCGCCGAACCGCCTGCTCCAAGTGAAGTAGCCCGTACCGACGGCCCCCCGGCAGGACGCTCCACCGCCTGCCGGGGGGCCGTCTCGTGCTCCGGGGGGACCCGGCACCCGAGCCGGACCTCGGGTCTCCCCCGCTCCTCCAAGCCTGTGCTCGGGTTGCACGAGTACGCTCGGGGCAAGCCTGGGCAAGTCCTGGTAAAGCGGGTTTCCCCCGCCTCGCACCGGCTTGTAGCCCTCCACCCCGCCGGTCACGCTGCCATGGACGCGTGCCGTCACGCGGCCGGGCACGCGGTCGCAGGGGAGGGAAGGTCGCGTCCCAGGAGGGGGAGCCAGCACATGCGCAAGAACATCACGCTGCCGCGAGCGCGGCACATACGGTGGACCGCCGTCGCGACGACCGTCGCCACGGCGGCCACGCTCGCCGTCGTCGCACCGGCCGCGGGCGCCGCGCCCGAGGCCGCCGACCGCGGCTACATCGTCACCCTGAAGGCGGACACCCGCGCCGCGTCCGAGGAGGGCAGGGACCTCGCCGAGGAGTACGGGGTCCGGATCAGCCACACCTACCGCGCCGCCCTCAACGGCTTCGCGGTCAAGGCCAGCCCCGCCGAGGCGCGGCGGCTCGCTGCCGACCCGTCGGTTGCCGCGGTCAGCCGGGATGCCGCGGTCCACGCCGACCGGATCCAGCCGTTCCCGCCGTCCTGGGGCCTGGACCGCGTCGACCAGGTGCGGCTGCCGCTCAACCGCCTCTACCGCTACCCGGACACGGCGGGCGCCGGCGTCACCGTGTACGTCGTCGACACCGGCGTGCGCACCACCCACCGGGACTTCGGCGGCCGGGCCCGGTCCGGCTTCGACTTCGTGGACAACGACCCGGTGGCCGAGGACGGCAACGGGCACGGCACGCACGTGGCCGGGACCGCCGCGGGCACGAAGTACGGCGTCGCCAAGAAGGCCCAGGTCGTGGGCGTGCGCGTGCTCAACAACCAGGGCTCGGGCACGATCGCCCAGGTGATCGCGGGCATCGACTTCGTGACCAGGACCGCGCGCAAGCCCGCGGTGGTCAACATGAGCCTGGGCGGCGGCCCCAACGCGGCGCTCGACCAGGCCGTGCGGAACTCCATCGCGTCCGGGCTGACGTACAGCGTGGCCGCCGGGAACTCCAACCAGCCCGCGAGCGGGTCCTCGCCCGCGCGCGTCGCGGAGGCGCTCACGGTGGCGGCCTCCGACCGAGGCGACCGACGGGCCGCGTTCTCCAACTGGGGCCTCCGCGTGGACCTGTTCGCACCCGGTCTGGGCATCCGGTCGGCGGGCATCGCCGACGACAACGCGTCCCGGGAGCTGTCCGGCACGTCGATGGCGGCGCCGCACGCCGCCGGGGCCGCGGCGCTCTACCTCGCCCAGCGGCGGTTCGCCACGCCCGCCGAGGTGATGCGGGTCCTGGTGGACCGGTCCGCCAAGAACCTGATCGGCAACCCGGCCCCCGGCACGCCCAACAGGCTGCTCCAGGTCCGCTGATCCACACCACGGGCCCGCGCCGACCGCGCCACGGCGGCGCGGGCCCCACCGGCCGCTCCGGCCGCCCGACGCCCCCGGCAGGACGCACTCCCTCCTGCCGGGGGTCCGCCGTGCCCGGCCGCGGCCGGTCTTGTGTACGTCGTTACGCGTGAGTAGTTAACAACGCGCCGGATTGCCCACCCGAGAAGCGTGGGAAGGCTCCTCCGGTACGCGCGTGCACCCGTCCGGTCCACCGACGCGCACGCGCACCCGCGGAACCCCTCCACGACCAGAATCCGCCGACGCGTACGCGGAACAGGAGCGGTCATGCCCGAACCCAGCGAGTCCGTACGGGAGTTCACCTCCGTACCCGTCACCGGACGGATCCCGATACTCGGCGTCGAGCCGTCGGTCCTCGGCGGCAGAAGGCCCGCCAAGGCCGTGCCCGGCGAGACGTTCCAGGTCAGCGCCACCGTCTTCCGCGAAGGACACGACGCGGTCGCCGCGAACGTGGTGCTCAGGGACCCGGTGGGACGGGCCGGACCGTGGACGCCGATGCGGGAGCTGGCGCCGGGCACCGACCGGTGGGGCGCCGACGTGACGCCGGACGCCCCCGGCGACTGGACGTTCACGGTGGAGGCGTGGAGCGACCCCCTCTCGACCTGGCGCCACCACGCGCGGATCAAGATACCGGCGGGCATCGAC
The DNA here is from genome assembly GCF_014656095.1 of Streptomyces longispororuber. Classification (GTDB taxonomy): domain Bacteria; phylum Actinomycetota; class Actinomycetes; order Streptomycetales; family Streptomycetaceae; genus Streptomyces; species Streptomyces longispororuber. Next base: position 6,537 of record NZ_BNBT01000238.1, read on the forward strand.
ACCGACCTGGTCCTCCAGGAGGGCGTCCTGCTGTACGAGCGCGCCGCCGCCGGGGTGCCCGCCGCGCTGCGCGACCCCGTCGACGCCGCGATCGAGGCGCTGCGCGACACCTCGCGGGCGCCCGCCGCGCGCCTGGCCGGGGCGCTCACCCCCGAGGTGGACGCCGTCCTCGCGGCCCATCCGCTGCGCGAGCTGGTCACCTCCACCGGGCCGTTCCCCCTGCGGGTGGACCGCGAGCGGGCGCTCTTCGGCTCCTGGTACGAGTTCTTCCCGCGCTCGGAGGGTGCCGTGGTCCGCCCCGGCGAGCCGCCGGTGTCCGGCACGTTCCGCACGGCGGCGAAGCGGCTGCCCGCCATCGCGGACATGGGCTTCGACGTGGTCTATCTGCCGCCCGTCCACCCCATCGGCACCACCTTCCGCAAGGGCCCCAACAACTCCCTGTCGGCCGGGCCGCACGACGTGGGGGTGCCCTGGGCGATCGGCTCCCCGGAGGGCGGGCACGACGCGGTCCACCCGGACCTGGGCACGCTGGACGACTTCGACGCCTTCGTGGCCGAGGCGCACCGCCTGGGCCTGGAGGTGGCGCTCGACTTCGCGCTCCAGTGCTCGCCCGACCACCCGTGGGTGGAGAAGCACCCCGACTGGTTCGCCCGCCGCGTCGACGGCTCCGTCGCGTACGCGGAGAACCCGCCGAAGAAGTACCAGGACATCTACCCGATCCACTTCGACCGGGACCTGCCGGGCATCACCGCCGAAACGGTCCGGCTGCTGCGCTTCTGGATGGGGCACGGGGTGCGCGTCTTCCGCGTCGACAACCCGCACACCAAGCCGGTGGCGTTCTGGGAGCGGGTCCTCGCCGACATCCACCGCACGGATCCGGACGTCCTGTTCCTCGCCGAGGCCTTCACCCGCCCCGCGATGCTGCGCACCCTCGCCGCGATCGGCTTCCACCAGTCGTACACGTACTTCACGTGGCGCAACACCAAGGAGGAACTGACCGACTACCTCACGGAGTTGTCGACCGAGACCGCGCACTACCTGCGGCCCAACTTCTTCGTGAACACCCCCGACATCCTGCACGCCTACCTCCAGGAGGGCGGGCGCCCGGCCTTCGCGGTCCGCGCGGTGCTCGCCGCGACCCTCTCCCCCACCTGGGGCGTGTACAGCGGGTTCGAGCTGTGCGAGAACACCCCGCTGCGGCCCGGCAGCGAGGAGTACCTGCACTCGGAGAAGTACGAGCTGCGCCCGCGCGACTGGGCCGCCGCCGAACGCGAGGGCCGCACCCTCGCGCCCCTGCTCACCACGCTCAACCGGGTCCGGCGCTCCAATCCGGCCCTGCGCCGCCTGCGCGACCTGCGCTTCCACGAGGCCGACAACCCCTCGGTGCTCGCGTACTCCAAGACGGCGGCGAGCACGCACGGTTCGAACACGGTTCTGGTGGTCGTGAACCTCGACCCTCACCACACCCAGGAGGCCACGGTCTCGTTGAACATGCCACAGCTCGGGCTCGACTGGCACGAGTCCGTGCCGGTGCGCGACGAGCTCACCGGCGAGACCTACCACTGGGGCAGGGCCAACTACGTGCGTCTTGATCCGGGCGTCACGCCCGCGCACGTACTCGTCCTGCGACCGTCCTACCGCTGATCGGAGGGTCACCCACATGATCGTCAATGAGCCCGTCCAGGACACCTTCGAGGACACCCCCGCCAAGGAC
>NZ_BNBT01000239.1 GCF_014656095.1 Streptomyces longispororuber
CGGGGCCGCCGGCCGCGCCGCGGCGGTCGGCCCGGCGCCGTACGGTCCTCGTCGTCGCCTCCGTCGCCGCGCTCGCGCTGCTCGCCGGGGGCGGCGCCTGGTACGTCGTGGCCGACGGGGACGACGGGGACGGCGGGGACGGCGGCCGGAAAGGGCCCGCCGGGAAGCCCGCTCCCGCCTACGCGCAGCCGAAGGAGGTCGTCCCCGCCGACCCGAAGGCCACCTTCAGCGGCGGCGCCCCGGTCGCGGAGCTGCCCAAGGGCGAGGACTACTGGCCGGTCAACGGGTCCTGGCTCACGGACGAGGTGTACGCGAAGGCGTCCGTGCAGCGGATCACCGGCCTCGACGCGGGCACCGGCACGGTGCGCTGGACGCTGGCGAAGCCGGGCCAGTCCTGCGCGGGGTCGCGGGAGATCGGCGCGGGCGGGGTCGCCGTGGTGGTCACCGCGCCCACCACCCACGACGGGTCCGGCAACCGCGCGCCCTGCACCGAGGTCATGGCCTTCGAGCTCGCGACCGGGAAGAAGCTGTGGTCGAGGTCCCTGAGGACCGGGTACCAGCGGACGAAGACGGAGTTCAACCAGGTCGCGATCAGCGGGCGGACCGTGGCCGTGGCCGGGCTCTACGGCGGCGCCGCCTTCGACCTGCGCACCGGCGCGCCGCGGTGGAAGCCCCGGGCCGGGGAGGCGTGCCGGGACGTCGGGTACGGCGGCGGCGCGCGGCTCGTGGCCGTGCGCCGGTGCGGGGAGTACGGCTCGGAGACGTACCGCGTGCAGGACCTCGACCCCGTGAGCGGCAAGCCGCGGTGGAGCCACAAGCTGCCCGCCGGGGTCCGCAACCTCAACGTGCTCTCCACCGACCCGGTGGTCGTCGGCCTCGACTCCGGGGAGATCAGCGGGTCCGGGGCCACCGACGTCTTCGCCCTCGACCGGCGCGGCAGGCTGCGCTCCAGGACGGCGCTGCCCGACCGCCGGTACCTGCACGACTGCGGCAGCACCAGCATCGTCAACGACTGCCGCGGCATCGTCGTCGGCAACGACAAGCTGTACGTGCCGACCGCGCGCCGCGACGGCTCCAAGGCGTACACCTCCACGAACGACCTGGTGGCCTTCGCGCTCTCCACCGGGAAGCTGTCGGGGCCGCGCGGCAACGCGCACGAGGGCGCCCCGATGTTCCCGATCCGCATGGACGGCGGCAACGTCATCGCGTACCGCGACTACGGGGGCGTCGAGGTGGTGACGCTCGACGGGCGGACCATGAAGGAGAAGAAGCTCCTCACCGCCAAGAGCAGGCCCGCGGGGATGGTCCCGGTCTCGTCCGAGGTGCTCTACACGCACGGGCGTCTGTACATGAGCTCCACCCTGCTGGCCAAGCCGCGGCCGACGGCCCCCAAGGAGATGATGATGTACGCGTACGCCCGCAACGACGACGACCGCTGACCCGGCGGCGTGCCGCGGCCGGTTCAGCCGGTGCCGGTGAGGAACTGCGAGCAGCGGTACGGGCCGAAGCGGCGCTCGGCGTTGACGAGGGTGACCTGGACGTCGTCGGGGCGGATGCGGCGCTTCTCGTCCCGCGACGACAGGTACGACTGGGCGCGGGCGAGGGTGCAGACCACCTGGCCGTTGGGCAGGCGGTCGCGGTCGGTGTCGAAGGACGCCTCCGGGGAGCGGTAGGTGACGCGGGTGCCCTCGCCGGACACGTCGATCTCCGCGAACTCCACGAGGTTGGTGAGGCCGCGCCGCCGCTCGTCGGCGTTCGGGCCCACGCCGAGCAGCTTGAGGGCGCCGGCGAGGTCCTGGATCCCCGGGTTCGGGCGCGACACGCCCTGAAGGCCCCCGCTGTCCACGAAGTAGAGCCGCAGCCCGCGGGTGAGGCCGGTGGCCGGGTCGCCGCCCGCGATCACTCCGGTGGGGCGGACGCCGCAGGCGGTGAGCAGGGTGGTGAGGGCGAGGGCGGTCGCGGCGGTGCGGGTCCGGGTCACCGGGCTCCCTCCGTGGGTGCCCCGTGTGTCTCATCCGCCTCGTGAGCGTCGTGCGCCTCGTGTCCCGCTGGTGCCGGGTGCAGTGGCAGGCGCAGGGTGAAGACCGCGCCGGGGCCGTCGGGGCGGTTCGCGGCCTCGATGCTGCCGCCGTGCAGCCGGGCGTTCTCCAGCGCGATGGCCGTGCCGAGGCCGCTGCCCTCGGAGCGGGTGCGGGCGGCCTCGGCCTTGTAGAAGCGGTCGAAGACGTGGGCGAGGGCGTCCGGGGCGAGGCCCGGGCCGTGGTCGGTGACCGTGACCGTGGCGACGCCGTGCGCCGTGGTGAGGGCGACGGTGACGGGCGGGGCGCCGTGGCGGAGCGCGTTGCCGACCAGGTTCGCGACGGTCACGTCGAGTCTGCGTACGTCGATCAGGGCGGGCACCGCGTCCGGGAGCTCGGTGCCCACGCGGTCCGTCCAGCCCCGCAGGTCCAGCGTGGAGCGGATGGTGGCGGCCAGGTCGGCCTCCGCGAGGCGGAGCCGGGCGACCTTGGCGTCGAAGCGGGACATCTCCATCAGGTCGTCGACCAGGCGGGCCAGCTTCGCCGTCTCGGCGCCCACCGTGCGGGCGGCGCGCGCGGCGTCGGGCGGCATGCGGTCGGCCTCCTCGTCGAGGACGGTCGTCATCATCGTCATCGCGGCGAGCGGCGTGCGCAGCTCGTGCGAGACGTCGGCGACGAAGCGGCGGGCCTTCGCCTCCTGGTCGCGCAGCTCGGCGACCGTCGTCTGGAGCGCGTCGGCGGTGGTGTTGAAGTCCCGTGCCAGGTCGGCCAGTTCGTCACGGCCACGCGGTTCGACGCGGGTGCCGAGGTCGCCTTGCGCGAGGCGGCGCGTGGCGCGGCCGAGGTCGCGTACCGGGCGCAGGACCGTGCGGGCGGCGAGCAGCGCGAGGACGGCGCTGACGCCGAGCACCGGCAGCAGGCCGTCGCGCACCGCGGTCAACAGGGCGGCGGTGTCGCGCTGTTCGGCGTCCAGCGGCGTGACCGCGAAGACCTCGAGGCGGGACACGCGGCCGCCCTCGTAGGTGACGGGCATGCCGACCACCAGGTACGCGTCGTCGCCGCGCGTCACGCGCTGGAGCCGCGTACGGCCGAAGGCGCGGACGTCGGCGCGCAGCTCGAGGGTGATGCGCGGGTCGTCGGCGGAGCCCGCCGAGGCCGCGCCGGCGTTCTCGTACCGGGTCACGACCAGCGGGTTCCCGGTGAGCCCGGTGGACACCGAGCGGGCCAGCGCGGACAGCGACCGCTGGTCGGGCGGGACGTCGACGTCGGGCGCGAGCGCGGCCAGGCGGGTGCGCAGGTCGTTCTGCGCCGCCTCCTGGGTGCGCTCCAGGACCGCCGTGCGGGCCTCGCGGTAGGCGAGGGCGGTGGCGGTGGCGGTGCTGAGGAGGGCGACGAGGACGAAGGTGACGACGAGGCGGGTGCGCAGCCCGCGCGGGGCGACCCGGGGCCACCGCCGCCCCTTGCGGGGGGCCGGGCGGGCGGTACGGAGGGCCGGGCGGGCGGCACGGGGGGCCGGGCGGGCGGCACGGCTCACAGCGGGCCGAACCGGTAGCCGAAGCCGCGGACCGTCTGGACGAACCGCGGCTTCGACGCCACGTCCTCGATCTTCGCGCGGAGCCTGCCGACGGCCGCGTCCACGATGCGGGAGTCGCCGAGGAAGTCGTGGTCCCACACGCTGCGCAGCAGTTGCTCGCGGGTGAAGACCTGGCCCGGGGAGGCCGACAGCTCCAGGAGCAGGCGCAGCTCGGTGGGCGGCAGGGCGATCGGGGTGCCGTCCTTGGTGACGGTCAGGCCCCCGCGGTCGATGACGAGGCCCGCGTACGCGTCCTGGGCCGCGACGGGCGTGGCGCGGCGCAGGGCGGCGCGGATGCGGGCCTCCAGGACGGGGGCGGTGACGGGTTTGACCACGTAGTCGTCGGCGCCCGCCTCCAGGCCGTCGACGACGTCGGCGTCGTCGCCGCGCGCCGTCAGCATGATCACGGGGAGCGTGGAGTGGGACGCGCGGGCCCGGATGCGGCGGCACACCGCGAAGCCGTCGAGGCCGGGGAGCATCAGGTCGAGCACGGCGAGGTCCACCGCCGTGCCCGTGGGGCCGTCGAGCAGGGCGAGGGCGGCCTCGCCGGAGCCGGCGACGGAGACCTCGTAGCCGTGGCGGCGCAGCACCAGCTCCATCCCGTCGCGTACGGAGGCGTCGTCCTCGATCAGCAGCACATGCGGCATGCGCTCGATTATGGGCGAGCGTCCGGGCCTTCCGGGCTGGTCAGAGCGGTTGGGCGGGCGGATCCCGCGCATTGTTACGTGTTCATCATGCGGTCATGGACCCGCCATCACGCGGGGCCCCGACGGTGGGCCGCATGAGCGATTCCCCTCTGACTTTCCTGACATCGGTGGCCTCTCCGTCCCGCGGCGCCGGCCGGTTCCGTGCCGCCGCGCTCGTGGCGGTGCCGCTGCTGGCGCTCGCCGTGGGCTGCGGCTCCGGCTCCGGCGACGGTGACGGCGGCGGCGGCGGCAAGGACGACCAGGTGGCCTCCGTGCCCGACGCGTCCGGCGAGGACGGCAAGGGCTCCGGCGACGGCAAGGGCGGCAACGGCGGCAAGGGCGGCAAGGGCTCCGGCGACAAGTCGGGCAAGAGCGCCTTCTACGACGCGCAGATGGAGTACGTCCGCTGCATGCGCACCAAGGCCGGGCTCAAGGACTACCCCGACCCCAAGCTGAGCGGCTACCTCGACTGGCCGAAGATCGACGAGCTCGTGGACCCCAACGGCGGCGGCGAGGAGTACAAGGGCGGCAAGGACGGCGTCTGCGTCGCCGAGATGCGCGAGGCGATGAACCTGGAGCCGAAGCGGGACGCGCAGCAGGACTACGAGTCGATGCTCGCGCACGCCACGTGCATGCGGGACAAGGGCGTCTCGGCGTTCCGGAACCCGACGATGAGCGGCGGCAACGTCCTGCCCGGCGGCGACCCCGACCCCACGTCCCCGAAGATCGACCGGGACTCCCCCGCGTACAAGAAGGCCCGCGAGGCCTGCGCCGGCAAGCTGCTCGAAGGTCTGGACGGCATGCAGTGAGACGGCGTACGGGCTGGACGGTGGCAGCCGGGGTGGCCGTCGCCGGGGTGGTGGGCGTGGGGGTGCTCGCGTTCGGCGGGGGCCGCGGTTCCGGTGTCCGGGACGAGGGCGGGGGGCCGCCCGCGACCGCCGAGATCGTCCGCACCGACCTGGTGCTCAGCAAGACGGTCGACGGCCAGGTGGACTTCGCCGGGCGCAGGCCCGTGAAGTCGGCGGTGGAGGGCACGGTGACCGTCGCCGCGCGCGAGGGGGCGACGGTGCGGCAGGGCCAGGCGCTGTACGAGCTGGACGACAAGCCGGTGACGCTGCTGTACGGGCAGGTGCCCGCGTTCCGCGAGATGCGCAAGGGGAGCCGGGGCTCGGACGTGCTGCAACTGGAGCGGAACCTGCGGGATTTGGGGTACGGGTCCGGGCTGTACGTCGACCCGCGCTACGACGCCGCGACCGAGGCCGCGGTCAAGCGCTGGCAGCGGTCCCTGAACCGGACGCCGACCGGCCGCGTCGGCAGGGGCGAGGTCGTCTTCCTGCCCGGCCGGATCAAGGTCGTCTCGGCGGACGCGGCCCTCGCCGACCAGGTCGGCCCCGACAAGGCCGTCCTCACCGCCGCCTCGCCGACGCCGGTGGTCCGGGCCGAGCTCGAACAGGCCGACGGCTCGCTGGCGGAGCCCGGCACCAAGGCGGAGGTGACGCTCTCCGACGGCAGGAAGGTGCGGGGGACGGTGACGGGGACCGTGCGGCCGGAGGAGACCGAGGACGCGCCCGCGGGCGACGGCATCACCGTGGAGATCGCCCTGCGCGGCGGCGCCTCCGCGCTGTCGGCGAAGGCGGCGCGGGAGACCGCGAGCGTCACGTTCGTAGCCAAGAGCCGGCGCGGCGTCCTCGCCGTCCCGGTCGAGGCGGTCGTCGCCCTGCGCGGCGAGAACGGCGGCTACGGCCTCCAGCTCGTCCCCGGCCGGGGCGAGCCGCGCATGGTGCGCGTCGAGACCGGCATGACCGCCGACGGAAACATCGAGGTCAGCGGGTCGGAGCTGCGCGAGGGGCTGCGGGTGGGGGTGGCGGTCCAGTGAGGTGGCGCGTACGCGGGGGTGGTTCGGGCGTGGGGCCGGGCAGCGGGCCGGGCGCGGGGCCGGGTGCGGGTGGTGCGGCGGGGGCGGGCACCGGGGAGCGGGTGGACGGGGAACCCCCGCCCCCGACCGGCCCCACCCCCGCCCCCGCCGTCGTCGAGTTGTGCCGGGCAACCAAGGTCTACCCGGGGGGCGTCACCGCGCTGCGGAACGTGGATCTCACCGTGTACGAGGGGGAGTTGCTCGCCGTCGTGGGGCCCTCCGGGTCCGGCAAGTCCACCGCCCTCAACCTCATCGGCACCCTGGACCGGCCCACCTCCGGCACCGTGCGGGTCGCCGGGCACGACGTGGGGGCGCTGACCGACGCCCAGGTCGCGGCGGTGCGCGCCCGCCACATCGGGTTCGTGTTCCAGCACTTCCACCTGGCCCCGGGGCGCGACGCCCTCGACAACGTCGCCGACGGCCTGCTGTACGCGGGCGTGCCCGCGCGGCGGCGCCGGGAGGCCGCGCGGGAGGCGCTGGAGCGGGTGCGGCTCGGGCACCGGCTGCGGCACCGGCCCGGCGAGCTGTCCGGCGGCGAGAAGCAGCGCGTGGCCATCGCCCGCGCCCTGGTCGGCCGACCCCGGCTGCTGCTCGCCGACGAGCCGACCGGCGCGCTGGACTCCGTGTCCGGGCAGGTGGTGATGGAGCTGCTGCGCGAGCTGAACGCGGCCGGCACCACCGTGTGCGTCATCACGCACGACCACGAGATCGCGGAGTCGCTGCCGCGCCGCGTCCGGTTCCGGGACGGGGAGGTGGTCGCGTGAACCCGCCCGGCCACCCGCGGCCCGCCCGCCTCTCCCCCGCCGACGTCCTGCGCGTCGGCGCCGTCGGACTGCGCGCCCGGCGCGCCCGCGTCGTGCTCTCCTCGCTCGGGATCGCGCTCGGCATCGCCACCATGGTGGCCGTCGTGGGCCTGTCCACGTCCAGCCGCGCCGACCTCATGAGCCGCCTCGACCGGCTCGGCACCAACCTGCTGACCGCCGAGGCGGGCAAGGACCCCCTGGGCAAGGAGGTGAAGCTGCCGAAGAACGCCGTCGCCATGGTGGAGCGCGTCGGTCCGGTGCGGCAGGCCACCGCCACGGCGAACGTCGACGCCCGCATCCGCCGCAGCGCGGCCGTGCCCGAGGAGCGCGCCGCCGGGGTGACCACGCAGGCGGCGCGCACGGACCTCCTGGAGGCGCTGGGCACCCGGGTCGAGCGGGGCGCCTGGCTGGACCGCGGGCGGGAGCGGCTGCCGGTGACCGTGCTCGGCCGGATCGCCGCGCAGCGGCTCGGCGTCACCGCGCCCGGCGAGAAGATCATGATGGGCGACCGGTACGTGGTGGTCGTCGGCATCCTCGCGCCGGTGGAGCTGGTGCCGACGCTGGACCGGGTCGCCCTGGTCGGCTTCCCCGCCGCGGAGCGGTACTTCGGCTTCGACGGCCACCCCACCACCGTCTTCGAACGGTCCGCGGACGCCGCCGTCGACGACGTGCGCGCGGTGCTCGCCCGCACCGTGAACCCCGGCCAGGAGGGCACCGTGACCGTTTCGCGCCCCTCCGACGCGCTCGCCGCCAAGGCCGCCACGGACAAGGGCCTGACCGCCCTGATGCTCGGGCTCGGCGCGGTCGCGCTGCTCGTCGGCGGGGTCGGCGTCGCCAACACCATGGTCATCTCCGTCATCGAACGCCGCGCGGAGATCGGCCTGCGCCGCGCCATCGGCGCCACCCGCGGTCACATCCGGCTCCAGTTCCTCACCGAGTCCCTGCTCCTCACCGCCCTCGGCGGCGCCGCGGGGGCGGGCATCGGCGCCCTCGCCACGTACGGGTTCTCCCTCGCGCAGGGCTGGACGCCGGTCGTACCGCCCTGGTCCCTGGCGGGCGGCCTGGCCGCGACCCTCGTCATCGGCGTCCTGGCGGGCCTCTACCCGGCGACCCGCGCGGCCCGGCTGCGGCCGGCGGTGGCGCTGAGCACGGGGTGAGGCACGGGCCCGCGTACGGGCCCGGGCGGGGGCGCGGGACGGGGTGGGCAGGGGCGCAGGCCCGGGCAGGCCCACGAGCCCGGG
>NZ_BNBT01000240.1 GCF_014656095.1 Streptomyces longispororuber
CCGGGGGCCCGCGGCACGGGGGCACCGCGGCCCCGGCGGCGGCCCCGCAGGAGTCGGCGAGCGACGTGGTGCGGTGGGCGGCCTTCTCCTGCGTCCTCGTCCCCGTGGTGCTGGTCGGCTACGGGACCTCGCTGGCCGGCGCCGCCGGGGCGGCCCTGGGGCTCGCGGCCGTCACCGGGGTGTGCCGGGTGCTGCTGCGGCAGTCCGAGCGCGGGGCGGCGCGGGCCCGCGCCGAGCGGCGCCGCGCCGCCGCCGGGCGGCCGTCCAGGGCGGCACCGGGGGCGCGCCGGGGCGGTCGGCACGCCGGGCCGAACGCGCCGGGGGACTGACCGATTCCGGCGCACTCCCCCGAATGTTTTCAGCCAACTTCCGGCTGGTCCGCATTCCCTGCCTGAACAGGGGGTCAACCCACGTCCCACCAGGGGTGAAAGGAGCGAAGAAGGCCTCCGCACCCTACGTTGACCGGCCACGGGGACGAGGCGCACTTCCCTGGGCGCCGCGGGAGTGCGACGCTTCGTGATCGAATGCTTCACGCCAAGTTGCCATGTCGACAATGCACCGGGTGCTGAACTGGTCACAGCGGCGTCACGTGACGCAGTAGATTCGATCTTGACTGTAGTACGGCGGGGGACTGGTGGAGGACCGAGGGGAAACGTGCAGGAGCGACAGCAAGCACGTAAAGAACAGGGAGCCGCGACGACCGAGGGGGGCTTAGCGTCATGAGCCACGACTCCACTGCCGTGCAGGAAACAGCGGCGCGGAAACTCTCCGGGCGGCGCCGCAGGGAAATCGTCGCGGTGCTGCTCTTCAGCGGTGGTCCCATCTTCGAGAGTTCCATACCACTCTCCGTGTTCGGCATTGACCGGCAGGACGCGGGAGTGCCCCGGTACCGGCTGCTCGTGTGCGCCGGGGAGGAGGGGCCGCTGCGCACCACCGGCGGGCTCGAACTCACCGCGCCGCACGGCCTGGAGGCCATCGCGCGCGCCGGCACCGTCGTCGTACCGGCATGGCGGTCGATCACGTCGCCGCCGCCGCTGGAGGCCCTCGACGCGCTGCGCCGCGCGCACGAGGAGGGGGCCCGCATCGTCGGCCTGTGCACCGGCGCGTTCGTGCTCGCGGCGGCCGGTTTACTCGACGGCCGCCCGGCGACGACCCACTGGATGTACGCGCCGACGCTCGCCAAGCGGTATCCGTCCGTGCACGTCGACCCGCGCGAGCTGTTCGTCGACGACGGTGACGTGCTCACATCCGCCGGGACGGCGGCCGGAATCGATCTCTGCCTGCACATCGTGCGCACCGACCACGGCAACGAGGCGGCGGGCGCGCTCGCCCGCAGGCTCGTCGTGCCGCCGCGCCGCGCGGGCGGCCAGGAGCGCTACCTGGACAGGTCGCTCCCGGAGGAGATCGGCGCCGACCCGCTGGCCGAGGTCGTCGCCTGGGCCCTGGAGCACCTCCACGAGCAGTTCGACGTGGAGACGCTCGCGGCCCGCGCCTACATGAGCCGCCGCACCTTCGACCGGCGCTTCCGCTCGCTGACGGGGAGCGCTCCCCTGCAGTGGCTGATCACCCAGCGGGTGCTCCAGGCCCAGCGGCTCCTGGAGACCTCGGACTACTCCGTGGACGAGGTCGCCGGACGCTGCGGCTTCCGTTCGCCCGTCGCGCTGCGCGGCCACTTCCGCCGCCAGCTCGGCTCCTCGCCCGCCGCCTACCGCGCCGCCTACCGGGCGCGCAGGCCCCAGGGCGAGCGGTCCCTCGACGGCGCGGGCGGCGGTGCCGCGGGCGGTGGGCCAGGACCGGGCGGCGTCCCGGCGTCCGCCTCCCCCGGGGTCGCCGCGGCGGAGGGCCCGGGACACGGCCACGGCGGCGGGCACGCCCCGCCACCGGGCCCGCACCCGGGCATGACGCCGGGGGCGGTCCCGACGCAGACCCGGCGCACGGCGGCGGCGAGCGCCTTCGGCGCCCCGGCGGGCCTGTCCATGGACGCGGGCAAGGCGCCCTCCGAGGCGTACGCGCCGGGGCGGGCGCCGCTGCCGGGGCAGAGGAGCGCGCCGTAGGGTTGGGCGCATGAACGATCGCATGGTGTGGATCGACTGCGAGATGACCGGGCTCTCGCTGACGGACGACGCACTTATCGAGGTGGCCGCCCTGGTCACCGACTCGGAACTGAACGTGCTCGGCGACGGCGTGGACATCGTGATCCGCCCGCCGGACGGAGCGCTCGAGACCATGCCCGAGGTGGTGCGGCAGATGCACACCACCTCGGGGCTGCTCGACGAGCTGTCCGGCGGCACCACGCTCGCCGACGCGGAGGAGCAGGTGCTCGACTACATCCGTCAGCACGTGAAGGAGCCCCGCAAGGCTCCGCTGTGCGGCAACTCGGTCGGCACGGACCGCGGCTTCCTGCTGCGGGACATGCCGACCCTGGAGAACTTCCTGCACTACCGCATCGTCGACGTCTCCTCCGTCAAGGAGCTGGCGCGGCGCTGGTACCCGCGGGCGTACTTCAACAGCCCGGACAAGAACGGCAACCACCGGGCCCTGGCCGACATCCGCGAGTCCATCGCCGAGCTGCGCTACTACCGCGAGGCGATCTTCGTGCCGCAGCCGGGCCCGGACTCGGACACGGCCAAGGCGATCGCGGCGAAGCACGTCCTGCCTGCGACGTAGCCCCTTTCCGGGCCTGGCGTACGGGGTCCGGGAAAGGTGTGCGCGAGCACCCCTCCGGACCCTGTACACTTTTTCTCGGCCGGTCGGAAGAACGACAAAGACCGGCACATGGTGGGTGTAGCTCAGTTGGTAGAGCACCTGGTTGTGGTCCAGGTGGCCGCGGGTTCAAGTCCCGTCACTCACCCTGAAGGATCAAGGGCCCGGTCTGCGGAAGCAGGCCGGGCCCTTGATCGTTCCCCGCTCAGTGCAGCGCTTCGATCGCGCGGAGGATGAGGCCCCGGGCCTCCGACCCGTAGACGGCCATCCCCCGCAGGCGTTCGAACGTCTCCACGTACTGGTTCACCTCGGAAGGCCGGGTGACACGTACCTCCGCCGACACGAGTTCCGTGGACACCAGCTTGTCGTCGTAGATGTGGAACGTCTCCTCCGGCCAGTGCGTCCGCTCGCCGCCCATGGGGATGACGCCGAGGGAGACGGCGGGCAGGGCCCCTGCCGTGAGCAGGTAGCCGAGCTGGGCGGCCATGGCTTCTGCTCCGGCGATCTGGTAGCGCAGGACTGACTCCTCGATCACCGCCACGAAACGATGTCCCGGCTCGTGGATGAGGCGGGAGCGTTCGACGCGTGCCCGCGCGGCTTCCGCGCTGTCGTCCACCGAGAGGTCGTGGGAGTAAGCGGCGATGCGGAGCACGGCAGCCGCGTATCCCTCGGTCTGGAGCAGCCCGGGCACGAGGCCGGAGGAGTACACGCGGAAGAGCGCGGTCTCGCGGAAGAACCGGACTCGGCGCTCCTGCAGGTGCCGCAGCCCGGAGCGCACCTGGTCACGCCACTGTTGATACAGCGTCTCGGCGTTGATGGACTGGACGATCAGGTCGTGTGCCTGATCACTGCGCCCGGTGGCGTCGCACCACCGGCGGATGTCGTTCGCCGACGGCCCGGTGAGCGCGTTCTCGATCCGGGACGTCTTGGAGTGGTGCCAGTCGCACGCGGCAGCTAGGTCGACGACCGTCATCCCGGCCTCCTTGCGGAGAGTGCGGAGTTGCCGGGCGACAGCTTCTCGGGCGGCTCGGGCCGAGGAGGAAGGCGAGACGGACATGGGCTGGCTGCCGGTGCTTCCTGGTCAGTCGATGCGGTACGCGGCGTGCGGTATGGCGCGCTCCCACACCGCCGCGAAGGCGTCCCCGCACAGCTTCGCGGCTGCGGGGTCCTCCGACGTCTCGTGTCCGACCAGCGCTCCGTCGCCCGAGAAGTAGCCCCAGCGGACGATACGGTCGTCGAAAAGCCAGAAGTCGTTGCCGGGCAGGCAGATGGTCGAGGCTCGACGGCGGGGCAGCCAGCGGACTTCCTCACCCGCGTGCGTGTTGACCTCGGTGGAAGCGTGCTCGTACCGGACGTAGTCGGATACGGGTTCGGACACGATGCGGGCGCGTCGCACAGCGACCCCGCGGGTGACGGCCCGGCTGACGAGGTCGACCCAGGGCGCCCAGCCCTCCGAGGAGGGATCGGTATCGAGCTCGCCGGTCTCCAGCCAGGTGCGGAAGTCGTCGGCTTCGGCGGCGACGCCGTACTGGTCCCGCATCTCCAGGTGCACAGCGGTCCGCGTGCAGTTGTCCATCAGCTCAGCGATCGTGGGTTCGCTCGAGGACATCGCACGCCTCCCTGATCATGTGGATCATCCTGGCAGGGATGCGGATCACCGCCTCGCCGTCCGGGACGCCGACGGCGTGACCGGGCGCCTCGAACGCGGCACATTCGGCTTGGACTTCGGGGGTCGGCTCCCACCCCTGGAGGACCAGTTCCCGCTTCTCCCGGTCGACCCACACGGTGGGGCTGTCGGCGGTCTTGGTATCGGGTCGATCCCGATGAACAGTAACGGCACGTCAGCCTCCGTGCGGCGTGTGCAGTTCTTTGCATCACCGTCGCGGGTGGACGTGCACCGGGTCAAGGGCACGAGCACCACGCACATGCGTGCGGGTCGCCGTCTGCACGGATCTGCACAACGCTGGTGGTCGGCTCCCGCGCGCTCTTAGCGTCGAAAGGCACAGCCAAGACCCCGGCGACCGAGCGAACGGCCCCGGGGCACGGCCGACCGGTTGGAGTCGACATGGCCGAGAGTACGACCACCGCGGGTGCTGTCATCTGGCTCACGGAAGCGCGTGCCGATGTCCGCAGAGCGCTCGCGGAGTGGGAGCGCGGTGACCTCGCGCCGGTCCCCGCCGGGGTGGCCTGGGACGTGGTGCGCGTGCCGCAGCGCACCGGCTGGCGCACCGTCCACCGCCTGCGCGCCGACGGCACCCTGCTCGGGCCCGTGCTGCACACCGTGACCCACGTCGAGGTCCTCGTCCCCGCGGGGACCGCGCGGTTCTGGTGCGCGCCCCGGACCACGACGCTCAGCCGCGGGGAATTCGTCGCCGCGCCGGATCCGGCCGTCATCGCCCCGCTCACCGCCCGCACCCGCTCCTGGATCGTGGCCCCGACCGCGCCCCTGGTCCTCACGGACCCCGACGAGCTGCGCGCCGCCTACCTGAGCGCGTACGAGGTGATGGAGGGGATGAGGGTCACGTGATCACTCGCAGCCTGTCCCCGCTGGAGCGGCGCGCCGAAGCCGCCTACCTGGTCCACCTGGAGCACCTGCGGACGTGCCCCCGCTGTGATCTGGGTTGGGCCGCCGAAGAGCGGTGCCGCGGGGGCTTCTACCTGCGGGAGGATCTGCGTCGGGCCAGGAGAGCCGTACTGCGGTACGAGCCGCCGCCGGGGCGTCGGTGACACGTCGCGCGGGGCGGTGGCTCAGGACGACGCCCGGTGCACCAGCTCCGTGGGCAGCACGATCCGGGGGCGGGTGAGGCGGCGGGTCGCGGGGGGACGGGGGTCGGCGATCTCCGCGAGGAGGACGTCCGTCATCGTGCGGCCCATCTCCGCTATGGGCTGGCGCACGCTCGTCAGCGGCGGGTCCATGTGGCGGGCGATGGCCGAGTCGTCGAAGCCCACCAGGGCCACGTCGTCCGGTATCCGGCGGCCCGCCCGGCGCAGCACCTGCCGGGCGCCCGAGGCCATCACGTCCGAGGCGGCGAACACCGCGTCCAGGTCAGGACGGCGGGCGAGCAGCTCCTCCATGGCCCGGCGGCCGCCCTCCTCGGTGAAGTCGGCGCGCGCCACCAGGGCCTCCTCCGGCCCGTGTCCCGCCTGGGCCAGGGCGTCGCGGTAGCCGTCGAGGCGGAGCTGGGCGCCGTACACGTCCAGGCGGCCGGTGATCGTGGCTATCGCGCGCCTGCCCCGGGAGAGCAGATGGGTGACGGCGGCCCGGGCGCCCGCGAAGTTGTCGGAGTCCACCGAGGCCAGCGGCTCGTCGGCGCGGCGGCGGCCGCTGATCACCGCCGGGACCTCGAGCTGCTCCAGGAGGTCCGGCAGCGGGTCGTCCGCGTGCACCGACACCAGCAGGACCCCGTCCACGCGGTGCGCCGACAGGTACTGGGCCAGGCGGCGGCGCTCCCGGTCGCCGCCCGCGAAGGTCAGTAGGAGCTGCATGTCGGTGTCGGCGAGCGCGGTGCCCACGCCGTGGACGATGTCCGAGAAGTACGGCTCGGCGAAGAACCGCGACTCCGGCTCGGGGACGACCACGGCGATCGAGTCCGTACGGTTCGCGGCCAGCGCGCGGGCCGCCGTGTTCGGTACGTAGCCGAGCTCGGCGACGGCCTCCTCGACGGCGGCCCGGGTCCGCTCGCTCACCCGGGGCGAGCCGTTGATCACCCGGGACACCGTGCCCCGGCCGACGCCCGCCCGCGCGGCCACCTCTTCCAGCGTGGGCCGGCCCCCGCTGCGCCCCTTGGGCTGACCACTCCCCATCAGTGCCTCCCCACGACGCGAAATCTAACAGCCCCACCCCGGCCACCAGCGTCGGCGCCGACGGCCCGCAACTCCTGCCGTCCGGTGCCTTGACACCCCCGCGGCGAGCCGTAACCCTTCAAGGCATCAATCATGGGAGCGCTCCCACTGTACTTGGCTCCTACACGACCCGCACGTTCCGTCCGAGCCGATTCTCCCCAGCTCATGGCTCTCCCACAGCAGTTGGCCGGTCAGCGGTACGTCGGAGCACCAGGAGGACACCATGCGCCACAGGACGCGTTACAGGACTCGAATGCCCCGCACGGCCGTGGTGCTCGCGGCCACCGCCGCCCTGGCCGCGGGGCTGCTCACCGGCTGCGCGGAGGACTCCGGCGACGAGCCCGGCGGCTCCTCGGGCGGCGGCGGAGGCGGCGGCAAGGGCGGGACCACCCTGACCGTCGGCGTGTTCGGCGCCTTCGGCCTCCAGGAGGCCGGTCTGTACGAGGAGTACGAGCGGCTCAACCCGGACATCGAGATCAAGCAGAACTCCGTCCAGCGCAACGAGAACTACTGGCCCGCGCTGCTCACCCACCTCAGCAGCGGCAGCGGCCTGTCCGACGTCCAGGCCGTCGAGGTCGGCAACGTGGCCGAGCTGACCGGCACGCACGCCGGCAAGCTGATGGACCTCGGCAAGGTGTCCGGCGTCGACAAGAAGGCCTTCCTCGACTGGAAGTGGCAGCAGGCCACCACCGAGGACGGCAAGACGATCGGGCTCGGCACCGACGTCGGCCCGACCGGCATCTGCTACCGCAAGGACCTGTTCGAGAAGGCCGGGCTGCCCACCGATCGCGAGGCCGTCGGCAAGCTGTGGGCCGGTGACTGGGAGAAGTACCTGGAGACCGGCGAGCGGTACCAGGAGAAGGCGCCCAAGGGCACCTCCTTCGTGGACGGCGCCACCGGCGTGATGGCCGCCGTGCACGCCTCCGGCGAGCGGAAGTTCTACGACGAGGACGGCGAGCTGATCTACAAGGACAGCCCCGGCGTCAAGGAGGGCTGGGACATCGCCGCCCGGTTCGCGAAGGCCGGTCTCACCGCCAAGCTGCAGCAGTTCCAGCCCAGTTGGGACCAGGCCTTCGCCAACGGCTCGTTCGCCACGATCACCTGCCCGCCGTGGATGCTCGGCTACATCAAGGACAAGGCCGGCGACAAGGCCGAGGACCAGTGGGACGTCGCCGCCGCGCCGAAGCCCGGCAACTGGGGCGGCTCCTTCCTGACCGTGCCCGAGGCGGGCAAGAACAAGGAAGAGGCGGCCAAGCTCGTGGCCTGGCTGACCGCCCCCGAGCAGCAGGCCAAGCTGTTCGACAAGCGGGCCAGCTTCCCGAGCGCCAGCGCGGCGTACGACCTGCCCGAGGTGAGGGACGCCAAGAACCCGTACTTCGGTGACGCGCCCGTGGGGAAGATCTTCTCCAAGGCCGCCGAGGGCGTGCCCGTCCAGCCGATCGGCCCCAAGGACGGCATCATCCAGCAGTACCTCGCCGACACCGGGATGCTCGGCGTGGACCAGAAGGGCACCTCGCCCGACAAGGCCTGGGACAAGGTCACGAAGACCATCGACAACGCGCTGGACCAGTGACCCGGTGACCGACATGCCGAGTGACACCCAGGCCGCCGCGCCCCCCGCCGGAGAGCAGGGCGCGG
>NZ_BNBT01000241.1 GCF_014656095.1 Streptomyces longispororuber
GGGCGGCACGCCACCAAGGCGTGCCGCCCGCGGCGCGTGCGTACGGCTCCGTTCCCCGTGGACCGGGCCGTCGGGCTACGGGAGGTCGTCGCGGGTGACCTTCCGGCGGTGCACCTTGAGCCGCCCGTCCTCGCGGACCAGCACGTCCTCGCATACGCAGACCCGGTGCAGCGCGGGATCCCCGCCCAGCGGCGTGGAGAACACCAGCGCGTAGCAGCGCACCCGCAGCGTGCCGTCGGCCTGCGGGAACACCGCGACCATGCCGTGCCAGTGCCTGCGCCGCACTCCCTCGGCTGCCAACTGCGCGGTGGTACGGCGCAGCGATCCGGCCAGTGCCTCGCGGCCGCGCAGCGGCTCCGGCAGCGTCGGCACGTCGAAGTGGGCGTCGGCCGTGAACGTGTCCGCCCACGCGTCGACGGTGCCGTTGTCGAGCAGGTGCATGTGCTCGGCGTAGAACTGCTGAACCTCTGCGTACACCTCGGCGGTCACGGCCGTGGCCGGTGTCTCCTGCTGCGTCGTCATGGTGCTGTCTCCTGTCTCCCCTACGCCCCGCGGTGTCGTGCGACACGCGGTGTCTCGTCGGGGCACCCTCGCCGACCTGGTTCGAACTCCGTTGGAGGCACCGTGGGCCCCGGCGGCGGGGGTCGAATGGATTTCGAAGAGGTCTCCAAACACGGCGGGCAAGGTGCAGGCGCAGTGACCGACGAGACCCGACCGGAGGGCCCAGCCGTGGCATCAGTGAAGACGCATCGAGTGGAAGAGAAGGCGCTCATCGCGGCGCCCGTGGAGACCGTGCGGCGGATCGTGGTCGACGTCGAGGCGTGGCCGCAGGTGCACCGGCCCGCCGTGCACGCCGAGATCCTGGAGAGCGACGACAGCGGCGAGCTGATCCAGCACTGGTCCCTCGTGGACGACCGCACGGTGCGTACCTGGGTGTCCCGCCGCAAGGTGACGGAGTCCGGCGACGTCCGCTTCACCCACGAGCCCGCCGTCGAGCCGTTCGCCAGCGTCAGCGGTGGCTTCGAGTTCGAGGAGCAGCCGGACGGCGGCACGCTGGTGCGCATGCATCACGAGTTCACGCTCCTCACCGAGGACGAGACCGTGGCCGCCGAGCGCGCCGAGTCGATGCGCCGGGGCAGTCAGGCGCACCTGGAGACGCTGACGTACGCGGCGGAGAACGCCGAGGACTTCGCCCTGCGCACGATCTCCTTCGACGACCCGCTGTTCGTGGCGGGCTCGGTGGACGACGCGTACGCCTATCTCTACGAGGCCGACAAGTGGCCGGAGCGGATCCCGCACGTCGTCGCTCTCACCATGGAGGAGACCGTGCCGAACATCCAGTTCTTCGACATGGACACCAAGTCCTCGGACGGCTCGGAGCACACGACCCGGTCGGTACGCATCTGCTTGCCGAACCACAAGATCGTCTACAAGCAGATCCAGCCGCCGAAGACCATGGACGCCCACACCGGCCACTGGCTGTTCACCGAGACCCCGGAGGGGCTCGTCCTCACGTCCCGGCACACCGCGACCATCCGCCGCGACGGGCTGCACCTGCTGGGCGAGGGCATGACGGTCGAGGGCGCCCGCAAGTACTTGCGCCGCGTGCTCAGTGCCAACAGCATGGGCAACCTGCGCCTGTCGAAGGAATACGCCGAGAAGCTCGCCGGATTCTGAGCGCGATGACCCGGCACGCCGAGCAGGCGAATGTGGCGGGGCCGCCCGGGGGCGGCCCCGCGCCGGCTGGTCAGGGGAGCCCGGGCCGCCCGGGGCGGGTGGCGTTGCTGCTGCCCGGCCAGGGCGCCCAGTACCCGCGGATGGCGGCGGGCCTGTACGACGTCGAGCCGGTCTTCACCGCCGCGATGGACGAGGTGTTCGCCGCCCTGGGGCCGTCGGGTCGCGCACTGCGCTCCCACTGGCTCGCCGAGGAATCGCCCCGGTCGCTCGACGCCGCCGAGCGCGCCCAACCGCTGCTGTTCGCGGTGGACCACGCGCTCGGCCGCCTCGTCCTCGATTGGGGCGCCGAGCCCGTCGCGCTGCTCGGCCACAGCGTCGGTGAGATGGCCGCGGCCGCCCTCGCAGGAGTGTTCTCCGCGGCGGACGCGGCCCACCTCGTCGTCGACCGGGTCCGGCGCGTCGCCGCTGCCCCGGCGGGCGGCATGCTGGCGGTCGCGGCGAGCGTCGCGCAGGTCGAGCCGTATCTCGGCCCCGATGTGTCCGTCGGCGCCGTCAACGCGCCCCGGCACACGGTGCTCGCGGGTCCCCGCCGGGCGCTCGGCGAGGCGGCGGAGCGGCTGGAAGCGGCGGGGCTGACGAGCCGGCCCGTCGCGTCCGACACCGCGTTCCACAGCCCCGTGCTCGGGCCCTGCCTGGAGGGCGCGCGGGATGTGGTGGCCGCCGTACCGCGGCGGGCGCCACGGATCACGGTGTACTCCGGGCGGACGGCGGCGCCGCTGCGCGCCGACGAGGCGGCGGACCCCGGCTTCTGGGCCGCACAGCCGATGACGCCGGTGCTGTTCTGGCCCGCGCTGGACGCGCTGCTGGATGCGCCGGGCGGCGCCGGGGCCGAGCCCCTCGTGCTGGTGGAGGCCGGGCCCGGCCGGACGCTCAGCAGCATCGCCCGGAGGCATCCCGCCGTGCGGCGCGGGGGTGGCTGCGTCGTGCCCCTGCTGCCGGGCAGGCCCGGCGGCGCCGCGGCGGATCGGGCAGCGCTCGCCGAGGCGGTGGACGCGCTGCGCGCGGCGGGAGCGCTCGCGGGGCGCCGCGCTCCCGTCCTCCCGTAGTCCCGTACCGGGCCGTTCCGGGCCGCGGTGGTGTCGTGGCCGGGCACACGGTTCCCCGCGTGCCCTCGGGGCGCTCCCGTCCGTTCCTGCTTCTTCTCTGCCCGTGCTGGTGCGCGGGCTTTCCATCGCTGGGAGATCTCACATGCGGATTCTGGTCACGGGGGGTGCCGGGTTCATCGGCTCCGCCTACGTTCGTGCACTGCTGGAGGGGGCGTTCCCGGGTTACGAGGACGCGCTGGTGACCGTCGTCGACAAGCTGACCTATGCGGGGAACCGGACCAATCTGCCGGAGACGCACGAGCGGATGACGTTCGTGCGGGCCGACATCGCCGACGCGGAGCGGATGCGCGAGCTGGTCGCCGGGCACGACGAGGTGGCGCACTTCGCTGCGGAGTCCCATGTGGACCGCTCGCTGTACGCCGCGGGCGAGTTCGTGCGTACCAACGTCGCGGGCACCCAGACGCTCCTCGAGGCGTGTCTGCGGGCCGAGGTGCGCCGGGTCGTGCACGTGTCGACCGACGAGGTGTACGGCTCGATCGAGGAGGGCTCCTGGACCGAGGACCGGCCACTGCTGCCCAACTCGCCCTACTCCGCCTCCAAGGCCGGCGGCGACCTGCTCGCCCGCGCGTACTGGCGCAGCTACGGCCTCGATGTCCGCGTCACCCGGTGCAGCAACAACTACGGTCCCTACCAGCACGTCGAGAAGCTGATCCCGTTGTTCGTCACCAACCTCCTCGAGGGCCGCGACGTACCGCTGTACGGCGACGGCCGCAACGTGCGTGAGTGGGTGCACGTCGACGACCACTGCCGGGCCGTCCACCTCGCGCTGACCAAGGGGTCGGCAGGCGAGGTCTACAACATCGGCGGCACCGCCCGCTCGAACCGCGAGATCACCGAGCTGCTGCTCGGCTTGTGCGGGGCCGACCGGAGCCGGGTGCGGCCCGTCGAGGACCGCAAGGGCCACGACTTCCGGTACGCCGTCGACGACACGAAGATCCGCGCCGATCTCGGCTGGCGGCCGCGGGTGCCCTTCGCCGACGGCCTGGCCGCGGTCGTCGACTGGTACCGGGACAACCCCGGTTGGTGGCGGCCGCTGCGCGACGCGTCCCGCTGAACTGCCCGCACCGAACCACAAGGAGTCACGCCATGACGGCCACCGCGCCCCCGTACCCGGCCGTACCGCCCCTGCCCGCCGCGGGGATGCCCCCCGGCCCCTCCGACCTGGCCGCGCGGTTCACCGCGTCGGCGCTGGCGGCCGACAGCGGCGTCACCCCCAACAAGGACTTCGACGCCTGGTTCGCCGAGCACCGGCGGGCCAACCGGTTCGAGGTCACGCGGATCCCGTTCGGGGATCTGGTGGGCTGGCGGTTTCGCGCGGAGGACGGAAATCTCGTCCATGACAGCGGCGGTTTCTTCTCCGTCACCGGCTTGCAGGTGACGACCGACCGGCCCGGTCCCGGCGGCTGGTCCCAGCCGATTCTCGACCAGCCGGAAATCGGGGTCCTCGGCATCCTCGTGAAGGAGTTCGACGGCGTCCTGCACTGTCTGATGCAGGCCAAGATGGAGCCGGGAAACCCCGATACCGTTCAGCTCTCCCCGACGGTTCAGGCGACCCGCAGCAACTACACCGGACTGCACGGCGGACGGCGTACCGACTTTCTCGACTACTTCCTCGCGCCGGGGCGGCGTGTCCTCGTGGACAGTCTTCAGTCGGAACAGGGCTCGTGGTTCCTGGCGAAGCGCAACCGGAACGTCGTGGTCGAAGTGACGGAGGAAGTTCCGGAGCACGAGAATTACCGCTGGCTGACCATCGGCCAAATCCACCGGCTGCTCGCCCGTGACAACGTCGTCAACATGGATACGCGGACCGTGCTGGCGTGTGTTCCTTTCGACGCACCCGGGCCCGGCGCCCCCGCGCGGCAGCCCGGCACCCCCGACGCGTACCGCGCCGCGCTGCGGCGCTCGGTGTCAGGGCGCGGGACTGCCTTGTACGGCACCGGGCAACTCCTCGGCAGGATCACCGAGGCCAAGGCCCGCCACACCTTCCACCGGCGCACCCTGCCGCTGGTGGCGGTGCCCGGCTGGCGCCGCACCGAGACGGAGATCGCCCATCAGGAGGGCAAGCACTTCACGGTCATCGCCGCCGACGTACGGGCCGACACCCGCGAGGTCACGCGGTGGACCCAGCCGCTGCTCGCTCCCGTCGAGCGCGGTGTGGTCGCCTTCCTCGCGCGGAACGTCGACGGGGTGCTACATCTTTTGGCGCATGCCAAGACGGAGGCCGGACTGCTGGACGCATGTGAACTGGCCCCGACCGTGCAGTGCCTGCCCGTCAACTACCGCGGCCGGGAGCAGCCGCGCTACCTGGACGTCGTGCTCGCCGCACCACCCGAAGCCGTGCGCTTCGACACCGTGCTCGCCGAGGAGGGCGGGCGCTTCCACCACGCCGACAACCGCTACATGATCGTCGAGGTCGGCGACGAGGTGCCGCTCGCCGACGACCCCGACTACCACTGGATGACGGTCCGGCAACTGATGGAGCTGGTCCAGCACAGCCGCTATGTCAATGTGCAGGCGCGCAGCCTGCTCGCGAGCCTGCACACCACGTGGTGACCGGGGTGCGCGTGTCCGGGACCGTACGCGTCGGCGTGCTCGGCTGTGCCGACATCGCGCGTCGGCGCATGCTGCCGGCGCTCGCCGCGCAGCCTCTCGTCGACCTCGCCGCCGTCGCCAGCCGCGACCTCGCCAAGGCGTGTTCCTACGCCGCGCCCTACGGCTGTGCGGCGATCCAGGGGTACGAGCAACTGCTCGCCCGCCCCGACATCGACGCGGTGTACATCCCTGTGCCCACCGCGATGCATGCCGAGTGGACGATACGGGCCCTGGATGCGGGCAAGCACGTGCTCTGCGAGAAGCCCTGTGCCACCGGCGCCGAGGAGGCCGCCCGGGTGGTGGCCGCAGCCCGGCGCCAGGGACTGCTGGTGATGGAGAGCTTCATGTTCCTGCACCACGGCCAGCACGCCCGGGTACGGGAGCTGTTGCGGGACGGCGTCATCGGGGAACTCCGGGAGGTCAGTGCCGAGTTCGGCATCCCCGCACCGCCGCCGGCCGCGGCCGGAGCGGCCTTGAGCAGCCTTCTGGAGACCGGGGTGTACCCCCTGCGGGCGGCCCGCCTCTTCGCCGGGGACCGCCTGGAGGTCCTCGGTGCGGCGCTGACCCCCGCCCCGGCCGGCGGGCGCGACGTCGCGGGCGGCGCCCTGCTGCGCTCCGCCGCGGGCGTCACCGCGCGGGTGAGCTTCGGCTGGGAGCGCGCCTACCGCTGCTCCTACGAGCTGTGGGGCAGCGCCGGCCGCCTCTTGCTCGACCGGGCGTTCACCACCCCCGACGACCTCGCCCCGGTACTCCTCCTGGAAGACCGTGACGGCACACGGGAGTTGACGCTGTCCGCGGAGGCGCAATTCGTGAACACGGCCGGCGCGTTCGCCCGGACCGTGCTGCGCGGAACGGGATTCGACGCGCATGCCGAAGACATCCTGGCGCAGGCCGCACTCGTCGACGCGGTGCGCCGAACGGCGTTCCCGGCCGGGTCCCCACCAAATGCGACGGAGGATGGGTGCCCACTGCAACTTGAGACGTAACACTGTTGCCGGTGCGCCGGAGCCGGGGATACTTGAGCACGCCGCATGGCTCGCCCAATTCGGAAAGTCGCGGCGCGGGGGAACGGAAAAGGCCGATACCGGCTGCTTTCCCTGCTGCCGTAGGGAAAGGAAACCGGAAAATTGAGGTTCAACACCCTTGGCCCCATGGAAGTGCTGCACAACGGCCAGTACTTCACGCCGACCGCTCCGAAAGCACGTAACACCCTGGCGCTCCTGCTCTCCCGGGTCAACGAGGTCGTCGAGATTCCGGCGCTCATCGACGAATTGTGGAGCGACAATCCGCCGCGCAGCGCCGTCACCACCACCCAGACCTATATCTACCAGTTGCGCAAGATGCTCGGACGGGCCCTCGGGCCCGAGGCCGCCCGTCCGGTTCTGGTCACCCGGGCCCCCGGCTACCGCCTCCAGATCGACGAGGAGCTGATCGACGCACGGATCTTCGAGCGGCTCGCCCGCGAAGGGAAACGCCTGCTCGTGGCGGGTCGGCCGGAGGAGGCGTCGCACCGGCTCCAGCAGGCGCTCGACCTGTGGCGCGGGCCCGCGCTGTCCGACGTCACCACCGGCCGGGTCCTCGAAGCGCACGTGGTACAGCTCGAGGAAATGCAGTTGGACGCGTTGCAGCTACGTATCCAGGCGGATATGGAGCTGGGCCGGCACCGTGAGTTGCTTCCCGAGCTGCGGTCATTGGTCGCCGCCCACCCACTCAACGAATGGCTGCACGCCCAGCTCATTACGTGCCTGAAGCATTGCGGCCGCCGCGGAGAGGCGCTGCAGGCGTACCAGGCGCTGCGCCGGGTCCTCGACGAGGAGCTGGGACTCCAGCCCTCACTGCCGCTGCAACGACTCCAGCAGTACGTGCTGAGCGAGGCTGTGGATGAGCGCGCCCCGCACCCCCCGATGCGGGCGACCGCCTAGAACGGCGCGCACACCGGCCCGAAACGAAGCGGCGCACGCCTGAAACCGGGAACATCACCATTTCACGACGGTGACGCAATTCGTCGGCCTGCCCCGTCGGTGGGCTGGCCGGACGGAGATCTTGCTGCTAGCCTCCGAGGCAACTCCCCGAGATCTGCTGCAGTTCTCTGCGAGAATCCGATGAGAACGCGAACGGGGTGTTGCCAGAAATGGAAGGATAACGGGGATGGCTCGGGGGGCCAGATCGGAGTGCATGATGTCCGCACGACCGATCACTGTCTTCGTCATGGACGAGAACACCATATTCAGAGAGGGTCTGCGCACGGTCATCGCCCGGGACGACGGCCTGCGGGTGGTGGGCCACAGCGCGGAGAGCGCGGTGGACCTGGTCGCCGCGATCGCCGAGGCACGGCCCGACGTCCTGTTAGTGGGACTGGAACACGTCACGGAGCGCACCGAGGCGGTCGTCGCGGAGGTGCTGCGCGCCTCACCGGGTACCGACACCATCGTCCTCAGTTGGGATGTGGCCGGCGGCACGCTCCAGCGGTTGATGGAGCTGGGCGTGCGGGCCTATCTGCCCAAGGACGTGCCGCACCGCTATCTGCTCTCGATGATCTACGTGAGCAGGCTGGACGACAGCCGGGCCGCGTTCACCTGGCCCCGGCCCTCGGGCCCCCGTGCGGCGGCGGCGCGGCCCGCGGGGGCCGCGGCGCGCAGCGCCTCCGCGTC
>NZ_BNBT01000242.1 GCF_014656095.1 Streptomyces longispororuber
ACCTGGTCGTCGATGCGGCCGACGACTTCGAGGCTGCCGTCGGGCAGGCGGCGCGCGACGTCGCCGCTGCGGTACATCCGGGCGCCCGGCACGTCGCTGAAGGGGTCGGGGACGAACCGCTCGGCGGTCAGCTCGGGCCGGTTGAGGTAGCCGCGCGCCACACCGGGACCCGCGACGTGGATCTCACCCGGCACACCGATCGGGGCGGGGTTCCCGTTGCCGTCGAGCAGGTAGACGGCGAGGTCGGCGAGGGGGTGGCCGACGCGGCTCAGGGCCGGGTGGTCGACGTCGTACGCGTCCAGGCGGTGGTAGGTGGTGTGGACCGTGGTCTCGGTGATGCCGTACATGTTCACCAGCGCGACCCGGTCCACGCCGACGCGGTCGGTCCACGGCTTGAGCGCCGCGACCTCCAGCTTCTCACCGGCGAACACCACGGCACGCAGGGCGAGTTCGCCGATCCGCGCGTCGTCCTCGGCGGCGGCCGTCACCAGCGACCGGAAGGCGGTCGGGGTCTGGCTGAGGACCGACACGCGCTGCTCGACGAGGAGGTCGATGAACTCCTCGGGCGAACGCGTCACGTCCTGCGGCACGACGACGAGGTGGCCGCCGAAGGCCAGGGCGCCCCACATCTCGAAGACCGAGACGTCGAAGGCGTAGGAGTGGGCCATGGACCAGACGTCGGTGGTGCCGAAGCCGTAGTGGTCCTGGGCGGTGGACATCAGGCGCACGACGTTGGTGTGCGTCAGGGCGACGCCCTTGGGCTTACCGGTCGAGCCGGAGGTGTAGATCGTGTAGATCAGGTTGTCCGGGCCGGATACGGTGGCCGGGTTGTCCACGGGCTGGGCGTCCAGCTCGGCGGCCGTGTCGGCGGCGTCCAGGACCACCAACCGGCCCTCGTACACGCCCCGAAGACTCTCGGCCAGGTCCGACGTGGTCAGTACCACGCGGGCGCGCGCGTCGGCGAGGACGTAGCCGAGGCGGTCCATGGGGTTGGCCGGGTCGAGGGGCAGGTAACCGGCGCCGGACTTCAGCACACCGAGGATCGCGGGGATCAGGTCCGCGCCGCGCTGGAGGTGCACGCCCACCAGGTCCTCGGCGCCGATGCCCCGGTCGCGTAGCAGGTGCGCGATGCGGTTGGCGCGGGCGTTCAGCTCCCCGTACGACAGGGAGACGGAACCCGCGGTGACGGCGACGGCATCCGGCTGCTCGGCGGCGCGGGCCTCGAACAGCTCGTGCGCGAGGGCCGTGACCTCCGAGGTCCGCTCGGCGGCGGGCAGGACCAGCGCGCGCTCCTCCTCGCCGAGGATGTCGAGCGCGGCCACGGGGGTGGTGGGCTCCGCGAGCGCCCGGTCCAGGAGGGCGGCGAAGTGGCCCGCCAGGCGCTCCACCGTCGCGTGGTCGAACAGCGCCGTGACGTACTGGAAGCGGGCATGGAACGTGCCGTCGGGGCGCTCCTGGACCTGAAGGGTCAGGTCGCACTTGGCGATGCCGTCGCTGTCGCCGAACGGCTCGGCCGTCAGGCCGGGCAGCGTGAACGCGTCGAGGCGCCACTCGTGCATGGTGAAGGCGACCTGGTACAGCGGGGTGCGGGACTGGTCGCGCTCCGGCTGCAGCTCGTCCACGAGGCGGGCGAACGGCACCTCCTGGTGGTCGAAGGCGTCCAGGACGTCCTTGCGGCACACGTCCAGGAGGTCGGCGAAGGTGGCGTCCTCGTCGTCCCAGCGGGCGCGCATGACCAGCGTGTTGATGCCGTAGCCGAACAGCTCCTGGAGCTCCGGGCGGGTACGGCCCGAGACCACGGTGCCGACGGGGATGTCGCGACGGCCCGTGTAGCGGGAGACCAGCGCCTGGTAGGCGGTGAGGAACACCGCGAACGGCGTCGTCGCGTGGCGCCCGGCCACCTCGCGGACCCGCTCGGACAGGGCGAGCGGCAGGTCCAGGGCGACGTCGGCGCCCGCGTGGCTGCGGTGCGCCGGGCGCGGGCGGTCGGCGGGCAGGTCGAGCGGGGCGATGCCCGCGAGCCGCTCGCGCCAGTAGGCCAGGTGCGGCTCGGCGCCGGGACCGGCCAGCTCCGCGCGCTGCCAGGCGGCGAAGTCGGCGTACTGGAGGGCGGGGGCCGCCAGCGGGGCGTCCGTGCCGGCGAGGGCGGCGGCGTACCCGGCGCTCAGGTCGCGGCCGAAGATGCGGGTGGACCAGGCGTCGCAGGCGATGTGGTGGAAGACCACGGCGAGGACATGGTCCTCCTCGGCCAGGCGCACCAGCGTGCCGCGCACCGGCCACTGCGTGGCCAGGTCGAAGGGGACGCCCATGGCGGCGCGCAGCTCGTCCAGGGCGCGCTCCTCCCGCTCGGCGGCCGGGACGGCGGTGAGGTCGACCCGGGCGAGCGGCACCGGCGCGGGCTCGTCGACGACCTGCGCCGGGCTGCCGTCGACGTACGCGTAGCGGGTGCGCAGGATCTCGTGGCGGGCGCACACCTGGTCCCAGGCCCGCTGGAGCGCGGCGGCGTCGAGGGTGCCGCGCAGCCGCAGCACGAGTGGCACCAGGTACTCGGTGCTGTCCGGCTCCAGGCGGCTGAGGAACCACATCTGCTGCTGGCCGAGGCTCAGCGGCAGCGGGGCGCCGCGGTCGGCGCGCGGGATGGCGGCGCCCCGCGCGGCACCGGTGGGGGCCGCCGAGCCGCCGCGGCGGCGACGGCCCGCGAGCCGGGCGCGCAGCAGCTCCTCGCGCAGGGCCTCGGCGGACTGTGCTTCCTGCTGGCTCATGCGTTCTGTTCCTTCGTCTGCGTCTGGGGCTGCGTCTGCGGGGAGTCGGTGGAGGTCGTACCGGGGGAGTCAGAACCGGTGGCGTCGGTCAGCAGGTCGGCGTCCGACATCTGCTCGATCTCGGCGCGGACGCGGTTCTCGATCGTCTCGGCGAGGTCGACGACCGTCGGGCCCTCGAAGACGGCGCGGACGGGCAGCGTGACCCCGAACTCGTTCTGGATCTCGGCGATCAGGCGGATGGCGAGGATCGAGTTGCCGCCCGCGTGGAAGAAGTTGTCGCGCGGCCCGGCCTCGATGCCGCAGGTGTCGCGCCAGATCTCCCGTACGACCTCGGCGGTCGGGCTCAGCGGCGTCTCGTCGGCACCGGCCGTCGCGGTGACGGGCTCGGGCAGGGCGCGCCGGTCCACCTTGCCGTTGCGGTTGAGGGGGATCTCGTCGAGGAGCGTGAAGCTGCCCGGCACCATGTACGGCGGCAGCGTGCGGGCGCAGTGCTCGGCCAGCGCGGCCCCGGTCGTGGGCTCACCGGCGTCCGGGGCGGCCGTCCAGTACGCGGCGAGGCGGGTTCGGGCGCCGCTGCCGTGCGGGACCACCACGGCGTCGGCGACTCCGGCGTGGCCGAGGAGCGCGGCGCGGATCTCGCCCGTCTCCACGCGGTAGCCGCGGATCTTGACCTGGTGGTCGGTGCGGCCGAGGAACTCCACGGCGCCTTCGGTGGTCCAGCGGGCCAGGTCGCCCGTGCGGTACAGCCGGGCGCCGGGGACGTCCGGGTCGGGCAGGAAGCGCTCGGCCGTCAGGCCGGGGCGGTTGAGGTAGCCGCGGGCGACACCGGTGCCGCCGACGTACAGCTCGCCGACCGCGCCGACGGGCACCGGGCGCATCCGCTCGTCGAGGACCCGCATGGTCATGCCGGGCAGCGGCGCGCCGATCGGGACGACGCCCGGGCCGGGGTCGGCCGGGACGGGGTGGATGCTGGTGCCGACGGAGGCCTCGGTGGGCCCGTACTCGTTGATCAGCCGCCCGGCG
This sequence comes from Streptomyces longispororuber, assembly GCF_014656095.1. Classification (GTDB taxonomy): domain Bacteria; phylum Actinomycetota; class Actinomycetes; order Streptomycetales; family Streptomycetaceae; genus Streptomyces; species Streptomyces longispororuber. The sequence continues at coordinate 3,786 of NZ_BNBT01000242.1, forward strand.
CCCAGGAGTTGCGTCCAGTGCGCGGCGAGCGCGCCCGGCAGTTCCTCGCCCGCGACGACGACCACCCCGGCCAGCTCGGCCGCCTCGGTGGGGGTGAGCTGCCCGGACAGGATGTCCAGGTGGCCCGGCGTGAGCTTGAGGAAGCTGAACGGGCCCGCCTTGACCAGGCGTTCGCCCAGCTCCGACAGGTCCAGGTCCTGCGGCAGGAGCACCACGCGCTGCCCGGCGGTGAGCGGCGCCCACAGGTTCGGCACGACCAGGTCGAAGGCCACCGAGGAGAACACGGCGCCGCCGCCGTCCCCGGCCGCGGCCAGCCGGTCGCGCGCCCACACCAGGTGGTTGGCCAGGCCCCGGTGGGTGACGGCGACGCCCTTGGGCTTGCCGGTCGAGCCGGAGGTGTAGATGACGTACGCGAGGTCGTCCGGGTCGGGCTGGACGGGCGGCTCGGTGGCGTCCGCGGCGCCGGTGCCGAGCTGGGCGTCGACGCCGCCCGCGCCGTCGAGCCGTACGACGTGCCCGGTGAAGCCGTCCCCGGCCGCGACGGTCTCGTCCGCGTACGCCTCCTGCGTGAGCAGCACGCGGGCCCCGGCGTCGGCGAGCATGCCCGCGCGGCGCTCGGCGGGGAACGCCGGGTCGAGCGGTACGTAGGCGCCGCCCGCGTGCCAGACGCCGAGGAGCGCGGCGTGCAGGTCCGGGCCGCGGTCCAGGAGCACGCCCACCGGGGTGCCCCGGCGCACGCCGAGGGCCCGCAGCCGGGCGGTGATCCGCGCCGCGCGGCCGGTGAGCTCGCGGTAGGTGAGGGTGGCGGTGTCGCACTCGACCGCCACCGCGTCCGGGGTGCGCGCGGCCTGCTCCGCGACCAGGGCGGGCACGGTCGCCGCCGGTGCCGGGGTGGTGTCGGTGCCCCAGCGGGCCAGGCGGTCGCCGTCCTCGGCGGACAGCAGCGGCAGCTCGCCCAGGGGCAGGGCGGGGTCGGCCGCCGCGGCCGCCAGGAGCCGGCCGAGGCCCGCCGCGAGCCGGGCGGCCGTCGCCTCGTCGAACAGGCTCGTGGCGTACTCCAGGCCGCCCGTGAGGGAGCCGTCGGCCTCCGGCCTGAGCAGCAGCGTCAGATCGGTGTGCGTGACGCGCCACAGCCGCCGGACCGTCTCGAAGTCCTCGTCGACGGCGCTGTTGAACTCCTCGCCGTGCAGGTCGAACGCGACCTGGTACAGCGGGGTCTGGGACAGGTCCCGGTCCGGCACCAGCTCGTCCACCAGCAGGTCGAACGGCAGGTCCTGGTGGGCGAACGCGTCCGTGGCCGCGGCGGCCGTACGGGCCACGGCGTCGGCGAAGCCGAGACCGGGCTCCAGGCCGCAGCGCAGCACGACGTTGTTGAGGAAGAAGCCGACCACGCCGTCCAGTTCGGGGCGGCCGCGGCCCGTCACGGGGGCGCCGACCGGGAAGTCCCACTGCCCCGCGTGCCGGGCGAGCACGGCGGCGAAGCCGGTGAGGACGGTGGCGAAGCGGGTGGCGCCCGCGTCCGCGCCGACCGCGTCGAGGGCCCGGACCGTCTCCGCCGGGACCGTCAGCGGGACGATCGCGCCGTGGCCGTCGCGCACGGCGGGCCGCGGCCGGTCGGTGGGCAGCGACAGCGGCTCGTGGCCGTCCAGGACCCGGCGCCAGTGGGCGACCTCCTCGGCGACGACCTCGTCGGTGAGCTGCTCGCGCTGCCAGGCCGCGTAGTCGGCGTACTGCACGGGAAGGTCCGGCAGGACCGGGGCGTCGCCGCGCAGCAGCGCCTCCAGGACCTGCGTGAACTCCCGCTCCAGGACCGTCGTGGACCAGCCGTCCGTGGTGATGTGGTGCATCGCCACGGCCAGGATGCGCGGGCCGTCGGCGACGTCGAGGAGCTCGGCCCGCAGCAGCGGGCCGCCGCCGTCGAGCGGGAAGCCGCGGCCGAGGAGCGCCGCGAGCCGGTCCGGGAGCTCGTCGCGGCTCACCGGCGCGCCCGCGGCCACCGCCACGGTGACCGAGGTGTCGGTGAACTGCCGCGGCTCGCCGTCCACCTCGGCGAACCGGGTGCGCAGCGCCTCGTGCCGCTCGACCAGCGTGTTCAGGGCCTGGGCCGCCTGCTCGCGGGTGGCCGCCGCGGGCACCTTCAGGAGCAGGCCCGCGACCCACTCCGGGCTCGCCGGGTTGAGCCGGTCCATGAACCACAGCCGCCGCTGCCCGTACGACAGCGGCACGCCGCCCGCCCGGTCCACCCGCGGCATCGGCGGGGTCTCCCGCGCCACGGTCACGTCGCCGAGCAGCGCCGCCTGCGCGCGCAGCGTCGGGGCACCGAGCAGGGCGCGCAGGGTGACGTCCCGGCCGGTCTGCGCGCGCAGCCGGGCCGCGAGCCGGGTGAGCTGGAGGGAGGTGCCGCCGAGGCGGAAGAAGTCGTCGCCCGCGCCGACCGCCTCGCGGCCGAGCAGCTCCCGCCACGCCTCGGCGACCAGCAGCTCGGCGTCCGTGGCGGGCGTGTCGCCGTCCGCACCGGCCGCGGCCCCGCTCACCGGGTCCGGCAGGGCGCGCCGGTCGACCTTGCCGGTCGGGCCGAGCGGCAGCCGCTCCAGTTCCAGGAAGACCGCGGGCACGTGCGTGCTCGGCAGCCGCTCCAGGAGGTACGCGCGCAGCCCGGCGACCACGTCCTGCCCCTCGGTGGCCCGCGGTACGACGTACGCGGCCAGGCGCTGGCCGCCCTCGGGCAGGGTGTACGGCAGCACGGTCGCGGCGGCGACGCCGGGGTGCGCGGCCAGCTCGGCCTCGACCTCGCCGGGCTCGATGCGCACGCCGTTGACCTTGGCCTGGTCGTCGGCGCGGCCCAGGTACTCCAGGACGCCGTCGGCCCGCCAGCGGACCCGGTCGCCGGTGCGGTACAGGCGGGAGCCGTCCTTCGCGTACGGGTCCGGCACGAACCGGTCCGCGGTCTGCCCCGGGCGCCCGAGGTAGCCGCGGGCCACGCCCACGCCGCCGATGAGGAGTTCGCCCGGTACGCCGACGCCGACGGGCGTGCCGGAGGCGTCCACGACGAGGACCCGCAGCCGCTCCACGGGCCGCCCGATCGGCACCGGGCCGCTCTCCTGCGCCGGGTCGAAGCGGTGCGCGGTGGCGTTGACGGAGCACTCGGTCGGGCCGTAGGTGTTCCACACCTCGACGTCGACGAGGGACCGCAGTCGCCGCGCCAGCTCCGCGTGGAGCTGCTCACCGCCGGAGGCGACCAGGCGCAGCGCGCCGCACCGCTCCCAGCCGTCCTCGGCCACCATCAGCCGCAGCACGGACGGCACCACCTGGAGGACGGTCACGCCCTGCTCCCCGGCGGTGCGCACCAGGGCGGCCGGGTCGCGCTCGGCGCCCGGCTCGGCCAGCACCACGGCCGCGCCGTGGGCCAGGGGCGCGAAGACCTCCCACACGTGGGCGTCGAAGATGAGCGGGGTGCGGTGCAGGACGCGGTCCCCGGGGGCCAGGCGCCAGTGCCGGCCCATCCAGTGGATGAGGTTGGCGATGCCCGCGTGGCTGATCAGGACGCCCTTGGGGGTGCCGGTGGAGCCCGAGGTGTGCAGTACGTACGCGGCCTGGTCGGGGTCGAAGGCGGCCGGGTCCGGCAGCTCGGCGGCGGGCTCGGCACCGGCCGCGAGCTCGGCGGGCACGACCGGCCGGGCGCCGGTCGCGGTGACCGCGGCCGTGCTCGCGGCGTCGCACAGCACGAGCCCGGTGCCGGAGCCGGTGACCAGGGCGGTGAGGCGGGCCTGCGGCTGGCTCGCGTCGAGCGGCAGGTAGGCGGCGCCCGCCCGCCAGATCGCGAGCAGGCCGACCACCTGGTCGAGGGACCGGGCGTGCAGGACGCCGACCGGGACGTCCGGCCCGGCCCCCAGGTCCCGCAACTGGCGGGCCAGGCGGGCGGAGCGGTGGTCGAGCTCCCGGTAGGTGAGCTGTGCCTGTCCGGCCACCACGGCGACGGCGTCGGGAGTGCGCGCCGCCTGACGGCCGATGAGCTCGGGGGTGAGCGGGGCCGTACCGGCCGCTGCGTCCGTCCGCTGAACGTGAGCGGGGTTCATTGCGGGTTGCGCTCCTCTGGGTGACGGTCGTGTGACGGTCGTTGCGTGGTGGCTGGGGTGTGGCGTGGGGGGAGGTGCCGCGCGTGGGGGAAAGCGATCGGGGGCGGGGTGGGGAGGGG
>NZ_BNBT01000243.1 GCF_014656095.1 Streptomyces longispororuber
TTCGAGCGCGTCGTACCAGTCGCCGCCGACGCGGGCAGGGGTGCGGCGGCGGGCGGCGAGCTGCACGCCCGCGACCCGCGGCAGGCGCGTGGGCAGCAGCTCCTCGCGCAGGGTCGCCACCGTGGTGCGGGCGCGGGTCAGTTCGACGAGGCGGGCCACGTGCTCGGCGGCCTGCCCGACGTACAGGCCGATCAGGTGGCGCTGGCGGGCGGTGGGCTCGGCGGGCTCGTCGTAGTGCCAGGCGGCCGCGCCGAGGGCGCCCGCCGTCGCGGTGGTCAGCGGGAGCGCGTAGCTCGCGGCGTAGCCGAGGCGGGCGGCGACCTCGCGGTGGCGCGGGTCGAGGGCGTCGTCGGCGAAGAGGTCCGGTTCGACGACCTCGGCGAGGTCACCGGGCGGGGCGAGCCCGCCGGTCCCGGGGACCTCGGTGGCGCGGGGCCGGGCGGCACCGGGCCCGGCCGTGGCCGCGCCGGCGTCCAGGAGCCTGCCGTACGAGGTGGCGGCGCGCGGCACGGTCTCCAGGTGCCCGAGGTCGGCGCGGGCGAAGCCGAGGCCGACGGTGGTGTCGGGGCCGTGCCCGTCGGCGGGCTCCACCACGACCAGGCCGCGGCGGGCGCCGGCCAGGGCGGCTCCGGCGCGCAGCAGCTCGTGCAGGGCGTCGTCGAGGGTGGTGGTGCGGGACAGGCGCTCGGTGAGCTCGTGCAGCGTCGTCAGGTCGGAGACCCACCCGGCGAGGCGGTCCTGGATCAGGGCGCCGGGTGCTCCCCGTGCTGCCGTTGCTCCGGAGGCCGTCGGGGCGGGAGAGGCGGGCGGGGCAGTGTGCGCCGGTGGGGGAACAGTGGAATCGATTCCGGCCACTTTCGGCGGGTGCGGGGCGTTCATGGCTGGCCGCTTTCCGGCCAGTGCGTATTGCTCAATAGCATCGCAAACCCCCTGTCATGCTGCGCCGCTAGCAATGCCTCCACATCTACACGTACTGGTGAGGGGATGTCCAGCATTGTCCTGCCGGGATTCCTGGTGTCAGATGAGGCGCGCGGGAATTCCGTGATCCAGAAATGATCTTGAGAACTTGGCTCAAAACTGTTGCAGTGAACGGCATATTGCGGTCGACTGACATTGTTCGAAGGAGCGTCACAGCGGCCGTGCTGGGTACGGATTCCAGTGGTGGCCCGGGGCTGACCGGGGGCAGTTGTGCCACGCCCGGAACCTGCCGCCGGACCGGGACGTCTTAACCCACGGCGACCGCGCCCCATCCTCCCGTGGCACCGGGGGCCAGTAATACGCGGGACGGCAAACGCCAGGCGCCGCCACCCCACGCCACGCCAACGCTCGGCCCCCAGGGGATGCCCATGCCCCAGGCTGGGGAGTGACGCGCCAGCTTGTACGCACCTGCTTGTACGCACCTTGCTGCACCTTGTACGCGCACCTCGTACACACAGTGATAGAGATCCACCCATGGTGTGATGTGGCCCGAAGTGTCCCTCTGCGTGTAACGGAAAGGAACGAGCGCTCATGCGCGAGATCCTCGGAAGGCGACGCAGGCTCCTGTCCTGGCGAATCGGGAGGAAGTCTGAGCAGAGTCCCCCTCTGATCGGTGCGGCCCTGACCTTCGCGACGGCATGGCGCTGGCCCGTGCTTCCCGGCGTCGGCATCGACGGACCGAGCAGGCAGTCCCTCGGCACCGGGGCGGTGTTCGGCGGGCACGCCGACGCGGACGGACTCGACGGCTCCCCGGCCGGCGCGCGCGGCAGCGAGGGCGTGGGCGACAAGGGCATGAAGGACAGCAAGGGCAAGAAGGGCGCGAAGGGCGGGCGCGGCGGGAAGCGCAGGTCGCGGGCCGCGCGGCGGAGGGAGGCGAAGCGCCCCGCTTCCACCGTGGTGACCTGGTACTTCCCCGGCTCGACGACGGAGGGGGACGCCGCGGGCCCGGCAGGCCGGGACGCGTCCGGCGCGACGGACCCCGGCACGGCGGGTGCGGCGGTCCCTGGCATGCCTGGCGCGGCGGCCCCTGGCTCCGGTGTCTCCGGTACCGCCGGTCCTGTCGGTGTTTCCGGTGCTTCTGGTGCTCCGCAGGGTGACGGTCTCGCCGGTGCGCGGCCGAAGGGGCCCGGATTGCGCGGCGGCCCGGCGCGGTGCGCCTGTCCCGACCCGGAGTGCGTCGTTCCCGGCGCCCACCCGCTCGACCCGGGGCTGCTCGCCGCCACCACCGACGAGCGGATGGTCCGTTGGTGGTGGACCAACCGGCCCGGCGCGCCGATCCTCCTCGCCACCGGCGGGCGCGCCCCGTGCGCCGTGAGCCTGCCCGCGGCCGCCGGCGCGCGCGCCCTCGCCGCGCTCGACCTCGCGGGCGTCCGTCTCGGCCCCGTCGTCGCCACCCCGGCCCGCTGCTTCGTGCTCGTCGCGCCGTACTCCATGGAGCGGCTGGGCGAGCTCCTGTACGCCAAGGACCGGGTGCCCGGCTCGCTGCGCTTCCACGGAGAGGGCGGGTACATCCCGCTGCCCCCGTCCGAGACGGGCCAGGGCCAGGCGCGCTGGGAGCGGGCCCCGCTGCCGGGCTCCGCGGTCCGCCGCCCGGGCAAGGGGGGCGCCACCGCCCCCGCCCCCGACTCCGCGGCCCCCTGGGTGCCGGACGTCGAGACCGTCGTGGACGCCGTGGTCGACGCGCTCACTCATACGGGTGTGAGCGCGCCCGAGTTCTGAGGGAAACGGGCGCGCGGCGCGGGAGCGGGCCCCCAGGGTCGTTATCTTCGGCCCATGCACCCGCGCCCGGCCGTCAACCACCGTCTGCTCGTGCTCCTGGGCAGCGTGGCCGCCGCCGCGCTGCTGCCGCTCGCCGGGGCGGCGGCGGGCCCCGTACTCGACGACACTCCTGCGGGACCGGGACGTACCGGGGCGGAGAACGCGGAGAACGCGGAGAACAAGGCCACGGGGAACGACGGCGGGGCGGGCGACGCCAAGGCCGGGGCCCGGCCGGGCGACGACGGGGCGCACAGCGGCGGCAGGGCGGGAGGCGCCGGGTCGGAGGCGGGTGGGGGGCAGCGCCGGCGGGACTCGGAGTCCGAGGAGCCGCCACCGTCACCGCTGCAGCCGTCGTCGTCACGTACGTCGCCGTCGTCGTCACGCACATGGCCGTCGTCGTCGCGCATGTCGCCGTCGTCACCGTCCCGGTCGCAGGACACCCCGGCCGCACCCGATGCCCTCGCCGCACCCGACACCCTCGCCCGCTGCGGGCCCGAACTCTCCTCGCCCGACGGGGTCGAGGCGCAGACCTGCGTCCTGTCGCAGGGCGCCGACACCTGGGCGCGTACTTACTACCGCAACGCCACCGGAGAGGACCTGACGGCGGTCCTGAGCATGATGGGCCCCCAGGGGCGCACCGTGCAGATGCACTGCGTGGTGGGCGCGGACGACGAGCCGGGGGCGTGCGACACACCCAAGGAGCGCACGGCGGGTCCGGCGGCGCACTACACGGCGGTCGCGGAGTTCGCGACTGAGAGCGGCGACGCGCTCCTGCTGCGCTCCGGAAGCAACTCCTCAGGGCCACAAGGCAGTTGAGCGTGCGACTTCTTCCCGGGCATGGAAACGCCCGGTTGCTGGCGACGGGGGATGCACCAGCAACCGGGCTACCTGAACGGTAACAAGAGATCGGCGCTTGGCAAATTCGATCTCAGTTATCCGGACAGGGATTCGCCTGCGCCCAAGGGGAGTTGTGACAGGAGTCACGCGAGCGGCCCGACGGGCCGGTGGGGCGCTGTGGAGGAGCGGGACGGAGCCGGACGGCCGCCCGGCGCCCGCCCGGTCCTGACCTGGTCACTGCCCGCAACTCCCGGATCCGGACCGGGCGGCGACCCGGGCGCCGCTCGATGGCGTGCCCTCTCCGCGGTGCCGCACGCCGTCCGCTGTGCAGACGCCGCGCCGCCCGCCGTTCGGATTCCGGCGCGGGGGTGCGGTCGGATGACCTCCGAGAGCCCGGAACACGGGACGGACAAGGGGCGGCGCGGGGGGTGCGCACGGAAGACGCGTGGCGGAAACAGCGCGCGCGGGGCGTGCCGGGCGCCCCGCGCGGCACCCCTCAGCTCAAGGTCACCTGGCGGTTGGTGAGGCCGCCGCGGGCGCGCCGCTCCTCCGGGGTCAGCGGCTCCGTCACCGCGAGCGCCGTGGCGAGCCGCTCGGCGAACTCCGCCGCGGGCTTCTCCACGTCCTCCGCGCCCACGCCGCTCGGCAGGTCCCACACCGGCACGGTCAGCCCGTGCGCGCGGAAGGAGCCCACCAGGCGCGTGCCCTCGCCGAGGCTCGACGTACCGGCGGCGCTCAGCCGCGCCAGGGCGTCGAGGAGCTTCTCCTCGGCGTGCGGCATGACCCAGCGCAGGTGGTTCTTCTCCGGCGTCTCGCACCAGTACGCCGAGTCGACGCCGGACAGCTTGACCGTCGGGATGGCGGCGGCGTTCGCGCGCTCCAGGGAGGCCGTCACCTCGGCCGAGGCGTTCTCCGCGTCCGGGACCCAGAACTCGAAGCCGGAGTGCACGACCGGCTCGAAGGGGGCCTTGTCGTCGAGCACGTCCTGCAGGCGCGGCCCGTCGGCGGGCGCCCGGCGCGCCGTCACCGGCCGGCCCGGCTCCGTGGTGAGCGCGCGGTGCAGAGTGTCGGCCAGGTCGCGGCTGATGTCACCGGACGAGGTGTCGTTCTGCAGGCCGAGCAGGACGGAACCGTCCTCGCGGCGCAGCGCGGGCCAGGCCATCGGCAGCACGGTCGCGAGGGTCACGGAGGGCACGCCCTCGGGGAGGCCGTCCTTCAGGGTCAGTTCGACGGTCGCGGCGGGCACCAGCTCGCGCAGCGCCACCCAGTCGCACTCGCCGGACAGCCCCTCGAAGGGGCGCTGCACCAGCTCGGTGACCGCGTGCGCGGCGGCCCGCCCGTGGCAGGCCTTGTAGCGGCGGCCCGAACCGCAGGGGCAGGGTTCCCTGGCGCCGACCACCGGGACCTCGTGGTCCTTGAGCTGCGGCTGCTTGCCCTTGGTCTGCGGGCGCTTCTTCGCCATCGTGGGTGTCTCCCGGTTACGGCTCGCTTGCGTACGGCGCGAGCCTAGCCGCTCACCGGTGGGGCGACTCGGCGCGTCGGGCACGGGCGGTGGCGCCGTACGGGGGGGCGGGGAGGGGTGTCGTACGGCGGGGGCGGGGGCGGGGGCGGGGGCGCGTCGCGGCGGTGGCCGGCTGGTGTCCCGTGGTTCCTCGGCCGTCGTCCGCTGTCGTCCGCCGTCATCGGTCCTTGGCCGTCGTCCGCTGTCATCGGTCCGACCGGCGTCTGCCGTTGTCCGTCTCGGCTGTCGTCCGGCCTCGGCCGTTCCCGTTGTCCGTCTCGGCTGTCGTCCGGCCTCGGCCGTTCCCGTTATCCGTCTCGGCTGTCGTCCGGCCTCGGCGGTTCCCGTCGTCCGTCTCGGCCGTTGCCGCCTGTCCTCGTCCGTCGCCGTCCGGTGCGGTCCGTCTCCGGCGCTCACGGCAAGGCCCCGTCAGTCTCCGTCGTCGAACGGGTCCGTGAGGCCCAGCTCGGCTATCGCGGACGCCGAGGGCGCGGCGACGCGCGTAGCGAAGTCCTCGTGGCGGTGCCCGGAGTGCACGAGGGCCCACACGGTGACCTCGCCGCGGGTGTCGTCCCGTACGCCCCATGACTCGGCGAGCGCGGTGATGATGTTCAGTCCGCGGCCGCCGTGGGCGGTGACCGAGGGGGTGGCCGGGACCGGGCGGGTCGGGCCGCCGCCGTCCGTCACCTCGACCGTCAGACGCCCCGCCTTGTCGACGCGCCAGGCGGCACGCACGTCTCCGTCGCCACTGCCGTCACCGTCCTGTGGGCTGTCGTTCAGCCCCTTGCCCAAGGGCCTGCCGTGCCGACAGGCGTTGCTGAGCAGTTCCGACAGGATCAGTACGGCGTCGTCGATGACCGACTCCGACACCCCGCTGACGCGAAGCTGATCACGCATCCGGTGTCTGGCTTCCCCCACGCCCGCAGGACCATGGGGTACGGCCATGCTCGACGACGTGGGCACTTCCCGTGCCACCACAAACGCCACCCCCGAGACCTCCTTTGCCCCACGCCACGGAGTGGATGCCCCAATGGACTGGACCGGAAACCGGCCACCGCGGGGATGGTGACGCACTCGACACGATCAAACACGGAGCGAACGCGCCGGTGCACTCCCCGTAACCAGCGCTACGCGCGGCCCAGTTGGGACAGGACGTGCCTGGGGCGATTGGTGATGATCGCGTCGACGCCGAGCCGGACGCACAGTTCGACGTCCCGGGGCTCGTTCACCGTCCACACGTGGACCTGGTGGCCCGCGCGCTTGAGTTTGGCGACGTACCCGGGGTGGTTGCGGAGGATCCGGATGCTCGGTCCCGCGACGCGTACGCCCTGGGGCAGCCGCCCGTCGCGGTGGCGCGGCGAGACGAACTGCATCAGGTAGACGGTCGGCAGCGTCGGCGACGCGGCCCGTACGCGGTGCAGGGAGCGCGCCGAGAAGCTCATCACCCGCACCGGGGAGGGGCCTTCGGCGGGGGGCGAGTCCAGGCCGAAGCGCTTCAGGAGGTGCAGCAGGCGCTCCTCGACCTGGCCTGCCCAGCGGGTGGGGTGCTTGGTCTCGATGGCGAGCTGGACGGGGCGCCCGGAGGCGTGGTTTTCGGCCACGAGCTCCAGGAGGCGCTCCAGGGTGAGGACGGAGGTGTCCTCGCTGGCCGGCCCCTCCTCCCAGTCGGGCGCCTCGGCGTCGAGGCCCTCGGCGTGCGGGCCCTCACCACGGGCCCGTTCGCGGTTCTTCCAGGAGCCGAAGTCGAGCGCGGCGAGGTCGGCGAGTTCCAGGGCGGAGACGGCGCCGCGGCCGTTCGAGGTGCGGTTGACGCGGCGGTCGTGGACGCAGACGAGGTGCCCGTCCGCGGTGAGCCGGACGTCGCATTCGAGGGCGTCGGCGCCGTCGTCGACCGCCTTCTTGTAGGCCGCCAGTGTGTGCTCCGGGGCGTCCTCGGATGCTCCTCGGTGGGCCACGACCTGGATGAGGTGCTGTCGTGCGTGGGTCACCGCGTCATCGTGCCACCGTCCGGGCGGTCGGGGCCTGTCGGCGGGGGTGTGGCTGGGATGTGGGGGCGGGGTGGCCCGGTTCTGCGGCAGGGGCGGGCCTGCCCTGCGGAAGGGGTGGGCGCGGGTGCTGTGGGCGGTGGGCACCAGCGGGCCGTGGACGGGCGGTGAGTGCGGGCGGGCCGTGGACGGGTGGTGGGTGCGGGCGGGTCCGGCGTGGTGGCCGGGCGGGTCCGGCGCGGTGGCGGGGCGGGGCGCGGGGGACCCGGAGGAGGGCGGCGTCGGGGTTTTCTCAGCTTCCTCTCACCTTGTCTTCAGCTCTCTCTGTGACTCGCCTGTGAACCTGTGGGTGAGCCTTCGGAGGCGCCCGCGGCGCCGCCGAGGCCCACCGGGACACTTCGGACGCTTCCGAAGGGCCCCGAGCGGCCCGAGGCCTTCCGATTGCGGCGGTTTCGCCCGTCGTGAACGCACAGCGTCGGCTTATGGTGGGCTCACAGCCCATGGGAAAAGCTGACTGGGGACGACTGAACGGTTGACAGCGGTTGACCGGGTACCCGAGCTGTGCCCCGGGCCGATCTTTGGCCGTGACCGAGTACGACAGCGTGGACCGAGGAGAAGAAAGCTGTGAGCACCGAGAACGAGGGCACTGCGGTCCCCCCGGCCCCGTCCGCGCCTCCTGTGCCGGTGGATACTCCCGCTGCTCCCGCCCCCACCACGTCGACGCCCTCAGGGGCTGCGGCTCCCCCGACGACGTCCGGTTCCGCCGCGGCGCCCCCCTCCGGGCCCGAGGCGTCCGCGAGCGGGTCCGAGGCCGCCTCCGGCCCGGCGCCCGAGCAGACGCCGCGGGACGCCGCGCCCGGGTCCGCCCCGGCCGAGCCCC
>NZ_BNBT01000244.1 GCF_014656095.1 Streptomyces longispororuber
CCCCGGCGGCCTCCGCGGCCACCAAGGCCCCGCGGCCCCGCGGCCCCCACAGCCCCTTTCACCACAGCAGGGTTCACCGTCGAGCCCGCCAACGGTTCCATGCTGAGCCCCTGACGGGGCTCGTACGTACGCACACCCTTACGCACACCCCTTCACGCACACCCCCTTACGCGCAAGCACCTTGGCAGCGACGAGGAGCAGTACCGCCATGACTGAAACGTCCGACCACCCGCAGGCCCGTACCGAGTTCGACTACGTGATCGTCGGCGGCGGCACCGCCGGATCGGTGATCGCCTCCCGCCTCACCGAGAACCCCGACGTCACCGTCGCGGTGATCGAGGGCGGCCCGAGCGACATCGACCGCGAGGACGTCCTGACGCTGCGCAAGTGGCTCGGCCTCCTCGGCGGCGAACTCGACTACGAGTACACGACCACCGAACAGCCCCGGGGCAACTCGCACATCCTGCACAGCCGCGCCAAGGTGCTCGGCGGCTGCTCCTCGCACAACACGCTGATCTCCTTCAAGCCGCTGCCGTCCGACTGGGACGAGTGGGAGGCGGCCGGCGCCACCGGCTGGAACGCCGAGGCGATGGACCCCTACTTCGGCAAGCTGCGCAACAACATCGTGCGCGTGGCGAAGAAGGACCAGAACCAGATAGCCACCGACTGGATCGAGGCCGTCAAGGAGGCCCTGGACGTCCCCGAGGTCGTCGGCTTCAACGACCGGCCGTTCGACGAGGGCGTCGGCTTCTTCGACCTCGCCTACCACCCGGAGAACAACAAGCGCTCCTCGGCGTCCGTCGCCTACCTCCACCCGCACATGGAGGCCGGTGACCGCCCGAACCTCCACCTGTTCCTGGAGACCTGGGCGTACAGGCTCCAGCTCGACGGCAAGACGGCGCGCGGCGTGCACGTGCGCGCCAAGGACGGCGCGGAACAACTGCTGACCGCCCGCCGCGAGGTCCTGGTCTGCGCCGGTGCCGTCGACACCCCGCGGCTGCTGCTGCACTCCGGCATCGGCCCGCGCGAGGACCTGGAAGCGCTCGGCATCCCCGTCGTCCACGACCTGCCGGGCGTCGGCGAGAACCTCATCGACCACCCGGAGTCGGTCATCGTCTGGGAGACGAACGGGCCGATCCCCGGCAACTCCGCGATGGACTCCGACGCGGGCCTGTTCGTGAAGCGGGACCCGGAGCACAAGGGCCCCGACCTGATGTTCCACTTCTACCAGATCCCGTTCACCGACAACCCGGAGCGCCTCGGCTACGAACGCCCCGAGCACGGCGTGTCGATGACCCCGAACATCCCCAAGTCCCGCTCCCGCGGCCGCCTCTACCTCACCTCCGCGGACCCCGAGGTCAAGCCGGCCCTGGACTTCAGGTACTTCGCGTACGACGAGAACGGCGACGACTACGACGGGCGCACCCTCGTCGACGGGATCAAGCTGGCCCGCAAGGTCGCCGAGGCCGAGCCGTTCAAGAAGTGGCTCAAGCGGGAGGTCTTCCCCGGCCCGCACGTGACCGACGACGCCGAGATCAGCGAACTGGTCCGCAAGGCCGCGCACACCGTCTACCACCCGGCGGGCACCTGCCGAATGGGCGCTTCCACTGATGAACTCGCCGTCGTGGACCCGGAACTGCGGATTCGGGGCCTCGAAGGAATCCGTATCGCGGACGCATCCGTCTTCCCGACGATGCCCGCCGTGAACCCGATGATCGGAGTGCTCATGGTCGGGGAGAAATGTGCCGAGCTCCTGGGGGGTGACGGCCGATGAACGCAGCCGCCACCACCCCCCGCACCGGTCCCGCCCAGGAGTCCGCCCCCTCGGCGGCCCCCGTCTTCACCGTCCGGAACCTGTGGAAGGTCTTCGGGCCGAAGGCCGAACGCGTCCCGGGCGACGCGGAGTTGACCTCCCTCACGCCCACCGAGCTGCGCGAGCGCACCGGCTGCACCGCCGCCGTGCGGGACGTCTCCTTCGACGTGCACAAGGGCGAGGTCTTCGTCGTCATGGGCCTGTCGGGCTCCGGCAAGTCCACCCTCGTCCGCTGCCTGACCCGGCTCATCGAGCCGACGTCCGGGTCCGTCGCCATCGACGGCGAGGACGTCCTCGCGATGGACAAGAACCGGCTGCGCGAGCTGCGCCGCCACCGCGCGTCCATGGTCTTCCAGCACTTCGGCCTGCTGCCGCACCGCTCGGTCCTCGACAACGTGGCGTACGGCCTGGAGATCCAGGGCGTCGGCAAGGCCGAGCGGCGTGAGAAGGCCGCCGAGGTCGTCACCAAGGTGGGCCTGGAGGGCCTGGAGGCGCGCAGGCCCGGGCAGCTCTCCGGCGGCCAGCAGCAGCGCGTCGGCCTGGCCCGCGCCCTCGCCGCCGACCCCGAGGTCCTGCTGTTCGACGAGCCGTTCAGCGCGCTGGACCCACTGATCCGCCGGGACATGCAGGAGGAGGTCGTGCGCCTGCACCGCGAGGAGGGCCGCACGATGGTCTTCATCACGCACGACCTCAGCGAGGCCCTCAAGCTCGGCGACCGCATCGCCCTCATGCGCGACGGCCGCGTCGTCCAGCTCGGCACGCCCGAGGAGATCGTCGGCTCCCCGGCCGACGACTACGTCCGCGACTTCGTCAGGGACGTGCCGCGCGAGCAGGTCATGACGGTCCGCAGGGCCATGCGCCCGCTCGACCCCGACTCCGCCGCCGACGGCCGCGGCCCGGCCGTGGCGCCCGACGCCACCGTCTCCGAGGCCATCGAGGCCGTGGCCCGCTCCGGCTTCCCCGCCCGGGTGATGGACGAGGGCCGCTGCCTGGGCGTGGTCGACCAGGAACGGCTGCTCGGCGTGGTCGCGGGCGTGGAGCCCCCGCCACCCGCCCCGACCCTGCCGTCCGCCTCCGCCCCGCCGTCCGCCTCCGCCGGGCGGGCCGCGCCCACCGTGCCCGCCGGGTCCGCCGCCCCCTCCGCCCAGGTCCGGCAGGCCGAACCCACGAGGAAGCCCCCGGCGGCCGGGACCTCCGCGCAGTCCCCGACGACGGGAGAGGGCCGGCCCTCAGCGGCCGGGAAGGCCACCCCGCCCCCGGCGGCCGGGAAGGCCGAGGACATACCCGGTGAGGTGACCGCCTGATGGCCTCCGCCACCTCCGCCACCTCCGCCACGTCGGCCTCCGTACGGGATGCCGGCCTCGGGGCCCTGCTCCGCCACCGCGCCGTGCACAAGCTCCTGCTGCTCGCCCTCGCGGCAGCGATCACCGTGCCGATCGTGAACGCCAAGTGGGCCTCCGGCGCCTGGCCGGACGCGCTCACCGTCGACCTGTCCGAGCCGCTCGGCAAGGCCAGTGACTGGATCATCGACAACCGCGACAGCCACCCGCTGTTCCTGTACTTCTTCGGCCACGTCTCCAACGCCGTCGTCCTCGCCGTGCGCGGCGTCTACCTGCTCCTGCTCGCCGCGGGCTGGGCGGGCGTCACCGCCGCCGCCGGACTGGTCGCCTGGCGCGTCGCGGGCGTGAAGCTCGCCGTGACGGCCGCCGCCGCGTTCGGCGTCTGCGGGCTGCTCGGCATGTGGGTGCCGACCATGCAGACGCTGGCCCTGATGACCGTGGCCGTCCTCGCGTCCGTGGTCCTCGGCCTGCTGCTCGGCCTCGCGGGCGGCCTCAACGACCGGGTGTTCCGCATGATGCGGCCGGTCCTCGACACCATGCAGGTGCTCCCCGCCTTCGCCTACCTGCTGCCCGTCGTCCTCGTCTTCGGCATCGGCGTGCCCGCGGCCGTCCTCGCGACCGTCGTGTACGCGGCCCCGCCGATGGCCCGCCTGACGGCGCTCGGCCTGCGCGGCGCCGACGGCGGCGTGATGGAGGCCGTGGCGTCGCTCGGCGCGACCGCCCGCCAGCGCCTGCTGTCCGCACGCCTGCCGCTGGCCCGCAAGGAACTTCTGCTCGGCCTCAACCAGACCATCATGATGGCCCTGTCCATGGCCGTCATCGCCTCCGTGATCGGCGCGGGCGGCCTCGGCGACCGCGTCTACCAGGCCCTCGCCTCCGTCGACGTCGGCCAGGCCCTCGCCGCGGGCATCCCGATCGTGCTGCTCGCCGTCGTCCTGGACCGCGTGACCGGCGCGGCGGGCGAACGCCTCGGCGCCGACCGGCCCGAGGACACCTCGCCGCTGCGCGGCTGGCGCGGCTGGTCAGTGGCCGCCGCCGTGACCCTGGCCGCGGCGCTCGCCGCCCGGTTCGCCGACCGCCTGGAGTGGCCGACGGGCTGGGTCGTGGCGATCGCCGAGCCGGTGAACACGGCCAAGGACTGGATGGTCGACCACCTCTACACCGGCGTCCCGGTCGTGGGCGGCACCGCCGACTGGGCCGCGCACTTCACCACGTACGTCCTCGACCCGCTGCGCGACGGCCTCCAGGGGCTGCCCTGGTGGTCGGTGCTGCTGATCGTCGCGGCGCTCGCCTGGGTGATCGGCACCTGGCAGACGGCGCTCACCGCGGTCCTCGCCATGGCGGCGATCGGCGTCCTCGGCGTCTGGAACGACTCCCTGGACACCCTCTCCCAGGTCATCGCGGGCGTCGCCGTGACGCTCGTCCTCGGCTTCGCGATCGGCGTGGCCGCCTCGCGGAGCAAGCGCCTGGAGAGCGTCCTGCGCCCCGTTCTGGACGTCTTCCAGACGATGCCGCAGTTCGTTTACCTGATCCCGGTCGTCGCGCTGTTCGGCGTGGGCCGCGCCCCGGCGGTCGCCGCCGCCGTGGTGTACGCGCTGCCCGCCGTCGTCCGCATCACCACGCAGGGCCTGCGCCAGGTCAGCCCCGGCGCGATGGAGTCCGCGAAGTCCCTCGGCGCGACGAACTGGCAGGTGCTGCGCCAGGTTCAGTTGCCGCTGGCCCGCCCGGCGCTGCTGCTCGCCGTCAACCAGGGCGTCGTCCTCGTGCTCGCGGTCGTCGTCATCGGCGGCCTCGTCGGCGGCGGCGCGCTCGGCTACAGCGTCGTCTTCGGCCTGGCCCAGGGCGACCTCGCGACCGGCCTGGTCGCCGGTGCCGCGATCGTCTGCCTCGGCCTGATGCTCGACCGGGTGACGCAGCCGACGGAACGCCGCGCGAAGAAGGGGGCGTGACATGAGCGTCCGTACTCCCCGGGCCGCCGCGGCCGTCGCGGCGGCCACCGCCCTGCTGACGCTGTCCGCCTGCGGCGCGGCCGACATGACCAAGCAGTCGTCCCCGTACGCCAACGCGGCCGGCGCCAAGACCGTGACCCTGTCCGTGCAGTCCTGGGTCGGCGCCCAGGCGGACGTCGCCGTCGCCAAGCGCATCCTGGAGAAGGAGCTGGGCTACCGCGTCGACACCGTCCAGATCGACGAGGTCCCCGCCTGGGACGCGCTCAGCCAGGGCCGCGTCGACGCCATCATGGAGGACTGGGGCCACCCCGAGCAGGAGCAGCGGTACGTCAAGGACAAGAAGACGATCGTCCCCGGCGGCGACGTCGGCGTCACCGGCCACATCGGCTGGTACGTCCCCACGTACTTCGCGAAGAAGCACCCCGACGTCACCGACTGGAAGAACCTCAACAAGTACGCGAAGGACTTCCGCACCCCGGAGTCCGGCGGCAAGGGCCAGCTCATGGACGGCTCCCCGTCCTACGTCACCAACGACAAGGCCCTCGTGAAGAACCTCGGCCTCGACTACAAGGTCGTCTTCGCGGGCTCCGAGGCGGCCCAGATCACCCAGATCGAACAGTTCGCCAAGCAGAAGAAGCCGTTCCTCACGTACTGGTACAAGCCCCAGTGGCTGTTCGAGAAGGTCCCCATGACGGAGGTGAAGCTCCCCGCCTACAAGGAGGGCTGCGACGCCGACCCCGCCGCGATCAAGTGCGCCTACCCGCACACGCCGCTCCAGAAGTACCTCAACGCGGACTTCGCGGAGAACGGCGGGAAGGCGGCGGAGTTCCTGAAGCGGTTCCACTGGTCGGAGGCCGACCAGAACGAGGTCTCCCTCATGATCGCCGACAAGAAGATGTCCCCCGAGGACGCGGCGGAGAAGTGGATCACCGCGAACGAGCCCAAGTGGAAGGCGTGGCTTCCCCGTTAGCCCTCGCGGGGGCGCCCGGGATCGCGCTGACGCGCGTCCTCAAGCGCCGGACGGGCTCTTCATAGCCCGTCCGGCGATTGAGGACGAGGCGCGGAGCGCCGATGAAGCGGGGTCCAGGGGCGGCAGCCCCTGGTTTCGGGAAGGGGCGGGCTCGGGGAGGCCCCCGGCAGGGTCAGCCCAGCCCCGCCGCCGCGATGTCCCGCAGCGCGGCCATGGCCCGCCGTTGCAACCCCGGCCCGAAGGTCACCCGCGAGGCCCCCTTCCGGCCAAGCTCCGCAGGAGAGGCCCCATCCGCCACACAGATCGCGTTCAGCGGCGCCTCCACCCGCTCGCGCAGCGAGGGAAGGACGTCCACCGGCGCCATGATGACGTAGACACAGTCCGCCCCGGCCTCCACGTACAGCCGGGCCCGCGCCACTGTCTCCTCCAGGTCCGCGACCCCGCGCACATACGTGTCGACGCGCGCGTTGACGAACAGCTCCGGCCCTGCGACCTCCCGCACGGCGGCCAGGTACTCCGCCTGCTCGCGGGGGTCCTTCAGGCCGTCCTCGGTGGAGTCCTCCAGGTTGCACCCCACGACCCCGGCGTCCCACAGCCGCCCCACCAACTGCCGCGCGGGCAGCCCGTACCCGTCCTCCACGTCCGCGCTGACCGGCACGGACACGGCCCGGGCCACGCGCGCGACGGCCTCGAACATCTCGCGCGGCGGCACGGCCCCGTCGGCGTACCCGAGCGACGCGGCGACGCCCGCGCTGGGCGTGGCGAGCGCCGGGAACCCGGCCTCCTCGAAGACGCGGGCGCTGGCGGCGTCCCACGGCCCGGGCAGGGCCAGCGGGTCCCCCGGCGCCCTGTCGTGGTGCAGGGCGCGGAACGCGGCGGCGGTGGTGGTCACGTGTGCTCTCCCGGCTGGTGGATGGGCGGCTCTACGAATCTCTGCGAAGGGGGTATGCGGCGGGGCCCCGCGGGTCAGTCGGCCGGGCGGTGCGCCGTCGTCCCCGGCGTGTAGTGCCCGGGCACCATCCGCGTGGTCACGGCGAACCGGTTCCAGCCGTTGATCAGGGTGATCGCGGCGATGAGGTGGGCCAGCTCCTTGTCGTCGAAGTGCCGGGCGGCCCGCTCGTACACGTCGTCGGGGACGAAGCCGTCGGTGAGGACGGTCACGGCCTCGGTCAGCTCGATGGCCGCGATCTCCTTCGCGGTGTAGAAGTGCTTGGACTCCTCCCAGGCGCTGAGCTGCACGATGCGCTCGACGCTCTCGCCCGCCGCGAGGGCGTCCTTGGTGTGCATGTCGATGCAGAAGGCGCAGTGGTTGATCTGCGAGGCGCGGATCTGCACCAGCTCGTAGATCACCGGGTCGACGCCCTTCTTCGCGGCGGCGGCGAGCCGGATCATGGCCTTGTACGCCTCCGGGGCCAGCTCGGCCATGTTGAGGCGGGGCGTGTGCTCGGGGAGCCGCTCGTCGTGGGTGTGGGCCGTGTCGGTGGCCTGTGTCGTGTTCGTCATGAGTCGAACGTACGGCTCGAGTAGCCCACCGGTATGGTCCATTCCCATGGAGGAAACGTGGGCCACTTCGGGACCCGGAGACGAGCCCGCCGCCGAGCCCGCCGCCGAGAACGGCGGCCGCCCGGAAACCCCCGCCCCCGGCACCGGCTGGAGCGTCGACCTGCACCTCGACGCCCTCGGCGAGGGCCCCCGCTCCGGAGTGCGCCGGGGCCTCACGGACGCGCTGCGCGAGGCGGTCCGCGGCGGCCGGCTCGCGCCCGGGACGCGGCTGCCGTCGTCCCGGGCGCTCGCCGCCGACCTCGGGGTCGCGCGCAACACGGTCGCCGACGCGTACGCGGACCTCGTCGCGGAGGGCTGGCTCACC
>NZ_BNBT01000245.1 GCF_014656095.1 Streptomyces longispororuber
CGCGCCGGGCGCGTCGTCGCCGCGTGGCGCCGGTCGGCGGCCGACGACAGCGCGGGCCAGGCCCTCGACCGGGGCCTGGCGTCCGGCCTGGCGCGGTGGATCGCCGGGCTGCTGCCCGACCCCGGCGCCGCGTTCCGGCTCCCGGAGCTGACCGGGCACGGCCTCGCCGAGCGCGGGCTGCGCCTGCTCGACCTGCTGCTCCCCGCCCTGCTCCGCCACGGGTACCTCACGGCGGAGGGCGACGGCCGGTACCGCCTGCACGGCACCCCACAGGAGTGGCCCCGCGCGGTCCGGCGGGGCCTGGCCGACGACCCCGCGAACGTCGACTTCGTCTCCCTGCTGTCCCACCACAGCCGGCACCTGGACGCGCTGCTGCGCGGCACCCGCGACCCGCTGGAGCTGCTGACCGGCGAGGCCCCGGCCCAGGCGCTGGAGGCCTTCTACGACCTCGCGCCCCTGACCCGCCTCCACAACCGGCTCCTCCAGGCCCTCGTGACCGAGATGGTGCGGTGCTGGCCCGCCGACCGGCCGCTGCGCGTCCTGGAGGTGGGCGCGGGCACCGGCGGCACCACCGCGGCCCTCCTGCCCCTGCTGCCGCCCGACCGCACCCGCTACTGCTTCACGGACGTCGCCGCGTTCTTCCTCACCCGCGCCCAGGCGCGGTTCGCCGCCTACGACTTCCTCGACCACCGCACCCTCGACCTCGACACCGACCCCGGCGCGCAGGGCTTCGCGCCGGGCGGCTTCGACCTGGTGGTGGCGGGCTTCTCCCTGCACACCGCGCGCGACCTGCGCACCGCGCTGCGGCACGTCGCCACGCTGCTGGCACCGGGCGGGGCGCTGCTCGCCACCGAGGTCCACGACCCGGAGAAGATCGCCGGACTCTTCGGCTTCCTCGACAGCTTCTACGGCCACACCGACACCGGCCTGCGCCCGCACTCCCTGCTGCTGCCGCGCGACGCCTGGCCGCCCCTGCTGCGGCGCTGCGGCTACGAGGACGTCGTCCAGCTCGGCGCGGAGCCCGGGACGGCGGTCCACCGCCAGATGTCGGTCCTCCTCGCCCGGACGCGGGCGGCCGGTCCGGCGGACGGTTCCGCTTCCGGTTCGGCTGCCGACTCCGTTTCCGGCCCGGCTCCCGGCCCCGCCTCCGCTCCCGCCGCGCCGCCCCCACCCGCGCCCCCCGGCACGTACCTCGTGGCCATCGAGTCCGGCGCCGCCCGGGCTCTGGGTACCGCGCTGTCGGCGGTCCTCGCCGAGCGGGGCGCCTGCCGCACCACCGGGACGGTGACCGCCCCCGTCACCCGGGAGGGCTGGCGGCGAGAGCTGGCCGCAGCGGTGACGACCCCGGCGGCGGGAACCCCGCCGTCCGGGACCGTGCACGTGGTGCTGGTCCTCGGCGCGGCGGCCGAGGACGAGGCGAGCCGCGGCACCGCCGTCGCCGCCCGGCGGACCGAGGCGCTGCGCACCTGCCTCCTCGCAGGACAGGACCTCCCCGGCGTCCAGGTGCGGCTCACCCTGGTGACCCGGCCCTGCGGGGCGGTGCCGACCGCCGGTGCCGTGCCGCACCCGCTGGACGCGGCGGCCTGGGGCGTGGCCCGTACCGTCGCCAACGAGCACCCCGACGCGGGCTGCCGCCGCATCGCCCTGCACGCCGGTGCCGACCCGGCCGCGGACGCGCGGCGCCTCGCCCGCGAACTGCTCGCCGAGACCGACGAGGACGAGATCGTCCTCACCCGCCAGGGCCGCTTCGTCCCCCGCGAACGGCACCGCCCCGCGGCCATCCCCGCCACCGCCGGGACGCCGTACACCCTGCGGGTCCGCAACCCCGGCCTGACGTACCACCTGGCCTGGCAGGAGGCGGAGGCCGCGGCGCCCGGCCCCGGCGAGGTGCTGGTCGAGGTGGGTGCCGCCGCGCTGAACTACCGCGACATCATGAAGGCCACGGGCCTGCTGCCCGGCCAGGCCTTCGACAGCGCGCTGGGGGAGCACGGCATCGGCTTCGAATGCGCGGGGACCGTCGTCGCCTGCGGGGAGAACACCACCCGGTTCGCCCCCGGCGACCGGGTGTTCGGCCTGGCCCCCGCCGCCCTCTCCTCCCGCACGGTGGCCCCCGAGCCGGTCCTCCTGCCGGTGCCGGACGGGATGCGCCTCACCGAGGCCGCCACGGTGTACGTGGCCGCCGCCACCGTCGTCTACGGCCTGAAGACCCTCGCCCGGCTCCGGCCGGGCGAGACCGTCCTGGTCCACGGCGGCGCCGGAGCCGTCGGCCTCGCGGCCGTGCGCTACGCCCACGCGCTGGGCGCCCACGTCGTCGCCACCGCGGGCAACGACCTGAAGCGCGACCTGCTGCGCACCCTCGGCGTCCGGCACGTCCTCGACTCCCGCACCCTGGACTTCGCCGAGCGGGTCAGGGAGCTCACCGCGGGCCGCGGCGTCGACGTCGTCCTCAACTCGCTGGCCGGTGAGGCCCTGACCCGCAGCCTGGAACTCCTGCGGCCCGGCGGCCGGTTCGTGGAGCTCGGCAAGCGCGACATCTACGAGAACAAGTCCCTGCCGCTGCGGCCGTTCGCCGACAACATCGCCTTCTTCGGCGTGGACCTCACCAAACTCGTCCACCGCCCCGAGGCGCTCCAGGAGCTCGCCGACGACGTCCTCGACGCCCTCGCCACCGGCGCCTGCGGCCCGCTGCCGCACAGCGTCCACCCCGCGGCCCGCGTCGATGAGGCCTTCGCCCGCCTCCAGCACTCCCGGCACATCGGCAAGGTCGTCGTCGCCTTCGACCCGCTGGACGAAGCCCCCCTCGTGGAGCGCCGCCCGGACACCCCCCTGCGGCTCGACCCGGACGGCACCTACCTGGTCACCGGCGGCACCGGCGGCTTCGGCGCCGCCACCGCCGACTGGCTCGCCGACCGCGGGGCCCGGCACCTCGCCCTGGTCAGCCGCCGCGGCCCGGACGCCCCGGAGGCGCACGACGTCCTGGCCCGACTGCGCGGGCGGGGCGTGCACGCGACCGCCCACGCCGCCGACGCGGCCGACGCCCCGGCCATGACCGCCCTCGCCGCGCGCCTCGACGCGGGCGGGCACCCGCTGCGGGGCGTCGTCCACTGCGCCATGCACCTCGACGACGACGACTTCCTCGCCCTGGACGCCGACCGGACCACCGCCGTCATGGCCCCCAAGGTCAGCGGTGCCGCCGTCCTCGACGCCCTCACCCGCGACCGCGCCTGCGACCTCTTCCTGCTGTACTCCTCCGCCACCGCCACCATCGGCAACGTCCGCCAGGCCCCCTACTGCGGCGGCAACCTCTACCTCCAGGCCCTCGCCCGCAGCCGACGGCACGCGGGCCTGCCCGCCCTGGCCGTCGCCTGGGGAGCCGTCGCCGACGTCGGCTACGTGGCGCGCACCGGCCTCACCCCGGCCCTGGAGGCCGTGGGCCTCAACTCCCTGGCCCCGGCGCGGGCGTTCACCCACCTGGAGGCGCTGCTGGCGGCGGGCGCCGGCACGGCCACGGTCGGCGCCATCGACTGGGGCGTCGCCCGGGGCCTGCTGCCCGTGGTCCGCAGCCCGCGCCTGTCCGCGCTGGTCCCGGCCGGAGCCGCCGACGACCTCAGCAGGGAGGAACTCGTCCGCCACCTCGGCCGGATGTACGCCGACGACGCGGTGCACTACCTCACCGAGAACCTGCGCCAGATGCTCGCCGAGGTCATGCGCATGGAACCCGGACAGCTCGACCCGCACCAGCGCGTCGACAGCTACGGCATGGACTCCCTCATGGGCGCCGAGCTCCTGGTCACCCTCCAGCGCCGCTACGGCGTCGAGATCCCGCCCATGGAGCTGCTGCGCAACCGCAACAGCACGCTCGTCGACATCGCCCGCCTCGTGCACCTGCGCCTGGGTCTGACCCGGGGCGACGAGGCCGCCGGGCCCGGGTCCGAGCCCGCCGACGCCGGGCCCGGGTCCGAGCCCGCCGACGCCGGGCCCGAGCCCGCGGCCCCCGGCGCCGAGGCGCCCGTCACCCTGCCCGCCCAGGCGCGCGGCTCGGCGGAGGCGGCCTCCACGTCCGCCTGAGGAACGGGCCCCGCCGCCGACGGCCGTACCCACGGCGGTCCGGCGGCGGGGCAGGCCCGGGCCACCTCCTCGCACCGGAGGCCCGGCCCGGGAATTCGTCCCGTATTCGTCCGGGAATTGCGGACCGCCCCCGCCCGCGCGGGAATTCGCCGGAGGAGACCCCGCCGCGACAGGCCCCCCACAAGGTCTCGCCACACGAGGTCTCAACTCGGAAAAGGTGGCGGCCGAAAACTGCATTCGATCTTGCTTGCCGCGCGGCGAGTGGACTATACCTGTGCGCGTCCGGGCGGCCCGGTCGGCCGAATGCGGCGACCGCTCGGCCCCCGTCGGACAATCCCGCACCATCGCACGACACCAGCTCCACAACTCCGCGGTGCCGGGGAGGATCCGGTTCACCGCCTGAGTCCTGGAAGAGAGCGAGGACTTGAGCATGGGATCCACCTCCGGTACGCCCGCCACCCCCCGTACCCCCGCCAGCCCCCGTACGCCCGGCACCGGCGGCCTGGGGCGCCGCGACCTGATCAAGCGGAGCGCCGCCCTCGGCCTCATCTCCGTGCCCACCATGGGCTTCCTGTCCGCGTGCGCCTCCGGCGGCGGGGACGACGACGAGAAGGCGAAGACGGTCAAGAAGACCAAGGAGAACCCCTTCGGCGTCGCCGAGGGCAACGACCTGGACGTCTTCATCTTCAAGGGCGGCTACGGCGACGAGTACGCCAAGGCCTGGGAGGCGTCGTACGAGAAGAAGTACGGCGGCGAGGTCTCGCACAGCGGTGAGCAGGACGTCACCGGCAAGCTCCAGCCCCGCTTCAACAAGGGCAACCCGCCGGACGTCGTCGACGACTCCGGGTCGAAGAAGATGAAGCTCGACACGCTGTACAAGGAAGGCCACCTCACCGACCTCACGCAGTTGCTGGACGCGCCCTCCATCGACGACCCGAGCAAGAAGATCCGCGACATCATGCTGCCGGGGACCATCGAACAGGGCACCTTCGGCGGGAAGTTCCACGCGCTGTTCTACGTGTACGCGGCCTGGGGCCTGTGGTACTCCAACAAGCTGTTCAAGAAGCACGGCTGGGAGGTCCCGAAGACCTGGGACCAGCTCCTGGACATCATGAAGGACGCCAAGTCCAAGGGCATCGGCGGCCTCGCCCACCAGGGCAAGTACCCGTACTACATGAACATCGTGATCATGGACCTGATCGCGAAGACCGGCGGCATGGACGCCGTCAAGGCGATCGACAACCTCGACCCCAAGGCGTTCGTCGGCAACGACGCCGCCGAGCGCTCCATCGAGGCGGTCTACGAGATCGTCGAGAAGGGCCTGCTCATGCCGGGCACCAACTCCCTGGAGCACACCGAGGCACAGACCAAGTGGAACGAGTACAAGGCGGTCTTCATCCCCTCCGGGTCCTGGCTGGAGAACGAGCAGGCCAAGCAGACGCCCGAGGACTTCGAGATGACGTTCCTGCCGCTGCCGCTGCTGCCCGACTCCAAGATGAAGCTGCACGCGGTGCGCGTCGGCGCCGACGAGCCCTTCATCGTGCCGTCCAAGGCCAAGAACGTGCCCGGCGGCCTGGAGTTCCTGCGCCGCATGCTGTCGAAGGAGGGCGCCACCGACTTCGCCAGGAAGGCCAGCTCGCTGTCCGTGCTCGGCCCGGAGTACGTCGACAAGAGCGTCGAGCTGCGCCCCGGCATCAAGACCGCCCTCGCCGCCGTCGACGACTGCCCCGTCGAGGAGCGCTTCAACTACCGCTACTCGGAGTGGTACGGCGAACTCGACGTCGAGATCCAGAACGCCACCGGTGAGCTGATGGCCAAGCGCATCACCCCGAAGAAGTGGCTGGAGCGCTGCCAGAAGGCCGTCGACAAGGAAGCCAAGAAGGGCACGGACAAGCACAGGCGGAAGTAGAGGGGCGCGCGCGGGACCGGGAGCAGGGTGTCATGCATCGGAAAAAGTATCCCTTCATCGCGGGATTCCTCGTCCTTCCCGTCGGGCTCTATCTGCTGCTCGTGGTCTGGCCCTACATCCAGACCATCAGCTACTCCTTCACCGACTGGAGCGGGGCTTCCCAGAAGTTCGATTTCATCGGGTTCGACAACTACCGGGACCTGGCGAAGGACGACGTCTTCATCAAGGCGCTCCAGCACAACGCCCTGCTCCTGATTCTCGTGCCCACCCTCACGATCCTGCTTTCGCTGTTCTTCGCCTTCATGGTGAATGTCGGCGGCCGCGGCGGTGCGGGCGGCGTCTCCGGGGTGAAAGGCTCCGGTTTCTACCGGATCATCTTCTTCTTCCCGCAGGTCCTCTCCGTCGCCATTCTCGCCATCCTGTTCAAAGCGGTCTACCGCGGCGACGACTCGGGCCTCATCAACGGCACCCTCCAGGCCGTGGGGCTCGGCGACAAGAACCACCCCACGGAATGGCTGAACGACCCCGACCTGGTCCTGTGGTGCATCGTCTTCGTGATGATCTGGGCCGGCGCCGGCTTCTACATGGTGCTGTTCTCGGCCGCCATGCAGTCCATTCCCCGGGACATCTACGAGGCCGCGCTGCTCGACGGCGCCGGGCGGTTCCAGACCTTCTTCCGGGTGACCCTGCCGCTGCTGTGGGAGACCATCCAGACGGCCTGGGTGTTCCTCGCGATCCTGGCCATGGACGCCTTCCTGCTCATCTCCACGCTCACCTCGCAGGACTTCGGCGGCGGCCCCGACCACAGCAGCGAGGTCATCTCGACGTACCTGATGCGGAACTTCCAGACGTACAGCAAGAGCGGCTACGCCTGCGCCATGGGTGTCGTGATGCTGCTGCTCACCCTGATCGTGTCCATCGTCACGCTGCGGCTCAGCCGCCGCGACCGCATCGAGTACTAGGGAGGCGCGAGCACCATGACGGCTCCCGCGACACAGCCCCCCGTCACCAAGGTCAAGGTGCCCGGCCGGCGGGGCGGGCGCGGCGGACCCGACCGCACGGACGCGAGGGAGGGCAGGACCCTCAACGCCTTCTCGCACGGCTTCCTGGTGCTGTGGGCGATCATGATCGTCCTGCCGCTGTTCTGGATCCTGCTCGGCAACTTCAAGTCCGACTCGCAGATCAAGTCCAGCGCCTGGACCTGGCCCACCGAGTGGAGCCTCGACGCCTTCCAGCGCGGCTGGGAGAAGGGCGTCGGCGACTACCTCCTGAACACGCTCATCGTGATGGCCTTCTCCATCCCGCTCACGATGCTGCTCGGCGCCATGGCGGCGTACGTCCTGGCCCGCTACGAGTTCGTCGGCAACCGGTTCCTGTACTACTTCTTCGTCGCCGGGTCGATGTTCCCGGTGTTCCTCGCGCTCGTCCCGCTGTACTTCATGGTCGACCGCCTGGGCATGCTGAACACGTACCAGGGGCTGATCCTCGTCTACGTGGCGTACTCGCTGCCCTTCACCGTGTTCTACCTGCACTCGTTCTTCCGGACGCTGCCGACGGCCGTGCACGAGGCGGCGGTCATCGACGGCGCCTCGCACACCCGGGTGTTCTTCCAGATCATGGTGCCGATGGCGAAGCCCGGCCTGATCAGCGTCGGGATCTTCAACGTCCTGGGGCAGTGGAACCAGTACATCCTGCCGCTCACCCTCATGCAGAAGCAGAGCGGCGGCGACGAGGACCGCTCGATGCTCGCCCAGGGCCTGGTGAGCCTGATGAACCAGGGGAACTACGAGACCGACCTGCCCGCCCTGTACGCGGGCATGACGATCTCCATGATCCCGGTGCTCGTGGTGTACGTGTCCTTCCAGCGGCAGGTCCAGTCGGGGCTCACGGCGGCCACCATCAAGTGAACGGACGCGCTCCGCGCGCGGGGCCGGGGGCGGACGGGCGGGCCGGGGACCGGC
>NZ_BNBT01000246.1 GCF_014656095.1 Streptomyces longispororuber
ACGGCAGCCGCCCGCCGGGCCGTCGCTCGCGCCGTCGCCCGCGCCACCTCGGGGGTCGTCGCCCGCGCCGCTCCCCTGTCGCCGCCCGCCCGGCATTTGTCCGGACAACCGGACTTCACGACTTCCCGTCATCATTCCCCGGCACTACGCTCGGCCCGTGACCGAACCAGCCGCCAAACCCGTCAAGCGCGAGGTGGACCCCACCCTCTCCCTGCACCTCGGCGTCGACCGCAGCAGCCCGGTCCCGCTGTACTTCCAGCTCTCCCAGCAGTTGGAGGCGGCGATCGAGCGCGGCGCCCTGACGCCCGGCAGCCTGCTCGGCAACGAGATCGAGCTCGCCGGACGGCTCGGCCTGTCACGGCCCACCGTCCGCCAGGCCATCCAGTCGCTCGTCGACAAGGGCCTGCTCGTGCGCCGCCGCGGCGTCGGCACCCAGGTCGTGCACAGCCAGGTCAAGCGCCCGCTGGAGCTCAGCAGCCTGTACGACGACCTGGAGGCGGCCGGGCAGCGGCCCGAGACCCGGGTCCTGCGCAACGTCGTCGAGCCCGCGTCCGCCGAGACCGCGGCCGCGCTCGGCGTGGCCGAGGGCAGCGACGTCCACCTGATCGAGCGGCTGCGGCTCGCGCACGGCGAACCGATGGCGTACCTGCGCAACCGCATCCCGGCCGGGCTGCTCGGCCTGGACAGCGAGCGCCTGGAGGCCACCGGCCTGTACCGGCTCATGCGCGCGGCGGGCATCACGCTGCACAGCGCCCGGCAGTCCGTCGGCGCCCGCGCCGCCACCGGCGAGGAGGCCGGGCTGCTCGCCGAACCGGACGGCGCCCCGGTGCTCACCATGCGGCGCACCACCTTCGACGACACCGGCCGCGCGGTCGAGTACGGCTCGCACCTCTACCGGGCTTCGCGCTACTCCTTCGAGTTCCAGTTGCTCGTACGGCCCTGAGGGCGGCGGTGTCCGTACCGGGCGCCGCGTCCCGGCGTGGCCCAACCGAAGTAAGAATGTTCTGACAAAGTCATTGACGGTGGGTCGCGCCCCCGGCTAGAACTCCCACCAGCCGCACCGCGGCATGGCCGGGACACGGCCGGGAGAAGGGGGCCCACCATGCGTACAGCCCGCACGGCAGCAGCCGTCACGGCGGTCGTCGCGCCCGCGGGAGGCGGCGGCGGACCGGTCCCGGCCGGACCCGCCGTGGTGACCGGGCCGGACGGCCCGAAGCCGGAGAAGTTCGCCGCCCGCGGTACCCGATGACCACGCCGGGAAGCGGCGTGACCGATACTTGGGCGGCCGGGTCCGGTCCCCGGGACCGGCGGCACGAGAGACACCGCGCGCCACGGCACCCCGTGCGCGCCGCGGACACGGCGCTCTCGCACAGCACTGCAAACACTGCACAGCAAGAAGGGCACGGCGACGTGGCAAGGATCAGGACGGGAGTAGTACGTGCGGTGGGTGCCGTGCTGGTGACGGTGCTCGGCGCGTCCCTCGCGGGCTGCAGCAGCACCGGCGGCAAGCGCGCCGAGGACGCGCGCAAGGCCGCGCAGGCGGGGGGCCGGGCGGCCGTGGACACGCCCCGCTGGACCTTCGCCATGATCACCCACTCGGGCGACGGCGACACGTTCTGGGACATCGTGCAGAACGGCGCCAAGCAGGCCGCGGTCAAGGACAACATCAAGTTCCTGTACTCGCACCACGACGAGGCGCAGCAGCAGGCGCAGCTCGTGGACGCCGCGGTCGACAAGAAGGTCGACGGGATCATCGTCACGCTCGCCAAGCCGGACGCGATGAAGGCCGCCGTGGCCCGCGCCCGCAAGGCCGGCATCCCGGTGGTCACCGTGAACTCGGGCTCCGAGGAGTCCAAGGCGTTCGGCGCGCTCACCCACATCGGCCAGGACGAGACCGTCGCGGGCGAGGCCGTCGGCGAGGAGCTGAACAAGCGGGGCCGGAAGAAGGCCCTGTGCGTCCTGCACGAGCAGGGCAACGTCGGCCACGAGCAGCGCTGCGACGGCGCGAAGAAGACCTTCAAGGGCGAGATGCGCAACCTGTACGTGGAGGGCACCAACATGCCCGACGTGCAGTCCGGCATCGAGGCCAAGCTCCAGTCCGACAAGGACATCGACGCGGTCGTCACGCTCGGCGCGCCGTTCGCCGACACCGCGGTGAAGGCCAAGGAGGGCGCGGGCAGCAAGGCCGAGATCGACACGTTCGACCTCAACGAGAAGGTCGCCGCGGGCCTGAAGTCCGGTTCGCTCGGCTTCGCCGTCGACCAGCAGCCCTACCTCCAGGGCTACCAGGCCGTGGACCTGCTGTGGCTCTACAAGTACAACGCCGACGTCCTCGGCGGCGGCAAGCCGGTCCTCACCGGCCCGCAGATCGTCACCGAGG
Source organism: Streptomyces longispororuber (assembly GCF_014656095.1). Lineage (GTDB taxonomy): Bacteria > Actinomycetota > Actinomycetes > Streptomycetales > Streptomycetaceae > Streptomyces > Streptomyces longispororuber. Next base: position 2,381 of record NZ_BNBT01000246.1, read on the forward strand.
ACCAGGCCGACGAGCTGGCGGACTACGCGAAGCGGGGCACCCGATGAGCGCGACCGCCCCGGCACCGGAGAAGCCCGTACGGGCCGCCGACGAGCGGCTCCTCAAGACCTCGCCCGTGAAGAGGCTCCTCGGCCGCCCCGAGCTCGGCTCGGTCGTCGGCGCCGTGGCCGTCTTCCTGTTCTTCGCGATCGTCGCGGACAGCTTCCTCCAGGCCACCAGCCTGGCGACGGTCCTGTACGCGGCCTCCACCATCGGCATCATGGCGGTGCCGGTGGCGCTGCTGATGATCGGCGGCGAGTTCGACCTGTCGGCGGGCGTCATGGTGACCACGTCCGCGCTGATCTCGTCGATGTTCAGCTACCAGATGACCGCGAACGTCTGGGTCGGCGTCGGCGTCTCGCTGGTCGCCACCCTCGCCATCGGCGTCTTCAACGGCGTCATGCTGATCCGCACCGACCCGCCGAGCTTCATCATCACCCTCGGTACGTTCCTGATGCTGACCGGCATGAACCTCGGCTTCACCAAGCTGATCAGCGGCACGGTCTCCACCAAGTCGATCTCCGACATGGAGGGCTTCCCGTCCGCCAAGGACGTCTTCGCCTCCACGCTCACGATCGGCGGCGTCGACTTCAAGATCACGATCGTGTGGTGGCTGGCGATGGTCGCCGTGGCCACCTGGATCCTGCTCCGCACCCGCGCGGGCAACTGGATCTTCGCGGTCGGCGGCGGTGAGCAGGCCGCCCGCGCGGTCGGCGTCCCCGTCGGCAGGACGAAGATCGGCCTGTACATGGGTGTCGCCTTCGGCGCCTGGGTCTCCGGGCAGCACCTGCTGTTCAACTACGACGTCGTGCAGTCCGGCGAGGGCGTCGGCAACGAGCTGATCTACATCATCGCCGCCGTCATCGGCGGCTGCCTGATCACCGGCGGCTACGGCTCGGCGGTCGGCGCCGCCGTGGGCGCGCTGATCTTCGGCATGACCAGCAAGGGCATCGTCTACGCCGAGTGGAACCCGGACTGGTTCAAGTTCTTCCTCGGGGCGATGCTGCTCCTCGCGACCCTGCTGAACGCGTGGGTCCGCAAGCGCGCGGAGGCGACGAAGTGACGACAGAAGGCGCACCCAAGGACACGTCCCCGGGCGCGGACGGGGCCGTCCCCGCCGCGGACCCGGACCTCGCCGCCGCCGAGGAGCCCTCCGCCGGGGACGAGGCCGTTCCCGCCGCCTCGGAGGAGTCCGCCGCCCCGGCGGGCGCCCCGGCCCCGCCCGTGGACCGTACGCGGACGCCGCTCGTCGAGCTCGACGCCGTGAGCAAGTACTACGGCAACATCCGCGCCCTCGAAGGCGTCTCCCTGGAGGTGCACGCGGGGGAGATCTCCTGCGTGCTCGGCGACAACGGCGCGGGCAAGTCCACCCTCATCAAGATCATCGCGGGGCTGCACCAGCACGACGCGGGCACCTTCTCGATCGAGGGGGAGGAGACGCGGCTCGGCAGCCCCCGCGAGGCCCTGGACCGGGGCATCGCCACGGTGTACCAGGACCTCGCCGTCGTCCCGCTCATGCCGGTGTGGCGGAACTTCTTCCTCGGCTCGGAGCCCACCAAGGGCGTGGGGCCCTTCAAGCGGATGGACGTCGAGTTCATGCGCGCGACCACCCACGCGGAGCTGCTGCGCATGGGCATCGACCTGCGCGACGTCGACCAGCCCATCGGGACGCTCTCGGGCGGCGAGCGGCAGTGCGTGGCGATCGCGCGGGCCGTGTACTTCGGCGCGAAGGTGCTCGTCCTCGACGAGCCGACGGCGGCGCTCGGCGTGAAGCAGTCCGGTGTCGTCCTGAAGTACGTGGCCGCGGCGCGGGACGCGGGTCTGGGCGTGGTGCTGATCACCCACAACCCGCACCACGCGTACCTCGTCGGGGACCGATTCGTGCTGCTCAAGCGCGGGGCGATGTCCGGCGCCCATACGCGCGCCGAGATCACTCTCGACGAGCTCACGCGGCAGATGGCGGGGGGCTCCGAGCTCGAGGACCTCCGACACGAGCTGGAACGGGCCACCGCCCCGTAACGCCCGGCATCCCCGCCGCCCGCGTCTGCCCCTCCCCGTCGCAGCCGCGTCCGCGACTTGTCGCCCATTGCCCGCGCAGTTCCCCGCGCCCCTTGCGGGGGCGCCCCGTCAGGGGCGCGGGGAACGGCGCGAGCGACCACGCACCCGCCCGCAGTCGCGTCTGCCGGGTCCGTCCGCAGACGCGTCTGCGGGTTTTCGCCAACTGGCCGCGCAGTTCCCCGCGCCCCTTGCGGGGGCGCCCTGCTTGGGGGCGCGGGGAACTGCGCGAGCAACCACGCACTCACCCGCAGTCGCGTCTGCCGGGTCCGTCCGCAGACGCGACTGCGGCTTGTCGCCAACTGAGCGCGCAGTTCCCCGCGCCCCTTGCGGGGGCGCCCTGCTTGGGGGCGCGAGCAACCACGCACTCACCCGCAGTCGCGTCTGCCGCGCCGCCCCGCAGTCGCGTCTGCGGGTTTTCGCCAACTGAGCGCGCAGTTCCCCGCGCCCCCTGGCGGGGGCACCGGGGGGGGGAAGGCCCGGGGCGGCTGCGCCCCGGGTTACCCGTTGTGCGCGCCCCCGCGAGCGTGAGGCAGAATCGGCGCGATGAGCACCTACCGCGACCTCACCCACCGCGGCTCCGCACGCGCCACCGTCCTGCGGACCGTGGGCACGCGTGAACGCCGATCCCACCTGACGGCCCCGCGCGTCCCCACGGTCGGCATCGACATCGGCGGCACCAAGGTGATGGCGGGCGTCGTCGACGCCGACGGGCAGATCCTGGAGACGCTGCGCACCGAGACGCCGGACAAGTCCAAGAGCCCCAAGGTCGTCGAGGACACCATCGTCGAGCTGGTCCTCGACCTGTCCGACCGGCACGACGTGCACGCCGTCGGCATCGGCGCCGCGGGCTGGGTCGACGCGGACCGCAACCGCGTCCTGTTCGCCCCGCACCTGTCCTGGCGCAACGAACCCCTCCGCGACCGCATCTCCGGCCGCCTCGCCGTGCCGGTCATGGTGGACAACGACGCCAACACCGCCGCCTGGGCGGAGTGGCGCTTCGGCGCGGGCCGCGGCGAGGACCACCTGGTCATGATCACCCTCGGCACCGGCATCGGCGGCGCCATCCTGGAGGACGGCCAGGTCAAGCGCGGCAAGTTCGGGGTCGCGGGCGAGTTCGGGCACATGCAGGTGGTGCCCGGCGGCCACCGCTGCCCCTGCGGCAACCGCGGCTGCTGGGAGCAGTACAGCTCCGGCAACGCGCTGGTCCGCGAGGCCCGGGAGCTCGCCGCCGCCGACTCCCCGGTCGCGTACGGGATCATCGAGCGGGTGAAGGGGAACGTACCGGACATCACCGGCCCCCTCATCACCGAGCTGGCCCGCGAGGGCGACGCCATGTGCGTCGAGCTGCTCCAGGACATCGGCCAGTGGCTCGGCGTCGGCATCGCCAACCTGGCCGCGGCCCTCGACCCCTCCTGCTTCGTCATCGGCGGCGGCGTCAGCGCGGCCGACGACCTGCTCATCGGCCCCGCCCGGGACGCCTTCCGCCGCCACCTCACCGGCCGCGGCTACCGCCCCGAGGCCCGCATCGCCCGCGCCCAGCTCGGCCCCGAGGCCGGCATGGTCGGCGCCGCCGACCTCGCCCGGCTCGTCGCCCGCCGGTTCCGCCGCGCCAACCGCCGCCGCGTGGAGCGCTACGAGCGGTACGAGCGCTACGCCCAGGCCCGCCGCGCCGACGACCGCACCGCTCAGGGGACCCCGTAGATGACCGTGCCCCGCCAGCCCTCCCCGCCGGACGTGCCGGGCCCGGCAGGCCCCGGCGCCCCGGAGCGGCGCCGCCCCGAGGACCGCCGCCATATGATCCGCCGCCGCTGGCTCACGGCGACGATCATCGTGCTGCTCATCGGCGTCCCCGCCGGGTACCTGCTGATCTCCGCGAACCAGTCCCGCGACAGCGGCCGCGACAAGGAGAAGAAGTACTCCGCGACCGGCCTCACCGCGGGCTGGCCCTCCAAGGTCCAGCGCCGTCTGTACGACGTGCCGGTGCCGCCGTACTCGGCGGAGGTCGCCTACTACGAGACGAACAACTGGCGCACCAGCCGGCTGTACGTGCAGTTCCTCACCAGCAACGAGGGCCTGGAGACGTTCCTGGAGGAGACCGGCACCAGCGCGCGCCGGCTGAAGAAGGACGACATCACGATCAGCAAGCGCGACCAGAAGGTCGTCGGCTGGGAGTTCACGGGCCCCGGCCCCTGGTCGGGCATCACCCACGACCAGGACGACCCCGCCCCCACCCAGGACATCGTGGTGAACCGCGCCAACCCCGACCACCCCATGGTGTACGTGGTGTCGCGGACCACCCCGTAGCGCCCGCAGGGCCGGGGCGCGTCAGGCCGCCTCCCGCCACGCCTCGTACGCGGCCACCGCCACCGCCAGGTCCTCCCACGCCATCCCGGCCGACTTGAACAGGCGCGGCCGCCCGTCCGGCACCGGCACCTCGCCCCGCACCAGCTCGCCGAGCGTCCGGAGCGCCCCGAGGCCGACGGCCCCGGCGGCGACGGCCCGCACGATGTCGCCGCACTCGCGGACCGCCACGGACCGGGACTCGACGACGACCGTGGCGCGGCCCACGAGCCGCTCGTCGACCTCGCGCGCGTCGGGCTCGTGGGAGCCGACCGCCGCGACGGCCGTGTGCGGGGCGAGCGGCCCGCTGTCGAAGAGGGCCTCGCGCGCCGTGGTGCAGCAGCACACGACGTCGGCGCCCGCGACGGCCTCGCGCGCGGCGGCCGCCTCCGAGAGCCCGGCGTCCCGGCAGCGCCGCACGAACGCCGCGAGCCGCCCCGGGTCCCGGCCCACCACGTCCACGTGCGTGAGCCCCGGCCGCACCGCCCGCACCGCCGCCACGTGCCCCCACGCCTGCGGCCCCGTGCCGAACACCAGCAGCCGCCGGGCCCCCGGGACGGCGAGGTGACGCAGCGCCGCCCCGGAGACGGCGGGCGTGCGCAGCGACGTCAGCGCGCTGCCGTCGAGCACGGCCAGCGGGGTGTGGGTCACGCCGTCGAGGAGGACGTACAGGCCCTGGACGCGCGGCAGCCCGCGGGCGGGGTTGCCCGGCGTGACGGAGGCGACCTTCACCCCGGCGTACGCCGCCGTCGCCGAGGGCATCAGCAGGAGCTGGCCGCCCTCGACGCCGACCACGGACCGGGCGGGCTCCGCCTCCGGGTCGAGGCCGCCGCCGGTGAGGGCGGCCTCCACGGCGTCGACGGCGGTGGCCATGGGCACGAGCCGCGCGAGGGCGTCGGCGTCCAGGTGGGGGAGGTCCCCGCGGGGGCCGCTCAACGGGGCAGGACCCGGCGGGCGACGCCGGCCGCCGCCGCGGGCAGGACCGCGGCGAGCGCGAGGCGGCGGCGCGCGGTGCG
>NZ_BNBT01000247.1 GCF_014656095.1 Streptomyces longispororuber
CACGGCCGGGCACGCACGGCTCTACCCGGCCGCGGGCGGGCGGCCCGAGCAGCCGGGCGGCGGGCCGGGGCCGGGCGGCGCCGTGGCCGTGCTGCCCTTCGCCGCCAACGCCCTGGCGTTCTACCTGTACTTCCACTTCCAGCACTACCTCGCGGTGTACGCGGTGGAGCGGGCGTCCAGCGCGTTCTACAGCGTGGTCCTGCTGCTGTGCTTCGCCCTGGTCATCGTGGTCCAGCCGCTCGCCTCCGACGCCATCCGGCGCATGCCCTACCCGCGGGCGCTCGCCCTGGGCTTCCTCGGCCTCGCCGCGGGCATGGCGGTCCTCGCCCTCGGCTCGCGGCCCGCGCTGCTCGTCGGCGGGGCTCTCATCACCCTCGGCGACATCGTGCTGTTCCTCAAGAACGACCTGGAGGCGCTGCGCCGCAGCACCCGCTCCGAGGCGGTGGTCTTCGGCAGGCAGCGCCTCGCCGCCGGACTCGGCGCCTGTGCCAGCGGCATCCTGGGCGGCCAGCTCTACGGCCTGACCGAACGCGCCGGCGACACCGGCCTGTTCTGGCTCCTGGCCGCCGCCCAGTGCCTCGTCCTGCCTCCGGCGCTGCTGGCCCTGCGCGGCGCGGGCGACGTTCACGACGGCCCCGTCGGTCACGACAGCGACCACAGTGCCGCGAGCGCCGACAGCCCTGACAGCCTCGACAGTCCCAATAGTTCCGACAGCCCCAATAGCTCCGACAGTCCCAACAGTCCCAACGGCTCCGGCAGTCCCCACAGCTCCGACAGCTCCGACGCGGAAGGAACGACCAGCGCCCATGACACGGACCGGCGGGTTCCAGGACGATGACTTCTGGACCGAGTTCTACGACTTCCTCTTCTCCGAGCAGCGCCACCGCCAGGCCGAGCAGCTCCTCGCCACCTCCTCGCTGCTGTCCTTCCCCCGTGGCACGCGGGTCCTCGACCTGTGCTGCGGCCCGGGCGTGTTCACCGTGCCGCTCGCCGTGCGCGGCCACGAGGTCACGGGCGTGGACCGCAGCGCGGCGATGCTGGCCCAGGCCCGCAAGCGCGCCGCGGACCAGGGGGTGAGCGTCCGCTACGTGGAGGAGGACGTGCTCGCCTTCTCGGAGCCGCGCTCCTACGACGTGGTCCTCAACATGTTCACGTCCTTCGGATACTTCGAGGACCCCGCCGACAACGACCGCGTCCTTCAGGCCATGTACGCCGCCCTCGCGCCGGGCGGCACCCTGCTGCTCGACGTGGCCGGGAAGGAACTCCTCGCCCGCAAGGTGACCCCGCCCAAGGTGGTGCGGCGCGGCGACGACCTGCTGGTGCAGACCGACACGGTCCTCGACGACTGGGCCCGGCTGCGCAGCGACTGGGTGCTGGTCCGGGGGGACACCGTCACCCGCGCCGCCCTGGTGTGGTTCGTGTACAGCGCCGTCGAGCTGAGCGCGATGGTGCGCGCGGCGGGGTTCGCCGGGGTGGAGGTGTTCGGCGGCTTCGACGCCCGCCCCTACGACCAGGACGCGGAGCGGCTGATCGTCCGGGCCGTACGGCCCGAGTGACCTGAGGCTGTACGGCCTTCGCGCATCACTCCGGGTCGTGGTGGTCGTCCGGTGCCGAGGAGGGCGGCTGCGGCTTCGGGCGCTCCCGTCCACCGTCGTGCCCGGACACCACCACGGCCACCAGGCCGACGACCACGGCGGCGGCGACGACCCGCCCCGCCCCCCGCAGCGCCCAGGCGAGGGCCCCGGTCCGGCGCGGCGCGCCCAGCCGCTCACTGCGCCGCGCGGGCCGCCACAGGCGCGCGAGGAGCAGGACCGCCACCGGCAACTGGAGCAGCCACAGCACCGTGCGCGGCCACTCGCCGTACCACACGTTGGTGCCGTACAGGAGGGTGTGCCACACGCTGAGGACGTAGACGACGATGACGCACCGGTGCAGCCGTCGCCACGTGGCCGGGCCGATGCGGTGGCGGACGTAGAAGAGCAGCCCGAGCGGTACGGCGAGGTACAGCGCGCCGAGGCCGATGGGGATGGCCAGTTCGCCGGTCCCCGAGTCGTACCAGCCGGGGACGAAGGCGTCCGCGAAGCCGCCCCACAGCCGCTCGGCCCAGCCGAGGCCGGCCTCGTAGCGCACCAGCTCGGCCGCGAACATCAGCGCGTGCGCGAACATCAGGGCCATGGTGGTGAGGCTGGTGGTCCGGTGCCAGCGCTCCAGCGCGGCGCGCGACGCCGCGAGGCGGCCGGTCAGCCGGCCGGACAGGAGCAGCCCCAGCATGACGGTGCCCCAGGCCCACAGCAGGCCCGACCAGCCGAACGCCTGGCTCAGCAGGTACATCCAGTAGGTGGCCGGGTCGTCCATGAACGGCATGACCGCGACGGTGGCCGAGTCGCCCGAGGCCACGCGGGACCACAGGAAGGCGAACACGGCGGCGGTGACACCCACGGCCGCCGCCGCGTCGGGCAGCGCCGCGCGGAGGTCCGCGCGCAGGCGCACCCGGGTGGCGGCCGGGGCCGCCGCCTCCCGCACCGGCGGGCCGTCGTTGTCTGGCGTCATTTCCTGCTGCATGACGTGGCCCTCCGGTGCGGGTGGGGTGTCCGAGGCGCGATGGGCACAAGTATGGCTGGCGGGAGGCCAGTTGCGCAGACCGCCGGGACGATCGGCGGTGAGCGGTCGCCGGTCGCCGGTCCTCAGCCGTCGGCGCGGCCGAGCTCGGCCAGGCGGGTCAGGGCGGGCAGCGCGGCGGCGAGGGCCCGCCGGTCCTCGGGGGAGAGCCGGGCGACGAGCGGGCTCAGGTGCCGGGTGCGGTCCTGGTGGCGGGAGCGGCCGACGCGCCGCCCGGCCTCGGTGATGTGCACCAGGACGGCGCGGCCGTCGCTCGGGTCGGGGCGGCGCTCCACCAGGCCGTCGCGCTCAAGGCGCGTGACGAGCTGGGTGATGGCGGGCTGGGTGAGCTGCTCGGTCCTGGTCAGCTCGGTGAGCCGTCTCGGGCTGCCGCCGAACGCGAGGGTGTCGAGCACCGAGAGCGTCGTGAAGGGCAGCTTCTCCAGCGTCGGGAGCCGGATGTAGAAGCGGTTGAAGTTCTCGACGGCGGTCGTGAAGGCGTGCACGTCGAGGTCGTCGCCGTCATCGACGACGCGGCCGTCGACGGCTGCGTGCTCCGCACCGTCCGCGCCGTGGTGCGCGTCGCCGACGGGGTGCGACTCGCTGCGGTGTGCCTCGCCGGGGTGCGGGTCGTCAAGGTACGGGTCGTCAGGGTGCGGGTCGTCAGGGTGCGCGTTGTCAGGGAGCGCGTTCTCGTTCACGGCGGAAATATATCGCGCGACTTATATAAGCTGCTTATGATGTTTGCCGGCGGGTGGCCCGTGCGACGGGGCGGGGCACGCCCATGCCGCCATCCCTTCCGCACCCGGACGCGGCCGCGCCGTACGCGTCGTACGACCGCGTCCGCACACAAGGAGCGAGCCCCATGACTGTGCGCATCGGCATCAACGGTTTCGGACGGATCGGCCGCAACGTGTTCCGCGCGGTGGCCGCCCGCGGCGAGGACCTGGAGATCGTCGCCGTGAACGACCTCGGCGACGTGCCGACCATGGCCCACCTGCTGGCCCACGACTCCGTCCTGGGCCGCTTCCCCGACGAGGTCACCGCCGAGCCCGGCGTGATCCGCGCGGGCAAGGCGTCCGTCAAGGTCCTGGCCGAGCGCGACCCGGCCGCGCTGCCGTGGGGGGACCTCGGCGTGGACGTCGTCATCGAGTCCACGGGTGTCTTCACCGACGCGGCCAAGGCCCGCGCGCACGTCGACGGCGGTGCCAAGAAGGTCATCATCGCGGCTCCGGCCAGCGGCGAGGACGTCACGATCGTGCTCGGCGTGAACGAGGACGCCTACGACCCGCGGCGCCACACGATCATCTCCAACGCCTCCTGCACCACCAACTGCCTCGGCGTGCTGGCCAAGGTGCTGCACGACTCCGTCGGCATCGAGTCCGGCATGATGACCACCGTCCACGCCTACACCCAGGACCAGAACCTCCAGGACGCCCCCCACAAGGACCTGCGCCGCGCCCGCGCCGCCGCCCTCAACGTCGTCCCCACCTCCAGCGGCGCCGCCAAGGCCATCGGCCTGGTGCTGCCCGAACTCCAGGGCCGCCTGGACGCGTTCGCGCTGCGCGTGCCCGTGCCCACCGGCTCCGTCACCGACCTGACCGTCACCACCACCCGCCGCACCACCGTCGAGGAGGTCAAGGCGGCGTACGCGCAGGCCGCCGCGGGCGCCTACCGAGGGCTCCTGACCTACTCCGAGGCGCCCCTGGTCTCCACGGACATCGTCACCGACCCGGCCTCGTGCGTCTTCGACGCCGGACTCACCCGCGTCCTCGGCCCCCAGGTCAAGGTAGTCGGCTGGTACGACAACGAATGGGGCTACGCGAACCGCCTCGTCGACCTGTCCCTGATGGTGGGCGCGGGTCTGTAGGGCAGGATCGTACGGCGCCCGTGGGCGGGAGTGGTCGTAGCCGTGGGAACCCGCCCGGGGGCGCCGTGGTCGTCAACCGCGTGATCGCCGTGACCGCCGACCAGTCGACAAGGGGAACGCCCGTGCACCTCGCCCCATCCGCCGTTTCCAGCCGTGGACGCCTGCTCGCCGCCGGTGGCGCCGCCGCCTTGCTGCTCGCGGCCCAAGGCCCCGCCACCGCCGCGCCTGTCCCGCGCCCGGCAGCCACCGCGTCCGCCACCGCCGTGCCCGTCCCGCGCCCGGCAGCCACCGCGTCCGCCACCGCCGTGCCCGTCCCGCACCCGGTCGCCACCGCCGCGCCTGTCCCGCGTCCGGCAGCCGCCGCGTCCGCCGCGCACCCCGGCCCGTACGCGCGGCTGCACGTCGTCGTCGGTCTCTCCGCGCGGCGCCTGGCCACCGCGGAACCCGTCGCCGCCGCCAAGTACGGTACCGGCGGCCCGGTCGACGACCCGGCACGGGAGCGGCGGGTCCTGGACGCCGTGGCGCGGCAGGCGGTGGAGGCGGGTGGCGGCCCCGGGGTGACGGTGCGCGTCTTCCGCGACCAGATCGAGGCGCACAAGGCGGTGCAGCGCGCGCTGCACCGCCGGTGGGACGCCGACCCGGCATCGGCGCCCGCCGAACGGCCCCGCCTTGACGCGGTCCGCGAGGAGATCGATCGCGTCAATGGTGAGCTGGTGCGCGCCCTCGCCGCGGCCCTGCCCGCGCGCACCGCCCCGTCCTGCGCGGGCCTCCTCGCGGCGGCCACCGCCCAGGTGCGGCACGAGCGCGCCCTCGACGGCACGCACGCGGTGGCCCTGGGACGGGCGGTGCGAGCGGTGTGCGGGTGAGCCGAACGGTGGCGTGATCTCGCCCCTGTGGATGCATGTCGGCATACAACGCCCCGCGCGCAAGTGGAAGATGCGACCCTGGAGTCTTCATCGCTGGGACAGAGCCCGGGGGAGCGTGCATGGGTGAGGTGTGGATCGACGCGGGGAGCCCCGCGGGCGCCGGTGCGCTGGCCGGCTGGCTGCGGCGTGATCCTTCGGTGGCGCGGGCGGGCGTCGAGATCGAACCGGCCGCGACCGCCGCGGCCGGGGCGCCGGGCTCCGCGGCAGGGATGGGCACGGTGGAGACGGTCACCGCGATCGTCGACGGCGCGGTCGGCGTCCTCAGCCTGCTCGTCGCCGTCGCGGCCTGGCGACGGCCCCGCGCGACCCCGCCCCCGGTGGTGCGCGTCATCGAGAACGACGGAACCGTGCTGGAAGGCACCGTGGAGGACGTGCTCCGCACGGTACGGGCACGTGGCGAACGGGAGCAGACCAGTACATGACGGTACGGCTGTCCGCTCGGGCGTCCTCCCGAGCGGTCCTGATCGGTGTCGACTCCTACGCGGCGGACGCCGGGCTCGCCCCCCTGCCCGCGGTCAGGCGGAACGTGGCCGCGCTGCGCGACGTGCTCTGCGACGAGGCCAGTTGGGGCCTGAGCCCGGCGAGCTGCCGCGTGCTCGGCCCCGAGGCCGGCACCGGCGAGGTGATGCGGGCCATCGACGAGGCGGTGCGCGAGGCCACGGACACGCTGTTCGTGTACTACGCCGGACACGGCCTGCTGCACCCGAACCGGCCGACGGAGCTCCACCTCGCCCTGCACGACTCCAACGACCAGCAGATGTGGCGGGCCCTGCCGCACGCGTACATCCGCGACGAGGTGCGCGCCGCGCACCGGCAGCGCCACCTGAAGTGCGCCGTGGTCCTCGACTGCTGCTTCAGCGGCGCGGCCGTCGAGGGCGGCATGGGCGCCCGCGACGCGCTGCTGAAACAGGCCGCCGACATCGACGGCGTGTGCGTCCTCACCTCCAGCGCCGCCACCGAACTCGCCTACTCCCCGCCCGACGAGGAGCTGACCGCCTTCACCGGCGCCCTGGTGGGCCTGGTCAGGGCGGGGGTGCCGGAGGCCGGGCCCGTGCTCGACTTCGGCACCCTGCACGGGCGGCTGTACCACCACCTGAGCACCCGGGAACACCCCCAGCACCCCCAGCTCGGCGTCCACAACTCCGGCGAGCGGATCGCCGTCTTCCGTAACCCGGCGTACGTCGCGGACGCCTCGCGGGACCACGAGCGCGAAGCAGTCACGACACCGCAGCCGCCGCCCGCGGAACGGCTGTTCGGCCGGGACCGCGACCTGGACGACCTCGCGGCCCGGGCGGCCGCGGGGCCCGGGCTCCTGGTCATCCACGGGCCGCCCGGCGTGGGCAAGTCGGCGCTGGCCGCCGAGCTGCACCAGCGGCTCACCGGCCGCCGCGGGCACCGGGCCGTCGGCTTCCCCGTCGTCCTCCTGGACGACGTCACGGACGTGGCGGAGGTCTCCCGGGCCCTCGCGACAGCCCGGGACGCCCTCGTCGTGGCCACGAGCCGCGCCTCCCTCACCGAAGCCGGCGCCGGCGTCCGCCGCCACGCGCTCGCCCCCCTCGCGCTGCCCGACGCGGTGGAGATGCTGCGCCACCTCAGCGGCCTGACCGGGTACGACGACGAACTGGCCGAGATCGCCCGGCTGCTGAGCTGCTTCCCGCTCGCCCTGCACCCCGTCGCCGCCCGGCTCCGGCGCACCCCGCCCGACCTCATGCTCGACGCCATGCGCGAGTCCGACCGGCCGCTGCAGCACCTGCGCTCCGACGACGACCGGGTGCGCACCGCCTTCACGGTGTCGTACGAGGCGCTCGACGAGCGGCAGCGCCACGTGCTGCACGCCTGCGTGAGCCACCCCGGAGCGGACTTCGACCGCCACTCGGCGGCGGCCCTCAGCCGGATGCCCCCCGGGATCTGCGGGCTCATGCTGGAGGAGCTGGTGGACGCGGGGCTCCTGCAGCGCAGCGACGACCGGTACGCCTTCCACGACCTCTACCGCAGCTACTCGCACACCTCCGCCAAGGAGGCGGCCCTCTGCCGCACCTGGCTCTACCTGCACCTGCGGCGGCGGCTGAGAGCCGCGCGCGACCACGGCCCCGGCCGGGACTGGCGCGCCGCCGCCTTCCCCGAGCTGCGCGCCGCCGCGCGGGCCGCGCGCGCGGACCGGTGGAACCTCGCGACCGAGCTGAGCTGCGAGGTGGCCGACGCCCTCCGCGAGGAGCGGCGGCTCGACGAGGCCAGGGAGGAGGCCGAGGCGGCCTACCGGTACGCGACGGCCCGGACCGACGGCCGGGCCATCGCGCGGGCGCGCGGCTGCCTCGCCCTCCTCGGCGGCGGGCTCCGCCCCGGCGAGGCCAGGGCGCCGGGGC
>NZ_BNBT01000248.1 GCF_014656095.1 Streptomyces longispororuber
AGCCCCGGCACGGCCACGACGGGCGACCCGGGCGCGGGCACCGGCGCGTGGCCGAGGCGGGCGAGCCCCGCGCGGAAGCGGTCCGCGAGGGCCGGGCCGTGCGCGCCGATCGCGGGCACGCCGAGCTCCTCGACGAGGGCGAGGGCGTGGCGCGCGCCCGTGTACGCGAGCAGCGCCGGGCTCTCGTCGAACCGGCGCGCGGAGTGGGCGAGTTCCTCGACCGGCCCGTAGCAACTGTCCCAGGGGCGCTCCCCCGCGACCCAGCCCGCGAGCAGCGGCCGTACGCCGCCGAAGCCGTCGGCCTCCTCGGGGACGACGAAGAAGGCGACGCCGCGCGGGCAGGTGAGCCACTTGAACCCGACGGCCGCCGCGAAGTCCGCGGCGGCCACGTGGTCGCCCAGGTCCAGCCAGCCGGCCGCCTGCGAGGCGTCGAGGTAGAGGCGGCTCCCGTGGGCGCGGGCCGCCTCCCGGAGCGCGACGAGGTCCACGATCCTGCCGTCCGCGGACTGCGCGACGCTGACGGCGACCAGGGCGGTGCCGGGGCGCACGGACTCCGCGATCCGCTCCAGCGGCACGGCGCGCACCTTCAGGTCCCCGCGGACGTGGAAGGGGTTCACCGTGGAGCTGAAGTCGCCCTCGGCCGTGAGGACTTCGGCACCCGGCGGCAGCGCGGCGGCGACCAGGCCGCTGTAGACGGCCACCGACGCGCCGGCCGCGACCCGGCTCACCGGGACGCCGACGAGCCGCGCGAACGAGGCGCGGGCCGCCTCCACGTCCGCGAACATGTCCTGCGGGCGACCCTCGGCCACGGAGAGGGCCGCCTCGTGCATCGCGCGCACGGCGCGGGCCGGGAGCAGGCCGGTGCTCGCGCTGTTCAGATAGGTGGTCCGGGGAGCGAATTCGGAGCGTACGAGGGTCACGTCGAGGCGCTGGCGCCGTCCGGGAATCTCCATGGGATCACTGTGCCGCCCGCCGGTCCGCCGGTCCATGACGGCGGCCGGGGCGACGGTCACGGATGCCTGACGAGTACCCTTCAGCGCTTCTTACGCGTCGCCGCCCCGGCGGACGCGTCCTTGCGCGTCGCCGCCCCGGCGGACGCGTCCTTACACGTCGCCCCGGCGGACACGTCCTTGCGCCTCGCCCCGGCGGACGCCCGGCGGCCCCTTCCAGCGTCGCCCCGGCGCGAGCCGACTCGCGGGCGGTGCCTCAGGCCCCCGGCACCTCAGGCCCCCGGCACCGCGCAGCCGTCCGGGCCGCAGGCGTCGGCGCCCGTGCCGTCGGCGCCGTCGGCGAGCACCGTCAGCGGCGCCCGGCTCTCCCACGCCCGCGTCAGGGCCTGCTGGAACACCTCGACGGGCTGGGCGCCGGAGAGGCCGAAGGAGCGGTCGAGCACGAAGAAGGGGACGCCGTTCGCGCCCAGCGCGGCGGCCTCGCGCTCGTCGGCGCGGACGTCGTCGGCGTACGCGGCGGGGTCGGCGAGGACGGCGCGGGCCGCGTCGGGGTCGAGACCGGCCTCGGCGGCGAGGGCGACGAGGCGCTCCTCGTCGTCGAAGACGGACGCCTCCTCGGCGAAGTTCGCCCGGTACAGGGCGGCGATCAGCGCGTCCTGCCGGTCCGCGCCCCGCTCCTTGGCGAAGTGCAGCAGGCGGTGCATGTCGAAGGTGTTGCCGTGGTCGCGGCCGCGGGTGCGGTAGGCGAGGCCCTCCGCGTTCGCCTGCGCGCCGACGCCGTCCTCGGCGGCCTGGGCCTGTGCCTCGGTCATGCCGTACTTCTTGGTGAGCATCGCGAGCACGGGGGCGGTGTCGCCCTTGGCCCGGTGCGGGTCGAGCTCGAAGGAGCGGTGCACCACCTCGACGGCGTCGCGGTGCGGGAAGTCCGCCAGGGCCCGCTCGAAGCGGGCCTTGCCCACGTAGCACCACGGGCAGGCGATGTCGCTCCAGATCTCGACGCGCATGTCTCTGACTCACTTCTCCAGGTCGTACGATGCGGAGCCGGCCTCCGCTCCTGGGTGCAACCCGGGACGGCCCCGCTCCATTCCCCGGCGCGGCACGGGGTGCTCCGTGCCGCGCCGGGGCCGGGCGCGCCTAGGACCCGTCGCGCAGGTCCGTGGGCCAGGCGGGGCGGTAGGCGATGCGGTCGAACGCCACCGCGCACCCCTCGCCGCGCGGCGACTGCGCGAGGAACCCGACGAGCGCGGCCTGGGCCTGCCGCGCGTCGCCGAGCTGGAAGACGCGGACGAACGTCCAGCGCTCGCCGTCCGTCGACGCGTGGAAGGCGAACGCCGCGCCGGTGCGGCTGATCCGCAGCCAGACGGCGGGGCCGTCCACGACGAAGGCGTTGGCGTCGTCGGAGCGGCCCCGGGTCACGACGGTGCAGATCGTCGGCAGGTCCGGGGAGCGCTCGAAGCACAGCTTCGCCCAGTCGCGCTCGCCGACGTGCAGATAGAGCACGCCCGCGTCGAAGGGGGCGGCGAAGCCGGGCGTGACGCGGGCGACGAGCTGGAAGTCGCCCTCGGGGGCGCCCAGCAGGCGGGGCGCGTCGGACGCCGGGTCCAGGGCCTCGCCGGTGGGCGGCACGAAGCGGTCCTGGCGGGGTCCCGCCCGGCCGGTGAGGACGCCGTCCTGGTACGACCAGTGGCCGTCGGGGCCGTACGGCCGCAGCGGGAAGGGCAGTTCGGGCAGGGTGAGGCTGCCGGTGGCGGTCATGGCGTCAGTGTTCCAGGCGGCCGTCGTAGCGCCGGGGCAGCCCGAGGGGGTTGGCGTCGTGCAGCTCCGGCGGGAGCAGCGCCTCGGGGGTGTTCTGGTACGCGACGGGGCGCAGCCAGCGCTCGATGGCGGTGCCGCCGACGGAGGTGGAGGTGGAGGTGGTCGCCGGGTAGGGGCCGCCGTGCTGCTGGGCGGGGGCGACGGCGACGCCGGTGGGCCAGCCGTTGACGAGGACGCGGCCGGCGAGCGGGGTGACGTCGGCGAGCAGGGCGGCGGCGCCGTCCTCGCCCGCGGCCTCGCGCGCGGAGAGCTGCACGGTCGCCGTGAGGTTGCCGGGGAGCCGGGAGAGCACGGCCGTGACCTCCTCGCGGGACGCGTAGCGGGCGACGACGGTGACGGGGCCGAAGCACTCCTCCAGGAGCAGGTCGTGCGCGCCCTCGGCGGCGAGGCGGGCGGCGGGGACGGTGAGGAAGCCCGCGGCCACCGTGTGCGCGCCGCCCGGTCCCGGCGTGACGGGGGCGGCGACGTCCGGCAGCGCGGCGCGCTCGGCGACCCCGGCGACGAAGGCCTCGCGCATGCGGTGGTCGAGGAGGACCCCGGGCTCGGTGGCGCCGACGGCCTCGGCCAGGGACGTCACCAGGCGGTCGCCGCCCTCCCCGGCGGGCGCGAGGACGAGGCCGGGCTTCACGCAGAACTGGCCGACGCCGAGGGTCATGGAGCCGGCCAGGCCGGTGCCGATCTCCTCGGCGCGTTCGGCGGCCGCGGCCTCGGTGACGACGACCGGGTTGAGGGAGCCCAGCTCACCGTGGAAGGGGATCGGCACCGGGCGCGCGGCGGCGGCGTCGAACAAGGCCCGCCCGCCGCGGACCGAGCCGGTGAACCCGGCGGCGGCCACCAGCGGGTGCCGGATCAGGTCCAGGCCCGCGTCGAAGCCGTGCACCAGGCCCACGACCGCCTCCGGTACGCCGTGCTCGGCGGCCGCGCGGCGCAGCACGGCCGCGGCGCGCTCGGAGGTGGCGGGGTGGTCGGGGTGGGCCTTGACGACGACGGGGCAGCCGGCGGCGAGGGCGCTCGCGGTGTCACCGCCGGGCACGGAGAACGCGAAGGGGAAGTTGGAGGCGGAGTAGACGGCGACGACGCCGAGCGGGACCTTGTAGCGGCGCAGGTCCGGGGTGGGGGGCGTGGTGGTGTCGTCGGGGTGGTCGATGACGACGCCGAGGTAGGCGCCCTCGTCGACGATGTCGGCGAAGGCGCGCAACTGGTAGCAGGTGCGGGCGAGTTCACCGGTCAGCCGCGCCGGGCCGAGGGCCGTCTCCGCGTCCGCGGCCGCCACCAGCGCGTCCCGGGCGTCGTCGAGCAGGGCGGCGGCGGTGCGCAGGAAGGCGGCGCGCGTGCCCCGGTCCGCGAGGGCGCCGCGTGCCTCGTGGGCGGCGGTGACGGCCCGCCCGACCTCCTCGGCCGTGGCTTCGACGGCGACCTGTTCGCGCCGCTTCCCGGTACGGGGGTCGACGCTCCAGACTGGTGCTGCTGCCACCGGAGTTCCTCCAGGATGTCCAAGATTGACCTGACGTGGATGCCTGCCGCGTGCTGCCATTCACCAGGGCTGTTCGATATGCTGAACACCGTCTCTGATGGTGAATCCAGCGGGACAGTGGAGACTATTTCTCGTCGTACGTGAGGGGTCAAGGGCGATGGCGGCTGCGGAGACGGGCGGGGGCGCGCAGGTCAAGTCCGCGGTGCGGACGGTGGAGCTGCTGGAGTTCTTCGCGGGCCGCCCCGGGATGCACTCCCTGGCCGACGTCCAGGAGGCCCTGGGCTACCCCAAGTCCAGCCTGTACATGCTGCTGCGCACGCTCGTCGAGCTGGGCTGGATCGAGACGGACGCGACCGGCACGCGGTACGGCATCGGGGTGCGCGCCCTGCTCGTCGGCACCTCGTACATCGACGGCGACGAGGTCGTCGCCGCCGCCCGGCCCACGCTCGACCGGCTCTCGGACGACACCACCGAGACGATCCACCTGGCCCGCCTCGACGGCACGAACGTGGTGTACCTGGCGACCCGCCAGTCCCAGCACTACCTGCGCCCCTTCACGCGCGTGGGCCGCAGGCTGCCCGCCCACTCCACCTCGCTGGGCAAGGCGCTGCTCGCCACCCACACCGACGAGCAGGTCCGCAAGCTCCTGCCGGAGACGCTGCCCGCACTGACGGAGAACACGATCACCGACCGCGAGCGGCTCATCGAGGAGCTGCACACCGTGCGCGAGCAGGGCTTCGCCGTGGACCGCGAGGAGAACACGCTGGGCCTGCGCTGCTTCGGCGTGGCGATCCCCTACCGTACGCCCGCGCGGGACGCGATCAGTTGCTCCGTGCCGGTCGCGCGGCTGACGCCCGCGCACGAGCAGACGGTCAAGGACGCGCTGTTCGACGCCCGCGACCGGCTGACCCTGGCCACGCGGCGCCTCTGACGTCGTCCACGGCCGCCGCTCCAGGAGCGGCCCCGACCCTTCCGCGGCGGCCCCGACCCTTCCGCGGCGGCCCCGACCCTTCCGCGGCGGCCCCGACCCTTCCGCGGCGGCCTCGGCCCTTCCGCGGCGGCCTCGGCCTCCCCCTTCCACGACAGCTCTGACCTCCCCCTTCCCGCCGGGCCGCCTCCCCCGCGCGGCGGAGGCGCTTCGTCACCGGGCAGGAGGTGCCGGACCCCGGCCGCGCGGGAGCGTGAGGGCATGACTCAGGCACTCGTCCCCGCCCCGGCCCCGGCGGGCCTCCCCGCGCGCTCCGTCCCCAGCGGGCCCCGCCGCGTGCTGCGCGCCGTCGCCGTCGCCTCCTGCCTGCCGTACCTGTCCCTGAAGCTGGCCTGGATCGCCGGGAGCCGCGTCGGCATCCCCGACGGCAGCTCGCTCCTGGACCACCGGGGCGTGATGGTCGTCGCCAACACGGTGACCGTGCTCATGGACGCGGCCGTGATCGTCCTCGCGCTGCTGCTCACCCAGGCCTGGGGCCGCCGCACCCCGGCCTGGCTGCTCGTCCTGCCGATGTGGGCGGCCACCGGGCTGCTCACTCCGATCATGGCCGGGTTCCCGGCGCAGCTCGCGGTGCGCGCGCTCGGCGGGTCCGGGAGCGGCGCCGACACCGGGCGCGAGCCCTTCCTCGACGAGTGGGTCTTCGGCGTGGTGTACGGCGGCTTCATCCTCCAGGGCCTCAGCCTGGGGCTGCTGTTCGCGCTGTACGCCCGCGACCGGTGGGGGCACGTCGGGCGGGGCCGGGTGCGGGAGCTGGCCCCGGCCGGGCGGGCGGCGCGGTGGTGCGCGGTGGCGGCCGCCGCCCTCGCGCTGTACCCGGCCGTCCTGCGGCTGCTGTGGGCGTGCGGGTCGACGGCGGGGCTCGACGCGGCGCGGGCGGCGGAGCGGACCAGCGACTTCTCCGTCCTCCAGGTGCTGGAGGCGGGTTACCTCGCGGCGGCCGCGGCGGGCGGCCTGATGCTCGCCTTCCGGTGGGGGCGTGCGCTGCCCGCGCGGGTGCCGCTGGCGCTCGCCTGGCTCGGCTCCGGCGCGGTGGCCTGCTGGGCGGCGTGGCTGAGCGTGACCTCGCTGGGGCCCGTGGACGAGGTCACCGAGCGGCCGACGGCGGCGACGCTCCTGTCCTACGCTGTGCAGATGATCATCGGAGTCCTTGTGGTGGCCGTCGGCGTCCGGTCCCTCCGGGCGGGGGCGGGGGCCGGGGAGCGCGTGGCCGGTGGGGCCCGCCCCGGCGAGGGCCGCGCGGCCGGCGGTGGGGGCGCGTGAGACGGTTCGGCCCGCTCCTGTTCGGGCGGCGGACGCGGCGGCGGTGGATCCATCTGATCCTGGGCGGCGCGCTCTCCATGCCGTACGTCTTCGTCGGGTCCATGGCCTCGGGGCCGCTGCTCGGCGAGACCGCCATGTTCGCCTCCTTCTCCTCCCAACTCCTCGCGTTCGCGCTCGGGTTGCCGCTGGCCGCGGTCACCGGTCTGTTCCCGCTGACCCGGCCCATGTCGGTGGCCGCGGTCCGGGCGCTGTGCGCGGTGCCGGACGAGGCGCTGGCCGACGGGCCGCCGCGCACGCGCCGGGAACGGGGGCGCGCGGCCGCCTGGTTCACGCTGCACCTCGGCTGCGGCGGGATCATCAGCGGGATGACGCTGGCGCTCGTACCGTTCGCGGTCTTCCTCATCGTGCTGCCGGTGTTCGTGGGCCTCGACGGTTCCTGGCTGGGGCTGCCCGACGCGCTGCGGGAGCCCTGGACCCTGGTGGCCGCGCCGGTCGCGGGCGCCGCGTCCCTGCTCGGGCTCGCCGGGTGCGTGGGCGCGTCCGGGGCGCTGCTCGCGGGCGCCGCCCCGCGGCTGCTCGGCCCGACGCCCGCCGACCGGCTGGCCGCCGCCGAGCAGCGCGCCGCCGACCTGGCCGTGCGCAACCGGCTGGCCCGCGAGCTGCACGACTCCGTCGGGCACGCGCTGAGCGCCGTCACGCTCCAGGCGAGCGCCGCGCGCCGCGTCCTCGACCACGACCCGGAGTTCGTCCGCGAGGCGCTCGCCGCCATCGAGGACACCACCCGGCGCACCGTGAGCGAGCTCGACGCCGTCCTCGGCGTGCTGCGCGAGGGCGACCAGCGGGCCTCGACGGCCCCGGCGCCCACCCTCGCCGCCGACCTGGACGGCCTGCTGCGCCGCACCCGCGCGGGCGGGCTGCGGGTGCGGGCCGCCGTGGACCTCGGGCCCGGGGGCGCCGACGCGCTGCCGCCGATGGTGTCCCGCGAGGCGTACCGCATCGTGCAGGAAGCGCTCAGCAACGCCCTGAGGCACGCGGGCCCCGGCACCGCCGTGACGCTGCGGATCACCCGTGACGCCACCGGCCTGGACCTTCTCGCCGAGAACCCGCTGCCGCCCGCCGCCGCGGCCGGCAGCGCGCCCGCCCGGCCCGGCGGCGGCCACGGCCTGCGCGGCGTCGCC
>NZ_BNBT01000249.1 GCF_014656095.1 Streptomyces longispororuber
AGCCGCCGCAGCCGCAGCCGCACGGCACCGCTCCGCAGCCCGGCGCCACGCCGATGGCCCCGGCGCCCGCCGCGCCCGCGCCGCCCTCGGCCTGGCAGCAGGCGATGGCCCACGCGTACACCTCGCCCATCCCGATCAAGAAGACGAACCTCGGCCACGCCCTCACCTCCGAGTGGACGAAGATCAAGTCGGTGCGCTCCACGATGTGGACGCTCGGCATCTTCCTGCTCCTGGTCATCGGCATCGGCCTGCTCGCGGTCGCGAACACCGACCCCGAGGACTACCGGGACGTGCCGTTCACCATCCCGGCGTTCTTCGGCCTGATCCTCGGCCAGATCTGCCTGATCACGCTGGGCGTCCTGGTCACGTCGTCCGAGTACGGCACCGGCATGATCCGGACGACCTTCACCGCCTCGCCGCAGCGCTACCGCGTCCTCGCGGCGAAGGCCCTGGTCTTCTTCGTGATCGCCTTCGTGGTCTCCGCGGGCTCCATCTTCTTCGTGGGCCTCGTCGCCTCCGGCGCGCACAGCGGGCCGGGCGTCGGCGAGGAGCCGTGGATCGACACGGTGTTCAAGGGCGGCCTGTACGTCTCGCTGCTCGGCGTGCTGGCGCTCGCCGTCGGCTCCATGCTGCGCCACTCCGCGGGCGCGATCACCACCATGCTCGGCGTGGTCCTCGTCCCCGCGATCCTGCCCGCGTTCCTGGGCATCTGGGACAGCACCCGGAAGCTGGGCGAGAAGATGACCGACTACAACGCGATCAACTCGCTCGCCGAGATCTTCAAGATCGACGCCTCCTTCGCCAGCGGCGGCGGCACCGCGCAGCTCGTGCTGCTCGTCGTCGTCACCGCGGCGGCGCTGGGCGGCGCCTTCGCCCTGCTGGAGAAGCGCGACGTCTGACCCGGCACCCCGGCGTCCCCGTACGACGACGGCGCCCCGGCCCTCCTGGGTCGGGGCGCCGTCGTCGTAGGGACCTCACGCGGCCTGGGACACCGTCTCCCTGGTCACCGTCTCCCGGGACACCGGCTCCCGGGACACCGGCTCCCGGGACACCGGCTCCCGGGACACCGCGTCCCGGGCCACCGTCTCCCGCAGGGTCCTGCGCGGGGCGAGCTGCGGCTGCCCGAACAGCAGCGCGTACCCGTCCGGCAGCCGGTCGAGGACGCGCTCGGTGAGCGCGGGCCCGGCCAGGCGCGCCACCGCGGGCAGCACCGCCCCGACGTCCCAGCGGGCGGTCGCGGGACTGCCGCCGGTACGGGCGGCGTAGTCCTTCACGAACCCCCAGCCGGTGAGCGGCTCGACCCGGGGGAGCTCGGCGGCGAACGCGCGCGCCGCCTCCTCGGGCAGCGCCCCCGCGAGCGCCACCCGCTCCTCCCCGGTGAGCTGCCGCCCCAGGGCGGCGAGCACCCCGCGCGTGACCTCTTCGGCGCGCTCCCTGGTGGGGTAGGCGCCCTCGTACCGCACGGTCTCCAGAAGGCGTTCGAAGCTCATCGGGCGGCTCACGAGGCGATCGCGCGGGCCGTGTTCGCCCCGCCGGTGACCTTGATCTTCCGCGGCTTGGCCTTCTCCGACACGGGCAGCCGCACCGTCAGCACGCCCGCCTCGTAGGACGCGTCGATGGCGTCGGTGTCGAGGGTGTCGCCGAGGATGAGCTGCCGGGTGTGGACACCGGCGGGCCGCTCGGAGGCGATGGTCTCGGCGCCCTCGGGCGCCGGGGAACGGCGCTCCGCGCGCACGGTCAGGACGTTGCGCTCGACGTCCAGGTCGATGGTGTCCGGGTCGACACCGGGAAGGTCGAAGTGGGCGACGAGCTCGTCGCCGGTCCGATAGGCGTCCATCGGCATCACGGCCGGATGCGCGGCGGTTCCCAGCATCTGCTGGGCCAGCCGGTCCAGTTCACGGAACGCGTCAGTACGCATGAGCACCACAGGACTCTCCTCTCAGCTCCGCTGCGTGCGATGCCCTACGGCCTTTTTATATAGCGCGACGACACAAACTTGACAAGGCCGGGCTCAAGTAGAGGCCTCCATGCCCGCCGGGAACGGGTCAGTGGCGCGGCGCGTTGCGTGAGCGCCGCTCCCTCAGGCCGCGCCGGTCCTTCGCCTTCCAGCAGCCCGTGTGCCAGTGCCGCCGCTCGTCCACGCCGGAGTACGCGGGCCACGCCACCACGTGCGCGAGGCCGGACGGGATCTCGTGGTCGCAGCCCGGGCAGCGGTACGTCTTGCCCGCCGCGCTCGCGCCCGCGACGTGGCGCACCTGCCACTCCTCGCCCTGCCAGTCCTCGGAGCGCTGGAAACCGCCGTAGCGGCCGGAGGGCTCCGCGTCCCGGTCCGGCCTTGACTCTCCGGCGCCCTTGGGGCGGTTGCGACGGGGCGACACGGAACACCTCACGGAATGGACAGGGGTCGGGGGTGTGCCCAGCGTACGCGCCACCCGTCGGGCCGCCGTCCGTCACCGGCGTCCGCGCACCGCACCCCGGCCCGCCGAAAATCTGCCAATCCGCCCGGCAAGCCGTGCCCTTGGCACGTGTCACGCGTTGGTGCCGGTAGGGGGTAGTGCCCGCGTCGGCGCCAAGGAGGCAGGAAGTTCGATGCGCTTAGGAAGCTTTGTGCTGGCGGCCCAGTTCCCGGGCCAGGGCCACGGGGAGGCGCTGCACCGCGCGGTGCGGTCCGCGGAGGTGGCCGAGGAGGCGGGTCTCGACAGCGTCTGGATCGCCGAACACCACTTCGTGCCGTACGGCACCTGTCCGTCCGCGATCACGCTCGCGGCCCTGCTCCTCGGCCGCACCCGGCGCCTGCGCGTCGGCACCGCCGTGAGCGTCCTGCCCACCGCCCACCCGGTGGCGCTCGGCGAGCAGGCCGCGCTGCTGCACCTCACCACCGGCGGCCGGTTCAGCCTGGGCGTGGGGCGCGGCGGCCCCTGGGTCGACCTGGAGGTCTTCGGCGCCGGCACGGAGGCGTACGAGCGGGGGTTCCCGGACTCGCTCGACCTGCTGCTCCGCTGGCTGAGCGGTGAGCCGCGGGTCGGGGGCCCCGGCGGTCGCTACGACTTCCGCGAGGTCGCGGTGGTGCCCCGGCTGCGCCCGGTGGAGCCGGCGCCGGGCGTACCCGAGCCGCCGCGCGCCCCCGAGGTGATCGTCGCGTGCACGTCCCCGTCGAGCGTCCGCCTCGCGGCCGCCCGCGGTCTGCCGATGCTGCTGGGGATGCACGTCGGCGACGACGAGAAGGCCGAAATGGTGGCCCTGTGGGGCAGGCACGCGCGGGCCGCCGGCCGGGCGCCGGACGAAGTGGCGGCCGCCGCCCACGTGTCGGCCGGGGTCGTGCAGATCGCCGACCGCCGCGCGGAGGCCGCCGAGACGCTCCAGAAGGCGATGCCCGGCTGGCTGCGGCAGGGCCTGGAGGCCCACGTCACGGTGGACGGCCGCGTCCGCACCATGCGCGACCCCTTCGCGTACACGGAACTGCTGTGCGGCATCCACCCCGTGGGCACGCCCCAGGTGTGCGTGGACCGCATCACCGCCACCGCCGAACGCACGGGCATCACCCGCTTCGCGTTCCTGGTGGAAGGCTCCGGAGACCTGACCACCACAGAGGAGAACATCCGCCGCCTGGGCACGGAAGTACTCCCCCAACTGTCGTAGCCGTAAGACGCGCCGACACCGAAGCGCCCCGTAAGGGGCGCGGGGAACTGCGCGCCCAGCCCGAACTCACCCGCAGCTAAAAAGAAAACGCACCACAGGAACGCCCCACCAGGGGAAAGCTCCCGCCCAGCCCACTCTCACCCGCACAGGGCGCCCACGCCAGACTGCCGCTCCGGACTGAAACACCTCCCGCGTACGGAGCGGCAGCAACTGCCTTCAGCAGTCCCTGAGTTCGGGCGACTGGTTCAGCAACTGGCCGCGGATCGACGTGAACTTGGCCAGCCTGTCGTCCGCCGAGGCGTCCAGTGGGAAGACCGCCACACGGTGGCAGTTCTGGAACGCCAGGCGTACCCCGAAGTGGCGCTGCAGGGCGCCGCGGATCGCGTCACTCGCGAGCGCGCGCAGCAGTTGGCCGCGCGCCTGCTCGTCCGGCGGCGGCGTCTGGTTGTCGGCGAACTCGCCGCCGTCGACCTTCAACTGGGCCACCAGGGAGCTGATCATCTCCCATGCGTAAGGCAGGGAGGTCCGGACGCAGTCGACGAAGGCGGCTTCGTCGACCTCGCCTCGCTCGGCCTGTTCCAACAGTGCCGGTGAGACGTCGAGCGACATGGGTTCTCCTCTCGCACCCCCAGAGGGCAGGGGCCTACGGGCAGGGAAGGAGCTCGTATACGCAGCGTGCGCACATGACGACCTCCCGCTTATACGGTAGGCAACGCCGGTGGAGGGCACCAGGAGATTGGGCGGAGAACTGGCCAGGTTCGAAGGGGTCCATCGACGGACAAGTGGTGCGCCCCCGGGGCGCCCCCGCGGGCCGGGGACGGGTGAATTCGCAGGACCGTCCCGCCGTCGAGTAGCGTTGCCGACCATGCGTCTCGTCATCGCCCGCTGCTCCGTGGACTACGCGGGCAGGCTCACCGCCCACCTCCCGTCGGCCCCCCGCCTGATCCTGGTCAAGGCGGACGGCAGCGTCTCCATCCACGCTGACGACCGGGCCTACAAGCCCCTCAACTGGATGTCGCCGCCGTGCACCCTGAAGGAGGGCACGGGCGAGGACTCCGCCGTGTGGACCGTCATCAACAAGGCGGGCGAGAAGCTCATCATCACGATGGAGGAGGTGCTCCACGACTCCACGCACGAACTGGGCGTGGACCCCGGCCTCATCAAGGACGGCGTGGAAGCGCACCTCCAGGAGCTGCTCGCCGACCGGATCGAGACACTCGGCGAGGGCTACTCCCTGATCCGCCGCGAGTACATGACGGCGATCGGGCCCGTCGACATCCTCTGCCGCGACGCCGAGGGGCGGACCGTGGCCGTGGAGATCAAGCGCCGCGGCGAGATCGACGGCGTGGAGCAGCTCACCCGTTACCTGGAGCTCCTGAACCGCGACCCGCACCTCGCGCCGGTCAAGGGCGTCTTCGCCGCCCAGGAGATCAAGCCACAGGCCCGCGTCCTCGCCACGGACCGCGGCATCAGTTGCGCCGTCCTCGACTACGACGCGCTGCGCGGCATCGAGGACGACAAGCTGCGGCTCTTCTGACGCCCGACCGCACCCCCCCGCGCACGGCCGAGCAGCCGCACCGCGCGCCGAAGACCAGCCGTACCCGTACGAGGAGGGGGCGGGCCCTTGCACAGGGCCCGCCCCCTCCTCGTGCGCCCGCACGTCCTCGTACGTACGCCCTCAGGCCCTCGTACGCCCTCAGACCGTCGGCGAGCCGGGGCCGCTGCCGGAGCTGTCGCTGTTCGCCGGGCTGGACGGGCCGGGGCGGCTCGCGGAGTCCGACGTGTTGGGGGTGGTCGGCGGCCGGGTCGTGGGCGGCGCGGTCGTCACCGGCGGCTGCGTCGTCGGGGGCCGCGTGGTCGGCGGCCGGGTCGTCGGCGGCCTGGACGTGGGCGGGTAGGTGGTGGGCGGCCGGGACGTGGGGGGCCGCGTCGTCGGCCGCCCGCTGGGCGTGCCCGAGGGCGTGCCGCTGGGCGTGGTGGTGGGGCCCTTCGTCCCGCCGCCGCTCTCCGACGGCGTGCCGCTGCCGCGCGGCGGTGTCGGGTCGTCGGAGGTGCCGGGCACGCCGTCCGCGCCGGGGCCGGGCTGCCGGTGGGAGGAGCTCTCGTCCGGCTCGTCGGCGCCGAGGCCGCCGCCGTCGTCGTCCGCGCTCGCCGACTGCCCGGTGCGGACCTTGTCGGGGCGCCCGCCGTCGTCGCCGCCGGAGGTCGCGCCGAGGGTGACCACCGTGCCGAGCACGGCGCCGAGCAGGGCGCCCGCCCCGGCGGCGACGAGGTTGCGGCGGGTGCCGCGCAGCACGGCCCGGCGGCCCGGCCGGGGCCGGGGCCGCGTGCGCGGCACCCGCGGCGGCGCGAGCGCGGCCTGCGGGGTGACCACGGTCTCGGCCTCGTCGGGCGACGGGACCGGCGCGGGGGGCGCGGGCGGCACGAACGGGGCGGGCACCCCGCCGGCCGGCGAGGCCGACTCCTCGGACCGGGCGTCCGGGACCTCTTCGCCCGCCGCCGTCCGGCCCCCGGGCAGGACCCCGCCGGAGCGGTCGGCGACCAGGGCGAGCGCGCGGCGCCCCGCGATCATGCCGCGCTTGTCGGCGAGGGCGCCGCGCAGGCCGATGGAGGCCTCCAGCTCGGCACGGGCCCGGTCGAGCCGCCCGCCGCACAGCGCCAGGATGCCCAACTCGTGGTGGAAGTAGGCCTGTTCGGCGACCTCACCGGCGGTGCGTGCGGCCTCCTGGCCGGACCGCAGGGCCCGCTCCCAGGCGCCCCAGTCGAGTCCCGCGGCGAAGGCGGGCGCGACGGTGCAGGCGAGCAGCACCGCGGCCGACGGCTCGTCGGCCGCGCCCGGCCCGGCCGCCCCGCCCCGGGCCGCCACCAGCGCGGTGAGCGCCGCGAGGATCGCGTCCGCCTCGGCGACGACGCGCTCGGGGCCGACCGACGGGTGCCCGGACCACCAGGCGTAGTGCTGGGCCGCGGACTGCGCGTGCGCGGCGGCGTCGTCGGCGTACCCCGCGGCCTCCAGTTGCGCGCGGACCCCGGCGGCGAGCCGGTGGTGCCCGCCGACCGGGGTGACGAGTGCGCTGTCGACGAGCTCGGCGAGCGCCGCGTCGGCGTGGGTGTCGCCGACGAGGGCGGGCAGGTGCGCCGGGTGCGGCAGTTCACCGCCGAGCGCGACGGCGAACCGCAGGGCGGCCCGCGCGGACGGACTCAGCCGGGCGGCGAGCGGCGCGGCCGGCGCGACGCCGTCGGCGAGGGAGGGCGGCGACGCCTCGGGGGGCACCCCGGGAGACACCCCGGCGGATATCTCGTCCGCGGCGGCGAACGGCGCCCCTCCGGCCGCGGCGCCCCGCTCGCGGGCCGCGTCGTCGAAGGCGGCCGGGTTCGCGCGCAGTTCGTCCTGCTGCCGCAGCAGGGCTCCGGCCTGTGCGAAGCGCAGCGGCAGGCCCTCGGACTCGAACCACAGGTCGCCCGCCCAGTCGGCCTCCTCGTCGGTGAGGACGCGGCCGACGGCGCGCTCCAGGAGCTCCAGGGCGTCGCCGCGGCCGAGGCCGCCGAGGAAGACCTCTTCGAGGTGGGACTCGGGCGCGGGCGCGGCCACGTCGGGGGTGGCGGCGAGGAGGAAGGCGCACTCGGGCGTGGCGTCGAGGAGGTCCTCCAGGGCGGCGCCGCCGAACTCCAGGTCGTCGACGAGGACCACGGCGCCGATGCCGCCGACGAGTTCGCGCAGCAGGGCCCGGTCGGGGCGGTGCTCGCGGATGTCGTGGACGGCGGCGCACAGGTCGTACAGGAGGTCCGTCGGCGCCCGGTGGTAGCCGGAGAGGCGGATCACGCCGTCGGGGGCGAGGTCGGCGCAGTCCTCGGCGACGGCGTCGAGGAGGGCGGTGCGCCCGGAGCCCGCGGGCCCGGTCAGGCGGACGGAGCGGCCGCGGGCGAGCAGCCGCACCAGGCGCTCGCGCTCCTCGCGGCGGCCGAGGAGCGCGGTGCGGGGCAGGGCGGGGCCGGGCGGCACC
>NZ_BNBT01000250.1 GCF_014656095.1 Streptomyces longispororuber
GGGCGCGCCCGCGCCGCCCGCACCGGGGGACGCCTCAGGGGCGGGCTCCGGCCGCGCCGTCTCCGCGCCGAGGCGCTCGGTCGTCAGCAGGATCAGGCCGCCCGCCGCGACCACGCCGCAGGCCAGCGCCACCGCCGTGCCCGTGGCGCCGTAGCGGAAGGATTCCTCGAACAGGGTCAGGCCGACGGCGGCCGCTATCACCGGGTTCACGACCGTCACCGTGGACAGCGGCGCGGCGAGGCCCGCGCCCCGGTAGGAGGCCTGCGAGAGCAGCAGGCCGCCGACCGCGAGCACCGCGATCACCGCGAGGCTCGGCACCTGGCGCGTGAGCGGCTCCTGCGCGTCCCAGTCCACCGCGACGGTCTTGGTGAACACCGAGGAGATGCCGAAGGCGATCCCGCCCGCCGTGGCGAGCAGCACGCTGCGCACCGCCGGGTGCCGGTGCGCGGCGTGCGCGAGCAGCATCAGGACCACCACCGCGCCGCCCGTGGCGACGGCGAGGAGGACGCGCTCGGCGTCGGCCAGGGACCGGGAGCCGCCGGCCCGCGTCAGCGAGAGCAGGCCCGCGAGCCCCACGGTCGCCATGAGGGCGCCGCGCCAGGCGGTGGCCCCGGCCCTGCGGCGCACGAACAGCGCCGCCATGGGCAGCGCGAACACGATGGTGAGGGCACCGAGGGGCTGCACCAGGCTCAGCGGACCGTAGGCGAGCGCCACCACGTGCAGCAGCCCGCCCAGGCCGTTCAGGACGACCGCGACCCACCAGACCCCGCGGCGCAGCGGCGCGTACTGCCGGCCCGCACCCGTCGCCGCCACCCGCTCCTGCAGGATCGCCCCGCCCGCGTACGCCACGGCCGAGACGAGCGAGAGCAGGACGGACAGCGCGAGGGCACTCATGAGGTGCTCCGCTGCGGGCGGCGTCGCCGGTCGTTCCGGTGCGCGCGGTACGCGGGCTCCCGGTGCGGCGTGCGGTCGGCTTCCATGGTGTCCACGATGGCGCGCGCAGCGCGCCACGTCGTCGTCCCTGAGCAGTCAATCCGTCCTACTGCCGATGGAGTACGACCTCCCATATGTCCTCCCCAGGTCTGGTTACCCGTGAAGTCAAGGGGTTCTGGTGTACTGGCTGCCGTGACAGCTCGCAGCTCCGGGACAGCCTGGGACGTGGTCGGATCCGTCGGGGGCTTCTTCGCCCTCCGGACGGGACGGCCGCCCCGAGGCGCGCTCCCCATGGTCCCACGGGTGTACGACGTCGGCAGCGCGGGAGCGGAGGGCGACCCGCTGACCCTGCGCGTGCGCAAGGTCGCCGCCCGGCTCGCCGCGCCCGAGCCCCGCGTCGCCGCCTCCATCGCGCACCTCGGCCTGGCCGCCCGGCTGTGGTCGCTCGCGCTGGGTCCTGCCGCGCTGTTCGGGCGCGTCCCCGACCTGGACGCCCGGCTGCTGCGCTGGGACCCCGACGGCACGTCGCCGGACGACCTGTGGCTGAGCGGCGACCGCACGTTCCCGGCCGACGCCGCGCGCCTCCTCGACGTCGTGCACCACGGCCACCTCGTGCCGCTCGCCGAGGCGCTGCGCGCCCGTCACCGGATATCCCCGGCGCTGCTGCGGGGCAACGCGGGCTCGGCCCTCGCGGGCGCGGCGCGCGAACTGGGCACCTGGGCGGAGCGCACGTCCCGGCCCGAGGCGGGCCGGCGCGCCCTCGCGCTCGCCCAAGAGCTGTTCGCGCTCCCGGAGTTGCGCGGCACCGGCACCTTGACCGGCACCGGCACCCTGACCGGCATCTCCTTCCGGCGCCGGAGTTGCTGCCTGTACTACCGCTGCCCGGACGGCGGCGTGTGCGGCGACTGCTGTTTCGACCGGCCGCCGCAGCGGTCTTCCCACGGGGCGCCCGCCGGGTGACCATGAGGGGGCCGGCCGACGACGGGGGGCTCACGCTCGTGAAAGTGGGACTGCTCACCCGCGAGTACCCGCCGGACGTCTACGGCGGCGCCGGCGTGCACGTCGAGTTCCTCGCCCGGGAGCTGCGCGCGCTGACCGACCTCGACGTCCACTGCTGGGGCTCCCGGGACCACGGCGACCCGGGGCCCGCCGGGGGCACGGGCGCCGCCGACGCCGCGCGCCACCGCGCCTGGGGCGCCCTCGACGCCGCCAACGACGCGCTGCGCACCCTGTCCGTGGACCTGTCCATGGCCGCCGCGCTCGCGGGCCGCGACCTCGCGCACTCCCACACCTGGTACGCCAACCTCGCGGGCCACCTCGGCAAGCTCCTGCACGGCATCCCGCACGTCGTGACCTCGCACTCGCTGGAGCCGCTGCGCCCCTGGAAGGCCGAGCAACTGGGCGGCGGCTACGCCGTGTCGAGCTGGGCGGAGCGCACCGCGGTCGAGGCCGCCGACGCCGTCGTCGCCGTCTCGGCCGCCATGCGCGAGGACATCCTCGCCTGCTACCCGGCCGTCGACCCGGCGAAGGTGCGCGTCGTCCACAACGGCATCGACACCGAGCTGTACCGGCCGGACCCGGACACCGGCGCCCTCGCCCGCCACGGCGTGGACCCGCGCCGCCCGTACGTCCTGTTCGTCGGCCGCATCACGCGCCAGAAGGGCGTGCCCCACCTGCTGCGCGCCGCCCGGAATTTGGAGCGCGGCATCCAGCTCGTGCTGTGCGCGGGCGCCCCCGACACACCGGAGATCGACCGGGAGTTCCGCGCCCTCTTCGAGGAACTGCGCCGCGCCCGCGACGGCGTGCACTGGATCCCGCGCATGCTGCCGCGCCCCGAGGTCGTGCAACTCCTCACGCACGCCGCGGTGTTCGTCTGCCCGTCGGTGTACGAGCCGCTGGGCATCGTCAACCTGGAGGCGATGGCCTGCGGCACCGCCGTGGTCGCGTCCCGGGTCGGCGGCATACCCGAGGTCGTGGCGGACGGCACGACGGGCCTGCTCGCGCCCTACGACCCGGGTGACGAGGAGCGCTTCGAGCACGACCTCGGCCTGCTCCTGAACCGCCTGGCGGGCGATCCGCGCCGCGCGGCGGCGATGGGCGCGGCCGGGCGCCACCGCGCGGAGCGCGAGTTCACGTGGACGGCGGTGGCCCGGCGCACGGTGGAGGTGTACGAGGACGTCCTCAAGGCGGCGTGACGTCCCCCGGGCGCCCGGAGGGCCCGTGGGCGGGAACCCAAGGATCGGGGGCCCGTAGGCCGAAGGGCGGGGCGGTCGGACGCGGTCCGACGCCCGTCCGGGGGCAGACGTAAGACCGGGCGACGGCGCGCGCGGGACGGCACGGCGGCGGGACGCACGACCGTGAGGCGGCGGACGCGCCACCGCCCGACCGGTGGACGCAAGGCCAGGGAGAGCCCGGACAGGGCGGGAGAGGGGCGGCGATGCGCGGCGGACCTTCGGTGCTCGGAATCGTGCTCGCGGGCGGTGCGGGCAAGCGGCTGATGCCGCTCACCGCGGACCGAGCCAAACCGGCGGTGACGTTCGGCGGCACCTACCGCCTGGTCGACTTCGTCCTGTCGAACCTCGTCAACGGCGACATCCTGCGCATCTGCGTGCTCACGCAGTACAAGTCGCACTCCCTGGACCGGCACGTGTCGACCACCTGGCGCATGTCGAGCCTGCTCGGGAACTACGTCACCCCCGTCCCCGCCCAGCAGCGCCTCGGCCCGCGCTGGTACCTGGGCAGCGCGGACGCGATCCTCCAGTCCCTGAACCTGGTCCACGACGAACAGCCCGACCACATCGCGGTGTTCGGCGCCGACCACGTGTACCGCATGGACCCGCGGCAGATGCTCCGGCAGCACATCGACTCCGGCGCGGGCGTCACCGTCGCCGGTATCCGCGTGCCGCGCGCGGAGGCCCGGCAGTTCGGCGTGATCACCCCGGCCCGCGACGGCTCCCGCGTGGAGCGCTTCCTGGAGAAGCCCGAGGACCCGCCGGGGCTGCCCGACTCCCCGGGCCAGGTGTACGCCTCCATGGGCAACTACGTCTTCACCACCAAGGCGCTCGTGGACGCCCTCCAGCGCGACGCCGAGGACGAGGAGTCGGCGCACGACATGGGCGGCTCCATCCTGCCGATGCTGACCGAGCGCGGCCTGGCGCAGGTGTACGACTTCGACGACAACCACGTGCCCGGCGAGACCGCGCGGGACCACGGCTACTGGCGCGACGTCGGCACGCTCGACGCGTACTACGAGGCGCACATGGACCTGATCTCGGACCAGCCCGCCTTCAGCCTCGACAACCGCCGCTGGCCCATCTACACCCACCCCGGCTCGCTGCCGCCCGCCAAGTTCTGCGCGGGCGGCATCGCGGGGGAGTCGGTCGTCGGCCCCGGCTGCGTCATCCGCGGCCAGGTGACGCGGTCCGTCCTGTCACCCGGCGTCACGGTCGCCGAAGGCGCGGTGGTGCAGGGCTCGGTCCTGCACCACAACGTCCGCGTGGGCCGGGGCGCGGTGGTGCGCGGCGCGGTCCTGGACAAGAACGTGGACGTCCCGCCCGGCGCCACGATCGGCGTGAACCCGGAGCGGGACGAGGAGCTGTACACGGTCTCGCCGGGCGGCGTGATCGCCCTCGGCAAGGGGCAGCACGTGCCGATGTGAGGGCCGCGGCCGCCCGGCGCCGGGCCGTTCCGCCAGGTCACCACGCGTCACGCGCCGAGCCCGAGCGGGTCGAGCACGACGAGCAGGAGGACGGACCCGCCCAGCAGGACGGCACGGCGTGTCCTGCCCGCGGACGCGGCGCCGAAGGGCCGCGGCCGCGGGCGCACGGGCTCGTTGGGGTGCACGGTGAGGGTGCGGCCGAGCGACACGCACAGCACCGCTCCGCCGTAGAACAGGTACGACGTCAGCGGGGCCAGATCCGTGGCGTGCGCGAGTTCGTTGAAGAGCATGTGCATCAGCGCCACCACCGTCCCCGTGAGGATCGTGGCCTGTGTCCACGTGCCGTAGCCCCCCACCGGGTGGGGCGGGCGTTCCAGCGCGCGGATCCGCCACCACCAGCCGGGGTGGGTGTGCCACGGACGTGTGCCGCTGCGCAGCAGGCGGGTCTCGTACGCCCAGCGGAACAGGGCCGGCCAACTGTCCTCGGGTTCCTTGTGCCAGTGCCGCAGTTCCCAGCGAGGCCCCATGCGTCGCTGGACCTGCTGCTCGGCCAGCACGTGCCACGCCCGCGGATCGGCGCCCCAGTCGACCGCGTCCAGGTCGGCGCAGAGCTCGCGGTGCCGCAGGATGTCGGTGTAGGCCACGTACACCGTCGTGACCAGCAGGGCCACCAGGAATCCTTCCCGCAGGGGCGAGCACTGCTGCCCCGCGGGCCCGGCGCCGAGGGCGGCACCTCCGCCGAGCCAGGCGAGCAGCACCGCGTAGGGCAGCACCGTGGTGGCGGCGAAGGCCAGCCACAGGGCCCGTACGGCGTTGCCCAGTTCGACGTCGCGGTTGCGGACGTGGGCCATCTCGTGCAGCACCACCGCCGCGCAGATCGCCCCGTCCCTGGTCTCCCGGAACCAGTTGTCGAGAGCGGGACACGGAGGGGGCTCCGTGGCGTTCACCGCCCCGCCGCCCTCCGGCACGTCCCGGCCGTGCCTCCCTGACCGGCCGCCACCGCCGCACGGGCCGAGGCCGGGGGCGGGGCACGGCTCCGCGAGAGGGCACCGGCCGTTCCGGCTCCAGCCGCACCTGTTCCGGGCGCCGCCGGGCGGGGGGGCCACCACGCGAGCGGGTTCCGGCCGCTCGCAGGCGCACGGCGAGCCGCAGAAGGGAGCGCCCTCGAGGACGGATTTCAGGCCGTTGTCGAGGGCGATGCCGTAGCGGCCCGCGGCGCCGAGAGTGACGGCTCCTGTGCCGGGGCGCCGCGGAGCGTAGGAGAAGGCGGGCACGCGCCGGAGCCCGGCCCTGAGCGCCAACTGCCGGAGCGGCGCGTACAGCCGGATGTCCTCGGGGCCGATACGGACGAGACGGCGCCTGCGCCAGGCGGACCCGCCGAGGTGAAGGACGGCGGCGATCAGCAGCGTCACGGCGACCGCGGTCGCGGCGGTCGACTCGGCGTTGTCGAGGGCCCGGACCTCGTAGGGGCGGGCGAGCTCCAGCTTGACCAGGCGCAGCGCGTCCAGCGGCAAGGGCCCGCGGGAGGGGTGGTGCGGCCTGTCCAGGACGTCCGGGCCCTGCCCGCTGGAGACGAGCACCCGGACCGCGCGCAGCCACAGTCCCGCGACCAGCGTGACGACCAGGACCAGGAACAGCACGCAGCGCCGCGTCGACCCCTGCCCGAGCAGACGCTGGTCGCGGCGGAGGACGCCGGTGTCAGTCATCGCCGGGCGCCAGGGCGAGCCGGGCCACCACCGCGTCGGCCAGCGCCTCGGCCGCCTCCGCCGCCAGGCCCGACGCCCGCGCCCGCTCCACCACCTTGCGGCGTACGTCCTCCAACTGCCCGCCCGACAGCGCCGGCACCTGCGCGGGCGGGTCGGGCAGACCACGCACGCGACGCACCCAGGCGCGGCCCCAGCGGCTCGCCCCGTCCACGGCCGTCGCCGCCGACCGCTGGGCCACCTCGTTCACCACCAGCCACACCACGGGCGCGATCAGCGCGACCACTTCGGCGGCGCCGAAGCCGAGCGGGTCCCGCCGGGTGCGGGAGCGGCGGAACACCCGCGTGATCTGCCTGTCGCTCAGCGACGCCATCCCGTCCAGCAGCCTCGCCTCCCGCGGCGCCCGCTCGGCGAGGATGTCCCGCACCACTTCTCGTACGCCCTGTCCGGACACGTGCTTCCTCCCGTTGGTCTCCTGCTCTGCTGAACGAGACGACCACGGGAAGAGGAACGACCGAGGTGGCGGTACGGAGGCCGCGGGTGCGCAGCGGCCCCCTGTTAACTGTGCGTATCTAGATCGTACTTGACCGTAATTGTCCGAGGGTGGTTGTCTGCTTGCTCACCGTCATCGACGCGAGAGCAAGCCATGACCTCTGAGAGCTCAGACCTGCTCGCACCACTCGATCTCGCCTTCTGGAGCATCGAGACCCCCGAACACCCCATGCACCTCGGGGCCCTGGGCGTCTTCACGGCCACCTCGTCCTCGTCCGCCGCGCACGCCGCCGACCTCCTGGCCGCCCGCGCCGCCGCCGTGCCGGGCCTGCGGCTGCGCATCCGGCCCGTCCTGCTGCCCCCGGGCGGCGCCGCGCGGCGCCCGGCGCCCGGCTTCGACCCGCGGGACCACGTACAGCTCGCAGCGCCCGTGCGGGACTTCCACGAGGCGGCGGGGGCGCTGATGCAGCGCCCTCTGGAGCGGGACCGGCCGCCGTGGGAGGCGCACGTGCTGCCGGGCGCGGACGGCGCGTCCTTCGCCGTGCTCTTCAAGTTCCACCACGCGCTCGCCGACGGGCTGCGGGCGCTGACGCTCGCCGCCGCGGTCCTCGACCCGGCCGGGCACCCCGAGCCGCGGCGCCCGCGACCGCCGCGCGCTGCGCGGCGGAC
>NZ_BNBT01000251.1 GCF_014656095.1 Streptomyces longispororuber
GGGGCGGCGGGGGCCGCGGGGGCCGGGTCTGCCGGGGCCAGGTCGGCCGAGGCCGGGCCGGTGTGGCCCGGGGCGGCGGGCGCCGGGGCGTCGGCGGCAGGCGCTGTGGGGACCTCGATGACGTCCGGGACCACGGGGGTCGGTGAGAGCGCGGTGGTCATGGGGGCCTCACGGGTGACGGTGTCGCCGGACGGCTGCGCGGAGCGGGTGGGCGCGGCGGACTCGCGGGGCGTGTCGGGCCGGGTCCGGGAAGCGGCCGGGGCACACTGCCCGGACCTGGTGCGGGAGGCGGACCCCGGCCGGGCTGCGGTCCGCCTGCCGGAGGTGCGGGTCGATGTCTTCCCGGGCTTCGCGGCCTTCACGGTCTTCACGGCCTGCGCGGTCTTGGCGCGCTGGAGGTTGCGGGCGTCCTTGGGGCGCTCACGGCGCGCGGTCCCCGCGGAGGCCTCCTCGGGACGCGTCGTCGCTGCCTCGGGGCGTGCTGCGTCGGATCGCATGGTGCGTCACAACTCCCTTGCCGGTGCCTTGGGGTGGGCGGTCACCGTGGGAGCGCGGGTCCATGCCACGACAGAACACACCCGGTGCGAGCGGTGTCGCTCCCACGGACGTGCCTCCGTTCCGAAGCACTGCAGTCCGCCTGCCCTGGCCGCCACCCCCCAAACGCCCCCATCGAGCGGGCGGATGTTTCCGTTCCGGCACCCGAGGAAACCCGGGCAGGACGGACTCAGCGCCTGTACCAGGAGGACACCGACATGAGCACGAAGGTCGCCGACCACATTCTGGAGCGGCTGCGGGCCTGGGACGTCGAGTGCGTCTTCGGCTATCCCGGCGACGGCATCAACGGCCTCCTCGCCGCCTGGGGCCGCGCCGACGACCAGCCGCGCTTCATCCAGTCCCGGCACGAGGAGATGTCGGCGTTCGAGGCCGTCGGCTACGCCAAGTTCGGCAAGCGGCTCGGGGTCTGCGTGGCGACCTCGGGGCCGGGCGCCATCCACCTCCTCAACGGCCTGTACGACGCCAAGCTCGACCACGTGCCGGTGCTCGCCCTGGTGGGCCAGACGCACCGCACCGCGATGGGCGGCTCGTACCAGCAGGAGGTCGACCTGCACACGCTGTTCAAGGACGTCGCCTCCGACTTCGTGGAGACGGTGACGGTGCCCGAGCAGCTCCCGAACGTCCTCGACCGGGCCATCCGCACCGCCTACGCGCGCCGCTGCCCCACCGCCGTGATCCTCCCGGGCGACGTGCAGGAGCTCGACTACAGCCCGCCCGCGCACGAGTTCAAGATGGTGCCGTCCAGCCTGGACCGCAGCGCCTGGACGGCGCTGCCCTCGCCGTCGGCGCTGGAGCGGGCCGCCGAGGTGCTGAACTCCGGGACGCGGACCGCGATCCTGATCGGCCAGGGCGCGGCGGGTGCACGCGCCGAGGTGGAGCAGATCGCGGAGCGGCTCGGCGCGGGTGTCGCCAAGGCGCTGCTCGGCAAGGACGCGCTGAGCGACGAGCTGCCGTACGTCACCGGGTCCATCGGGCTGCTCGGCACGCGCCCCTCGTACGAGCTGATGCGGGACTGCGACACGCTCCTGACGATCGGCTCCAGCTTCCCGTACTCGCAGTTCCTGCCGGAGTTCGGCAAGGCCCGGGCCGTGCAGATCGACATCGACCCGCACATGATCGGCATGCGCTACCCGTACGAGGTGAACCTGATCGGCGACGCGCGGGCCACGCTGCGGGAGCTGATCCCGCTGATCACCGACGAGCGGGCGGCGGCCGGGCGCGACTGGCACGCGGAGGTGTGCGCGGGCGTCGAGCGGTGGCGCGGCGTGCTGGACCGCCGCGCCCAGCTCGACGCCGACCCGCTCAACCCGGAGTACGTGGCGCGGGCCCTGGACCCGCTGCTGCCCGCCGACGCGATCATCACCTCCGACTCGGGCTCGACGGCGAACTGGTACGCGCGCCACCTCACGATGCGCGGGGACATGCGCTCCTCCCTGTCGGGCACGCTCGCGACGATGGGCTGCGCCGTCCCGTACGCGATCGGCGCGAAGTTCGCGCACCCGAACCGGCCCGTCGTCGCGCTCGTCGGCGACGGCGCGATGCAGATGAACGGCCTGGCGGAGCTGATCACCGCGGCGAAGTACCGGCACCGCTGGGACGACCCGCGGCTGGTCGTCGGCGTCTGGAACAACCAGGACCTCAACCAGGTGACGTGGGAGCTGCGCGCGATGGGCGGCGCGCCGTCCTTCGAGCCCTCGCAGTCCCTGCCGGACGTGCCGTACGCGGAGTTCGCGCGGTCGATCGGGCTGACCGGCGTACGGGTGGAGAAGCCGGAGGACGTGGTGGCGGGCTGGCGCGCGGGCCTGGAGGCGGACGGCCCCGCGGTGGTGGAGTTCCGCACGGACCCGGCGGTCCCGCCGATCCCGCCGCACGCCACCTGGGAGCAGATGGAGTCGACGGCGGCGGCGCTCCTCAAGGGGGACTCCGACCGGGCGTCGGTGATGAAGCAGGGGTTCAAGGCGAAGATGCAGGAGTTCCTGCCGGGCGGCGACGGGCGGGGCTGAGCGGGCGCCCGCGGCGGGCCGGGAACCCGCGCGGGGCGGCGGACCGACGGGCGGCGTCCGGTGCGGGGCCCGGGCACCGCCCGGCCGCGTCCGTCACAGGGCGCGGCGCGCGCCGTCCCCCGCGAAGGGCTCGAAGGTGTCGTCCCCGAGCTCCGCGGGCGGCAGCAGCAACTCCTCGTACCGGCCGAGCGCGAGGACCACGCCCAGCAGCAACACCGGGATGAACACGGCGAGAACCGCCATGACCGCTCCTCCCCTCCGGGTGAAGGCTCTGGTGTGAGGGGGGTCGCGGCCCGGGTCTCCCCCGCCCTGCCCGGCAAACCTCCGCCCCGGTCCTGATCCGGTGCCGGGGCGGGGTCCGAGGCATGGCGGGGCCGCTCAGGGGTACTGCGGCGGGGGTCACACCGACAGCGGCGGGTGACAGGGACAGCCGACGCAGGAGGGCTCTAGACATGGCCGAGTACGTGAGGGACGTCATGACCACGGGCGTCGTCGCGGTCAGCCCCGACGCCTCGCTGGTGGAGGCCGCGCAGTTGATGCGGGCCCAGGACATCGGTGACGTCGTCGTGGCGCGGGACGGCGAGGTGCTGGGGGTGCTCACCGACCGGGACATCACGGTGCGGGCGGTGGCCGACGGGGCCGATCCGCTCACGGTCAGCGCGCACGCCGTGTGCACGCCGAACCCGGTGGTGGTGGGGCCCGACGACGAGGTGTCGGCGGCGGTCGGCCTGATGCGCGACCACGCGGTGCGCAGGCTGCCCGTGGTGGAGGACGGCCGGCCGGTCGGCATGGTGAGCCTCGGCGACCTCGCGGTGGAGCAGGACCCGGCGTCCGCGCTCGCCGACATCAGCCGCGCCGAGCCGGACGGCGGCCGGGGCCTGTTCCCCTGAGGGCCCGCACCGCCGCCCGGGTCAGGGGGCCCGGCCGAGGAGGCAGAGCAGCCTGGTCTGCTCGTCGGCCCCCGGCGGTGGCTCGACCGCCGGGGCGAACAGGTCACTTGCGGCCAGGTCGGCCGCGTAGGGCGCGACTTCACGCGCGGCCGCGGCGACGAGGTCGTCCGGGAGCCGCTCGTCCGCGCCGACCGCCCGCGCCAGATCCCAGGTGTGCACCACGAGGTCGGTCGTCATCTGGGCGCAGTAGGCGCGCGCGGGGGTCTCGCCGTAGCTGAGGTGGACGGTGCGGTCGAGGGCGCCCGGCGCGCGGAACGCGGCGCCGGCCGCCGCGGCGGCGGTGTCCCAGGCGGCGACGGGGTCGGGGCCGAGCAGATCGCCGTCGAAGGCGTCGCCGACGGACTCGACGGTGGCGCCGTCGCGGACGAGCGGCGGCACCCAGAGCTGTTCGGCCACGAGGTGGTGCACGAGGTCCCGGACCGTCCACTCCGCACACGGGGTGGGGGCGTCCCACTGGTCCGGCCGGACTGCGCGCAGCCGCCGGGCGAACTGCTCCTGGGCCCGGCCGTACCGGTCCAGGAGCCGCTGGTCGGTGGTCTCGCTCATGCCGTCTCCCGTGGGTCGCAGCGGTGCCCGCGACGGCCCGCGGCGGGCCGTCCGGTGACGAGTCTTGCCGGGATGCGCCGCCCGAACCACGGGGAGGGGGCCGGAGGGGCGGGCCCGCGGCATACGGGGGAATGCCAGGGGGAACGACCGGGCCCGCCGGACCGGGACCGGCCCGGCTCCAAACGAGCCGCCGGGCCGGGGGCGCGCCGGAGCTCCGTCCACGGCCCACGGCCCGGGAGAGTGCTGGAACTCCCGCGACGCGGCCGGTCCCTCCGGCGACAGCGGTTCACCCTAGGCGCGGGCCGCCGTCCGCCACGATCCGCTGCGCGCACCGCCTGTCCGGATAACGCACCCTGTCCGGATGGCGCGCCCCCGCGCGGCCGACACGCCGCACCTTCCGGCACGCCCGTCCCGTCAGCCGCGCAGCGTCTGGGACGGCAGTTCGCCGTACCGCGCCCGGTACTGCTCGGCGAACCGGCCCAGGTGGGTGAAGCCCCAGCGGCCCGCGACCTCGCTCACGCCCCGCTCGCCCGGGCCCGCCGCGCGCAGCTCCTCGTGGACGCGCGCGAGCCGTACGTCGCGTACGTACGCCATCGGTGACATGCCCACGTAGTGGCGGAAGGCCTCCTGGAGCCGGCGCACGCCGACGCGGCCCTCGGCGGCGAGGGACGCGGTGGTGAAGGGGTGCTCGGGGCGGGCCTGGACGGCGTCCATCACGCGTTTGACGGGGGCGGGCCGCAGCCTGCCGACGGGCTCGGTGAGCCGGTCGCGGTAGCGGTGCTCGGCGGCGAGCAGCAGCCCGCTGACGATGGCCTCCTGGAGCGGCTCGGCGGTCAGGGGGTGGGACAGGGCGCCGCCGTCCTCGCGCAGGTCCTCCACCACGGTGCGGACCAGGCGTGCCCAGCCGCGGCCCGCGCCGCGCGTGGTGTCGAAGACCGGCCCGAAGGTCACGGGGGCGCGCACCGGCCTGCCGAGGAGCTGCTCCAGGCGCCCTTCGAGGGCGGCGCGGTCGAGCTTCACGGCGAGCAGCCGGCAGTCGCCGGACCAGCGGTCCAGGACGGTGTCGCCGACCGGCTGGTAGACCGCCGCGCAGCCGGAGGTGGCGGTGGTGGGCCCCGCCGGGCCCTGGCGCCAGGACACCTCGCCGCTGAGCAGGATGTTGACGTGGTACGAGCCCAGTTCGCCGAAGCGCATCCGCACGTCGGTGCCGCAGCTCATGTCGCCGATGGTGAGCGCCCCGAGGCGGCCGATGTCGAACCGCGCGGCGAAGGGGCGCGTGCCATCGGCGACATCCATGGCATTGCTGTAGTACGTGGCCGAGATCAGGTCCCTGGCCTCGTCCACGTCGCTCGTCCGGAAGGACGTCGTGACGGACACCGTGTCTCCCCCGGCGCGGCCGCGGTGGGTCCGGGCGCGCCGCGCATCACGCTACCGTGCCCGCTCGACCCGCCGCTCGTCCCAGACCGGCTCGGGGGTCTCCCGCACGCGGCTGTCGGAGCCGAAGACGAGGAAGCGGTCGAAGGACCGGGCGAACCAGCGGTCGTGGGTCACCGCGAGCACCGTGCCCTCGTACGCCTCCAGGCCCTCCTGGAGCGCCTCGGCGGACTCCAGGTCGAGGTTGTCCGTGGGCTCGTCGAGCAGCAGGGCCGTGGCGCCCTGGAGCTCCAGGAGCAGGATCTGGAAGCGGGCCTGCTGGCCGCCGGAGAGCCTCTCGAAGCGCTGCTCGGCCTGCCCGGTCAGCTCGTAGCGGCGCAGCCGGGACATGGCGGCGCCCCGGTCCTTGGCGTGGTCGCGCCACAGGATGTCGAGGAGGGTGCGGCCCTCCAGCTCGGGGTGGGCGTGGGTCTGCGCGAAGTGGCCGGGCACGACGCGCGCGCCGAGCTTCCACTCGCCCGTGTGCGCCACCGGGTGGTCGGGGTCGCCCGCGAGGAGGCGCAGGAAGTGGGACTTGCCGGAGCCGTTCGAGCCGAGCACGGCGACGCGTTCGCCGTAGAACACCTCCAGGTCGAAGGGGCGCATCAGGCCGGTCAGCTCCAGGTTCCGGCAGGTGACGGCGCGCACGCCGGTGCGGCCGCCGTGCAGGCGCATCGTGATGTCCTGCTTGCGCGGCGGCTCGGGCGGCGGTCCGGCCTCCTCGAACTTGCGCAGGCGCGTCCTCGCCGCCTGGTAGCGCGAGGCCATCTCGTCGCTGCGCGAGGCGTACTGCTGCATGTCGAGGACGAGCTTCTTGAGCTGGGCGTGCTTCTCGTCCCAGCGGCGGCGCAGCTCCTCGAAGCGGGCGAAGCGCTCCTGCCGCGCCTCGTGGTAGGTGGCGAAGCCGCCGCCGTGCACCCACACCTCGGAGCCGCCGGGGCTGGGCTCCACGCTGACGATCCGGTCGGCGGCGCGGGCGAGCAGCTCCCGGTCGTGGCTGACGAACAGGACCGTCTTGCGGGTCTCCTTCAGGCGCTCCTCCAGCCAGCGCTTGCCGGGGACGTCCAGGTAGTTGTCCGGCTCGTCCAGGAGCAGCACCTCGTCCGTGCCGCGCAGCAGGGCCTCCAGGACCAGGCGCTTCTGCTCGCCGCCGGAGAGCGTGCGCACCTCGCGCCACTGGGCCTTGTCGTACGGCACGCCGAGCGCGGCCGTGGTGCAGATGTCCCACAGGGTCTCGGCCTCGTACCCGCGCGCCTCCGCCCAGTCGGAAAGCGCCTGCGCGTACCCGAGCTGGGCGGCCTCGTCGTCGACGGTGAGGAGGGCGTGCTCGGCGGCGTCGACGGCCCGCGCGGCCTCGCGGATGCGCGGGTGCGCCACGGACACGAGCAGGTCGCGCACCGTCGAGCCGTCCCGCACGGAGCCCACGAACTGGGGCATGACGCCGAGGCCGCCGCTGACCGTGACCGTGCCGCCGTGCGGGCGCAGCTCGCCCGCGATCAGCTTCAGCAGGGTGGTCTTCCCGGCGCCGTTCGGCCCCACGAGGGCGGCCGAGGTGCCCTCGGCGACGCGGAAGGAGACATCACCGAGCAGCGCTCGCCCGTCCGGCAGGTAGTACTCGAGGTGCGCGGCTTCCAGATGTCCCATGCGGGCGATTGTCCCGGGGCCTGATCGCGGGCGGCAAACGGTTTACGGCAGGGCGGGGCGCGCGGTCACGGCGGCCGGGCGCGGCGGGGCGGCGGAGTCGGCCCGGCGGCGCGCGGCGGTCGTGGCGGGGCGCCGCACCGGAGTCGGCCCGGCGG
>NZ_BNBT01000252.1 GCF_014656095.1 Streptomyces longispororuber
CGCGAGCGCGTCGTCGTCGAGGCCGCCAAGGCCCTGGCGGCCGCGCAGGAGGAGGCGGCCCGGCGCCGCCGCGAGGCCGAGGAGACGCTCGGCGCCGCGCGCACCGAGGCCGACCAGGAGCGGCAGCGGGCCCGCGAGCAGAGCGAGGAGCTCCTCGCCGCGGCGCGCAAGCGCGTGGAGGAGGCCGAGGCCGAGGCGGTGCGCCTGGCCGAGGAGGCCGAGGCGCGCGCCACGGAGCTGGTCACGGCCGCCGAGGCCCAGGCCCAGGCCGTACGGGACTCGGTCGCCGGGATGCAGGAGCAGGCACAGGAGGAGATCACGGGCCTGCGCTCGGCCGCCGAGCACGCGGCGGAGCGCACCAAGCAGGAGGCGCAGGACGAGGCGGACCGCGTGCGCGCCGACGCCTACGCCGAGCGGGAGCGGGCGAGCGAGGACGCGAGCCGCACCCGGCGGGAGGCCGCGGAGGCGGCGGAGGCCGCCAAGGCCCTGGCCGAGCGCACGGTCACGGAGGCCATGGCGGAGGCCGAGCGGATGCGCTCGGACGCCTCCGAGCACGCCCAGCGGGTGCGGACGGAGGCCTCGGACACCATCGCGCAGGCCGACCAGGACGCCGCGCGCACCCGTGCCGACGCCCGCGAGGATGCCAACCGCATCCGCAGCGACGCCGCGAACCAGGCGGACACGCTGATCGGCGAGGCCCGCAGCGAGGCCGAGCGGCTCACGACGGAGACGGCGGCCGAGACCGAGCGCATCCGCACCGAGACGGCCGCCGAGGCCAAGCGCCTGCACGCCGAGGCGACGGCCGAGGCCGAGCGGCTGCGCGCCGAGGCGGCCGCCGAGGCCGAGCAGCTCCGTACGGAGACCGCGGCCGAGGCGGAGCGGGTGCGCGCCGAGTCGGTCGCCCAGGCCGAGCGCCTGATCACGGACGCGACCGGCGACGCGGAGCGCCTGCGCGCGGACGCGGCCGAGGCGGTGGGCTCCGCGCAGCAGCACGCCGAGCGGATCCGCACCGAGGCCGAGCGCGTCAAGGAGGAGGCCCGGGACGAGGCCGAGCGGCTGCGCACCGAGGCCCGCGAGGAGGCCGAGCGCACCCTGGACGAGGCGCGGCAGGCCGCCAACAAGCGGCGTACGGAGGCCGCGGAGCAGGTCGACAAGCTCATCACGGAGGCG
This sequence comes from Streptomyces longispororuber, assembly GCF_014656095.1. Lineage (GTDB taxonomy): Bacteria > Actinomycetota > Actinomycetes > Streptomycetales > Streptomycetaceae > Streptomyces > Streptomyces longispororuber. The sequence goes on from NZ_BNBT01000252.1 coordinate 1,171, forward strand.
ACGGCGGAGGCCGAGAAGCTGGCCGCGGACGCCCAGGAGAAGGCGCTCAAGGCGACCACGGACGCCGAGGCGCAGGCCGACACCATGGTGGGCGCGGCCCGCAAGGAGGCCGAGCGGATCGTCGCCGAGGCGACGGTCCAGGGCAACACGCTGGTGGAGAAGGCGCGGACGGACGCGGACGAGCTGCTCATCGGCGCCCGCCGGGACGCGACCGCGATAAGGGAGCGCTCGGAGGAGCAGCGGGCCCGGGTCACCACGGAGATCGAGGAGCTGCACGAGCGGGCCCGGCGCGAGTCGGCCGAGGCGATGAAGACGGCGGGCGAGCGCTGCGACGCCCTGGTGAAGGCCGCCGAGGAGCAGTTGGCGCAGGCCGAGGAGAAGGCCGCGGAGGCCCGGGCGAAGGCCGAGAAGCTGGTGTCCGACGCCAACTCGGAGGCCAGCAAGGTGCGGATCGCCGCCGTCAAGAAGGCCGAGGGGCTGCTCAAGGAGGCGGAGCAGAAGAAGGCGGAGCTGGTGCGCGAGGCCGAGCGGATCAAGGCCGAGGCGCAGGCGGAGGCCGAGCGCGTCGTCGCCGAGGGCCAGCACGAGCTGGAGGTGCTGATGCGCCGCCGCGAGGACATCAACGCGGAGATCTCCCGTGTCCAGGACGTCCTGGAGGCGTTGGAATCGTTCGAGGCACCGCAGGGCGGCGGCAAGGACGCGGGCGTCAAGGCGGGGGCCACGGCGGGGGCCACACGTTCGGGTGGCAAGTCGTCAGATAACTAGCCAGGAGACCATTTGCGTGCTTGAGCGGGACCTTCGGCACTGTTGCTGGCAAGCACTCTGGCGGTTGACCACTCAAAAGGGGTGTCATTCTCCAGATCAAACGGGCATACGCTCGATGACACGCCGCAACGCCCCCTAGGATTCCCTCTATCACCTCACCCGGTCTCATTCGACAGGAACCCCATGAGCGACACTTCCCCCTACGGCTTCGAGCTTGTGCGGCGTGGGTACGACCGCGCTCAGGTGGACGAACGTATCTCCAAGCTCGTCTCCGACCGAGACTCCGCTCTCACCCGAATCACTGCTCTGGAAAAGCGCATCGAGGAGCTGCACCTCGAGACGCAGAACGCCCAGGCCCAGGTCGCCGACGCCGAGCCGTCGTACGCCGGGCTCGGGGCCCGCGTCGAGAAGATCCTCCGCCTCGCCGAGGAGGAGGCGAAGGACCTGCGCGAGGAGGCCCGGCGCGCGGCCGAGCAGCACCGCGAGCTCGCCGAGTCGGCCGCCCAGCAGGTGCGCAACGACGCCGAGTCGTTCGCGGCCGAGCGCAAGGCGAAGGCCGAGGACGAGGGCGTCCGCATCGTCGAGAAGGCCAAGGGCGAGGCGAACGCGCTGCGGGCCGAGGCCCAGAAGGACGCGCAGTCCAAGCGCGAGGAGGCGGACGCCCTCTTCGAGGAGACCCGCGCCAAGGCCGCCCAGGCCGCCGCCGACTTCGAGACCAACCTGGCCAAGCGCCGCGACCAGTCCGAGCGCGACCTGGCCTCGCGTCAGGCCAAGGCGGAGAAGCGGCTCGCGGAGATCGAGCACCGGGCGGAGCAGCTCCGCCTGGAGGCCGAGAAGCTGCGCACGGACGCCGAGCGCCGGGCCCGTCAGACGGTGGAGACCGCGCAGCGCCAGGCCGAGGACATCGTCGCGGACGCGAACGCGAAGGCGGACCGCATCCGCAGCGAGTCCGAGCGCGAGCTCGCGGCGCTCACCAACCGCCGCGACTCCATCAACGCCCAGCTCACGAACGTCCGCGAGATGCTCGCGACGCTCACCGGTGCCGCCGTGGCCGCCGCGGGCACGCCCTCGGAGGACGAGCCGATCTCTCGGGGGGTCCCGGCACAGCAGAGCCGCTGACGCGGAACGACCAAGCACGGGGTGAACGGGACGGGCCCCCTGCCGACCGGCGCGAGCCGAGTGGCAGGGGGCCCTGTCACGTTCTAGCGTGGCCGCATGACCGAGGTGCCGGCATGATCGAACTCAAGGGTCTGACCAAGCGGTACGGCGAGAAGGTGGCCGTCGACCACCTCACCTTCACGGTCCGGCCGGGCGTGGTCACCGGCTTTCTGGGCCCGAACGGCGCGGGCAAGTCCACGACGATGCGGATGCTGCTCGGTCTCGACCACCCCACGGCGGGCGACGTACGCATCGACGGCAAGCGCTACGCGCAGCTCAAGGACCCACTGAAGTACATCGGCGCGCTCCTGGACGCCAAGGCCGTGCACGGCGGCCGCAGCGCCTTCCACCACCTGCTGTGCCTGGCGCAGTCCAACGGCATCCCGCGCGCCCGCGTCCACGAGGTCCTGGACACCGTGGGCCTGACGGCCGTGGCGAAGAAGAAGGCCAAGGGCTTCTCCCTCGGCATGGGCCAGCGGCTCGGCATCGCGGGCGCGCTGCTCGGCGACCCCGAGATCCTGATGTTCGACGAGCCGGTCAACGGCCTCGACCCCGAGGGCATCCACTGGATCCGCAACCTGATGAAGTCCCTCGCCGGGCAGGGCCGTACGGTCTTCGTCTCCTCGCACCTGATGAGCGAGATGGCGCTGACCGCCGACCACCTCGTCGTCATCGGCCAGGGCCGCCTGCTCGCCGACACGTCCATGGCGGACTTCATCCGCCAGAACTCCCGGTCGTACGTACGTCTGCGCTCACCGCAGCGCGAACGCCTCCTGGACGTGCTCCACGAGGCCGGTGTCACCGTGGCCGAGGCGGGCGACGGGGCGCTGGAGGCGGACGGCACGAGCGCCGAGCAACTCGGGGAGCTGGCGGCGCGGCACCAGCTCGTGCTGCACGAACTGAGCCCGCAGCAGGCGTCGTTGGAGGAGGCCTTCATGCGGCTGACGGCCGAGTCGGTGGAGTACCACGCGCACACGGCCGTCCCGGGGGCACCGGGCTCCGGCCCGGGGGCGCCTACCTCCGGCCCGGGGGCTCCTACCTCCGGCGGGGCCCTGCCGGGTGCGGGCGGCCCCGGCTGGGGCGAGGGCTGGCAGCGGCGCCGGAAGGGAGCGTGAGGCCGCCATGGCCGCCACCCAGGTCCTGAAGTCCGAGTGGACGAAGATCCGCTCCGTCGCGTCGACCGTCTGGACGCTCTCCCTCGCGGCCGTCGTCACGATCGCCCTCGGCATGCTGATCAGCGTCCTGTCCAAGAACGACTACGACAACCTCAGCCGCGAGGACAAGCTCACCTTCGACCCCACCTTCATCAGCTTCGCCGGCATGTCCCTCGGCCAGCTCGCGATGATCGTCTTCGGTGTCCTGGTCGTGTCGAACGAGTACAGCACCGGCATGATCCGCACCTCCCTCGCGGCGGTCCCCGGGCGCGGCACGTTTCTCTTCAGCAAAGTCCTGGTGGCCGCGCTGCTGGCCCTCGTGGTGGGGCTCGCCACCAGCTTCGCCGCCTTCTTCGCCGGGCAGGCGATGCTCGGCTCGCACCGGGCGCAGCTCGGGGACCCGGGGGTGTTGCGCGCGGTCATCGGCGGCGGGCTCTACATGACGCTGATCGCGATGTTCTCCATGGGCGTGGCCGCGATGCTGCGCGGCCCGATGCTGTCCCTCGGCATCCTGATGCCGTTCTTCTTCCTGATCTCCAGCATCCTCGGCAACGTCTCCGCCACCGAGAAGATCGGCCGCTTCCTGCCCGACCAGGCCGGCAGCAGGATCATGCAGGTGAAGGCGCCCTTCGACGACGACACGCCGTACGGTCCCTGGGGCGGCCTGGCCATCATGGTGGCGTGGACGGTGGTGGCGCTGGTGGGGGGGTACGTGGTGCTGCGCAGGCGCGACGCGTGACCTGGCGGGGCGCCCGCACCGCCCCCCTCGCCGCGGCCCCGGCGGCCTCCCCCGGCGCACTCCCACCCACCCACCCCATCGCGCTCCGCGCCCGTCCTCAAACGCCGGACGGGCTGAAAGGTCCCGCCGCCCGCCACCGCACCCCCGCGGGCCGGAATCCCCGCACCGGCCCGACCACCCGCTACGGCACACTCCCACCCACCCACCCCATCGCGCTCCGCGCTCGTCCTCAAACGCCGGACGGGCTGAAAGGCTCCGCCGCGCGCCACCACACCAGCCGACACCCGCCCCACAACCGGGACACCCGCACGGACCCCGGCTGCTGCGGGGCGCTTCGCGCTCGTCCTCAAACGCCGGACGGGCTGGAAGGTCCCGCCGCCCGCCGCCGTGACAGCGACGCGCGTCCCGTATACCGGGGCTGTACGGATGGACGGGCACGCGAACGCCGACCCCGAAGCCGCGAGGTCGGGGCCATCGCATGCAGCCGGGGCAGCACGGGTGGGCGGGTGGGATGCATCCCGCCGCGCCAGCGGCGGGGACATGGACGACGGACCGCAAGCCGCCAGGCCAGGGCTCCCGGTGTCACCGCCGGGGCTGCACGGGTGGGCGGGTGGGAGGCATCCCGCCGCGCCAGCGGCGGGGACATGGACGACGGACCGCAAGCCGCCAGGCCAGGGCTCCCGGTCTCACCGCCGGGGCCGCACGGGTGGGCGGGTGGGAGGGGCAGGGCGGCAGGGGCCCGGCCGGGTGGCAGCGTGGAGGGCGCCCGCGCCAGGGTTCGCAGAGGGCGCCCCGCCAGAAAGCCCCTTGGCCGGAACCGTCAGCCCGCGGATATCCTCCTAACCCTTACGGGGGCGTCTGCCCCGACGTCCTGAACGGTTCGATGGGTGCGGAGAATGATCGAGGCAGTCGGCCTGACGAAGCGCTACGGCGCCAAGACAGCCGTGTACAACCTTTCCTTCCAGGTGCGGCCCGGCACCGTGACCGGCTTCCTGGGGCCGAACGGCTCGGGCAAGTCGACCACCATGCGCATGATCCTGGGCCTCGACGCGCCCACGGCCGGCCAGGTGACGATCGGCGGCTACCCCTACCGCAAGCTCCCCAACGCCCCCCGCCAGGTCGGCGCCCTGCTCGACGCCAAGGCGGTGCACGGCGGCCGGCACGCCCGCAACCACCTGCTGTGCCTGGCGCAGCTCTCCGGCATCCCGGCGCGGCGCGTGGACGAGGTCCTCGGCGTCGTCGGCCTGCAGGACGTGGCGAAGAAGCGCTCCAAGGGCTTCTCGCTGGGCATGGGCCAGCGCCTCGGCATCGCCGCCGCGCTGCTCGGCGACCCCCAGGTGCTGCTCTTCGACGAGCCGGTCAACGGCCTCGACCCCGAGGGCATCCTCTGGGTGCGGAACCTGATGAAGTCGCTCGCCGCCGAGGGCCGTACGGTCTTCGTCTCCTCGCACCTGATGAGTGAGATGGCGCTGACCGCCGAGCACCTCATCGTCATCGGGCGCGGCCAGCTCCTCGCCGACATGAGCGTCCGGGACTTCATCTCGGCGAACTCCGCGGACTTCGCCCGGGTGCGGACGCCGGACACCGAGCCGCAGCAGCGCGAGAAGCTGACCGCCGCGCTCACCGAGGCGGGCGGCCAGGTGCTGCCCGAGGCGGACGGCGCGCTGCGTGTCATGGGCCTGGCACTGCCCCGCATCAGCGACCTCGCGCACGACGCCGACGTACGCCTCTGGGAGCTGTCGCCGCACCAGGCGTCGCTGGAGGAGGCGTACATGCGGATGACGCAGGGCGCCGTCGACTACCGCTCGACCGTCGACCCGCGCGCGGGCCTGCAGGAGCAGCTCCCGCCCGGCGCCGCCCCGCAGTCGCAGCCGCCGGTGCCCGGCCACGGACAGCCCGGCTGGTACGCCCCGCCGCCGCCCCAGCAGGGCGGTCAGCCGTTCGCGATGCCGCAGGGCGCGCCGGGCGCACCCGCGGGCGCGCAGCCGAACCCGTACGCCGGTGCCGCCCCGCAGGCCCCCGCCTCCCCCGAGATGACCAAGCGCGACAGCGAGGAAGCCCGATGACCACGCCTCCGACTCCGCAGCAGCAGCCGCAGGCGCAGCCCCAGCAGCCCCAGCAGCCCCCGGCCCCGCCCACCGGACAGGCCCCGCAGGCCCAGCCCCCGGCGCCCGCCCAGGCCCCGGCGACCCCGGACGCACCGGGCGCGGCCCCCGCCGCCACCGCCCGCACG
>NZ_BNBT01000253.1 GCF_014656095.1 Streptomyces longispororuber
GCCGCCCGCGCCCGGCGCCGCCGCGCGGCGCCCGTCACGGGCGCTCCGGCCGCGCGGGAGGCGTGATATCGCGTACTCGTGACGACAGTCAGAGAACGGTGATAACTTCGGGAGGAGGAACACGCCCGACCGCGCCCGACCGCGCCCCGCACGTCGTCGCACTCCGCCGAGGAGGCCGCACGTCATGAGTCCCTTCACCGGCTCCGCAGCCCCCACCCCCGCGTGGGAACACCTGCGCCTCACCGTCGACGAGGGCGTCGCCACCGTCACGCTCGCCCGCCCCGACAAGCTGAACGCGCTCACCTTCGGCGCCTACGCCGACCTGCGCGACCTGCTCGCCGAGCTGTCCAGGACCCGGTCCGTGCGGGCCCTCGTGCTCGGCGGCGAGGGCCGCGGCTTCTGCTCGGGCGGCGACGTGGACGAGATCATCGGCGCCACGCTCGCCATGGACACCGCCCAGCTCCTCGACTTCAACCGCATGACGGGCCAGGTCGTGCGGGCCCTGCGCGAGTGCCCCTTCCCGGTGGTCGCCGCCGTGCACGGGGTGGCCGCGGGCGCCGGCGCGGTGCTCGCGCTCGCCGCGGACTTCCGGGTCGCGGACCCCTCGGCGCGGTTCGCGTTCCTGTTCACGAAGGTGGGCCTGTCCGGGGGCGACATGGGCGCGGCGTACCTGCTGCCGCGCGTGGTCGGGCTCGGCCACGCCACGCGGCTGCTGATGCTGGGCGAGCCCGTGCGCGCCCCCGAGGCCGAACGGATCGGCCTGCTCAGCGAGGTGACCGACGAGGGCGGGGCCGACGAGGCCGCCGCCGCCCTCGCCCGCCGCATCGCCGAGGGCCCGGCCCTCGCGTACGCGCAGACCAAGGCCCTGCTCACCGCGGAGCTCGACATGCCGCTCGCGGCCTCTGTGGAGCTGGACGCGGCGACGCAGGCGCTGCTCATGAACGGCGAGGACTACGCCGAGTTCCACGCCGCGTTCACCGCGAAGCGGACCCCGAAGTGGCGGGGGCGGTGACCGTGGCCGCCGACCCCGTCACCGCCGGTACCGCCGCCGCCGACCCCGCCACCGCTGGGGCCGCCGCCGGTGCCCCGGCGGCCCGCCGCGTCGCCGTCGTCGGCGGCGGCCCCGGCGGCCTGTACGCCGCGGCGCTGCTCAAGCGCCTCGACCCGGCCCGCGAGGTCACGGTCTGGGAGAAGAACGCCCCGGACGACACCTTCGGCTTCGGCGTGGTCCTCTCCGACGAGACGCTCGGCGGCATCGAGCACGCCGACCCGGTGGTGTACGCCGCGCTGCGCGAGCGCTTCGTACGCTGGGACGACATCGACATCGTGCACCGCGGCACCCGCCACACCTCCGGCGGCCACGGCTTCGCCGCGCTGAGCCGCCGGGTGCTCCTCGCCGTCCTGCACGAGCGCTGCCGGGACCTCGGCGTGGACCTGCGCTTTTGCGCCCAGGCGCCGCCCGCCGCCGAGCTGGCGGCGGCGTACGACCTGGTGGTCGCGGCGGACGGGGTGCGCAGCGGCACCCGCGCGGCGCACGCGGACGTGTTCCGCCCCACCGTCACCGGCCACCGCTGCCGCTACATCTGGCTCGCCGCCGACTTCGCCTTCGACGCGTTCCGCTTCGAGATCGCCGAGACGGCGCACGGCGTGATGCAGCTCCACGGCTACCCGTTCTCGCCGGCCGACTCGACGGTCATCGTGGAGATGCGCGAGGAGGTCTGGCGGGCGGCGGGCTTCGCGGACATGGGGACGGCGGAGTCCGTCGACCGCTGCGCGAAGATCTTCTCCGAGGCGCTGCGCGGCCGCCCGCTGCGCTCCAACAACTCCTCCTGGCTCACCTTCCGCACGGTCGTCAACGACCGCTGGTCGCACGGCAACACGGTGCTCCTCGGCGACGCCGCCCACACCGCCCACTTCTCCATCGGCTCCGGCACCAAGCTCGCCGTGGAGGACGCCCTCGCGCTGGCCGCCTGCCTCCAGGAGCAGCCCGGCATCCCGCAGGCCCTCACGGCGTACGAGGCCGAGCGCCGCCCGGTGGTGGAGTCCACCCAGCGGGCGGCCCGCGCCAGCCTGGAGTGGTTCGAGGAGCTGCCCCTCTACCTGGACCAGCGGCCCCGCCAGTTCGCGTTCAACCTCCTCACCCGCAGCCGCCGCGTCACCCACGACAACCTCCGCCTGCGCGACGCGCGCTTCACGGCGGCGGTGGAGCGGGACTTCGGCTGCCCCGAGGGCACGCCGCCCATGTTCACGCCCTTCACCCTGCGCGGCCTCACCCTGCGCAACCGCGTCGTCGTCTCGCCCATGGACATGTACTCCGCCGTGGACGGCGTGCCCGGTGACTTCCACCTCGTGCACCTCGGCGCGCGGGCCCTCGGCGGGGCGGGCCTCGTCATGACCGAGATGGTGTGCGTCAGCGAGCGCGGCCGCATCACCCCCGGCTGCGCCGGCCTCTACACGGACGAACAGGCCGCGGCCTGGGCCCGGATCACGGACTTCGTGCACACCCAGGCGCCCGGCACGGCCCTCGGCGTCCAGCTCGGCCACTCGGGCCGCAAGGGCTCCACCCGGCTCATGTGGGAGGGCATCGACGAGCCCCTGCCCGACGGCAACTGGCCCGTCGTGGCGCCGTCCGCGCTGCCGTACACCCCGCGCAACCAGGTCCCGCACGCCCTGCGCGCCGACGAACTGCCCGGGCTGCGCGAGGAGTTCGTGGCGGCCGCCCGGCGGGCCCGGGACTGCGGCTTCGACCTCCTCGAACTCCACTGCGCGCACGGCTACTTGCTGTCCAGCTTCCTGTCCCCGCTCACCAACCGCCGCACGGACGCCTACGGCGGCTCCCTGGAGGCCCGCCTCCGCTTCCCCCTGGAGGTCTTCGACGCCGTGCGCGAGGTCTGGCCGGACGACAGGCCCATGACCGTCCGCGTCTCCGCCACGGACTGGGCCGACGGCGGGACGACCGCCGACGACGCGGTGGCCGTCGCCCGGGCCTTCGCGGCCCACGGGGCCGACGCCATCGACGTCTCCACCGGCCAGGTGGTCTCCGACGAGGCCCCCGCCTACGGCCGCTCGTACCAGACCCCCTACGCGGACCGCATCCGCAACGAGACCGGGGTCCCGGTCGTCGCGGTGGGCGCCATCTCCTCCTGGGACGACGTCAACTCCCTGCTGCTCGCGGGCCGCACCGACCTCTGCGCCCTGGCCCGCCCGCACCTGTACGACCCCCACTGGACCCTGCACGCCGCGGCGGAGCAGGGCTACACCGGCCCCGGCGCGCCCTGGCCCCTGCCGTACCGGGCCGGCAGCCGCCGCCCCCGCACCGGCCGCACCGACGCCCCCAAGCCCCGCCTGACCCTCACCGGGGCCGCCGCACGCGAGGACCCGGTTGCCTGACCGGCGCCCGACCGGAGCGGGCGCCTGTGCCACGTCCCCCGGAAGGCGGCCGCCGGGCGCCGCGGGGTGGGGGGATTCACCCGGGTGACGCGCCACAAGTCGTGGATGCTTGACCGGGATGCCTAATTTGTGCTCATGACTCACACGAAGCGCATCACCACGGTGCTCTGCAGTATCGCGCTCAGCGCCGCCGTTCTCGGCGGCACCGCCGCGGCGGCCGAACCGCCTCCGCGTGACACCAAGACGGTGGCCGACCTGGACGACGACCTGCCGCTCCGCGACGACCTCCAGCTCCGCGACGACGACCCCCCGCTGGAGGACGACGCGGCCGACATGGACGACGTCGACGACCTGGACGAGGCCGATCCGGGCCCCGACAACAAGGACTGCGAGAAGAAGGTGGGGCTGAAACTGCTGGGCATCCCGCTGCTTGACCTGCTGATCCCGGGCCGCTGCTGACCCCCTGGCAAGGCGGCGGTCCGGACCCCGGCCCGCCGCCCGGCCCCGTGGTCACCCCCGGGCGGACCCGTCGGCCACGAACGCCGCGCCCGCGTCCCGCAGGCGCTCGTGCAGGCCCTGGAAGACCTCCGCCGAGCGGGCGCCGGGCCAGTTCGCCGGGAGGAGTCCGGCGGGCAGGCCCGGGTCCACGTACGGCAGGTGGCGCCAGGAGTCGAGGGCCAGGAGATAGTCGCGGTAGGCCTCTTCAGGCGGCGTGTCGGGGCGCGAGCGCCAGGCGCGCAGCACCGGGCCGTGGCGGTCCAGGAAGGCCTCGTGCTGCTTGGCGATCGCGGCCAGGTCCCACCAGCGCGCCACCGCCTCGGCGGTGGCCGCGAAGCCGAGGTGCTCGCCGCGGAAGAGGTCGACGTACGCGGTGAGGCCGAGGCGCTCCAGGGTGTGCCGGGTCTCCTCGTGCAGGTGCGCGGGGGCGATCCACACGCCGGGGGCCGCCGTGCCGAAGCCGAGCCCGGCGAGCCGCGAGCGCAGCACGTGGCGCTTGTTGCGCTCCGCCTCCGGGACGGAGAAGACGGCCAGGACCCAGCCCTGCTCGGGCCGCCCGCCCGCGGCCGGGTAGACGCGCCGGTCGCCGTCGTCCAGGAGCTGACGCGCGTCGGGCGAGAGCGCGTACCCCGCGGCCCCGGACTCCGTGCGCGCGGGCACCAGCAGGCCGCGCCGCTTCAGGCGGGACACCGACGAGCGCACGGACGGGGCGTCGACGCCGACCGGCGCGAGGAGCCGGACGAGTTCGGCCACCGCCACCGGACCGGGCGCCGCCCGCCCGTACGCGCCGTAGAAGGTGACGATCAGGGACCTGGGGGCGTGCTGCTCGGACACGTGATCACTCTAGGCCCCGGACGCGGACCCCGGTTCGCGCAGGCGGAACCGCTGGAGCTTTCCGGTCGCCGTCCTCGGCAGCGCGTCCAGGAACACCACCTCGCGCGGGCACTTGTACGGCACCAGCTCCTCCTTGACGAAGTCCCGCAGCCGCTCCGCGTCGCGGGGCGCCCCCGCGCGCGGCACCACGTACGCCACCGCCACCTGCCCCCGCCGCTCGTCGGGGCGGCCCACGACCGCCGCCTCCACCACGTCCGGGTGGCGCAGCAGGGCCTCCTCCACCTCGGGGCCCGCTATGTTGTACCCGGCCGAGATGATCATGTCGTCGGCGCGGGCCACGTACCGGAACCAGCCGTCGGCGTCCCGGACGTACGTGTCGCCGGTGACGTTCCAGCCGTCGCGGACGTACTCCCGCTGCCGGGGGTCGGCGAGATACCGGCAGCCGACGGGTCCGCGCACCGCGAGGAGGCCCGGCCGGCCGTCCGGCACGGGCGCGCCGGAGGCGTCGACCACGCGCGCCCGCCACCCCGGCACGGGCCGCCCCGTCGTGCCGGGGCGGATGTCGTCGTCGGCGGCGGAGATGAAGATGTGCAGCAGCTCCGTCGCGCCGATGCCGTTGATGATGCGCAGGCCCGTGCGCTCGTACCAGGCCCGCCAGGTCGCTGCGGGCAGGTTCTCGCCCGCCGACACGCAGCGGCGCAGCGACGCGATCCCGGGAGCGTCCGCCCCCTGAAGCTCGTCCAGCATCGCGCGGTACGCCGTCGGCGCCGTGAACAGCACGCTCACGCCGTGCTCGGCGACGGCGGGCAGCAGGTGCCGGGGGCCTGCCTGCTCCAGGAGGACGGCGGACGCCCCGACGCGCAGCGGGAAGACCACCAGGCCGCCCAGGCCGAAGGTGAAGCCGAGCGGCGGGCTGCCCGCGAACACGTCGTCGGCGCGGGCCTTGAGCACATGGCGCGCGAACGTGTCGGCGATGGCGAGCACGTCCCGGTGGAAGTGCACGCAGCCCTTGGGGCGCCCGGTGGTGCCGGAGGTGAAGGCGATCAGGGCGACGTCGTCGGCGGCCGTGTCCACGGCCTCGTACGGCGCGTCGCCCCGGGCCGCCGCGCGGGCGAGCAGGTCGTCGGGGCCCTCGCCGCCGTACGTCGTCACGCGCAGGCCCGGCACCCCGGCCTTGATCAGGTCGTCCACCGCGCCGGCGGCGCACAGCGCGTGCGAGACCCGCGCGATCTCGCACATCGTCGCCAGCTCCGGCGCCCGCTGCCGGTCCAGGACGGTCACCGCGACCGCGCCCGCCTTCATCACGGCCAGCCAGCACGCGGCCAGCCAGGGCGAGGTGGGGCCGCGCAGCAGGACGCGGTTGCCGGGCACCACGCCCAGCTCCCCGGTCAGGACGTGGGCGACCCGGTCCACGCGGTCGCGCAGCTCGCCGTAGCTCCAGACCGTGCCGTCGGCGGAGCGGAACGCGGGCCGGTCCGTGCCGTGCCGCGCCACGGTGGCGTCGAGCAGCTCGGCACCGCAGTTGAGCCGCTCCGGGTAGCGCAGCTCGGGCAGGTCCTGGAGCAGCACGGGCCACTCCTCGGGCGGCGGGAGGTGGTCGCGCGCGAAGGTGTCGACGTGGCCGGTGGGCGTTCCCGGGGCGGGGCCGGGGGCGTGCCGGGGGCCGCTGTCGGTGGTGGTGGCGGTGCCGGTGATGCCGGTGCCGGTGATGCCGGTGCTGGGGGTGCTGGGGGTGCTGGGGGTGCCGGTGGTGCCGGTGGCGGGGTCGGGGGCCCCTTCGGCGCCCCGGCCGGTGGGTGTGCCGCCGCGTTCGTCGTCGGTCGCCCCGTGGGTCTCCATGGCGCCTCGCCACCTTTGCCGGTCGGGCGTAGTGATGGGCTCGCCCGACGAGCGTATCGTGATGGTGACGACAGTCAACACTGCGCGATAAGACCGCGAGGCGCGGGTCCGTGCCCCGCGCCAGGGGAGAGGCTCGATGACGGCATTCACGCTCGATCCCGACCAAGTCGCCCGCTGTGACCACCTGCGCGAGCTGGCCGCCACGGTCCTGCGGCCGCTCGCCGAGAAGGGGGAGCCCGGCCGCGTGAACCGCCCGCTCGTGGCGGCCCTGGGCGAGCACGGCGTCCTGGACGGCCTGTTCACCTCCGGCGCCCTCGACCTGTGCCTGACCCGCGAGTCGCTCGCCCGTGTCTGCACCGAGGCCGAGACCGCCTTCGCCCTCCAGGGCCTCGGCGCGCACCCCGTGCACGCGTACGGCGCGGCGGCGCAGCGCGAGCGCTGGCTGCCGCCCGTGCGCGCCGCCCGTTCCGTCCCCGCGTTCGCCCTGTCCGAGCCGG
>NZ_BNBT01000254.1 GCF_014656095.1 Streptomyces longispororuber
GGCCCGGCTCGGGTGGCCGGGCGGCCGGGGGGTGCCGGGCGCCCGGGCCGGGGCCGTCGTGGTCGCCGGGGCCGGTTCGGCCACCGGGTCGGCCAGGGGTGCGGCGGCGAGGGGCTGGTGCGGCTGGGCGGCGGCGGCGGTCGCGGCCGCGAGGAGCAGCAGGGCGGCGGCCCAACGGGTGCGGGCCGTCACGGCGTCCCGCCCGCCGGGGCGGGGTGCCGCCAGGCGAACGCGAGGGCCCCGCCGAGGACCGCGAGGAGCATCCCGACGAGGAAGCCGCCGAAGTTGGCCAGCGGGCAGGACAGCAGGCCGAGCAGCATCCCCGCCACCCCGCAGACGCGGGCCCTGCGCGGCCGGTACAGGAGTACGACGGACACGCACAGGAGCCCACCGGCGATCATGAGGGAGGACGTGGCGCCCGGCCCCTGGAGCGCGAGGAGGGTCGGTCGCCCGAGCGGGAGGTAGGCGAGTTCGGCGCCGGCCGCGGCCAACAGGGCGGCCGCGGGCAGCGGACGGCCGCGCAGCGTCCGGCCGGCGGCGGGCGGGGAGGTCGCGCGCACGGGCGGGGAGGTCACGCGCACGGGTGGGCTCCGGGGCGGATCGACATGCTGGCGTCGGCGAGTTCGAAGGTGGCGGCGGCCACCGACCAGGCCCGCACCTTGACGTCGTCGATGTCCAGACGGCGTGCCTGCTGCCCGTAGGCGCCCTGCTGCGCGCGGGGCCCGGCGCCGAGGGTGCTGGCGTCCTGGCCCATGCGCACCTGCTTGAAGCGCAGGTCGCCGTCCAGCCGTTGGAGGTCGATGACCAGGTCGCGGGCGTGCACGGAGCGGTTCTCGCCGGTGCGGATGGTGAGCGTGACCGCGCCCAGCGGGGTCCGCGTGACCGAGGACTGGCAGAGGTTGGTCAGCGTGGCGTCGGCGATCGAGGCCACCGCCACCGGGTGCTTCTCGTCCGTCCCGGACGCGACGGAGGCGTACTGCACCGCGTCCCGGCCGCGCAGCGTGTCGGCGGTCACGGTGAAGGTGCTGCCCGAGACGGCGAAGTAGACCGGGACCGCCGCGGTCGCCGTCGTCGCCGCCACGGTCCCGCCCGCGAGCACCAGGCCGACTGTGCCGGCCAGGGCGAAGCGGCGCCAGTCCGTGCCCGGCTTCTCCGTTCTGTGTCTGCCACCCGCCATCCGCGCTCCTGCTTCCCGTCCCGTCGGACCGTCGAGGTACTTCCGGCCCCCGAAGGGCCGGGAACGACGGCGGTCCGCGGGCCGCGCGGCCTCCGGGCCGGGGTGCCGGTGAGCAGGCCGGGCGCCCGGCCGCCGTCCTGAGATCATGGAAGGAGAACGATCCGGGGCCTGACTACGACACGGCGGAGCCGGATCCTGCCCCGTGCGGGCGAAGCGTCCCTGCGGCGGGCGTCCGGCACCTCGTCGGACGGCCGGCGCCGCGCACCCGGTCCTGGCCCGGGGCCGGTCGGGCGCCGGTCGGCGACCGGTCGGGCGCTACACGGCCGTCGGCAGCTCCGTACGGCTGAAGGCGCGCGCCAGGTAGGCCCGGTCGACGGGGTCGGGTTCGGGCAGGTCGCCGACGGCCCTGAGGAAGCCCGTGCGGTCGTAGGTGCGGCGCAGGGTGCTCAGCCCCGGCAGGTGGCGCCAGGTCTCCTCGGTCAGCGTCCGTTCGAGCCGGGTGGGGGCGCCGACCTCGGCGTGCACGCTCAGCGAGAGGCCGGGGTAGCGCGTCGCGAGGGCGTCCAGCGCGGTCCGGAAGGGGGTCTCCCGCGGGTGCGTGACGTGCAGGGTCCGCACCCGGGCGGGGCCGTCGGCGGGCGCGGCCGCGGCCCGGACCATGGCGCGGGCCGCGTGATCCACCTGGAGCAGGTTGAGGGTGCCCTCGGGGTCGGCCTGCACGCGCACGCGGACCCGGTCGCCCCGCAGGCCTCCCCTGAGCAGCTCCGCCAGGCCGTGGCCGCGCGCGGTCCAGCCGTTCGCCACCTGGTCGACGAGCCGGACGAGCACGTCCACCGGCTGGCCCGGCAGCCCCTCGGGGGCGGGCCGGTCGCTGACCAGCAGGCTCGGACGCAGCACGGTGACCGCCCGGCCGGTCGCGGCCGACCAGGCGCGCAGGAGGCGTTCGGCCGTGTACTTGCTCTCCTCGTACCGGGACATGAAGCCGCTGTCCTCGCTCAGGTCGTCCTCCAGGACGTGCCCGGTGCTCCGGCGCCCGGCGACGTAGGCGGTGCTGATGTGGCGCAGCTCCGCCGCGGGCGCGGCCTCCAGGAGGTCCAGCAGATGGCGGGTGCCCTGCACGTTGGCGCGGTGCAACAGGGCCGGGGCGTCCATGAAGTTGAGCAGGGCCGCGCTGTGCCAGACCTCCCGCAGACCGTCCAGGGTGCGCGCGCGGTCCGCCGCCGACAGGCCGAGGTCCGGCCGCTCGATGTCCCCGGAGACGTAGCGCAGCCGTGCCAGGGCGCCCGGCCGCGGCGGGGTGTCCGTCAGCCAGGCCGCGGTCGCCTCCACCCTCGCCCGCAGCGCGTCCGGGGTGCCGCGCCCCAGCACGGTGACGGGTTCGTCGCTGTCGTCGGCGAGGAGTTCGCGCAGGACGCGGCAGCCGACGAAGCCGGTGGCTCCGGTGAGCAGGATGGACACGGGTGGCTCCTCGGCGGGGGAGGGGCACCCGAGTCGGGTGCCCGGCTCACGGGTTGGCGGGAGTGGCGCCGACCGGGCGTCAGGCTCACGGGTTGGCGGGGGTGTGGCGCCGACCGGGCGTCAGGCGGGACCGGCACCGGCCGCGCGGGGCCCACGCTAGAGGCACCGGCGCGGGTGGAGGTGCCCCGTGCCGGGGCCCGGTCGCCGGTACCGCGCGAACGAGTGCACCGGGGGCCGCGCCGGGGAGGCCACCGCTTCGGGTGAACCGGGCGTGCGCCGCGCGGTCGTGGGGCCGGTGCTGGGCTGGTGCCGGGCCTGTGTCGGGCCGGTGTTGGGCCGCCGTCGGGCTGCCGCCGGGCGGTGGTCGGGTGGTGGTCGGGCCGGAGGGGCGTACGGCCGGTGCACGGCGGGGGTTCGCCCGCCCGTGCGGGAGCCCGTCGCGCCGGAGAGGCGTACGACCGCGTCCCCCGTCCACCCTTTTCACTGAAAGTAGTTGAACGGCTACGGTGCGTGCTGCTGTTGAGGTCGGCACGGGCTGTCGGCCCGTACTCCCTCCCGCGGAAGGCCGCACCATGGACCACTGCGCCGTGCCCGACGAACGAGCCATCGCCGTCATCGGGGTCTCCTGCCGGCTGCCGGGCGGCATCGACGACCTCGCCGGCCTGTGGCGGGTGCTGAGCGAAGGGCGCAGCGTGGTCGGGCGGATGCCGCCCGACCGGTTCGAGCCCGAGCGGTTCGTGGACCCGGTGGTGCCGCGCCCCGCCAAGAGCTACACCGCGGCCGGCGGGTTCCTCGACGACGTCGCCGGTTTCGACGCCGCCTACTTCGGCATCTCCCCGAAGGAGGCCGCGCAGATGGACCCGCAGCACCGGCTGCTCCTGGAGCTGACCGCGGAGGCCCTGGACGACGCCGCCGTCGACCCGGCCGCCCTGGCGGGCAGCGACACGGCCGTGTACGTGGGCATCTCGGACGCCTCGTACGGGCCCCTCCAGTTCCTCGACATGCGGTCGGTGAACGCGTACACCATGGCGGGCGCCGCCTCGTCCATCGCGGCCAACCGGCTCTCCCACGCCTTCGACCTGTGCGGGCCCAGCATGGCCGTGGACACCGCCTGCTCGTCCGCGCTGGTGGCGCTCGACCGGGCCTGCCACACGCTGTGGGAGGGCACCAGCGGCCTCGCCGTGTGCGGCGGCGCCAACATCCTCCTGAGCCCCTACCACTACGTGGGCTTCTCCCAGGCCTCGATGCTCTCCCGGCGCGGCCGCTGCGCCGCGTTCGCCGCCGACGCGGACGGCTTCGTACGCGCCGAGGGCGGCGGGGTGCTGCTGCTCAAGCCGCTGGAGCGGGCCCGCGCCGACGGCGACCGCGTGCACGCCGTCGTCCTGGGCAGCGCCGGCAACAGCGACGGCCGCACCATGGGCCTCGCCCTGCCCAACCCGCGCGCGCAGGAGGCCCTGTTGCGGCAGGCGTACGCCACCGCCGGGGTGCACCCGGACGAGCTGGTCTACTTCGAGGCGCACGGCACCGGCACCCCGGTCGGCGACCCCGCCGAGGCCGAGGCCGTGGGCCGCGCCCTCGGGGTGCGGAGGATCAACGGGGCGCTGCCGCTGGGCTCGGTCAAGACCAACCTCGGTCACCTGGAACCCGCCTCCGGCATGGCGGGGATCTGCAAGGCGCTGCTGGTGCTGCGCCACCGCCGCATCCCCGCCACCCTGCACGCCGAGGTGCCGCACCCGGACATCGACTTCACCGGCCTCGGCCTGGACCTCGTCACCGAGGAGCGGGCGCTGCCCGCGGGCGGCCGGGCGGTCATCGGGGTCAACTCCTTCGGCTTCGGCGGCGCCAACGCCCACGTCATCCTGGCCGAGGCGCCACCCGCGGACCCGCCTGGGCCGGGGCCGGAGCCGGGGCGGGGGCCGGGTGACTCTGCGGACCTGTCGTCGGCCGCTTCCGCGGACCGGGGGTCGGCAGCTTCCGCGGGCCCGGCCTCGGCCGTCCCCGTGTGCCCGCCGGAGGGGCTGCCCGTGCTGGTGAGCGCGCGTACCCGCGAGGCCCTCGACGAGGCGGTGTCCCGGACGGCCGCGCGTCTGGAGGCCGCCGACGAGGGCGACTTCTACGACCTGGCCTACACGTCGTGCCGCCGCCGGGCCCGGCACCCGTACCGCACCGCCGTCCTCGCCCACAGCGCCGCCGAGGCCGCCGCGCGGCTGCGGCGGGACGACGCGCACGTGCCGGTGGAGGCCGTCGAGGCCGGTCAGGTGGCCTTCGTGTTCTCCGGCAACGGCGCGGCATGGCCCGGCATGGGCGCCGACCTGTACGCCCACGAGCCCCTCTTCCGCGAGACGGTGCACGCCGTGGACCGGGAGCTGCGGCCCGCGCTCGGCTGGTCCGTGGCCGAGGAGTTCCGGCGCCCGGCGGAGGAGTGGCGCATCGACGCGACCGAGGTCGCCCAACCGCTGCTGTTCGCCCTCCAGTCGGGCGTCGTGGCGCTGCTGCGGGAGCAGGGCGCGGAGCCGTCCCTGGTGCTCGGGCACAGCGTGGGCGAGGTGGCCGCCGCCCACACCTGCGGCGCGCTGAGCCTGGCGCAGGCGGCGGAGGTCATCGCGGTGCGCAGCCGGGCGCAGGCGGCCACCGCCGGGCGCGGGCGGATGGCCGCGGTGGGCCTCGGCGTGCGGGACGCGGAGCGCGAGATCGCCCCGTACGGCGGCCGGTTGGAGATCGCCGGGATCAACACGGCCGACGACACCACCCTGGCCGGTGACCCGCGCGCCCTCGCCGACCTCGGCCGCGGCCTGGCGGAGCGCGGCGTCTTCTTCCGCGACCTCGGACTCGACTACGCCTTCCACAGCGCCGCCATGGACGGCCAGGAGGCCGAGGTGACCGCCGCGCTGAAGGGCCTCCGGCCCGACGGCGCGCTGCTGCCGTACCACTCCACGGTGACCGGCTCCCGCCTCGCGGGCCAGGCCCTGGACGGGGAGTACTGGTGGCGCAACGTCCGTGAGCCGGTCGCCTTCGCCGCCGCCGTCGAGGACGCCCTGGACGGCGGCGCGGACGTGTTCCTGGAGATCGGCCCGCACCCGGTGCTCCGCGGCTACCTGCGCCGCCTCACCCGCGCCCGCCGCCAGGTCCGCACCGCCGTCCTGGACACCCTGCGCCGCGACCACGACGGCCGCCAGGGCCTGGCCGCCGCCCGCGCCGCCCTGCTCGCGGCCGGGACCGGCACGGACCTGGCCCGCTACTTCCCGCGCCGCGGACGGGTCGTGGAGCTGCCCGCCTACCCCTGGCAGCGGCGGCGGCACTGGAGCGGCGCGAAGGAGGCCTGGGCCGGCGGAGCGCTGGAGCACCCGCTGCTCGGCGTCCGCGGCCGGGCGCCCGCCCCCGTGTGGTCCGGCGCCCCGGACGCCGTGCTGACGCCGTGGCTCGCCGACCACAAGGTGGCCGGCTCCGTGGTCATGCCCGCCACCGGCCACGTCGAACTGGCCCTGGCCGCCGGACGGGCCGTGCTCGGCGGCCCGGTGGAGGTGGAGCACCTCGACATCCAGGCCGTCCTGGTCCTGCCCTGGCCCGACACCTCCGCCCTGCGCGTGCAGACCTCCCTCGACCCCGACGACGGCACCCTGCTGATCTCCAGCACCGACGAGCACTCACCGGAGCCCCGCCCGCACGTCCGCGCCCGCGTCCGCGCCCTCGTCCGTCCGCAGCCGGCCCGCCCGGCCGCGGCGGACCTGGGCGACGACCGGTTCCCGCGGCGGATCGCGGCCGAGGCCCACTACCGCGACTGCGCCCGCGCCGGACTCGACTACGGCCCCTCCTTCCGCACCCTGACCGAGCTGCGCGTCGGCGACGGCGAGGTCCTCGCCCACTACGCCTGCGACCGGCCCGCCGACCCGTACACCGTGCACCCGGGGCTGCTGGACGGCGCGTTGCAGGCCGGGGCCCCGCTGCTGGCCGACCACGTCGCCGACGGCCGGTGCTTCCTGCCCTCCTCCGTCGACGCCGTCCGCGTCTGGCAGCCGCCCGCTCCCACCGGCACCGTCCTCGTCCGCGAGCGGTCCCGCACCGAGGACGAGGTCTGCTGGGACCTCACCCTCAGCGACCCGGACGGCACCGTCACCGCCCGGCTCGACGGCTGCCGCCTGCGCCGCTTCGCCGCCGCCCACCGGGCGCCGCTCACCGTCAGCCACACCGTGCTGCGCGCCGCGCCCCACGACGACGAACCCTGCGCGCCCTCGCCCCTGCCCGCACCCGCCGCGCTCGCCGAGGCCTGCCGGGACCGCGCCGGGCGCGTCGTC
>NZ_BNBT01000255.1 GCF_014656095.1 Streptomyces longispororuber
GCCGCCCGCACCCGGCCCTCGCCGTTCACGGCGCCGGGCCTCGCGCTGTGGTGCGCGGCGGGCGGCACCGCCGTCTCCGCCCTGGCCTCGGCGAACGCGGCGGTCACGCTGGTGCTCGTGCTACGGGCGGCGACGCCCCTCTGACCCGGGGCCGCGGGGCTCGCGCGGGCCCGGGTGCCGTCAGAGGTCGAACTCGTGCGGCGGCAGGTCGAGGGCGAAGCACGCCTCCCGCACCACCGCCTGCTCGTCCTTGTCGAAGTCCCCGTCGGCCCCGCCGATCACGATGCCGATCTGGACCACGGCCCGGGCCTCGGCGGGCTTCTTCCTGGCCTTCGCCACCTCCTGCAACACGCTGACCTTGCCGAAGGCGAAGTCCGCGGTGAGCTTGTCCACGTACGCGTCGAAGCGGCGGCGCATGTCGTCGGCCGGGAAGTTCTGCAGCACCTCGTTCGTCGCGATGAGCTGCGCCACGCGCTGGCGCTCGGCCTGGTCGACCGTGCCGTCGGCGGCCGCGACCAGGGCGCACATCGCCATGCTCGCGTCGCGGAAGGAGCCGCTCTTGAGGTCGTTCTTCTTCGCGACGAGCTGCGTCTGCATCGTCGAGGCGGATTCCTTGAGGCGGTCCCACAGGGCCATGGAAAGACTCCATCGGTCGGTGCTCACGGGCGGGCGCCGGGCAACACCGACGCACGCGCCAATTTCTACAACAGCGTAGAAACTAACATCTGGACGCGGAAGTTCCGCAGGGTGGAGTCCGCAGGGGCACAGGGGGAGACGCCGACGGGCGGAGTGGGCAGGGTGTACGGCGAGGGGCCGCAGCCTGACCGGTCAGAGGCGTACGACAGCGGAGGAAGGTGTCTCCCTGATGGAGCCGATCGCTCGTGAGCAAGGAGAGCCGCCCCAGCGGGCGTCGGCAGCCCTGCCGTCGTCGGCAGCCGGGCCGTCACCATCCGGACCCTCGGCATCCGGACCGCCACCATCCGGACCTTCGGTAACCGGGCCGTACGCGTCGGGCGGAGCCGGTGGGGCAGGAGGGCCGGGCGGGCCCGAGGAGGCAGGCGGGCCGGGCGGGCCAGGCGCGGCAGACGGCGCAAAAGAAGCAGCGGGAGCTAAGGAAACAGAGGGAGCTAAGGAAGCAGCGGGAGCAAAGGAAGCAGGCGGAGCAGACGCGGCAGAGCAGGCAACCGGGACGAGCGGGCAGCAAGCGCTCACCGCCCAGGCCCTGCTGGCCCGTGCCGCGGCGGAGCTCGCGCCCGCGCCGCACGCGAACCCGTTCGTGCCGCTCGTCGCCGACGGCACCGCGGACCGCGGCGCGGTGGTCGCGCTCGCCCTGGAGCAGCGCCTGATCATCCCCGCCGACCGCCGGTCCTTCCTGCACCTGGCGGCCCGCTCGGCGGACGCGGGCCTGCCCGCGAGCGCCGCGTTCTTCGACGCCCTGGCCGAGGGCGAGACCCTCGCGTCCGACCGGCTCGGCGCCCTCCTCGCGGCCTGCCGGGTGGGCGAACGGCAGGCGCGGGAGTACGTCCCTGCGGCGGGCTGCCAGGCCTACCCGGCGTACGTGGCCTGGCTCGCGTTCAACGGCGAACCGGCCGACGTCGTGCTCGCCCTGACCGCCAACTTCGCGGCCTGGGGTGGCTACTGCGCGACCCTCGCGAGGGCCCTGCGCGCGCGGTACGGCTTCCCGGACGCGGCCTGCGCGTTCTTCGACTTCTTCGCCGAGCCGTCGCCGGACCTCGGCCGGAACGCGCTGGCCGCGCTGGAGGAAGGCCTCTCCCGGGACACGCTCACGCCCCGCACCGCGCTGCGGCAGGGGCACCTGCTCCAGGAGTACGAGGGGATGTTCTGGTCGAGCCTCGCGGACCGGGCGGGGGCCGCGCGGCCCTGATGCCGCAGCCGTGCGGCCCGGCTGGCAGGTCCAGCCGGTCCGGCAGGTCCACCCAGGACAGGTAGCGGACGCTACCCCTGCCGCAGCACGATCGCCGTCGCCAGCACCCCGTCGCGGACGATCCAGGTGCCGTCGAACCCGGTCAGTTCGGCCCCCGCGACCACCGGGCACTCCACCAGGAACGCGGCGCTGAACGTGCCGTCGCGGCGGATGTCCAGGCGCGCCTCCTCGAAGCCCAGCCACCGCTGGGTCACCGGGAACCACGCCTTGTAGACGGTCTCCTTGGCGCTGAACAGCAGCCGGTCCCAGGGCACCGTCGGTTGCGCGGCGGCGAGCGCGGCCAGCGTGGCGCGCTCCGTCTCGTCGCTGACCAGGTCGAGCACGCCCGGGTCGGAGAGCGGCTCGGCGGGCTCCGCGTCGATGCCGAGGGTGAGGACGTCGGAGAGCTTGGCGACGACCGCCGCGCGGTAGCCGGTGCAGTGCGTCATGCTGCCGACCACGCCCTGCGGCCACACCGGTGCGCCCTTCTCGCCGCGCGGGATGGGCACGGGCGCGATGCCGATGCCGGCGAGGGCCGCGCGGGCGCAGTGCCGCGCGGTGGTGAACTCCTGGCGCCGCTTCGCCACGGCGTTGGCGACGTGGGCGGCCTCCTCGGGGAAGAGCACCGCGTCGGGCAGGTCTTCACGGGTCTCGGACACGACGACGGGCTCCTCGGCCAGGAGGGCGCTCAATATGCCCGTCCCGCCGGGAACTTCCCCTGCTGCCGCCGACTTCGAAGGTGACGTCACAAGGGATCACCTTACCGCCGCGCCGCCCGCGACCGGCGGGCTCGGTCCCGGCGACCGGACGGACGCGAGGCGGAGGCGGCCCCCTGGGGCCGGAGGGCCCGGAGAACCCGGAGGGACCGTGCGGACCCCAGGGGAGGGCGTCCCGGCGCGGTGGCCGGAGAGGCCCGCCGCGCGCTCCGCCGAGGAGCGCATACGCTGGCGTGATGCAGGACGAGTACCGCACCGTGGCCCGTGAGGGCGTGCACGAGACCGAGATCAACCGCTCGCGCTTCCTGTGCGCGCTCGCGCCCGCCGCCACCGAACGGGAGGCGCAGGACTTCGTCGCCCGCGTGCGCAAGGAGCACCCCACCGCCACGCACAACTGCTTCGCGTACGTCATCGGGGCCGACGCCTCCGTGCAGAAGGCGAGCGACGACGGCGAGCCCGGCGGCACCGCGGGGGTCCCCATGCTCCAGATGCTGCTGCGCCGCGACATGCGGTACGTCGTCGCCGTCGTCACCCGCTACTACGGCGGCGTCAAGCTCGGCGCCGGCGGGCTCATCCGGGCCTACGGCGGCGCGGTCGGCGAGGCCCTGGACGCGCTCGGCACCCGCACCCGGCGCCGCTTCCGGCTCGCCACCGTCACCGTCGACCACCAGCGCGCGGGCAAGGTCCAGAACGACCTGCGCGCCGCGGGCCGCGAGGTGCGGGACGTCCGCTACGGCGACGCGGTGACCATCGAGATCGGCCTGCCGGAGGCCGACGTCGAGCAGTTCCGCGCCTGGCTCGCGGACGCGACGGCGGGCAGCGCGGACCTCGAACTCGGCGGCGAGGCGTACGGGGACGCCTGACCGGCACGGCCCCGACGCACCCGGCCCCGTCCCTTCCAAGTGCCGTATGGGGACATAGCAGACATATTCGGACGTAACCACGGTTGTCGTCGCGGCAGTTGACGTGACCGGAGTCACGGGTGTCGCGGTAGTCGTCGTCGGCCGCCGGACGGCCCGATACGGGAGTAGCCGCCCGTGATGTCGGACCCTGCCGTTAGTCTCGGGAATCATGAGGTTGCTGCACACGTCCGACTGGCATCTCGGCCGGGCCCTGCACCGGGTGAGCATGCTCGACGCGCAAGCCGCGTTCATCACGCGTCTCGTCGCCACCGTGCGCGAGCGCGCGGTGGACGCCGTCGTCGTGTCGGGGGACGTGTACGACCGGGCGGTGCCGCCGCTCGCCGCCGTCGAGCTGTTCGACGACGCCCTGCACCGCCTGGCCGCCCTCGGGGTGCCCACGGTCATGATCTCCGGGAACCACGACTCCGCGCGCCGCCTCGGCGTCGGCGCCGGGCTCATCGGCCGGGCCGGCATCCACCTGCGCACCGACCCCGGCGCGTGCGGCGAGCCCGTCGTCCTCGCCGACGCGCACGGGGACGTGGCCTTCTACGGCCTGCCCTATCTGGAACCGGCCCTGGTGAAGGGCGAGTTCGGCGTCGAGCGCGCCGGGCACGAGGCGGTGCTCGCGGCCGCCATGGACCGCGTGCGGGCCGACCTGGCCACGCGCCCCGCGGGCACCCGCTCCGTCGTCCTCGCGCACGCCTTCGTCACCGGCGGCGAGGCCAGCGACAGCGAGCGGGACATCACCGTCGGCGGCGTCGCCTCCGTCCCGTCCGCCGTCTTCGACGGCGTCGACTACGTGGCCCTCGGCCATCTGCACGGCAGCCAGGTCATCAGCGAGCGCGTGCGCTACAGCGGCTCACCGCTGGCGTACTCCTTCTCCGAGGCCGCCCACCGCAAGACCATGTGGCTCGTGGAGCTGGGCGCGGCGGGGGAGCTGGTCACCGCCGAGCGCGTCGACTGCCCGGTGCCCCGGCCGCTCGCCCGCATCCGGGGTGACCTCGCGGACCTGCTCGCCGACCCCGGCCTCGCCCGCCACGAGGACGCCTGGGTGGAGGCCACCCTCACGGACCCGGTGCGCCCGGACGACCCGATGGCGCGGATCAGCGAGCGCTTCCCGCACACCCTCAGCCTCGTCTTCGACCCGGCCCGCGCCCCCGAGGAGCCCGGCGTCTCCTACGCGCAGCGCCTGAGGGACCGTACCGACCAGCAGATCGCGGAGGACTTCGTGACCCATGTGCGCGGCGCGGGACCGGACGCGCGGGAGCAGGCGGTGCTGCGCGACGCGTTCGACGCCGTCCGCGCCGACGACGTCCTGCGCGAGGTGGCCGGATGAGGCTGCACCGGCTGCGGATCACCGCCTTCGGGCCCTTCACCACCACCCAGGACATCGACTTCGACGAGCTGTCCGCGGCCGGCCTGTTCCTGCTGCACGGCCCCACCGGCGCCGGCAAGACCTCCGTCCTCGACGCCGTGTGCTACGCGCTGTACGGCTCGGTGCCCGGCCCCCGCCAGGGCAGCGGCCAGGGCATGTCCCTGCGCAGCCACCACGCGCGCCCGGATGCGCGCACCGAGGTGTGCCTCGAACTGACCGTGGCGGGACGGCGTCTGGAGATCACCCGGCAGCCGCCGTGGGAGCGCCCGAAGAAGCGCGGCACGGGCACCACCACCGACAAGGCGCAGAGCTGGCTGCGGGAGTACGCCGCCGGGGACGGCACCCCGGACGGCGGGGCCTGGAAGGACCTCAGCCGCTCGCACCAGGAGATCGGCGAGGAGATCACCCAGCTCCTCGGCATGAGCAAGGAGCAGTTCTGCCAGGTCGTGCTGTTGCCGCAGGGCGACTTCGCGCGCTTCCTGCGGGCCGACGCCGAGGCCCGCGGCAAGCTCCTCGGACGGCTCTTCGACACGCGCCGGTTCGCCGCCGTCGAGCAGCGGCTCGCCGAGCGGCGCCGCGCCGCCGAGACCCAGGTGCGTGAGGCCGACGCCGAACTGCTCGCCGACGCCCACCGCATGCAGCAGGCGGCGGGCACCGCACCCGGCGACGCCGGTGCCGAGCTGCCGCTGCCGGACGCCGAGCCCGGCGCCCCCGGCCTCGCCGACGCCGTCCTCACTTGGGCCGCCGTGGTCCGCTCCGGCGCCCGCGAGCGGCTCACCATCGCGCGCGCCGCCCTCGCCCGCGCCGAGTCCGCCCGCGCCGCCGCGGCGGCCGCGCTCGACGACGCCCGCGAACTGGCCCGCCTCCAGGAGAGGTTCGCCGAGGCACAGCAGCGGGCCGCCCGCCTGGAGGAGGGCGCGGACGACCACCGGCGGCTGACGGCCCGCATGGAGCGGGCCCGCAAGGCGGAAGCCGTCGCCCCCGCCCTCGGCCTGCGCGCGGACGCCGAGGCCGAGCACCGGCGCGCCACCGCCGCCGACGCCGACGCGCGCGACCGGCTCCCGACCGCGTACGCCGACGAGGGCGCCGCGGGCCTCGCGAGCGCCGCCCGCAAGGCCAGCGAGGAGCTCGGCGGCCTCGCCTCCGCCCGCCGCGCCGAGCGCCGCCTGGCCGACCTGACCGGGCAGCGCGCTGACCTGGACCGCCAGGAGCGGGCCGACGAGGAGGTCCTCCAGGAGGCCGACGGCTGGCTCGCCGACTGGGACACCACCCGCGCCCGCCTCCAGGACGCCGTCGACGCCGCCCAGGAGGCGACGACCCGCACCGAGCACCTGGCCGGGCAGCTCACGGCCGCCCAGGAGAAACTGGACGCCGCCCGCCGCCGCGACCGGCTCGCCCAGGAGGCCGCCACCGCCGATGAGCAGGTGCTCGCCGCCCGCGAGCGCGCCGCGCACACCCACGAGCACTGGCTCTCCCTCAAGGAGCGGCGCCTCGCCGGGATCGCCGCCGAGCTCGCCGCGCACCTCAGCGACGGCGCCCCCTGCGCCGTGTGCGGAGCCACCGAGCACCCCGCCCCCGCCCGCAAGTCCGAAGACCACGTGGACCGCGCGGCGGAGGAGGCCGCCCTCGCCGCCCACCGGCGCGCGGAGGAGGACCGCACGGCCGCCGAGCGGACCCGCGCCGACGTCGGCGCCGCGCTCGCGGCCGACACCGCCGCCGCGTCCGACACCCCCGCCGCCGACCTCGCGGCGACCGTGGCCGAGGTGCGGCACGCGTACGAGACGGCCCGCGACCGCGCGTCCGGGCTGCACACCGCGCGCGAGAAGCTCGCCCAGGCCGAGCGCGAGCACGGCCGCCGCGTCACGGCCCAGCAGGAGGCCGCCCGCCGCGTCGACTCCCGCGCCACGCTGCGCGACGCCCTCGACCGGGAGCAGCGGGACCTGGAGCGGGAGCTCGCCCACGCCCGCGGCGACTGCGCCACGGTCGCCGACC
>NZ_BNBT01000256.1 GCF_014656095.1 Streptomyces longispororuber
ACCGGCAGCAGCGCCCCCGCGATGCGGCCGCCCGCGTACCCGGCGGCGACGGCGACAAGGGCCAGCAGCACGCCGTCCGGGCGTCCGCCGCCGAGCGCAGAGGTGACCAGCGCCCACGCCGCGCAGACCGCGAGCAGCGCCAAGCCGCTCGCGTCCGCCACCGCGTGCCGCTCCTCGGCCCGCCCGGCCGCCGCCACCGCCCCCGTCGGCCCCAACCCGCCCCCCAGATCCGTCCCCCACGGGCCCCCGGCGCGGCGTGATCAGGCTGCGCGGCAGGGGCTGGGCACACCGTAGCGGCTGGCGCCCCTGGTTGTGGACATCGTGCGCAGAAACGATCTGGCAGATGTGTGGAACGGGCACTTCGGCCTCCTCCCCGCCGGTGCCGACCGCGGTGTCCCGGCCCTGGTGACGGGCCGTACACTCCCCGAGTGACCGCCACCACCGCTCCCACCGGGACGCCGGAGCAGATCTCGCCGCCCGCCGGACCGACGACCCGCGCGCAGCGCCTCCGGCGCCGGCTGCTTCCGGCCGCGGGCGCGGTGCTCTCGGGCGTCCTGCTCTACCTCGGCTTCGCGCCGCGCGAGCTGTGGTGGCTCGCGCCCTTCGCGTTCGCGCTGCTCGGCCTCGTCCTGCACGGCCGCGGACCCCGCTCCGGGTTCGCCCTCGGCCTGCTCATGGGGCTCGGCTACTTCCTGCCGCTGCTCTCGTGGACGGGCGTCGACGTGGGGCCGCTGCCGTGGCTGGCCCTGGCCGTCGCCGAGGCGCTGTTCCTCGGCCTCGCGGGCCTGGGCATCGCCCTGGTGTCACGCCTCCCCGTGTGGCCGGTGTGGGCCTCCGGGGTGTGGCTGCTCCTGGAGGCGGCACGGGCGCGCTTCCCGTTCGAGGGCTTCCCCTGGGGCAAGGTCGCCTTCGGCCAGCCCACCGGGGCGTTCCTGCCGCTGGCCGCGCTCGGCGGCACCCCGCTGCTTGGCTTCGCGGTCGTCCTGAGCGGCTTCGGGCTCGCCGACGTGGTCCTCCGCCTCAGGCGGGCGCCGCGGACCCGGGACCGCGCCCTGGTCACCGCCGCCGTGCTCACCGTCGCGCCCGTCGCCGCCGGGGCGGCCGCGACGCCGCTGGTGTCCACGGAGGCCGAGCACGGCACCGCCACGGTCGCCGTGGTCCAGGGCAACGTGCCGCGCATGGGCCTGGACTTCAACGCCCAGCGCCGGGCCGTGCTCGACCACCACGTGCGCGAGACCCTGCGCCTGGCCGAGAAGGTCGAGCGGGGCGAGGTCCGCCGGCCCGACCTGGTCCTGTGGCCGGAGAACTCCTCCGACATCGACCCGTACAAGAACGCCGACGCGTACACCGAGATCGAGAAGGCGGTGAAGGCCGTCGGCGCCCCCGTCTCCGTGGGCGCCGTCGTCGAGGCCGAGGACGGCAGGCCCCGCAACCGGCAGATCCTCTGGGACCCGGAGAAGGGTCCCGGCGCCTTCTACGACAAGCGGCACCTCCAGCCGTTCGGCGAGTACATGCCCTACCGCGGCTTCTTCCGCCTCTTCAGCTCCGACGTCGACCGCGCCGGTGTCTTCGAACCCGGTACGAGGCCCGCCGTGTTCGCCATGGCGGGCACCGGCGTGGGTCCCGTGACGTGCTACGAGGCCGCCTTCGACGACGTGGTCCGGGACCAGGTGAACGAGGGCGCGCAGATCCTGTCCGTGCCGAGCAACAACGCCACGTTCGAGCGCAGTCAGATGACCTACCAGCAGCTCGCCATCGACCGGGTGCGCGCCGTCGAGCACGGCCGGGCCGTCCTGGTCCCGGTCACCAGCGGGGTGAGCGCCGTGATCCGCCCGGACGGGACGGTCGCCCAGCGGACCGGGATGTTCACCGCCGAGTCGCTGGTGGCCCAGGTGCCCAAGCGCAGTTCGCGGACGCTCGCGACCCGGCTCGGGGTGTGGCCCGAGGTGCTGCTCGCCGGCCTGGGAGTGGCCGGAATCGGCTGGGCGATCGCCCGCAGGCGGTCCGCCACCGGCGGCTAGGGTGCTGATCATGGCTACTCCAGACTTCATCACGACCCTGCGCGCCGAGGTGGGCCACCACCCGCTGTGGCTGCCCGGCGTGACCGCGATCGTCTTCGACGACGAGGGCAGGGTGCTGCTCGGACGCCGTGCCGACAACGGCAGGTGGTCCGTGATCGGCGGCATCCCGGAGCCGGGGGAGCAGCCCGCCGCGTGCGCCGTGCGCGAGGTCCACGAGGAGACCGCCGTGCGGTGCGTGGCCGAGCGGGTGGTCCTCGTGGAGGCCCTGGAGCCCGTCACCTACCCCAACGGCGACGTCTGCCAGTTCATGGACGTCACCGTCCGCTGCCGGGCCGTGGGCGGCGAGCCCCGCGTCAACGACGACGAGTCGCTGGAGGTCGCCTGGTTCCCGCTGGACCGGCTGCCCGAGCTGCACGAGACCGGACTCTTCCGGATCAAGCAGGCCATGGCGGACGGCCCCACCTGGTTCGCCCGCGACACCGAGTCCCCGGGGCCCGTGGAGACCGCGCCGGACAGCATGTAGCCTGCACGGACATTGACGGATGCTGTCCGCGCGGCCGCCCCGGCGCGCCGCCGAACCACGGAGGCGGGACGGGAGTTGAGCCGGAAGGCCTGCGGCGCCGCGGTGCGGGGGCTCGCGTGCGCGCTTCTGGCCTGGCCGGTCTGGCTCGTGTGGCACCTGAGCACGTACGACGCCACGAGCGTCGCCCGGTCCTGCTACGACGACACGGGCTGCGGCAGCGACCAGCTCGCGGCCCTGGCGCCGGAGCTCGGCACCGCCCTGGCCGTGCTGCTCGGCCTCGCCGGCGCGCGGTTCCTGCACCGCGCGACGCCGGGCGCGGTGACCGCGTTCAGCGCCCTCGCCGCCGCCGTCGGCTGGTACGACGCGGTGGCCGAAGGACGTGTCTCGTACGGCACCCTCACGGACTACACGCTGCTCGCGCCCGTCGGCCGGCACACCGTGACGGCCTGGCTGGTCTTCCTGTGGTCCGTGGTGGCCGCGGGCGCCCTGGCCGCCGTGTGGGGCGGCGCCGTCAGCCTGCGCAGGACCGCCGCGCTGCGCCGGGCACGCGCCTCCTTCACCACGGCCGCGGCGCGCCTGGAGGGCTGGCGGCCGGTGCGCGGCCGGCGCGGCGAGGTCACCGTCGTCTTCCACGACCGGCGCGGCGCCCGCCACGCGCCGCACGTCGTCGAGGACCGCGCCGCCCTCGCCCGGCTCGTCCTCGCGGTGTACGACCCCGAGCGCCCGGCCGACCCCGGCCGCACCCGGGTCGCCATCCCCCGGCAGCGGCGGCGGCGCCCGTCGTGAGGCCGGGGCCGTCGCCGCAGGGCCGGTCCGCGCCGCCGCGCGCCGCCCAGTAGCCTGAGGGCACGATGAACCGTTTGAGCACGTCATGGGGCACGTACGACCTCACACGCTTTCCCGAGGACCCGCGCGACCAGCTACGGGCCTGGTCCGCGGCAGACGCCTACCTGCTGCGGCACCTGGCGGGGGAGGAGGGCGGCGACCCCGTCGCCCTGGACGGCACCGTGGCCGTCGTCGGCGACCGGTGGGGCGCGCTGACCACTGCCCTGGCCGCGCACCGGCCCGTGCAGATCACCGACTCCTTCCTCACCCGGCAGGCGACCCTCGCCAACCTGGAGCGGGCCGGGCACGCGCCGGACCCGGCCCGGTTGCTCACCACGCGGGACACCCCGCCCGAGCGCGTCGACGTGCTGCTGGTCCGCGTGCCCAAGAGCCTCGCGCTCCTGGAGGACCAGCTCCGCCGCGTCGCCCCGGCCGTGCACGCGGGCACCGTGGTCCTCGGCACCGGCATGGTCACCGAGATCCACACCTCGACCCTCGACCTCTTCGAGCGGATCATCGGCCCCACCCGCACCTCGCTGGCCCGGCAGAAGGCCCGCCTGATCCTCACCACGCCCGCCCCGGACCGCCCCCGCGAGCCCAGCCCCTGGCCGCGCCGCTACGTGCTGCCCGCCGACTCCGGCGCGGGCGCGGGCCTGACCGCCGTGAACCACGCGGGCGTCTTCTGCGCCGACCGCCTCGACATCGGCACGCGGTTCCTCCTCCAGCACCTGCCGGCCTGCCACGGCGACGCCCACGTCGTCGACCTGGGCTGCGGCAACGGCGTGCTCGGCACGGCCGCCGCGGTCGCCAACCCCGAGGCCCGCGTCACCTTCGTCGACGAGTCGTACCAGGCCGTCGCCTCGGCGGAGGCAACCCTGGGGGCCAACGCCGCGGCCGCGAAGGCGGAGTTCCTGGCCGGGGACGCGCTCACGGCGGTGCCCGCAGCGTCCGTGGACCTCGTCCTGAACAACCCGCCCTTCCACAGCCACCAGGCGACGACCGACGCGACGGCCCAGCGCATGTTCCGCGGCGCCCGGGACGCGCTGCGGCCCGGCGGCGAGCTGTGGGTCGTCGGCAACCGCCACCTCGGCTACCACGTACGCCTCAAGCGGCTGTTCGGCAACGTCGAAGTTGCCGCCAGCAACCGCAAGTTCGTGATCCTGCGCGCGGTCCGGCGGCGATGACCGACGCGCTGTTCCCGCGCGAGCGCGCCGAGGTGGCCCCGGGCGCGGTGCACGTGCCCGGCTGGCTCGGCCCCGCCCGCCAGCGGGAGCTCCTCGACGCCTGCCGTGGCTGGGCGCGCCCGCCCGCGGGGCTGCGCACCGTGCGCCTGCCCGGGGGCGGCACGATGACCGCGCGCCAGATGTGCCTGGGCCGGCACTGGTACCCGTACGGCTACGCGCGCACCGCCGTCGACGGCGACGGCGCGCCGGTGAAGCCCCTGCCCGCGTGGCTCGCGCGCCTGGCCCGCGACGCCGTGCGGGACGCGTACGGGACCGGCGGCAGCGGCGCGGACGCCCCCGGGACGCCCGGCGGCAGCCACACCGCCGTCCGCGACGACGGCACGTACGGCATCGGGGACGAGGGTACGTACGGCGTCGCGGACAGCGGCGCCTACGACATCGCGCTGATCAACTACTACGACGTGGACGCCCGCATGGGCATGCACCGCGACAGCGACGAGAAGTCGCCCGCGCCGGTGGTCTCGCTCAGCATCGGCGACACGTGCGTCTTCCGGTTCGGCAACACCGAGACGCGTGGGCGCCCGTACACGGACGTCGAGCTGCGCAGCGGCGACCTGATGGTGTTCGGCGGCCCCTCGCGCCTCGCGTACCACGGCGTCCCGCGGATCCACCCGGGCACGGCGCCGCCCGGACTCGGCCTGACCGGGCGGCTCAACATCACGCTGCGGGTGAGCGGGCTCGACTGACGGCCCGCCGCCCGCTCACCGGCCGGCCGTCGCGCGGGTGCCCTCCAGAAGGTCGCGGAGCTGGGAGCGGGCGGTGACGCCCAGCTTGGGGAAGCTGCGGTAGAGGTGCGAGCCGACCGTGCGCGGGGAGAGGAAGAGCTTCTCGCCGATCTCCCGGTTGGTCAGCCCGCGGGCGGCGAGGGCGACGATCTGCCGCTGCTGCGGGGAGAGTTCGGCCAGCGCGTCGGGAGCCGCGTCCGCGACGCCGAGCCCGGCGGCGCGCGCCTCGGCCCGCGCGCGCTCGACCCAAGGGCGCGCGCCCAGACGCCGGAAGGCCTCCAGGGCCTCCGTGAGCGGCACCCGCGCCTCCGCGACGCGCCGACGGCGGCGCAGCCACTCGGCGAGGTCGAGCAGGGACTGGGCGCGTTCGAAGGGCCAGTGCGCGAGCACCGGGTCGGCCACCGCGGCCCGGAGGTGCGGCTCGGCGTCCTCGGGCGCGGCCAGCAGCCCCCGGGCCCGGTCGACCAGCGAGCGCAGGCGAGGGGAGGCGCCCTCCCCGAGCGCCGCCGCGCACCGCTCGACGACCGCGGCGGCGTCCTCGCGGTGGCCGCCGCGCACGCCGGCGGCGGCCAGCTCCGCCAGGGCCGGGTAGGAGGCGTGGTAGTGCACGGGCGCGCCGTCCGCCGTGAAGACCGGGCGGAGCTGCCCGTAGGCCGTCTCGTACGCGCCTTCCGCGGCGGGCGCGGCGGTCAGCGCGCGCCGGGCGTGAACGGCCACCGAGCGGCTCTCCAGCGGGTCGACCAGGCCGAGGGCGTCCTCGGCCCGGGCACGGGCCGCCGCCGTGTCGCCCTGGTGGGCCAGCACGGTGGCGTCCACGGCGGCCGCGCACGCCACGGCGTGGTCGAGTCCGGCCGCGCGGCCGACCTCGGCGGTACGGGCGCAGACCTCCCGGGCCTGGTCCCACCGGCCTCGTTCCACGAAGGCCCAGGCGACCGCGCCGCCCAGCCCCTCCGGCAGCCCCTCCCGGACCTGCCGGTCGGAGGCCTCGTCGAAGCAGCGGACGGCCCGCGGGGTCTCGTCCAGCAGCCACGCCATGATGCCCACGGCTGTCAGCCGCTCCGGCCGGGACCGCGCCTCGGCGGCCAACTCCGGCAGCAGCGGGACGAGTTCGGCTCGCTCCGCGTGCGGGTCCGTGACGGCCCTCACCCAGGCCCGCAGACCCGCGGACGCGGGCTCCTCGGGCAGGCGCCGCAGGACGTCCTGGACGCGGTGGCGCTGGGTGTCCTCCCCGCAGTAGAAGCGGGCCACGGCGGCGTCGGCCAGCAGGTCCAGCGCCGCCGCGGGCCGGGACGCCGCCGACTGCTCCGCCGCCGCGGTCAGCCGGGAGAAGACCGCGGTGTGG
This sequence comes from Streptomyces longispororuber, assembly GCF_014656095.1. Taxonomy (GTDB): domain Bacteria; phylum Actinomycetota; class Actinomycetes; order Streptomycetales; family Streptomycetaceae; genus Streptomyces; species Streptomyces longispororuber. Next base: position 6,681 of record NZ_BNBT01000256.1, read on the forward strand.
CGTGCGGTCAGGACCGCGAGCCGTCCGGTCCGCGCGGCGGCGGCCGCCAGGAGCGCCGGGTCGTCGGTGCGCGCGCGTGCCGCGGCGGCCAGTTCCTCGACCCAGGCGAGGTCACCGGTGAACACGGCCGCCGACGCGGCTTCGACCAGCAGCCGGGCGCTGTCCCGTCGCCGCGGTGCCAGGTCCGCGGCGCGCTGGAGCGCCGCGGCGGCC
>NZ_BNBT01000257.1 GCF_014656095.1 Streptomyces longispororuber
CGGCGCACCCGCCGACCCCCGCCAGCCCTCCTGGGCCTGGAAGGCCGTCGCGTAGAACGACTCCGTCTGGCCGTAGGGGTTGACGACGCGTACGCCCGGAATGGCCTCGCGGGCCCGCTCCACCAGGGCCGCCGACAGGGCCTCACCACCGAAGACGACGGTGTCGGCCTGGATCTTCCCGCCGACCTGGTCGAGGAGTTCGGCGAACACGGACGGCACCGAGCTGATCACACTGCCCGACCAGCCGCCGCGCTCGGCGACCACCAGCGGATCGCGCACGACCTCGACCGTGCCGCCCACCGACAGGGTGGTGACGATCTCGAAGACCGACACGTCGAAGTTGATGGAGGTCCCCGCCAGCATGCGGCAGCCCGCCTCCACGCCGACCACCGCGGCCAGACGCGTGACACCGTTGACCACCCCGCGGTGGGTGACCGCCACGCCCTTGGGCTTGCCGGTCGAGCCGGAGGTGTACATCACGAAGGCGGTGTTGTCCGGCAGCAGCCCGGTCGCGGGGCGGTCCGCCGCGCCGCTGTCCAGGTCGAACTCGTCGAGCCGGAGCCGGGGGGCACTGTCGTCGGCGGGCAGCACCGACTCGGTGTCCGTGTCGGTCAGGATGAGCTGCGGGCGGGCCTCGGAAAGGATGTGGCCGAGGCGGGCGCTCGGGTAGCGGGGGTCGATGGGCACGTAGGCCGCACCGGACTTGAGGATGCCGAGCAGCGCCGTCACCAGGTCCGCCGTGCGCGGCAGGGAGAGCCCGACGAGCGTCTCGGGGCCCGCGCCCCGCCGGATCAGCTCGTGCGCGAGGCGGTTGGACCGCTCCTCCAGCTCCCGGTACGTCAGGTCCTGGAACTCGGTGGTGACCGCGACGGCGTCCGGGGTCAGCCCGGCCTGCCGCTCGAAGAGCTGGGCGACGGTCAGCTCGGGGGTCGGCTCGGCCGTCTCGTTGCGCCCGGCGAGGACGCCCCGCTCGGCGGCGGAGAGCACGTCCACCGCGCCGAGCCGGGTGGTGGGGTCGTCCGCGAGCGCCCGCAGGATACGGACGAAGCGGGCCCCCATCTCCTCGACGGTCTCCCGGTCGAACAGATCGGTGGCGTACTCCAGCATGCAGGTCAGGCGGCCCTGCTCGTCGGCGGAGAAGTTGAACTCCAGGTCGAACTTGGAGGTCTTGTTCGCGACGGCCTCGAGCGTGACGGTCAGGTCCGGCAGGTCGAGCTCGACGTGGGCGACGCTCTGCCAACTGAACATCACCTGGAAAAACGGGTGGTAGGCGGTGGAACGCTCCGGGTTCAGCGCCTCGACGAGCCGCTCGAAGGGCACGTCCTGGTTCTCGTACGCGCCGAGCGCCTTGTCCTGGACGCGGTCGAGCACCTGCTCCAGCGAGGGGTTGCCCGACAGGTCCGTGCGCAGCACCCAGGTGTTGACGAAGAACCCGACGAGGTCGAGCAGCGCCTCGTCGGTGCGTCCGGCGACGGTCGAGCCGATGGTGACGTCGTCCCCGGCGCCGAGGTGGTGCAGCAGCATGGCGAGGGCCGACTGCATCACCATCGCCTGCGTCAGGCCCCGGCGGCCGGCCACCTCCGCGACGGCGGCCGCGAGGTCGGCGTCGACCGTGAAGGGGACCACGTCACCCTCGTGGCTGGCCTTCGACGGCCGCGGCCGGTCCGTGGGCAGCCGCAACTGCTGCGGCGCGCCCGCGAGTTCGCGACGCCAGTACGCGAGCTGCGTGGACAGCACGCTCGTGGGGTCGTCCGATTCCCCGAGGTACTCCCGCTGCCACAGCGTGTAGTCCTTGTACTGCACGGGCAGCTCGGGCCAGTCCGGCTCCTGGGACCGCACCCGGGCGGTGTAGGCGGTGGCCAGGTCCCGGCTCAGGGGCGCCACCGACTCGCCGTCGGCGGCGGCGTGGTGGACGACGAGGACCAGGACGTGCCGCCGCGGCCCGCTGCGCAGCAGCCGCACCCGCACGGGTATCTCGCGGGACAGGTCGAACCGGTGGGAGGCGGCCTCGGCCACCGCCGCGTCCACGCCCTCGGGCGCCACGTCGACGACGGGCAGGTCCGCGAAGTGGCCGCCGGCGGGCTCGATCCGCTGCACGGGCCGGCCCTCGCCGTCCTCGACGAACAGCGTGCGCAGGCTCTCGTGCCGGGTCACGACGTCGCGCAGCGCCAGGCGCAGGGCGTCCACGTCCAGCGCTCCGTCCAGGTGCAGCACGAACGGGACGTTGTACGTCGCCGACGGGCCCTCGAGCCGGTCGATGAACCACAGCCGGCGCTGCGCAAAGGACAGAGGGATCATTTCGCTTTTACTCCTCGGTAAGTCTTCCTGCGCAGACGGGTCCATTGCGGGCGCGAATGGAGCGCCGATGGCACACGAACTCGACGTGCGTGGTCTTCGGGAATCTCAGTGAGTGAGCCTGGCATTCGGTCCACGTCGCGTCTGCCGCGCATTCCGCGTGGGCTCGCGGAGGGGGCGGCACTTCGGGCTGACGGCGGAGCGACGCTTACTTTTCCCGCAGCGCCGGGCGGGGTCAAGCAAATTCCGTGCGGAACAGCGCCCCGACCGGCGCCGATGTCCTGTCGCCAGGAAATCGGGACACCGTCCCGGCCGCGGCGGCCGGGCCCGCGGGCGGCGTCACGGCACCGCCCACGGCGGGCACACCGGGCCGGGCACACGGGCGGGCGGAGGGCGGTCCCCAGGGCGCCGCGGCGGCGCCGGGACGGCCACCCCGTCCGCGAGGTGCCGCCCCGGCCCGCCCGGTGCCGCTCAGTGGGCCGTGTGCCGCTCCACGAACTCCGCCATCGCCTCGACGGTCGGGTGCTCGTACAGCTCCTGCGTCGGCACCCGGACCGCGAAGGCCTCGTCGACCAGGGCGAGCAGCCGCGTCGCCCGGATCGAGTTGCCGCCGAGGTCGAAGAACGAGTCGTCCCTGCCGATCTCGGGGTGGTTCAGCGCGTCCGACCACAGGGCCGCGATCCGCCGCTCCATGTCGGTGGCGGGCGCCGTGAAGTGGCGCTTGGGCCGGTCGGCGGCCGTGTCGGCGAGCAGTTGGGCGACGTCGACACCGCCCGTCGCGTCCCTCGGCACCCGGTCCACCCGCACGAGCCGCACCGGCACCGGGCAGTCCCGCACGGCCGGCGCCACGGCCGCGTGCACGGCCTCCGTATCGACGCCGTCGGCGGTGTAGGCGACGAGCAGTTCACCGACCCGCAACTGCTCCGGCACCAGTTCGTCGACAATGGCCGGATGCGCCAGGTCGAGGCCCACGATCACATAGTGGTGCGGTGTCGAGATGCCTTCGGTGAACAGCCGGAGTCCGTCCGTCGCCTCGATGGAACGGAAACCGCGGCTGCGCGCCGGAGCGTCGGACTGGTTCTGGTTCATGCCGACGCCCTTCCACATGCTCCAGGCGAGGCAGTGCACCGACCGGCGGCGTTCGTGGTGCCAATGGTCCGCGAATCCGGCGAGAAAGCCGTTTGCCGCGGCATACGCGCCGAAGGAATGGCCGCCGAACTCGCCGTTCACGGAGCCGAAGAGCACGAGCGAGGCGTCGGGGCGCGCCGCGAGCACGTCCGCCACCGCGAGCGTGCCCGCGACCTTGGCGCCGTACTGGGCGGCGAACGTGTCCGCGGTCTCGGCCGCCACGGTGTGCCGTTCGAGGTCGGCCCACTGGCCCGTCGGGTCCGTCCCCGCCAGGTGCAGGGCACCGTCGAGACGGCGCCCCCAGCGCGCCTCCGCCGCGGTGACCGCCGCCTCCAGCGCGGCCCCGTCGGTGACGTCGAGCCGCTCGTACACGACGCTGCCGAGCGCGGTCAGCTCCGCCAGCCTGGCCGCCCTGTCCCCGTCGGCGGGGGACCGGCCGACGAGCAGCAGCCGCGCCCCGTAGGCGGCGGCGAGATAGCCCGCGACCTCGTACGCGATGCCGCCGAGCCCGCCGGTGACCAGGTAGAGACCGCCCGCCACCAGCGGCGGCGCGGCCTGCGCCCCCTCCTCGGCGACCGGCGCCACCTGCGGCTTCCAGCGCCGTCCCGCGCGTACCGCCACGACGCCGGTGCCCGCCCGGTCGGCCAGCTCGGCGCGCACCGCCCCCGGCCAGGCGCCGGGGTCGGCGGGCAGGTCGAGCTGGCGGATCACGTGGCCGGGGTTCTCGGCCACCGCGGTCCGCACCAGCGCGGGCAGCGCGCAGGTGCCCAGGTCGACGGCGTCCCCGTCGCGCACGTACACCGCGCCACGGGTGACGAGGAGCAGCGGCGGGCGGCCGTACGACCCGTCGGCGAGCGCCCCGACGAGGGCGGACAGCTCCGCCGTCGCCGCGGTGAGACGGGCGTGCGGGTCGCCGCCGCCGGACAGCGGCGGGGCGAGGACGACGGCGGCGACCGGGCCGTGGGCCTCGGTCACGGCCGCGAGCAGCCGCCGCAGCTCGTCGCGGTCGTCCGTGCGCGCCTCGTACCGGTGGGGCGCCCGCTCGGCGAACCGCTCCCCCCGGCGGACGGTGACCAGCGGCCCCTCGACGCCCAGGCGCTCGGCGTCGCCGTCGTCGGCGATGACGAGCCGCACCCCGCCGTCGGCACCGTCCCCGGTCGCCGCGGTGGCGGGCAACTCGGACAGCTCGGTCCACTGCCGCCTAAACAGCCAGGTGTCCGGCACCTCCTCGGGCTCCTCGCCGCCGATGACCCGGTCGGCGAACGTCCCGGCGTGGAACGCGGTGACGAGCGCGGCGCGCTGCACCTTGCCGCTGCCGGTCTTCGGGAACTCCGCCTCGGTGACGGGCACGAGCAGGTCGGGCGCGATGCCCACCTCGCGGGCCAGCAGCGCCCGCACCTCCTCGGTGACCGCGGCCAGCGCCTCGGCGTCCCAGCGCAGCGGCACGAAGAACACCACGAGCCGGTCGGACTCGGCGCCCGGCTCGCGCACCCCGGCGGCGGCCGAGAACGTGACCTTCACGCCCTCGGCCCGCTCCACGACGCTCTCGATCTCGTGCGCCATGTAGTTGATGCCGCGCACGATGATCTGGTCCTTCTTGCGCCCGGCGATCACGATCTCGCCGTCGTGGACGAACGCGAGGTCGCCGGTGCGGAACCAGCCGTCCTCGTCGAACGCCTCCCGGTTGGCCTCCGGGTTCGCGTAGTAGCCGTGCATCATCGTCAGACCGCGGATGCGCAGCTCGCCCAGGCGGTCCTCGGGCAGCTCCCGGCCGGAGTCGTCCACGACGCGCAGCCGCACCCCCGGGATGGGGCTGCCGACCGTCGAAAGGACGACCGCGTCCTTCGCGCCGGGGTCGACGTGGCGGATGCTCCCGGTCAGCGAGGCGGGGTCGATGGCGACGGTGCCCGCGCGGTGGTCGTCGCGGTGCTGGCGGGTGTAGGTCACCCCGGAGCAGGTCTCGGACATGCCCCACGCCGGCCGCATGGCGTCGGCGCGCAGCCCGTACGGGGCGAGCAGCTCCAGGAACCGGTGGCTGGTCGCGGCGATCACCGGCTCACCGCCGTTGACGATCTCGCGCAGACACGACAGGTCCCAGGAGCGGTTGCCGCGGATCTCCTCGGCGTGCTCGTTGACCAGGGCGTAGACGAAGTTCGGCGCCCAGGTGTTCGTGACCCGGTAGCGGTCGACCCAGTCGAGCCAGAGCAGCGGGTCGCCCAGGGCGTGCTCGGTCCTGGCGTTGACGTGCAGGCAGCGCAGGAAGACGTCGCGGACGTTGTAGAAGGCGACCGTGACGTGGTCGAACGGCATGTAGATGAGGCTGATGTCGTCACCGGTGAGACCGGAGTGCTGGATGACGGCCAGCGAGCGGGCCACCAGGCTCGCGTGGGTGTGGTGGACGCACTTGGGCATCCCGGTGCTGCCCGAGGTGAGGAGGTTGAGCGCCGGGGACTCGGGGGTGGCGGGGAACCAGTCGCCGTCGGGCGGGCAGGCCACGAGGTCGCCGACGGTCAGGACCCGCACGTCCGGCTCGCCCCACAGCTCCCGCACCCCGGTGAGCGCGTCGACGGTGGCGTCGTCGGTGAGCAGCACGGGCCGCCCGAGCAGCTCCCAGGCGTTGTGCAGCTTGCGGTTGGTCTCGTTCTCCGCGCGGTACGTGGTGGCCACGCCGACCGGCGTCGGCACGAAGCCGCCCAGCAGGCACGCCCAGAACGCGGTCAGGAACTCCTTGTTGTCCTCGAACTGGAACAGCGCCGCGTCCCCGGGGCGCAGCCCGGCGGCGCGCAGTCCGGCGAGGACCCGCTCGGCGTCGGCGAGCAGCTCCGCGTAGCTCTGGAACACGTCGTCGTGTCCCTTGGTCAGGTACACCGTCCCCTTGTCCGGCGCGAGCCGGGCCGCCGCGCGCAGGGCCTCCTGCAAGGTGGCCGGCGCGTCCTCGGGGGCCCTGAGGGGGCCGCCGTCCAGGAAGGCGGGCACGGCGTCGCCGAGGTCCTGGTCCGCCGCGGGCGGCGGCGCGGCCGCGGGGCGCG
>NZ_BNBT01000258.1 GCF_014656095.1 Streptomyces longispororuber
ACGGAACCCCGGCGGCCCTCCCGCCGCGCCGGACCACCACCCGCGGCACCCCGGCGGCCCTCCCGCCGCGCCGGACCACCACCCCCGCGACGCCCCACGCGACCCCGGCGACCGCCCCGCCACCCGGGCCGCCCGTTCTCCTCGCCCTCGTCCCGAAACACCCCCGTCGGACACCTTGACCAGGCCCTGTGCCGCTCCTATCGTCGCTGGGCCAGTACGACGTAGGACGTCCGACCTCTTAGGCGCGGCGCGCTCCGCCACCCCGCCCGGACCCCCGACCCGCACCGCGCGTCCCGCACCCCCCGATCCCCCTTCGACCCCCTCGACCCCCTTGACCACCACCCGTACCGGTACGTGGGGAGCTTCCCTCCCCGCCCCCTCAGGGAGGCACTCGTGAGCGACCTGACCCCCGTGACACGTGACGGCGAAGGGCCCGGACGGCGGTCCTTCCTCAGGTACACCGGGGCCCTGGGCGCCGCCGCGGGCCTCGGCGGCGGGCTCGCCGCGTGCGGCGGGCCCGAGTCGACGAACGAGGTCGGGGGCGGCGGCGGCACGCTGACGGCGGTCATCGGCTACGGCAACGACGGCAGTTGGGACCCCACGCAGACGGCGTCGGCGTTCGCCATGGCCGGCAACGAGCACATCTACGAGGCGCTGCTCGGCACCGACCCGATCAGCCGGGAGCCCTACCCGCAGCTCGCCACCGCCGTGCCGAGCGACCTGGAGGCCACCACGTGGAGGTTCGAGCTGCGCGCGGGGGCGAAGTGGCACGACGGGAAGCCCGTCACCGCCGACGACGTCGTCTTCGTCTTCGACCGCATCCTCGACCCGGACACCCAGTCCCTCGGCAAGAACTTCTTCGCGGGCTGGCTCAAGGAGGTGCGCAAGACCGACGCGCGGGCCGTCGAGCTGCTCCTGAAGTTCCCCTTCCCGGACGGCGCGGCCCGGCTCAACCTCGCCAAGATCATGCCGAAGCACGTGTACGCGAGGCCGGGCGCGTGGGAGGAGGCCACCAAGGGCAAGGCCATCGGCTCGGGCCCGTACCGGCAGACCGCGCACCACCCGAAGTCCAACACGACCTTCGAGGCGTTCGACGACTACAACGGCCCCCGCAAGGCCGCGTTCCGCAGGATGAACTGGCTGTCCATCGTGGACGCCGCGCCCCGCGTCGCCAAGATCTCCGGCGGCAGCGCGGACGCCCAGATCGCCGAGAACATCCCGTACGCCAACATCGAGCAGCTCAAGTCGGGCGGTCTGACCGTCGAGGGCGGCGCCGGCATGAACAACCTCTTCCTGCTGTTCAACACCGCGCACAAGCCCTTCGGCGACGTACGGGTGCGCCAGGCCCTGCACTACGCCATCGACCGCGAGAAGATCATCGAGGTCGCGCTGAAGGGCCACGGCAAGCCCGCCACCTCGTTCCTGAACGAGGGCAACCCCAGCTACCGGCCGGCCAGGACCGTGTACGGGTACGACCCGAAGAAGGCGAAGAAGCTGCTGAAGGAGGCCGGCGTCTCCGGCCTGCGGGTGAACCTGATGGCCGTGAACGTGAGCTGGCTGACCGACTGCCTGCCCACCATCAAGGCCTCCTGGGACGCCGTCGGCGTACGGACCACGCTCGACCCGCAGGAGACCACGGCCGTCTTCACCAAGCTGGACCAGAGGCGGGACTACCAGGTCGTCGCGGCCGTCTCGAACCCCAACCAGTTCGGCCTCGACGCGGACCTGATCATGCGTTACAACTACGGCCGCGACAACATCTGGATGGGCTACGCCCGCTGGGCCGGCGACGCCCGCGCCAAGGAGCTGTTCCGGCGCATGGACGAGGCGACGCGCGAGCCCGACGCATCGCGCAAGAAGACGATGGTCCAGGACTACATCGACATCGTCGCCGAACAGGCCGTGCTCTACCCGGTCGTCCACAACGAGCTGATGACGGCCTGGAACCCCCGGCGTCTCAGCGGCATAAGGCCCCAGCCCTACCCCGGCATCAACGTCCTCCAGGCCCAGTGGGTGTGAGCGGGGGCGCGCCACCGCCCCGAAGGTGAGGAGCCGTACCCCGTGACCGCGATCCTGCGCATCCTGCTCCGCCGCGTCGCCCTGCTCGTGCCGCTGCTGCTCGGCATCGTCCTGTTCGTGTTCCTGGTCATGCGGTTCTCCGACGTCGACCCGGCGTCGGCGTTCTTCCAGGGCGCCAACCCCACACCGGAGCAACTGCACCGGTTCCGCGAGGAGAACGGCCTGCTCGACCCGCTGCCGGTGCGGTACGTCGACTTCGTCGGCGACCTGGTCCGCGGCGACATGGGCATCAGCGTCCTGACCCGCTCCCCGGTCGTCGACCAGGTCACCACGGCCCTGCCGCTGACGATGCAGCTCACCTTCCTCGGGCTCGGCATCGCCGTCGTCGTCTCGCTGCTGCTCGGCGTGACCGCCGCGATCTACCGCGACCGGCTGCCCGACCAGATCATCCGCGTGGTGTCCCTGACCGGCGTGGCCGCGCCCGGCTTCTGGCTGGCCCTGCTGATGATCCAGTACCTGGCGGTGGAACTCGGCTGGTTCCCGACCGGCGGCTACATCAACCCGAACGACTCCTTCACCGGCTGGCTGAAGACGATGACGCTGCCCGCGCTCTCCCTGTCCCTGCCGGTGGCGGCGCAGATGACCCGCATCATCCGCACCGCCGTCGTCGAGGAGCTCGACAAGGACTACGTCCGCACGGCGATCGGCAGCGGCCTGCCCCCGGTCGTGGTCGTCGGCCGCAACGTCCTGCGCAACGCCCTCATCAACCCGCTCACCGTGCTCGGCCTGCGCGTCGGCTACCTGCTCGGCGGCGCCGTCGTCACCGAGACCATCTTCTCGCTGCCCGGCATGGGCAAGCTCATGATCGAGGCCGTGAAGAACGGCGACCCCGCCGTCGTCCAGGGCGTCGTCATCACCACCGCCGTCGGCTTCGTCGTCGTCAACCTCGTCATCGACATCCTCTACCTCCTGGTCAACCCGCGCCTGAGGGGGACCTCCTGATGCTGTTCGCCTCGCGCAAGGCGCTCACCGAACGCCTGGCCCGGCCGGGCCTCAGGCCGCGGTCGCTGCGCAAGCTGCCCGTGCTGTCCCGGATCGCGGTCGGCGTGCTCGCCGTCGTCGTCCTCGTCGCCCTGTGCGCGCCGCTGCTCGCCCCGCACGACCCGCTGGAGCAGTACTCGCTCGTCGACGGCACCGGGCACCCGTCCGCCGACCACTGGATGGGCCAGGACAGCCTCGGCCGGGACATCCTCTCCCGGCTGATGTACGGCGCCCGCTGGTCGCTGGCCATCGGGCTCGGCGCGACCCTGCTCGCGCTGACCGCGGGCTCGCTGATCGGCGCGATCGCCGCCACCTCCCGCAAGGCCGTGGACGAGACCCTCATGCGGCTCCTCGACATCGTCATGGCCTTCCCCGGCATCGCCCTCGCCGCCGTCCTCGTCGCCGTCTTCGGCGGCGGCATCACCGTCCTGATCTGCGCCATCGCGTTCCTGTTCACCCCGCCCGTCGCCCGCGTCGTGCGCGCGAACGTGCTCGACCAGTACGGCGAGGACTACGTCACCGCCGAGCGCGTCGTCGGCGCCCGCACCCCGCACATCCTGATCCGGCACGTCGCCGTCAACTGCGCCGCGCCCGTCCTCGTCTTCTGCACCGTGCAGGTCGCCGAGGCCGTCGTGTTCGAGGCGTCGCTGTCCTTCATCGGCGCCGGCGTGCGGCCCCCCGACCCGTCCTGGGGCAGCGTCATCGCCGACGGGAAGAACATGGTGCTCATCGGCGGCTGGTGGGCGACGGTCTTCCCCGGGCTGCTGATGCTCCTGACCGTCCTGTCGCTGAACGTCCTGTCCGAGGGCGTCTCCGACGCCTGGGCCGCGCCCTCGGGGCGCGAGGTCGCGCGGGCCCGCGCCGAGGACGCGGTGGAGGCCCCCGAGCCCGGCAGCGGCGAGGTCCTGGAGCTGCCCGGCCTCGCCGAGGCCGCCGCCCGGCTGCGCGCCCGCGCGCGGCCCCTGCCCGAGGGCGAGCCCGTCCTCGCCGTACGGGACCTGGCCATCGGCTTCGCCGCCCGGCACGAGGGCGTCGACATCGTCGACGGCATCAGCTTCGAGGTCCGGCCCGGCGAAGTCCTCGGCCTGGTCGGCGAGTCGGGCTGCGGCAAGTCGCTGACCGCCCTGACCGTGATGGGCCTGGAGCCCAAGGGCGCCCGGGTGCGCGGGCACGTCACCTTCGCCGGGCAGGAGCTGATCGGCCTGGACCGGCGGGCCCGGCGCAGGCTGCTCGGCCACGACATGGCGATGATCTACCAGGATGCCCTGTCCTCCCTGAACCCGGCGATGACCGTACGCGCCCAGCTCAAGCAGGTCGTGCGCCGCGGCGGCCGCCGCACCCCCGCCGAGCTGCTCTCCCTCGTGGGCCTCGACCCGGACCGCACGCTGCGCAGCTACCCGCACGAGCTGTCCGGCGGCCAGCGCCAGCGCGTGCTCATCGCGATGGCCCTGTCCCGCGACCCGAAGCTCGTCGTCGCCGACGAGCCCACCACCGCGCTGGACGTCACCGTCCAGGCCCAGGTCATCCAGCTCCTGCTGCGGCTGCGCGAGGAGCTGGGCTTCGCCCTGATCCTGGTCTCGCACGACCTGGCGCTGGTCGCGGACGTCACGGACCGGGTGGCGGTGATGTACGGCGGCCAGATCGTCGAGACCGGGGTGACCGCGGAGCTGGTGGAGTACCCCACCCACCACTACACCCGGGGCCTGCTCGGCTCCGTCCTCTCCCTGGAGTCCGCCGCCGAGCGCCTCACCCAGATCAAGGGCGTCGTCCCCTCCCCCGCCGACTTCCCCGCCGGGTGCCGCTTCGCCGACCGCTGCCCGCTGGCGGACGATCTGTGCCGTACGACGACACCGGACCTGCTCGGCATGACCGACCGGCACCGCACGGCCTGCCACCACCCGGCACTCGCGCCCCACGAACCACCGGCTCCCGCCACGGGCGGGCGCGGCACCGAGGACCCCCGAGAAGGCGAGGCCATCCATGACCGCGGCTGAGGCGACCGCCCCGACGACCACGCCGCCGACCGCGCTGGTGACCCTGCACGACGCCCACGTCGTCCACAAGGCCCGCACCGGCGGCGTCTTCTCCCGCGACCGGGTGTACGCCCTCACCGGCGCGGGCCTGACCATCGCGCCGGGCGAGACCGTCGGGGTCGTCGGCGAGTCCGGCTGCGGCAAGTCGACCCTGGCCAAGGTGCTTGTGGGCATCCAGCGCCCCACCGCGGGGACCGTCGCCTACCGCGGCCGCGACCTGTGGCGGATGAAGCCGCCGGAGCGCCGCACCACCATCGGCGGCAACACCGCCATGATCTTCCAGGACCCGTCGACGGCCCTGAACCGCCGCCTGCCCGTCCGCCGGATCCTGCGCGACCCGCTCGACGTCCACCGGCGCGGCACGCCCCGGGAGCGCGAGGAGCGCGTACGGGAGCTGATGGGCCTGGTCGGCCTCCCGACGGCCCTCGCGGACGGCCTGCCGGGCCAGTTGTCCGGCGGCCAGCGCCAGCGCGTGGCGATCGCGCGCGCCCTCGCCCTGGAGCCGGAGCTGGTCGTCGCCGACGAGCCGACCAGCGCCCTGGACGTGTCGGTCCGGGCCCAGATCCTGAACCTCCTCCTCGATCTGAAGGAACGCCTCGGCCTGGCCCTGGTCTTCGTCTCGCACGACATCCAGACCGTCCGCAGGATGAGCGACCGGGTGATCACCATGTACCTGGGCCGCATCGTCGAGGAGGCGCCCGCCGCCCACATCCTCGACCAGGCCCGGCACCCCTACACCCGCGCCCTGTTCTCCGCCACGCCGGGCCTGCTGGACCCCATCGACCCCATCCCGCTCGTCGGTCCCGTCCCGTCGGCCACGCACCCGCCGAGCGGCTGCCCCTTCCGCACCCGCTGCTGGAAGGCGGACGCGGTGTGCGCGGCGGACATGCCGGACCCGGCGGAGGCCGGGGCGGCGCACCGCTTCCGGTGCCACCACCCGGTGCGGGCGGGCGAGACCACGGGCGAGCTGGTGGCCCAGTCCGCGCAGTCGTCATCCCCGCCGCCCCAGCCGTCGGCCCCGCCGCCGCAGTCGGCGGCCCCGGCATCACCGTCACCGTCACCGGGCCAGTCGTCGCCCCCGCCGTCCCAGTCGGCGGCCCCGGCACCCCCGCCGCCCCCGTCCCCCCCGTCGTCACTCCCGTCCGAGCACCACCCCGCCCCGCCCACCGGGCCCACCCCGCCCGCCCAGCCGTGACCCGCCACCCGCCCGCGCCGCCGCGACCGACCGCGGCGCC
>NZ_BNBT01000259.1 GCF_014656095.1 Streptomyces longispororuber
GGCCGGCCCGCCCGCCGCCGCGTCCCGGAGCGACTCCCGGGCGGCGGCGCGGCCGGTGCCCGCCTCGTCGAGCGTGGCGGGCAGCCGCCGGTCGGCCTCGGCCAGCGCGTCGGCGTGGCGGTGCACCCCGTCGACGAACACGGCCGCCTGGCCGACGGCCGCCTCCGCCGCGCGCAGGTGCCCGGCGGCCGTGTCGCCGTCCCCCACGTCGGCGGCCTCGCGGGCGCGCGGCAGCCGGGCGGTGGCGAAGGCGAGCCGGTCCTCGGCCCGGGCGACGTACCCGAGCACCGCCGCGGTGGCGGACGGCGCGTACGCCGCCCGCGCCTCCTTGAGCACCGCCTCCGCCGTCCGGGCCCGCGCGGTGACCTGCCGCAGCACCGTGTCGGCGTACTCCACGGCGCCCGGCGCGGCGCGTTCGAGGGAGCGCAGCTCGTCGAAGGCGGCGGCCTGGGCGTCGAGGCACCGGTTCGCCTCCGCGCAGCGGACCGCGATCTCGTCGAGGGCCCGGCGCCGCGTGGCGTCGTCCTGGGGGCGGGCGTCGTCGAGCCGCTGCCGGAGCCGGAACGCCGCCGCCAGCTCACCGCGCGCGTACGCGACGGCCTCGGCGAACGGCCGCAGCTCACCGGCCCCGAACCGGGCGGCGGTGAAGGCGAGCTCCGCGGCGCTGGCGCGGACCGCGTCGTCGGTGTCCACGAGCAGTCGCGCCGTGCGGGCGTCGAGGTCGGCCAGTGGTGCCGTCCCCTGCGACTCGCCCGGCCCGCCCGGCGTCGTCCGGTGGGCGAAGCGCCGTCTGCGCCGCCGGTAGGAGACCAGGGCGAAGGCCCCGGCCGCGCCGACCGCGACGACGGGCGCCACCAGGTCACCGGCCACGCCGCCGTCCCCGTCGGCCGTCCGTACGGAGGCCGGTCCCGCTGCTGCTGTCGCGTACGCGGGCGGCGGCCCGTACCAGCAGCCGAGGAGCAGCGCGGCCACGGCCGCCGTGCGCGCGCCCCGCGGCCACCATGCGCCTCGCCCGTCTCGCGCGCGCCGTGCCCGCCGCGCCGGGGGCGGCGCGGGCGGCAAGGACGGCGGGGACGGCGTCACACCTGGCAGCGTAGGACCGCCCCCCCACCCCCGCGACCGGGGCCGGGGCGGGCCTACGGCACGTGGCGGACCTCGGGGAAGCGGGGCGACGGGCCGTCCAGGAGGTGGTCGTCCCGGTCGCGCAGCCAGCGGTCGAAGAAGGACGCCACGTACGCGCGCCGGACGGCGGTGGCCCGTGCCGGGTCGACGGTGCCGATGTTCTTCTCCACGACGTCGCGGGGCTGTCCGGTGCGCGGCAGCACGGCGGTGAGGTCGGTGTACGTCTGGTGGCGCGAGCCGCGCAGCGTGAAGTCGGCCTTCCAGCCCGGCGTACGGGACCAGAAGGCGCCCCAGGACGGCTCGGTGGTGTGGTCGACGCCGTCGCGGCCCATGAGGAGCAGCGGCCGGTCCACGCCGTGCCGGGCGACGTCGGTGAGGTGGGTGCCCTTCGGCTCGCCGTTGTACTCCAGCGAGCCGTCCAGGTCGACGGCGGCCTTGACGCGCTTGTCCGCGTACATCGTTCCGGCGGCGGCGATGCCGCCCGCGGAGTGCCCGACCGTGCCGACGCGGTTCCGGTCGACGACCCGGGACAGGCCGCCGGGCAGGTCGCCGAGCCGGTCGAGGACGAACCGGTCGTCGGCGACCCGGACGTCCATGACCTTCTTCAGGAGCCGGGAGAGCGACTCGTCGTCCGTGACCCCGGCGAGCGCGTCCTTGAGGGGCTCGTCGTCCTCGACCGAGCCGTCGGGGAACTGCACCCCGGGCGACTCGTAGGTGTGGTCGACGGTGACGACGACGTAGCCGCGGCTCGCCAGGTCCTCGACGAGCGCGGTGTTCCACGTCCGCGGGTCGTTGGCCCCCGCCGAGTACAGGAGCACCGGCCGCCGCCCGCCCCGGCCGTCGACGGGCGCGCCCTGCCGGGCGTGGACGCGCATGCCCGCCCAGTCGACGGTGCCCGCCGGGATGCCGTGCCGCGGCTCCGCGTCCCACCGTTCGGCGGCGCCCGGCGCCATGTAGGGGGCGCGTGGGGACCCGCCGGTCTTCCGCGCCGGGTACCAGACGCTCACCATCAGCTCCCGGTACGGCCGCGAGGTGACCCAGGGGTCGTGGCGCGCGTGGTCGACGAGGCGGGCCGTCACCGTGCCCACCGGGTGCGGGCCGGTGGGCACGGGCAGCTCCGGGCGCACGGGGGCGGCGGGCCGCACGGTGGTGCCGTGCGCGGCGGCCGGGGCGACGGCCCCGGCGCCCAGCGCCCCGGCGGCGAGTGCGAGGGCGGTCACGCCCCTGGTCAGACGGGTCGGGAACGGGGTGCGAAACACGGCAGCGGTCATGCGTCCATGCTGGTCCGCAGTCCCGCCCGCGACCATGGGGGCCAGCCCGAGAATCCGTAGCGGGGGAAAACCCCCACGGCCCCCGGGCGGTTACCGCTCCCGCCGCCGGATCTTGTTCCCCAGCCACACCAGCGGGTCGTACTTGCGGTCGACGGCCCGCTCCTTCAGGGGGATCAGGGCGTTGTCCGTGATGCGGATGTTCTCCGGGCACACCTCCGTGCAGCACTTGGTGATGTTGCAGTAGCCGAGGCCGTGCTCCTCCTGGGCGGTGGTCTTGCGGTCCAGGCCCGCGTCGGCCGCCGCGTCCAGCGGGTGCATGTCCAGCTCGGCGACGCGCATCAGGAAGCGCGGCCCCGCGAACGACGTCTTGTTCTCCTCGTGGTCCCGCACCACGTGGCAGGTGTCCTGGCACAGGAAGCACTCGATGCACTTGCGGAACTCCTGCGGGCGGTCCACGTCCTCCTGCGCCATGCGGTACGCGCCCGGCTCCACGCCGGGCGGCGGCACGAAAGCGGGCACCTCCCGCGCCTTGGCGTAGTTGTAGCCGACGTCGGTCACCAGGTCGCGGACGACGGGGAAGGCCCGCAGCGGGGTGACGGTGATCGTCTCGTCGCGCGTGAACACCGACATGCGGGTCATGCACAGCAGCCGCGGCCGGCCGTTGATCTCCGCCGAGCAGGAGCCGCACTTGCCCGCCTTGCAGTTCCAGCGCACCGCGAGGTCCGGCGCCTGGGTGGCCTGGAGCCGGTGGATGATGTCGAGGACCACCTCGCCCTCGTTGACCTCGACCGTGAAGTCCTTCAGGCCACCGCCGCCGGTGTCGCCCCGCCACACCCGGAAGTGCGCGTCGTACGCCGTGGACGCCGCTGCTGTGCTCACTCGTAGAGCTCCTCTTCGGCCAGGTACTTGACCAGCTCCTCCTTGTCGAAGAGAGCGAGCAGGTCGGGACGGACGGGGTCGGTCGTGACGCGTTCGAGGTCGATCTGGCCGCCCACCGGGTCGGTCGCCGCGAGGCCGCCGGTCGGGTCGGCGAGCCGGCACAGCAGGTTCACGCGGCGCCACGCGCGGTTCATGCCGGGGTGGTCCTCGCGGGTGTGCCCGCCGCGGCTCTCCGTGCGCTCCAGGGCCGCGCGCGCCACGCACTCGCTGACCAGCAGCATGTTCCTGAGGTCGAGCGCCAGGTGCCAGCCCGGGTTGAACTGCCGGTGCCCCTCGACCCCGGCCCGCCGCGCCCGCGTCCGCAGCTCCGCGAGCTTCTCCAGGGCCTGCGCCATCTCGGCCTCGCGCCGGATGATGCCGACCAGGTCGTTCATGGCCTGCTGGAGCTCCTGGTGCAGTGTGTACGGGTTCTCGGGCGCCGCCCCGGCCTCGGGGCCCTCCGCGCTGAACGGGCGCAGCGCCTCGGCGGCGGCGGTGGCCACCTGGGGCTCGTCCACCACCGGCCGGACGGCGAGGTCGGCGGCGTAGCGGGCCGCGTGCAGACCGGCGCGGCGGCCGAACACCAGCAGGTCGGAGAGCGAGTTGCCGCCGAGTCGGTTCGAGCCGTGCATGCCGCCCGCGACCTCGCCGGCCGCGAAGAGCCCGGGCACGCCGCGTGCCGCCGCCGTGTCGGAGTCGACCGCGACGCCGCCCATCACGTAGTGGCAGGTCGGCCCGACCTCCATGGGCTCGGCGGTGATGTCGACGTCCGCCAGCTCCTTGAACTGGTGGTACATGGACGGCAGCCGGCGCTTGATCACCTCGGCGGGCATGCGCGTCGACACGTCCAGGAAGACCCCGCCGTGCGGGGAGCCGCGCCCGGCCTTCACCTCGGCGTTGATGGCCCGCGCCACCTCGTCGCGGGGCAGCAGCTCGGGCGGGCGGCGGTGGTGGTCCGGGTCCTCGTACCAGCCGTCGCCCTCCTCCTCGGACTCCGCGTACTTCTCCTTGAAGACGTCCGGAATGTAGTCGAACATGAACCGCTTGCCGTCGGAGTTCCGCAGCACGCCCCCGTCGCCGCGTACGGACTCGGTGACGAGGATGCCTTTCACGGACGGCGGCCAGACCATTCCCGTCGGGTGGAACTGTACGAATTCCATGTTGAGCAGCGGCGCCCCCGCGAGCAGCGCGAGCGCGTGCCCGTCCCCGGTGTACTCCCAGGAATTCGACGTCACCTTGAAGGACTTGCCGATGCCGCCGGTGGCCAGGACGACGCCGGGCGCCTCGATGACGAAGAACCGCCCGCTCTCCCGCTCGTAGCAGAAGGCCCCGCTGACCCGCCCGCCCTCTTTCAGGACCCGGGTGACGGTGCACTCCTGGAAGACCTTCAACCGGGCTTCGTAATCCCCGAACTCCTTCTTGTCCTCCTGCTGCAACGCCACGATCTTCTGCTGGAGCGTACGGATCAATTCGAGCCCCGTACGGTCACCGACGTGCGCGAGCCGGGGGTATTCATGACCGCCGAAGTTCCGCTGCGAGATCCGCCCGTCCTTCGTGCGGTCGAAGAGGGCGCCCCAGGTCTCCAGCTCCCACACCCGGTCGGGCGCCTCGCGGGCGTGCAGTTCCGCCATGCGCCATTGGTTGAGGAATTTCCCGCCGCGCATGGTGTCGCGGAAGTGGACCTGCCAGTTGTCGCCGGAGTTCACGTTCGCCATGGCCGCGGCGATGCCGCCCTCGGCCATCACCGTGTGCGCCTTGCCGAAGAGCGACTTGCAGATCACGGCCGTACGGGCGCCCTGTTCCCGCGCCTCGATCGCGGCCCTGAGCCCGGCTCCGCCGGCGCCCACGACGACGACATCCCACTGCTGCCGCTCCACCTGAGCCATCAGAACAACCTCGGATCGTCGAACGCCCCGGACGCGATCAGATACACGTAGAAGTCAGCGAGCGCGACGCTGACCAACGACGCCCAGGCGAGCAGCATGTGGCGGCCGTTCAGCCACCCCACCCACCGCCACATCCGATAGCGCACCGGGTGCTTGGAGAAGTGCTTGAGCTTTCCGCCGACGATGTGCCGACAGGAGTGGCAGGAGAACGTGTACGCCCAGATGAGCACGATGTTCACGAGGAACACCAGGGTGCCGAGCCCGGCGTGCCCCCACGCGTAGTGCTCGTCGCGGAAGGTGAGCACGGTGTCGTACGTGAGGATGCCCGCGACCGGCACCGCGGCGTAGAAGAAATACCGGTGGAGGTTCTGCAGCACCAGCGGGAAACGCGTCTCACCGGTGTACGTGGCGTGCGGTTCCGCCACCGCGCAGGCGGGCGGGGACGCCCAGAAACCGCGGTAGTAGGCCTTGCGGTAGTAGTAGCAGGTGAGCCGGAAACCGAGCGGGAAGACGAGAATCAGCAGCGCGGGGGAGAGCCCCCACCAGCTCCCGAAGATCTCCCAGTTGGGCCCGTCCCGCATCGGCGCGCAGTTCTCGGCGAGGCACGGCGAGTAGAACGGCGAGACGTACGGCGCCTCGTAGTAGTCGGAGTCCGCGAACGCCCGCCACGTCGAGTACACGACGAAGGCGAGCAGCCCGGCGGCGGTCGCGGCGGGCTGCACCCACCAGCGGTCCGTCCGCAGATGGGCAGCACCGATCGCGGCGCGCGTGCCGTGCCGTACGCCGCCGGGGTCCGTGCCCTTCTTCAGATGGGGTTCGGTGCCAGTGGCCAACGAGGCTCCACTCCTTCGTCGACGGGTGGGGGAGGGATGCGGCGGGGCGGGTGCGGCTCGGCTAGGGCGCGCGGCGGTCGCGGGCGCCCAGGCCCTCGTCGTCCGAGTCGGTCCACAGGGAACGGTCGTACGGGGTGTCCGGTACGGGGCGGCTCGGGGGCCGCGGCGGGGGCGGGGGGACCGCGGGGGCGGGACCGGCCGGGGGCGCGCCCGCCGGGCCGGGCG
>NZ_BNBT01000260.1 GCF_014656095.1 Streptomyces longispororuber
GAAGCGGCGCGGGTGCGGGGCGCCGGCGCGGTCGCGCACCCGGCCGGCGGCGGGGGCGGCGGCGAGCAGCTCGGCGGGCGTCTCGGCGACCCCTTCCGCGTGCAGGGCGCGCAGCAGCGGGTCGCGGGTGCGGGCCATGGTGGGCTGCGGCAGCCGCGCCTCGACCAGGGCACGGGCCTCCACGTACCGCCCGGGCACGGTGGGGCTGGAGGCCCGGAACACCCCGGCGCGCGCCTCGACCCGCAGGTCCGCGCCGAGGAAGCGCACGACGCCTGCGCGGGACAGCGCGAGCAACTGCCGCAGGCGCGGCCCGGGCGGCCCGGAGGCGAGGTAGCTGAAGTAGCCGTGCCACCAGGGCCCGACGTCGCCGAGCCGCACCAGTTGCCCGTACACCGAAAGCAGTGCGAGGAAGACGGCGAGGTCGGGGCTGTGGGCGGGGTCGTGGCGGCGGGCGAGGTCGGCGGCGACGTAGGCGCGAAGACCGTCCTGGAGCCCCGCGTACGAGGAGTGGCGGACGCCGTCGAGCGGGCGGTCGAGCGCGGCGAGGTCGAGCCGGTCGGCGGGGTCGGGCACGGCGGAGGCGATCAGCGCGTGCAGCTCGGGGCTGCCGGGCGGGCAGGCGGCGTACTTCTCGTCGAAGTCGCGCCGGGCGACGGCGGTGCGCTCGGGGTGCGCGGTGAACAGCCGGTGGTAGTGGGCGGAGCCCAGCTCCTTCTCGACCAGCGGCCACACGTCGCGCCCGAAGTCGAAGCCGCCGGGCCGCGCGAGCAGCTCGTCGATCTGCCCGGGTCCCAAGTAGCGAGGCAGCGGCGGCCGTTCGCCGCCGTCCCAGGTGTAGCCGAGCTTCGCGTGGTAGGGCACGCCGCGCCGCGACCCGACGTAGAGGACCGGCTCGCGGCCCGAGGGCACGTAGGTGTCGCCCTCGTGGCGTCCGCCGCGCCCCTCGGTGAGGAGGACCATGAGGTCGACGAAGGCGAGCCCGAAGCCGCGTACGAGGACCTTCTGGCCGGCGCCGAGAGCGCTCAGGTCGCTGTCGGCGGTGAAGTCGGGCGGCAGGTGGACGAGCCCGTGGCGCGCGGCGTACCGGGACAGGTGCCGCTGCTCGCCGTCGGGTTCGGCCTCCAGGTGGCCCTGGGCGAGGATGACGAGGTCGCCGGGGAGCGGGTCGGGGCGGCCTTCGAGCCACACGAGCTGCCGCCCGGCGCGGGGGCCGGTCAGGCGCAGGGCGCGGCAGGCGTGGTGGCGGACGGTGACGCCGGGCGGCAGCGCCGCCACGGATCTCTCGTACACCCAGCGCAGGTACGCGCCCTGTGTGCGCCGTCCGACGAACGTCTGCCCGTCGACGCCCGCCCACTCGTGCAGCGCGGGCCCCGGCCGGACCGGCCCGGCGACCTCCACCGTGTCGTCGGTGAACAGGGTGACGTCCTGGGCGTGGGAGTTCATCCACAGCAGCGGTGACTGCCGCTCCCGCCAGATCCGCCCGGAGCCGGGCGGGTGCGGGTCGACGAGGTGGATGTCGAGGCGCCCGCCGCCGTACAGGGCGGGCGCGTTGGCGGCGATGCGTTCGAGCAGCCCGGTGGCGCGCGGACCGGCTCCGACGATGACGAGCGAGGGCGTCGCGGCGGTCGGGCCGCCGGTCGTCGGGGCCGGGCGGCGGGGGGTCTGCCGACGGCCGGATTCGGCCAGGGCGTCCCGGGCGGGGGCGTCGGGTGGCATGCGAAGGCTCCGTCTGGTGCGGTGGTGCCTTCACAGGGCCGCGCGCCACGCGGCCGGACGGACCGAGCCCCTCAGCACGGATCCGCCCCCCGAGACTACGGGGCGCTTCGCCGCTGCTGTCAAGACCTGCCGGAGGGCGGCCGTGGGGCGGGCGGACGCACGTGTCCAGAATACGAGCCGTGCGTCTCAAGGAAGTTGACGGGCTCTCGCATGCCTGTTCCACTTGTGCTCATGTATGCGCAGCAGTGGCTGGTCAAGCGCTCCCACATCGACTTCGGTCGCGTGTGGTCCGCGTCGTGTTGACGCTCCCCTGAGCCGACCGCCACGCCCGCGCCCCCGGATCCCGGGGGGGCCGCTCCTCCCGCGCCCCCCTGCGCGTCCCACGATGCGGACAGGTCGTCTCACTACGCGGAGGGCCCGGTGCCCCGCACGTCCGCACCCCCGTCCTGCCGCACTCCCCTACCCCCGTACTCCGGTACTCCCGTACCCCCGTACCCCCGTACTCGTCGCGCCCGAGCGCGCCGTTGCCCCGCCTTCACACGCGTACGCCTACGCAGCCACCCCCTCCCCTCAGCCCAGCCCGCCCCGCCCCCGTCGACCAGGGAGCGGGGCGGGGACCACCGACGTCGTCAGGCGGTGATGCCGACCAGCGAGGACGGCACGGGTACACCCCGTGCGGCCCGCGGCGCGGACCTCAGCAGTCGCACGAACAGCACTCGCAGCAGTCGCAGTCGCAGTTCCGGCAGACGCCCTCGCGCTTCTTCCGGGACCAGGGGCCCTCGTACTCCTTGGCGCAGCACATCTGGCAGGTGCAGCAGAGCCCGATCGCGACGGCGCACCCGGCGAGGAACCCGCGCCGCGGCTTCCTCGGCTCCTCGGGCCACCCACCACCACCGCCGTGACCGCCCTGACCGCCCTGGCCGCCGCCGCCGTACGCACCACCCTGCCCACTCCCGTCCCCGTACGGCGAACCGCTCCCGTACGGCGACCCGCTCCCGTACGGCGACCCGCTTCCGTACGGCGACCCGCCCCCATACGGGTCCGGGCCCGAGCCCACGGAAGCGGAACCGTAGGGCCCGGGAGGGCCGGAGGGGCCCCGCCCGGCCTGCGGGGCGTGCCCGCACGCCGCCGTCCCGAAGGCCCGGTCCACCGACCGGGCCAGCTCGTGCACGAGCAGGACGTGCGCGAGCCCCGCGTCGGCGAACTCCACCTCGGCGAGCGCGAGCCGGATGCCGTGCAGCGCGCCGTCGGCGAGGCGGCGCGCCTCGGCGGCCGAGGTGCCGGTGGCCGTGAGCGGGTTCCACAGGCCCGCCTCGGCGTCGGCCCGCCGGTCCTCCACGGCGTCGAGCAGGTGCGCGAGCCGCCCGAAGAGGCGCCCCGCCTCGGCCAGCGGCTCCGCGTTGCCGGGGCGTCCGGCGAGCACGGCGGTGTGCGCGAAGGCGGCGGCGGCGGCCGTCTCGGTCGGCTCGGTGACGGCGAGCAGGGACGTGCCGGGGCCCGCCAGGGCCTCGACGCCCTCCTGCCGCTCCACGGCGTCGACCAGGACGGCCGTGTCGAAGCCCACGTCGGCGCCGGTGCGCGCGCCCGCCCTGGCCCAGCGCCCCGCGACCCGGCGCGCCGCCGCGGCCACGGGCGGCCTGGCCAGCAGGGCGTCGCCGTCGACGACGTGGTCGCGGACCTTCGCGGAGGCGAGGACCAGCGAGACGGCGGCGGCGAGCCGGGCGCCCTCGCCCCGGGCGACGGACGCGGTGCGCATGCCGCGCAGCGGACACGGCCCGGCGGTGCGCCGCCCGCCCGCGTCCCGCCCGGCCTGAGCCTCCGTCAGGACGGAGATGATGAGCCCGTCGTAGTTGGTCACGACCCGGGCGAACTGCCCGTGGTCGCCGCGCAGCGCGAGGCAGAGCCCGCACAGGTGCGCCATCCACTGGCCCTTGAGCCGCTCGCCGAGGCGGTGGCCGCAGGGCCTGACGATTCCGAACAAGACGTTTCCCCCGTGCGTCAATGTGTGTGCGGTGCGTGCGGTCCGTGGCGGGACGGCCGTCCCGCGGTCGTTCCGGCCGGTACTGACGGGGCGTCATCGCCGTGGCGGCGCGGTGCCGCGCGCCCCCGCGCCGGCGCCGTCACGACCGCTCCGTTCACCCGGACGTACTGATCATCACCCGGACGCCACGACAAATCATATTTCACTCACAGTCAGCAGCTTGGTACGGCAATACCCTTGAGGAATCACGCGTGTCGCCCCGTTGACTGTGCACCAGTACCGTCACGAAACCCCCGCGCGGCGTCTATCCCCTTGGCGCACCATCCGCATCATGGACGACGATAGGGAATGCGGAACACGAACGGACCGCTGCGAGAGGAGGCGTCCATGGGATCGGTGCGCAAGGCAAGTGCCTGGCTTGGCCTCGTCGACGACAACAACGACGAGCGCTACTACGACGGCTACGAGGAAGACGGAGCCGATGGCCCGGAGTCCGACGCCTGGGTCACGGACCCGCGCGTGAGGGTGGCGTCGGACGCGGCCGAGGAGAAGGGCCACAGGATCGGCACCGTCACGCCGGACAGCTTCCGCGACGCCCGCGGCATCGGTGAGCTGTTCCGCGACGGGGTCCCGGTCATCGTGAACCTCACGTCGATGGACCCCGCCGACGCCAAGCGCGTGGTCGACTTCGCGGCCGGGCTCATCTTCGGCCTGCGCGGATCCATCGACCGGGTGGCGCACCGCGTCTTCCTGCTGACCCCGGCCCACACCCAGATCGTCAACGGCGAGGGCACCGGCCGCCGCACGGACGGCTTCTTCAACCAGAGCTGAGGCAGGGCCTCACCGGAAGGCATCGATTCCGGTGAGCGCCTTGCCGAGCACGAGCTGGTGCATCTCGACGGTGCCCTCATAGGTGAGCACCGACTCCAGGTTCGTCGCGTGCCGCATCACCGGGTACTCCAGCGAGATCCCGTTGGCGCCGAGGATCGTGCGCGCGGTGCGGCAGATCTCGATCGCCTCCCGTACGTTGTTGAGCTTGCCGAAGCTGACCTGCTCGGGCCGGAGCGTCCCGCGGTCCAGGCGCCGCCCGAGGTGGTGGGCGAGCAGGATGCCCTTGTGCAGTTCGACCGCCATGTCGGCGAGCTTGGCCTGGGTGAGCTGGAAGCCGCCGATGGGCCGGCCGAACTGCTCGCGGGTCCTGGAGTACTCCACCGCGGACTCGAAGCAGGCACGGGCCGCGCCCATCGCGCCCCAGACGATCCCGTACCGCGCGTGGGTGAGGCAGCTCAGCGGTCCCTTGAGGCCCCGCACCCCCGGCAGCACCGCGTCGGCGGGCAGCCGCACCTCGTCCAGGACGAGCTCGCTGGTGACGCTGGCGCGCAGAGACCACTTGTGCCGGATCTCCGGGGCGGAGAAGCCGGGCGCGTCGGTGGGCACCGCGAAGCCGCGGATGCCGTCGTCGGTCTGCGCCCACACCACGGCCACGCCCGCGACCGAGCCGTTGGTGATCCACATCTTGCGCCCGGTGAGGACCCAGTCGCCGCCGTCCTTCTTGGCGTACGTGCGCATCGACGCCGGGTCGGAGCCATGGTCGGGCTCGGTGAGGCCGAAGCAGCCGATGACCTCACCGGCCGCCATCCCCGGCAGCCAGCGCTCCTTCTGCTCCTCCGAACCGAACTTCCAGATCGCGTACATGGCGAGGGAGCCCTGCACGGAGACCAGGGAGCGGATGCCGGAGTCGGCGGCCTCCAGCTCCAGGCAGGCGAGCCCGTACTGCACGGCGCTCGCGCCCGCGCAGCCGTACCCCGTCAGGGACATGCCGAGCGCCCCGATCGAGCCCAGCTCCCGCGCGAGCTCGCGCACCCCCGGCAGCTCCCCGCTCTCGTACCACTCGGCGACGTACGGCAGGACGCGGTCGGCCGCCCAGGTCCGGACGGTGTCGCGCACGGCGAGGTCCTCCGGCGAGAGCAGGTCGTCGAGGCCGAGGGGGTCGGCGGGGTCGAAGGACGGGTGCGGCATACGGGCCTCCGGCGTTAACTAGCGCTGGTAGTTCATCATGGCTCGGCCCGACGCTACGACGCGGCCACCTGCACGTCCAGGGGCCCTAGCGGGTGGCTCCCCAATCCCGCCCCTTTCCCGAAACCAAGGGGCTCCGCCCCCTGGACCCCCGTATCGCGCTGACGCGCTCGTCCTCAAACGCCGGACGGGCT
>NZ_BNBT01000261.1 GCF_014656095.1 Streptomyces longispororuber
AGCGCGGCGCGCACCTCGGACAGCAGCCGCAGCGCGAGCGGGTGGCGGGCGTCGTCGGGGTCGAGGGCGTCGTCCGGGAGGCCGTACCGCGCCCGGGCCAGGTCCGCCTCCGCCCGCGTCAGCGCGCCGAGCCGTACGCAGCGGGGCAGCGTCTCCCCCAGGACGCGCGCGGCCGCGGGGTCGTCCTCCCGCCCGGCGTGCAGCAGCGCGGCGGGGAAGTGCGCCCCGGCCTCCTGCCAGTACTCGGCGCGGCAGGCGACGACGAGCCGCGCGCCGGTGTCCCGCAGCCATCCGGCCGTGCCCGCGCTCCATCCGGCGAGCCGGTGGGCGAGCACGGGCGGCGTCTCCTCGGGCCCGTCGAGCAGCAGGAGCAGCGGCCGTCCGGCGTCCCGGACGAGGCGGGCGACGCGCCCGGCCGAAAGGTCGCCGAGCCCCTCCCCCGCCGTGCCCGCCGCGCACGACGCGCCCAGGATGCGCCCGGCCCGCTCCAGGGCGCCCGCCACCGCGTTGGCCACCGAGGTGTCGGTGTCGCGCAGGCCGGCGCCGCGCAGCCACAGCGTGGGCGCGGGCTCGGGCCCACGGGCGCGGCGGGCGGCGAGCGCGGCCAGCTCCGTGGTGCGCCCGGTGCCGGGGTCGCCGACGAGGCCGAGGACGTGCGCGGGCCCGCCGGTGAAGGCGGTGAACTCCCGGTGCGCGGCGGCCCGTTCGACCGGCTCGGGGCCCGGGGTGTCCGGGCCGTCGGAGCCCAGGGAGGTGGCGGTCAGGTGCAGCGCGCCCGCCAGGTTCAGGTCGTCGCCGTACGCGGGCACGGTCGCCGCGTTGCGGGCGAGGAGCGCGGCGAGCGGGCCGCCCGGGTCGGCGGCGGCCACGTCCCGCAGCGGCACCGCGAAGCCGGCGGCGCGGTGCGGGGCGTGCAGGGCGGCGGCGACGGCGGCGAGCACCGCGCCGGAGGAGACGTCGAGGACGGGCCCGCCCGCGGCGCCGCCGCCGAGCCGCAGCGCGTCGGCGCCGTCGGTGCCGATGGCCAGCTCCAGGGCGCCGTCCAGGACGTGGAAGCGGTCGGTCGCCGTGTACGTCACCGAGGCGGAGTCCAGGACCCGAGCCTGCCGCCAGCCCCCTGCGGCGACCCGGACGTACGCGCCCACCGGCACGGTGTCGCGCACGGTGACGGGCAGCGGCTTCAGGCCGAGGCCCTCGGTCCGCACCAGCGCGAGGTCGGCCTCCGGCAGGGCCGTCACGGCGTCGGCGGCCACGACGCAGGTGCGCTCGCCCTCGGCGTGCAGGACGATCCGGGCGAGCCCGTCGACCGCCTCGTGGCTGGTGATCACCGTGCCGAGCTCGTCGGCGGCGAACCCGGCGCCGCGCGGGCGCCCGGCCAGGTCGCAGATCCGCACCAGGGACCACCGCGGCTCGTGCCAGTCGGCCGCGCCCGTCGTCCCCGCGCCGCGCTCCCGGTCCCCGCCCCGGGCGCGCGGGCCCCGTCCCGCCATGCTCGAACCTCCCCAGCCGGCCCCGTCGCTTTGACCGTAAGTCGACAGTGATCAGCCGGGCAGGACGGCAACCGAAAGCGCCCCTCGCGCTCCCCGGGTTCACTTCGAGCGCCTGCCCATTGGGGTGAAGATCCGGGTGAGGCGTGGATACACCTTCCGTGGGGAGGGTGTGGAGCGGCGGACGGCTGTGCGCCGCTCCACGACACCGGGGCCGGGCCCCGCCGAAGGGGCAGCGGCGTCAGCCGAAGACGGCGAGGCTCTTGGCCTTGCCGCGCGCCTCCTCGGCCAGGACCAGGAAGCGGCCCTCGGGCCCGAAGACGGCCACCGGCCCGGCGCCCGCGTACTCCTCGGGCATCTCGATCCGTACGCCGTTGGTGAGCAGCCGCGCCCGCCTGGCGTCCAGGTCCCAGCGCGGGAAGGCCGCGGCGGCCGCCTCGGCGACGGGCATCACCGTGAGCTCCTCCTGGAGCTGGTCCAGGGTCTTGGCGCCGTCCAGCTTGTACGGCCCGACCCGGGTGCGGCGCAGCGCCGTCAGGTGCCCGCCGACGCCGAGGTCCGCGCCGAGGTCGCGGGCGAGCGCCCGGATGTACGTACCGGAGGAGCAGACCACGGAGACGACCAGGTCGAGGACCGGGGTGCCGTCCTCGGCGACGGCGTCGCGGATGTCGTACACCTGGAAGGACGAGACGGTCACCGGCCGGGCCGGGATCTCGAAGTCCTCGCCCTCACGGGCCCGCTTGTAGGAGCGCTTGCCGTCGATCTTGATGGCGCTGACCTTGGACGGCACCTGCATGATGTCGCCGGAGAGCTTGGCGACGGCCGCGTCAATGGCGTCGCGCCGCACGCCCGAGGCGTCCGCCGACGAGGTGATCTCGCCCTCGGCGTCGTCGGTGACGGTGGCCTGGCCGAGCCGGACCGTGCCGAGGTACTCCTTCTCGGTCAGCGCGAGGTGCCCGAGGAGCTTGGTGGCGCGCTCGACGCCGAGCACCAGGACGCCCGTGGCCATCGGGTCCAGGGTGCCCGCGTGGCCGACGCGGCGGGTCCTGGCGATGCCCCGCATCTTGGCCACGACGTCGTGCGAAGTGAAGCCGGACGGCTTGTCGACGATGACAAGGCCGTCCGGCGTGGTGGTGCGTGCGGTCATGAGGCGGCGTCGCCGTCCGTTTCGTCGGCGGGCTTGCGGTACGGGTCCGCGCCCGCGGCGAAGTCGGCGCCCGCGGAGGCCTCACGGACCTTCGCGTCCGAGGCGCGCGCCTTGTCGAGGAGGTCCTCGATGGCCCGGGCGTTGTCGGGCAGGGCGTCCGCCACGAAGGTCAGCGTCGGGGTGAACTTCACCCCCGCCGCGCGCCCGACCTCGGAACGGAGCACGCCCTTGGCGCTCTCCAGGCCCGCGGCCGCGGCCGCGCGCTCCTCGTCGTCGCCGTAGACCGTGTAGAAGACGGTCGCCTCCCGGAGGTCACCCGTGACCCGGGTGTCCGTGATGGTGACATGAGAGCCGAGCCGCGGGTCCTTGATCCCGCGCTGCAGCTTCTGGGCCACCACCTCTCGGATGAGGTCCGCCAGCCTCTTGGCCCGCGCGTTGTCGGCCACTGCTCCGTCTCCTTCTGTGCCGTGCTCGTCGCTGGTCGTTCGGGTCGTTCAGGTCGTTCAATCGTCGTCGTCACCGTGGAACCGCCGCCGCACGGACAGCAGCTCCACCTCGGGCCGGGCGGCGACGAGCCGTTCGCACCGGTCCAGTACGTCGGAGAGGTGCCCCGCGTCCCCGGAGACCAGCGCCAGGCCGATCTCACTCCTGCGGTGCAGTTCCTGGTGGCCCACCTCGGCCGCGCTCACCGCGTACTTCCGCTGGAGCTCCGCCACGATGGGCCGGACGAGGGAGCGTTTCTCCTTCAGCGAATGTACGTCGCCGAGGAGCAGGTCGAAGGACAGAGTCCCCACAAACATGTGTGCCCGGATGTCCCGCCGGTACGGGGTCGCGCCCTGCGCACGGTTGGCAGGGTCCCCTGAACCGTACAACGCCGGGGCCCTCCCGCTCGACGGAGTTATCGCGCTGGCGCGCTCGTCCTCAGACGCCGGACGGGCTGAAATTCTCCTGCCGCACCGGCAAGATTCAGCCCGTCCGGCGTTTGAGGACGAGGCGCGGAGCGCCGAAAAAGGGCTCAGCGCCCGAAAAGCGGCCGGGGGCCACCCGGGGCCGAGCCCCGGGCAACCCCCGACCCCGCGAACACTAGGCCCGCGGCTTCTCGCGCATCTCGTACGTCGCGATGACGTCGTCGACCTTGATGTCGTTGTAGCTGCCGAGGTTGATACCGCCCTCGAAGCCCTCGCGAATCTCGGTGACGTCGTCCTTGAAGCGACGCAGGCCCTCGATGTTGAGGTTCTCCGCGATGACCTTGCCGTCGCGGATGAGGCGGGCCTTGGTGTTGCGCCTGACCTCGCCGGAGCGGATGAGGACACCCGCGATGTTGCCCAGCTTGGACGAGCGGAAGACCTCGCGGATCTCCGCCGTACCCAGCTCGACCTCTTCGTACTCCGGCTTGAGCATGCCCTTGAGGGCCGCCTCGATCTCCTCGATGGCCTGGTAGATCACCGAGTAGTAGCGGACGTCGACGCCCTCGCGCTCCGCCATCTGCGCGGCACGGCCGGCCGCGCGGACGTTGAAGCCGATGACGATGGCGTCGGAGCCCATCGCCAGGTCGATGTCCGACTCCGTGACCGCACCCACGCCGCGGTGCAGGACGCGGATGTCGACCTCTTCGCCGACGTCGAGCTGGAGCAGGGAGGACTCCAGGGCCTCGACGGAACCGGAAGCGTCACCCTTGATGATGAGGTTGAGCTGCTGGATCTCGCCGGCCTTGAGCACCTTGTCCAGGTCCTCGAGCGAGACGCGGCGCACGCGCTTGGCGAACGCGGCGTTGCGCTCACGGGCGGCACGCTTCTCGGCGATCTGACGGGCCGTACGGTCCTCGTCGACCACCAGGAAGTTGTCGCCGGCGCCCGGGACGTTGGTGAGACCGAGCACGAGGACGGGGGTCGACGGGTCGGCCTCCTCCACGTTCTCGCCCTTGTCGTCGAGCATGGCGCGGACGCGGCCGTACGCGTCACCGGCGACCATCGTGTCGCCGACGCGGAGCGTACCGCGCTGGACGAGGACGGTCGCGACGGCGCCGCGGCCCTTGTCCAGGTGGGCCTCGATCGCGATGCCCTGCGCGTCCTGGTCGGGGTTGGCCCGCAGGTCGAGCGAGGCGTCGGCGGTGAGGATCACGGCCTCGAGCAGCTCGTCGATGTTCGTGCCCTGGCGGGCGGAGATGTCGACGAACATCGTGTCGCCGCCGTACTCCTCGGCCACCAGGCCGTACTCGGTGAGCTGGCCGCGCACCTTGGTCGGGTCGGCGCCCTCGACGTCGATCTTGTTGACCGCGACCACGATCGGCACGTCGGCCGCCTTGGCGTGGTTCAGGGCCTCGATCGTCTGCGGCATGACACCGTCGTTGGCCGCCACCACGAGGATCGCGATGTCGGTCGACTTGGCACCGCGGGCACGCATGGCGGTGAACGCCTCGTGACCCGGGGTGTCGATGAAGGTGATCTTGCGCTCTTCGTCGTTGACCTGGGTCGTGACCTGGTAGGCACCGATGTGCTGGGTGATGCCGCCGGCCTCGCCCGCCACCACGTTGGTCTTGCGGATGGCGTCGAGCAGGCGGGTCTTGCCGTGGTCGACGTGACCCATGACGGTCACCACCGGCGGACGCGAGACCAGGGCCTCGTCGCCGCCCTCGTCCTCACCGAACTCGATGGAGAACGACTCGAGCAGCTCGCGGTCCTCCTCCTCGGGGCTGACGATCTGAACCGTGTAGTTCATCTCGTCGCCGAGGAGCTGCAGCGTCTCGTCGGAGACGGACTGCGTGGCCGTGACCATCTCGCCGAGGTTCATCATCACCGCGACGAGCGACGCCGGGTTGGCGTTGATCTTCTCGGCGAAGTCGGTGAGGGACGCGCCGCGCGACAGGCGAACGGTCTCGCCGTTGCCGCGGGGCAGCATCACGCCGCCGACCGACGGGGCCTGCATGGCCTCGTACTCCTGGCGCCTCTGCCGCTTCGACTTGCGGCCACGACGCGCGGGACCGCCGGGACGGCCGAAGGCGCCCTGCGTGCCACCACGGCCACCGGGACCGCCGGGACGGCCACCGAAGCCGGGACGGCCGCCGAAGCCACCGCCGCCGCCGGGACCACCCGGACGACCGCCGCCGCCACCGGGACCACCGGGACGGCCGGCGAA
Organism: Streptomyces longispororuber; assembly: GCF_014656095.1. Classification (GTDB taxonomy): domain Bacteria; phylum Actinomycetota; class Actinomycetes; order Streptomycetales; family Streptomycetaceae; genus Streptomyces; species Streptomyces longispororuber. Next base: position 5,770 of record NZ_BNBT01000261.1, read on the forward strand.
GCCGCCGCCGCCACCGGGACCACCGGGACGGCCGGCGAAGCCGCGGCCGCCGGCGCCGCCACCGCCCGCACGGCCACCGCCGCCGGGACCGCGGCCCCCACCGGGGCCACC
>NZ_BNBT01000262.1 GCF_014656095.1 Streptomyces longispororuber
ACGGCGACCGCCGTGCCCGCGGCCGCCGCCGACGTGCTCGCCGCGTCCGCGGTCCCGGCGGCTCCCGAGGACGCGCTCGCCGCGCTGACCGGCACCGCGCCCGGCGTCTTCTCCCCCGAGCAGGCCCGCAAGGACGTGCCGATCCTGCACCGGACGGTGGGCGGGCACCCCCTGGTGTGGCTCGACAACGGCGCGACCACGCAGAAGCCGCGCCAGGTCATCGAGGCGCTGTCGGCGTACTACGGCGCGGCCAACTCCAACATCCACCGCGGCGCGCACACCATGGCGCGCGAGGCCACCGAGCTGTACGAGGCGGGGCGGGCGGCGGTCGCGGAGTTCCTGGGCGCGGCGTCGCCGGAGAACATCGTGTTCGCGCGGGGCACCACCGAGGCCGTCAACCTCGTGGCGCAGAGCTGGGGCCGCTCGGTGATGGAGCCCGGCGACGAGATCCTCGTCCCGGTCCTGGAGCACCATTCCAACATCGTGCCGTGGCAGTTGCTGGCCAAGGAGACCCACGCGCGCGTGGTGCCCGTGCCGCTCACGCCCGCGGGCGAGATCGACCAGCAGGCGTACGCGGACCTGCTCTCGGCGCGGACACAGCTCGTGGTGGTCAGCCACGCCTCGAACGTCCTCGGCACCGTGCCGCCGGTCCAGGAGATGACGGCGCTCGCCCACCGCTACGGGGCGCGGGTCCTCGTGGACGGCGCCCAGGCCGTGGCCCACATGCCCGTCGACGTGCGGCGGCTCGGCGCGGACTTCTACGCCTTTTCCGGGCACAAGCTGTTCGGGCCCACGGGCATCGGCGCGCTGTACGTGCGGCCGGAGCTGATGGAGGAGATGCGGCCGTGGCAGGGCGGCGGCAACATGATCGAGTCGGTGAGCTTCGAGCGGACCACGTTCGCGCCGATGCCGCACCTCCTGGAGGCGGGCACCGGGCACATCTCCGGGGTGGTCGGGCTGCTGGCGGCGATCGACTGGCTGCGCTCCTTCGACCGGGAGGCGGTCGCCGCGTACGAGAACGCGCTGCTCGCGTACGCCTCGCAGGCGCTGGCGACGGTGCCGGGCCTTGAGGTGCTCGGCGCGGCCGCGGAGCGGATCGCGGTGCTCACCTTCACGCTCGCGGGCCACGACCCGGGCAGTGTCGCGGACTGGCTCGACCGCGACGGCATCGCCGTCCGCGCGGGGCACCACTGCGCGCAGCCCGCGCTCGCGCACTACGGCCTGGAGTCGGCGGCCCGCGCGTCGTTCGCGCTGTACAACACCTCCGAGGAGGTCGACCAGTTGGTGGCGTCGCTGCGGCGCCTCCAGGGGTCGGCCGACGCCTGAGGCGGCGGCTCACGGCACCGCCCGGCCGGGCAGCCCGGCCGGGCGGTGGCCAGCGTCAGCGCGTGGGCCTGCGGCTGCGGGTCCTGAAGTGGAAGACGACCAGGCCGACGAGGGCGAACCCGGCCGCCCAGGCGCAGCCGATGCCCAGGTAGCGCCACATCACCGTGTCGGCGAGCGAGCCGCCGACCGAGAACTGCATGGGGCCGAACGACGGGAAGTACTGCAGGGCCGGCTTGTTGGCGGCCGGGTTGCCGAGCGGGTTCTGCAGGAACGTGTCGGTGAGCCCGCCCATGATGATGAGGAAGAAGCCCTCCAGGTCGTTCTTGACCAGGACGCCGAGCAACAGGCCGAGGGCGCCGTAGGTGAGCGTCATCGCCATGAAGCCGAGCAGCACGGTGCCCCAGCCGGTGAACCCCGGGCGCCAGTAGATCAGCAGCGCGAGGGCCGTGTAGAGCGCGATCGAGGTCGTGACGATGGTGATGGCCAGCAGCTTGGCGCCGATCAGGGTGGTCTCGCGGAAGCCGGCGAAGGCGAGGCGCCGGTCGAAGTTCAGCGCCTTGCGGACCGCGTCGAACACGACGAACCCGGAGATCATCGTGAGGGAGTTCATCCCGGCCGTGATCAGGGTGACGTGGCGGCCGTCGACGCGCAGCGTCTCACCGGTCGCGTACAGCTTGAAGTCCAGGCCCTTGTCCCCGGCGATCGAGGTCATCAGCAGGTACCAGGCCGGTACGAACAGGCCGAGGAGCAGCGCGGCGAGGCGGTTGCGGCTCTGCTCCCGCACGGAGAACCGCAGGGCGGTGGGGAACTGCCCGTACAGCGGCCGGCCCGCGGCGGTGTCAGGCAGGGACATGGCTGACCTCCTTCTCCTGCGACGAGCGCGGGGTGAGACGGCCGTCGACGAGGTCGGCGAGGAGGTCGAAGCGCTCCTGCTCGAAGACGAGATGGGTGATGACGACGATGGCCTTGTCCCGCCGGTGCAGGTCCTCCACCAGGGTCCAGAAGCGGAGGTACGTCTCCCAGTCGAAGCCCTGGTAGGGCTCGTCGAGGAGGAGCACGTCGGGGTCGTGCAGCAGCGCCAGGGTGAGGTTGAGCTTCTGCCGGGTGCCGCCGGAGAGGTCGCCCGCGGCCGTGGAGCGGTACTTGTCGAAGCCGAGGAGGTCGACGAGTTCGTCGGCGCGCTTCAGATCGCTCAGCCGGTGGGCGGCGGCGAAGTACTGGAGGTGCTGGTCGACGGTGAGGTTGGAGTTGAGCACGGGGTCCTGCGGGCAGTAGCCGAGTTCGCCGCCGAGGGCGACCTCGCCGCGGTCCACGGGCAGGGTGCCCGCGATGGCTTTGAGGAGCGTCGACTTGCCGGAGCCGTTCTCCCCGACCACCGCGACCAACTGCCCCGGTTCGACCGTGAGGTCGGCGCCGCGCAGGACCCGGTGCCTGCCGAACGCCTTGTGGATGTCCCGGGCGGAGAGTGCGGGCTGTGGCCTGGGGGTCATGCCTGGCCTCCTTCTGCTTCCGGTGCGGGGGGTTCCGGTCTGGAAGGTTCCGGTGTGGGGGGCTCGGCGTTCAGCCCGCCGGCGTAGATACTCAGCAGCTCGGGGCCGAGCCGGGCGAGGCCGGCCGCCGAGAGGGGGTCGACGCCGAGGACGGCGGTGAGCTGGTCCCGCAGCAGGAACACCGAGAGGTCGTTGACGAGCAGCAGCGCGGCGCGCACCCCGGGGTCCCGGCCGCGCGAGGCGGCCCCCGCGTCGGCGAGGCCGTCGAGGAGCTGGCAGCTCATGACGTACAGCCGCCGGAACAGGCCGCGGCCCGCGTCCGTGTCGGACAGCAGCAGCATGCGCAGATAGGCGGGCAGCGGCGAGCCGACGGGCAGGTGGCGCAGGAAGGTCTCGCTGATCGAGCTCGCCGCCGTCGGCCCCGGGCCGGGCAGCCCGGCCGTGCCGCCGTCCGTGGTGAGCTCCCCGAGCAGGCCCTCGAAGACGGCGAGGACGTGCTGGTCGACCTCCTGGCGCAGGTTGTCCTTGGAGCGGAAGTGGTGCACCACCAGCCCCGGCGAGACCCCGGCGGCCGTCGCGATCTGGCGGATGGTGACGCCGTCGTGGCCGTGGGCGGCGAACAGGCGCAGGGCCTCGTCGCGGATGACGGCCCGCGTGGTGCGGTCGTCCGGCATTGAACGCATGTACAGCAGACTAAACGCTCGTTCAGCCTCCTGTCCAGGGAGGCGGAACCTCCGGCTCCGACGGGCACCCGAACGGCCACCCGACGGTCATCCGTGGAGGCGCGCGCGGCCCGTCTCCACGGATGATCGATATGGTTGTAGGGAAATCGTCGTGGTTTTCCTGCGGGAAACCCGTCAGGCGGTTGATGGCACCGCACCGGCGTTCCTGGAAAACTCGTACGCAGCCGAAAAGGGGAGGGCCTGATGGGGCCCGTGGGCCCTCTTTCCCTTCGAGCGACCAGCGCTGCCGATGGAGTTGCGGAACACGTTCCGGATGACGTCCAGGACGATGTTCCGGATGACGTCCGAGTGATGTCCGGGATGACGTCCGGGTGATGTCCGGGATGACGTCCGGATGATGTCCCGAGTGATGTCACAGAAGAAGTCCGGAAGGACGTTCCGGGCAACGCGCCAGCCGCCCTTCGCCGTCCAGTGACGCCTTTTCGCCGTCCACGGGGGGAACACCATGCACATCCATGTCCTGGGGCCGGTTTCCGTGGCCACGGACGGAGAACGCCACGGAATACAAGCCAACAAAGCACGGGCGATGCTCGCCGCCCTGGCCCTCGACGCGGGCCGGGCCGTCTCGCACACGGACCTCGCCGACGAGCTGTGGGCGGGCCGGCCGCTCGGCAACGCCCGCAACGCCCTCCAGGCGCACGCCACCCGGCTGCGCAAGGTGCTCGACGGCCCCGGGGCGCCGCCCCGGGGCACGACGGTGCTGCGCGCGGTGCGCGGCGGCTATCTGCTCGACGTGGAGCCGGGCTGCGTCGACGGCAACACCTTCCTGGACCTGGCCACGCGCGGCGCCGCGGCCCTCGACGTACACCCCTTGCGGGCGATCGAGCTGCTCCAGGCCGCGCTGGAGCTGTGGCGCGGGCCCGCGCTGCTCGACGCGGGCGACGGGCTGCGCTGCCGGGGCGCCGCCGCCCTCTTCGACGAGCGGCGGCTCACGGCCTGGGAGGACCTGGTGCGGGCCCGGCTCGCCGCCGGTGACACCTCGCGGGCGGTGGCGGAGCTGCGCCGCCTGGTCGCCGAGCACCCGCTGCGCGAGCGCTTCTGCGAGCTGCTCATGCTCGCCCTGTACCGCGCGGGGCGGCAGGCGGACGCGCTGGAGCTGTTCCACGTGACCCGTCGGCGGTTGGACGAGGAGCTCGGCGTACAGCCGGGGATCGTTCTCCAGCGCCGCCACTCGGAAATCCTCTCGCAGGATCCGGCGCTTTCCCTTTCCACCGTCCCGGCGGCCTCGTGAGCGCCGCCTCCAGGACGCGCCGCGCCGCGTCCGTGACTCGCCTCCCGGGAGTATCAGGGCACTTCTCCCGTACCACCCGACACGGTTTCACCCCAGCCGCGGGCGGGGCCTGAGGCGATATTCCGTGCCGTTCGCGCCCCAGCCTTTTCCGCATCTCCCCGAATCTGCACGGAACGTACACACGAGCGTGCCGGGAACGTCCACACGAGCGTGCCGGGAACCTCCATACGAGCGTGCCGGGAACGTCCACGCGACCACGCGGGGAACACCCGGCTCACTTTCCTTTCCCGCTCCCCGGCGGGATCGCCGACCACCGCAGGAGCAGCCGCGTCATGACGTCCGATCCGCTAGCGCGCGGGGCCGACCCCGCGCGGCCCGGCGAGCCCCTCGCGATCGTGGGGCTCGCGGAACTCGACCCGGACGGGCTCGACGACCTCGTCGTCGACGTCGCCCGGTTCGGCATCCCCCCGCTCCAGGCCAGGTCCATGAACCGGATGCAGCTCCTCATGCTGGAGGCGGCGCGCCGCTGCCTGGCCGACGCGGGGCACCCCGGGCGGCCGCTGCCCGCCGAGCGCACCGACGTCGTCACCGGGCTCTGCTTCGCGCTCGACCGGCAGCACGCGAACGCCGTACGCATGGAACTGCCGTGGTACGCGCGGGAGCTGGAGCGCGCCGCGACCGCCGTGGGGGCGACGCCGGACGAGGCGGCGGGGGCCGCCGCCGAGCTGCGCGGCCTGCTCGCGCCGCGCCTCGGCGGCTCCCCGCACGACCGGGTGGGCGAGATGGCGAGCACCGTCCCGGCGCGGATCGCGGCGGCCTTCAAGCTGCGCGGCCGCACGCTCGCGGTGGAGTCCGCCGAGGCGACGTCGTTCGTGGCGCTCGCGCACGCGGTGGACCAGTTGCGCGCCGGGACGGCGGACGCGGTCCTCGTCCTGGCCGGGCAGCGCTGCGAGAGCCCGTTCGTCGCCCGGGCGCTGGGGGCGAAGGGGCTGTACGACCCGCGCCCGGGGGACGGTCCCGACGCGGCGGGCCGGTCAGCCGCGGCCGGGGCGCCGGGCTCCGCCGGGGCGGCGGG
>NZ_BNBT01000263.1 GCF_014656095.1 Streptomyces longispororuber
CCGACGGAGGCTTCGGTGGGCCCGTACTCGTTGATGAGGCGCTCCGCGCCCAGGAGTTGGGTCCAGTGGGCGGCGAGGGCGCCGGGCAGGGCCTCGCCCGCGACCACGACCACCCCGGCGAGGGCGCGGGCCTGCTCGTCCGTGAGCTGGTGCGACAGCACCTCCAGGTGGCCCGGGGTCAGCTTCAGGAAGCTGAACGGGGCGTGCTTCAGGAGGTGTTCGCCGAGCTCCGACAGGTCCAGGTCCTGCGGCAGGAGCAGGACGCGCTGTCCGGCGAGCAGGGGTGCCCAGACGTTGGGGACGACGAGGTCGAAGGCGATGGAGGAGAAGACCGCGCCGCCGCCGGTCCCGGCGGTGGTGAGCCGGTCACGCGCCCACACCAGGTGGTTGGCCAGGCCCCGGTGGGTGACGGCGACGCCCTTGGGCTTGCCGGTCGAGCCGGAGGTGTAGATCACGTACGCCAGGTCGTCCGGGTCCACGGCCACGTCCGGGGCGGTCGTGGGCCGGGCGGCGATCTGCTCCCGGTCACCGGCCAGGTCGATGACGCGTACCCCGGCGGGGATGCGGTCGGCGTACTCGGTGACGGTGAGGGCGGCAGTGGCTTCGGCGTCGCTGAGCATCGCGTGGATGCGGGCGGCGGGGAAGTCCGGGTCGATGGGGATGTAGGCCGCGCCCGCCTTCCACACGCCGAGCAGGGTGGCGTGCAGGTCGGGGCCGCGGTCGAGCAGGACACCGACGAGGGAGCCGGTGGTGACGCCCTGGGCGGTCAGGTGGTGGGCTATCTGGTTGGCCTGGGCGTCCAGTTCGGCGTAGGTGAGCTGGAAGCCGTCACCGGTGACGGCAATCGCCTGCGGGGTGCGGGCGGCCTGCTCGGCGATGAGGACCGGGGTGGGCAGCTCGCCGCCGGTGGCGGGGGTGCCGGTGCCCCACCGGGCCAGGCGCTCGGCCTCGCCTGCGGGCAGCGGTACCAGGTCGGCGGAGCCGTCGACACCCTCACCGGCCATGGCCTCCAGGACCCGGCGGTACATCCCCGCCAGCCGCTCCGCGTCGGCGCGGCTGACCACGCCGGTGTGCGTCTTGAGCGTCAGACCGCCGCCCGACGTCGTCACCGTGAGGCCGAACTCCGTGCTGCCGGAGCCGAATCCGGCGGCCAGGTCGATCTGCTCGGCGTCCAGGTTGTGGAAGTCCTGGTAGTTGAAGATGACGTCGATGAGCCGCTCGGAGGCCCCGGCGAGCCGGTGCACCTCCGGCAGCGGGAAGCGCCGGTGCTGCCACAGGGCCACCTCGGTGTCGAAGACCTGGCGCAGCAGGTCGCCCCAGGTGGCGGCGGTGCGGGTGTAGGGGAACGGCAGCGTGTTCAGGTACATGCCGTGGACCCGGTCGGCGCCGAGGACCTCGGGCCGCGTGTCGCACACCAGGCCCGCGTGGAACCGCTCCTCGTGCGTGAGGGAGCCGAGCACCTTCAGGTGCGCGGCGAGCAGCACGCTCTTGACGGAGACGCGCGCCGAGGCGGCCAGCGCCCGCAGCGGCTCCTCCAGGTCGCCCAGGGGCACGGTCACGCTGACGGCCTCCGGCGCCCCGGCCGACGCGTCCGCCCACGGGGCGGGCAGTGCGAACGGGGCGTGGGCGTCCACGACGCCCTGCCAGTAGGCGCGGTCCTCCGCCGAGTCGAGCGCCGCCAGCTCGGCGGCGACCGTGTCGGCGAACCGCACGTCGGGCGCCTGGTGCGCGGCCGGCGTCCGGCCCTCGCGCAGCGCGCGGTAGCAGTCGATCAGCTCCATCAGCGTGGTGTGCTGGCTCCAGCCCTCGGTCACCATGTGGGACCTGGTCAGGCTGAGCCACCAGCCGTCGTCACCGAGGTGCGCGGCCATGCGGAGCTGCGGGGCGGTCGCCGGGTCCAGCGGCCGCGCCTGCTCGGCGGCGACGTGCTCGCGCAGCGCCGCGTCGACCTCGTCCCGGCCCAGGCCGCGCAGGTCGCGCACCGTGAGCGGCACCTCGACCGAGGTGTGCACGAGCTGCAGCGGCGTGGAGCACGTCGACAGGTCGAAGGAGGTGCGCAACGCCTCGTGCCGCGCGGTGACCTCCCGGACGGCCGCGCGCAGCGCCTCCGCGTCGAACGGCCGGTCGTCGCGCACCTTGTAGCCCGCGGTGCTGTGGTAATGCGCCCCGGCTCCCGCCTGGAGCTCGTACAGCATGCCGGTCTGCACCTGGGTCAGCGGGTAGGCGTCGTCGAGCCCGGCGGGCAGCAGCGCCCGGTCGGCCTCGCCGATCAGCTCGAAGGGGCGGACGGCGCGGTGGGCCGCCGCCGGGGCGCCGCGCGTGCCGATCAGCTCCGCGAGGCCCGCGATGCTGCGCTGCTCGAACACGTCGCGCACGGACACGTCGTACCCGGCCGCGCGGACCGCGCCGACCAGCGAGACGGCCCGGATGGAGTCGCCGCCCAGGTCGAAGAACGAGTCCTCGACGCCCACGGTCTCCAGGCCGAGCACGTCGGACCAGATGACCACGAGCTGCTGCTCCAGCGGATTGCGCGGCGCGAGCCCGCCGACCGCCGTCAGCGCCGACGTGTCGGGCGCGGGCAGGGCGCGCTTGTCGAGCTTGCCGTTGGTGGTGAGCGGGATGGCGTCGAGTTCGACGAAGGCGGCGGGGACCATGTACTCGGGCAGGGTCCGGCCGAGTTCCTCGCGCAGGGCGCGCGGGTCGAGCGCCTTGCCCGGGGCGGGGACGACGTAGGCGACCAGGCGCTTGTCGCCGGGGGTGTCCTCGCGGACGACGGTGACGGCCTCGCGGACCGTCTCGTGTGCGGAGAGGGCCGCGGTGATCTCGCCCAGCTCGATGCGGAAGCCGCGGATCTTGACCTGGTCGTCGATGCGGCCGACGACTTCGAGGCCGCCGTCCGCGCGGCGCAGGGCCACGTCACCGCTGCGGTACATGCGGGCGCCGGGCACGTCGCTGAACGGGTCGGGCACGAACCGCTCGGCGGTGAGTGCGGGCCGGTTGAGGTAGCCGCGCGCCACACCGGGCCCGGCCACGTGGATCTCGCCCGGGACGCCGAGGGGCACCGGGTGCCCGGCGGAGTCCAGGAGGTAGACGGCGAGGTCGGCCAGGGGGTGGCCGACGCGGCTCAGGGCCGGGTGGTCGACGTCGTACGCGTCCAGGCGGTGGTAGGTGGTGTGGACGGTGGTCTCGGTGATGCCGTACATGTTCACCAGCGCGACCTGGTCGACACCGACGCGGTCGGTCCACGGCTTGAGCGCCGCGACCTCCAGCTTCTCGCCCGCGAAGACCACCGTGCGCAGGGCCAGGTGGGCGATGCGCGGGTCGTCCTCCGCGGCGGCGGTGACGAGCGACCGGAAGGCGGTCGGCGTCTGGCTCAGGACGGTGACGCCGTGGTCGGCGAGCAGGTCGATGAACTCGTCCGGCGAACGCGTGACGTCCTTGGGGACCACGATCAGATGGCCGCCGAAGGCCAGGGCGCCCCACATCTCGAAGACGGAGACGTCGAAGGCGTAGGAGTGGGCCATGGACCACACGTCGGTGGTGCCGAAGGCGTAGTGGTCCTGGGCGGTGGACATCAGGCGCACGACGTTGGTGTGCGTCAGGGCCACGCCCTTGGGCTTACCGGTCGAGCCGGAGGTGTAGATCGTGTAGATCAGGTTGTCCGGGCCCGAGACGGGCGCCGGGTTGTCCACGGGCTGGGCGTCCAGCTCGGCGAGCGCCTCGGCCGTGTCGAGGGCGATCAGGTGGCCGTCGTAGACGTCCCGCAGGTTCTCGGCGAGGTCGGCGGTGGTCAGGACGGTCCGGGCCCGGGCGTCGGCGAGGACGTAGCCGAGGCGGTCCATGGGGTTGGCCGGATCCAGCGGCAGGTAACCGGCACCGGACTTCAGCACACCGAGGATCGCGGGGATCAGGTCCGCGCCGCGGTCGAGGTGGACGCCGACGAGGTCCTCGGCGCCGATGCCCCGGTCGCGCAGGAGGTGCGCGATGCGGTTGGCGCGGGCGTTCAGCTCCCCGTACGTCAGCACGTCCGTGCCCGCGGTGACGGCGGGGGCGCCGGGCTGCTCGGCGGCGCGGGCCTCGAACAGCTCGTGCGCGAGCGCCGTCACGTCCGAGGTCCGCTCGGCGGCGGGCAGCAGCACCTCCCGCTCGCCGCCCGGCAGGTAGGTGGCGCGGGCGTTGCCGGACGCGCCGTCGCGGGCCATGGACTCCAGGACCGCGCGGTACATGCCCGCGAGCCGGTCGGCGTTCTCCTGGGACAGGACGTGGCTGTCGCTGCGCAGGCCGAGCATGCCGCCGATGCTGCTGACGGCGAGGCCGAACTCGGTCTCCGTCCGGTTGATGCCGTTGCCCTCGTCGACGACCTCGTCCTCGATCAGCGCGCGGAAGTCGAGGTACGTGAAGAAGACGTCGATGAGGTGCCGCTGACCGCCCGGCTGGATGCTGGGCAGCGGGAAGTGGCGGTGCGGCCAGGCGGCCACCTCGTCGTCGAAGACCTGGCGCACCAGCTCGCCCCAGGTCGCCGCGGTCCGCCGGAACGGGTGCGGCAGCGTCGTGATGTACATGCCCATCAGCCGGTCGGAGCCCGCGACCTCGGGCCGCGTGTGGCCCACGAGGCCGGTGAAGAAGCTCTCCGCGTCGGTGATCTGGCTCATCACCTTCAGGTGGGCGCCGTGCAGGACGGCCTTGACCGGCACCCCGGCCGCCGCGGCGAGGCGGCGAAGGCCGGACTCCAGGTCCCGGTAGGAGAACCCGGCGTCCACGCGCTCGGCGGGCGCGGCCAGGTCGCCGTGCCAGCCGGCGGGCAGCTCGAAGCGGGCGTTGTCCGTCACGACCCGCTCCCAGAAGGCGCGGTCCTCGGCGGACTCCAGCGCCGCCAGCTCGGCGGCGACCGTGTCGGCGAAGCGGACGGGCGGGGCCTCGTAGCCGGTCTCGCGGCCCGTGCGCAGGTCGCGGTAGACGGAGGTCAGCTCCTTCAGGAGCTCGTGGTAGCTCCAGCCCTCCAGGACGGCGTGGTTCTTCGTGTACGAGACGCGCCACGTCTCGTCGCTCTGCACGTGCACGAAGATGCGAAGGAGCGGCTTGCGCTCGGACAGGTCGAACGGGTTGGCCCGCTCGGCCGCCGCGAAGGCCACCAGCTCCGCCTGCTGGGCGGCGCGGTCCAGGCCGCGCAGGTCCGCCCAGTCGACGGGGACGGCGACCTCGTGGTGCACGAGCTGCATCGGCACGCTGAAGCCGGTCAGGTCGGCCGACGTGCGCAGGATGTCGTGGCGCGCGCCCACGACGCGCACGGCCTCACGGAACACCGCGATGTCGAAGGGCCCGTCGTCGCGGACGAGGAACGAGATGAAGTCGTGGTAGTTGCCGCGCTCGCCCGAGGCCAGGGTCTCGACCAGCATGCCGGTCTGCACCTGGGTGAGCGGGTAGGCGTCGTCGAGCCCGGCGGGCAGCAGCGCCCGGTCGGCCTCGCTGATCAGCGCGAACGGCTCGACGGCCGCGACCGGCCCCGACGGTACGGGGCGCCCGGTCGCCGACGCGCAGAGCGTGGCGATCGTGGTGTGCTCGAAGACGTCGCGGACGCCGACCTCGAACCCGGCCGAGCGCAACGTGCCCACCAGGCCCACGGCCCGGATGGAGTCGCCGCCGAGCTGGAAGAAGTCGTCCTCCACGCCGACGCGCTCCACACCGAGGGCCTCCGCCCACACGACGGCCATGCGCTCCTCGGCGGGCGTGCGCGGGGCGACGTACCGGTCCTTGTCGACCAGCTCGGTGCTGGGCGCGGGCAGGGCGCGCTTGTCGAGCTTGCCGTTGGTGGTGAGCGGGATGGCGTCCAGCTCGACGAAGGCGGCCGGGAC
>NZ_BNBT01000264.1 GCF_014656095.1 Streptomyces longispororuber
TGGTTGGCCAGGCCCCGGTGGGTGACGGCGACGCCCTTGGGCTTGCCGGTCGAGCCGGAGGTGTAGATGACGTACGCCAGGTCGTCGGGGTCCGGCGTGCTGCCGGGTGCCTGCGACGGCTGCTCGGTGATCCGCGCGGCCTCCACGGTGAGGTCGATGACACGCACTCCGGCGGGGATGCGGTCGGCGTACTCGGTGACGGTGAGGGCGGCCGTGGCTTCGGCGTCGCTGAGCATCGCGTGGATGCGGGCGGCGGGGAAGTCCGGGTCGATGGGGATGTAGGCGGCGCCCGTCTTCCACACGCCGAGCAGGGTGGCGTGCAGGTCGGGGCCGCGGTCGAGCAGGACACCGACGAGGGAGCCGGTGGTGACGCCCTGGGCGGTCAGGTGGTGGGCTATCCGGTTGGCGCGGGTGTCCAGTTCGGCGTAGGTGAGCTGGAAGCCCTCACCGGTGACGGCAATCGCCTGCGGGGTGCGGGCGGCCTGCTGGGCGATCAGCGCCGGGGCGGGCAGCTCCCCACCAGCGGAGGGGGTGCCAGTGCCCCAGTGAGCAAGCCGCTCGGCCTCGCCCGCGGGCAGCGGTACCAGGTCGGCGGAACCGTCGACACCCTCACCGGCCATGGCCTCCAGGACCCGGCGGTACATCCCCGCCAGCCGTTCCGCGTGGGCCCGGGACACCGTGCGCGGCGCGCAGCGCAGCTTCAGGCGGCCCCGGGCGGTCGAGACGGAGAGGCCGAACTCGTTGGAGCTGGAGCCGAACGCGGCGGAGTCGTCCACCAGCGCCCCCGCGCCCTCGGCGTGCTCGGAGTCGAAGTCCTGGTAGCTGAAGTAGACCTCGATGAGCCGGGCACCGCCGGTGAACTCCCGCTGGAGGGCCGGCATCGGGAAGTGCCGGTGCGCCCAGACGGCCCGCTCCTCCGCGAAGACGCGCGTCACCAGGTCTCCCCAGGTGCGGGCACCGCGCTCGTACCGCACGGGCAGCACGTTGAGGAACATGCCCCGCACCTGGTCGGCGCCGACCGCCTCCGGGCGCACGTGGTGGGTGAGGCCCGACAGGAACCGGTCCTCGTGGGTGAGGGAGCCGAGCACCTTCAGGTGCGCGGCGAGCAGCACGCTCTTGAACGGCGTCCTGGCCCGCGCGGCCAGGTCGCGCAGCCCCTGCTCGATGTCGTCGAACGCCACGTCGAGCGCGTACATGCCCGTGCCGTCCCGGCCGTCGTGGTCCGCCAGGGCCGCGGGGACGCCGAACCGCTCGGCGTCGGTGACCCGGCCCTGCCAGAACGCGCGGCCCTCCGGCGAGTCCAGGGCGGCCAGCTCGGCCGCGACGGTGTCGGCGAACCGCACCGCCGGGGCCGTGCGGGCGGGCTCGGTGCCGTCGAGGTACGCGTGGTACGTCTCCATGACCTCGGCGAGCAGCCCGTTGATGCTCCAGCCGTCCAGGATCACGTGGGAGTTGGCCGTGGTGAGCTGCCAGCTCCCGTCGTTCAGCGTGTGCACGGCGATCCGCAGGAGCGGCGCCGCGTACTGGTCGAGGGCGTACCGCGACAGCTCATCGGCGTAGCCGTGCAGGGCGTGCTCGGCCTCCTCCAGGGGCGTCAGCGTCAGGTCGGTGACCCGTACGGGCAGCGCCGCCTCGGCGTGCACGAGCTGGAGGGGCACCGAGTAGCGGTCCAGGTCGACGCTGGTGCGCAGCACGTCGTGGCGGGCGACCAGCGCGTCGACGGCGCGCTGGAACGCGGCCGCGTCGAAGGGCCGCCCGTCGCGCACGCGCAGGCTCGTCACGATGTGGTACGCGGGCCTGCCGTCCGCGGACAGCATCTCGATCTGCATGCCGAGCTGGTTCTGCGTGAGCGGGTAGGCGTCCTGGACGCCGTCGGGCAGCAGCGCCCGGTCCTCCTCGCCGATCAGCGCGAAGGGCCGCACCGCCACCGGCGCCGCCTGGGCGCAGGCGCCGCGCTCGGCGGCCAGCTCGCCCAGCTCCGCGACCGTCGGCCGCTCCATCAGCTCCTTGACGCCGACGTCGTACCCGGCGTCCCGCAGCGTGCCGGTGAGGATCACCGCGCGGATGGAGTCGCCGCCGAGTTCGAAGAAGCTGTCGTGGACGCCGACGCGGTCGACGCCGAGGACGTTCTGCCAGATCTCGGCGAGGCGGGTCTCCAGCGGGGTGCGCGGGGCGGTGAACTCCCCTGCGGTGCGCAGTTGCCCGCCGTCGGGTGCGGGCAGGGCGCGCTTGTCGAGCTTGCCGTTGGTGGTGAGCGGGATGGCGTCCAGCTCGACGAAGGCGGCGGGGACCATGTACTCGGGCAGCGTCCGGCCGAGTCCTTCGCGCAGGCCGCGCGGGTCGAGGGCCTTGCCGGGCGCCGGGACGACGTAGGCGACCAAACGCTTGTCGCCGGGGGTGTCCTCGCGCACGACGGTGACGGCCTCGCGCACGGCGGAGTGCGCGGACAGCGCGGCGGTGATCTCGCCCAGTTCGATGCGGAAGCCGCGGATCTTGACCTGGTCGTCGATGCGGCCGTGGAAGTCGAGCGTGCCGTCGGCCCGCCGCAGGGCGAGGTCGCCGCTGCGGTACATCCGGGCGCCCGGCACGTCGCTGAACGGGTCGGGCACGAAGCGCTCGGCGGTCAGCGCGGGCCGGTTGAGGTAGCCGCGCGCCACGCCGGGCCCGGCCACGTGGATCTCGCCCGGCACGCCGTCCGGCACGGGGTGGCCGTCGGCGTCGAGCAGGTGCACCGTGAGGTCGCTCAGCGGGTCGCCGATCGGGTTGCCCGCGTCCGGCGCGAAGTCCCGCTTGGTGAGGCGGTGGTAGGTGGTGTGCACGGTGGTCTCGGTGATGCCGTACATGTTCACCAGCGCGACCCGGTTGAGGCCGATGCGCTCGGTCCACGGCTTCAGCTCCGCGATCTCCAGCTTCTCGCCCGCGAAGATCACCGCGCGCAGGAAGAGGTACTTGACGCGCGGGTCCTTCTCGGCGGCGGCCGTCACCAGCGACCGGAAGGCGGTCGGGGTCTGGCTGAGGACCGACACCTCCTGCTCGACGAGGAGGTCGATGAACTCGTCGGGCGAGCGCGTCACGTCCTGCGGCACGACGACCAGGCGGCCGCCGTGGGCCAGGGCGCCCCACATCTCGAAGACGGAGACGTCGAAGGCGTAGGAGTGCGCCATGGACCACACGTCGGTCTCGTCGAACGCGTAGTGCTCCTGGGCGGTGGACATCAGCCGCACCACGTTGGTGTGGGTGAGCGCCACGCCCTTGGGCTTACCGGTCGAGCCGGAGGTGTAGATCGTGTAGATCAGGTTGTCCGGGACGGAGACGGGGGCCGGGTTCTCCACGGGCTGGGCATCCAGCTCGGCGACCGTGTCGGCGGCGTCGAGGACCAGCACCTGGCCGTCGTACACCGCGCGCAGGTTCTCGGCGAGGTCGGCGGTGGTGAGGACGGTCCTCGCCCGGGCGTCGGCGAGGACGTAGCCGAGGCGGTCCATGGGGTTGGCCGGGTCCAGGGGCAGGTAGCCCGCACCGGACTTCAGGACGCCCAGGATGGCGGGGATCAGGTCCGCGCCGCGGTGGAGGTGCACGCCCACCAGGTCCTCGGCACCGGCGCCCCGGTCGCGCAGGAGGTGCGCGATGCGGTTGGCGCGGGCGTTCAGCTCGCCGTACGACAGCTCGACGTCACCGGCGGTCACGGCCGGGGCCTTGGGCCGCTCGGCGGCCTGGGCCTCGAACAGCTCGTGCGCGAGGGCGCCCCGGGCGGCGGTGTCCGTGGGGGCCGGGCGGTCGTGCGCCGTCTCCGTCCGCGCCGCCTGGAGGACGGCCGTGGCGTCGCCGTCGAGGCCCGCGGCGATGGACTCCAGGACCGCCCGGTACATCCCGGCGAGCCGGTCGGCGTGAGGGCGGGCGAGCGTCGCCGAGTCGGCGCGGATGCCGACCTTGCGGTCGCCGTAGGCGTCCACGGTGAGCCCGAACTCGGTGGCGGCCTGGCTCACCCCCGTGCCGGTGTCGACCAGCGAGGCGTCGGTCTGGTGGAAGTCGACGTAGTTGAAGAACACGTCCACCAGGCGCTCGCCGCCCGCCGCGCGCTGGATCGTCGGCAGCGGGTACCGCCGGTGCGTCCACACCTCGGTCTCGTGCGCGAAGACCCGGGCGAGCAGCTCGCGCCACGTCCGCGCGCCGCGCTCGTACGGGAACGGCAGCGTGTTGAGGTGCATGCCCACCACGCCCTCGGCGCCGGTGGCCTCCGGCCGGGTGTGGAAGACGACGCCGGTGTGGAACGCGGGCTCGTCGGTGAGCTGGCTCAGGACCTTCAGGTGCGCCGCGAGCATCAGCGTCTTGAACGGGACGTCGGCCTCGGCGGCCCGCGCCCGCAGCGCCTGCGCCAGGTCGGCGACCGGCACGTCGACGCCGTACCGCTCCGGCGCGGCGCCGGGCGCGCCCGCCCAGGCGGCGGGCGGCAGCATCTTCGCGTACTCCGAGACGACGCGCCGCCAGTACGCGGCGTCGGCGGTGCCGCCCAGCGACTCCAGCTCGCCGGCGACGGCGTCCGCGTAGCGCACGGGCGGCGCCTGGTACGGCGTGGGCGCGCCGGTGTCCCGGATCTCCCGGTAGGAGTTCACGAGTTCCATCTCCAGGGTGTGCTTGCTCCAGCCGTCGGTGACGACGTGGGAGGTGGTGAGGGTCAGCCACCACGCGTCGTCGCTCTCCAGGTGCACGGAGACGCGCAGGAGCGGGGCGGTCTTGAGGTCGAACAGGTCGGCGCGCTCGGCGTCGATGTGGGCGTGAAGCAGCCGTTCGCCCTCCACCTGGCCGACACCGCGGCAGTCGCGTACGACGACCGGGATCTCCGGGCCCTCGTGCACCACCTGAAGGGGCACCGAGTAGCCGGTGACGTGCACGGACGTGCGCAGCGCGTCGTGCCGGGCGGTCACCGCGCGCACCGCGGCGCGCAGCGCCTCCTCGTCGAACGGCGCGTCGTCCTTGATCCGCTTGGCCGTCACCGTGTGGTAGCTGTTGCCGCCGTCCGCGCTGCCGAGCAGCTCGGCGACCATGCCGAGCTGGACCTGGCCCAGCGGGTAGGCGTCGACGGCGTCGGCGGGCAGCAGCGCCCGGTCCGCGGCGCCGATCAGGGCGTACGGCGCGGTGGCCGCGGCGGCGCCGTCGGCGAGGCGGCGCCTGCCCTCGACGAGCGCGGCCAGCGCGGCCGGGGTGCGCTGCTCGAAGACGTCGCGCACGGACACGTCGTAGCCGCGCCCGCGCAGGCCGCCCACGACGGCGACGGCCCGGATGGAGTCGCCGCCCCGGTCGAAGAACCGGTCGCCCGTGCCCACGCGCTCGGCGGCAAGGGCCCGCTGCCAGACCTCGACGACGTCCGTCTCGGCCTCGGTGACCGGGGCGGTGTAGCCGGGCCCGGCCGCGCCCGCGCCGTCCGGTGCGGGCAGGGCGGCGCGGTCCAGCTTGCCGTTGGCGTTGAGCGGGATCGCCGCGAGCGCGACGTACGCGGACGGCACCATGTACGCCGGGAGCCCGGCGGCGCAGTGCCGCTCCAGCTCCTCGGCGAGCAGCTCCGCCGTGCCCGTGCCGTCGCCGGTCACCACGTAGGCCACCAGGCGCTTGCCGCCGTCCGCGTCCTCGTGGGCGACGACGCGGGCGTCGGTCACCCCCGGGTGGGTGAGGAGGGTGGTCTCGATGTCGCCGGTCTCGATGCGGTAGCCGCGGATCTTGACCTGGTGGTCGGTGCG
>NZ_BNBT01000265.1 GCF_014656095.1 Streptomyces longispororuber
CGGCCCGCCGCCCGCGTCGTCGCCGCCCTCGCCGTGCTCAGGGCGGGCGCGGCCTGCCTGCCCGTCGCCGCCGACGAGCCCACGGCCCGCGTCAAGGCGCTGTTCGCCGCGGCGCGCCCGCTGTGCGTGCTGACCACCGCCGGACTCGCGGGACGGCTCCGTGCCACCGGTGTGGAGACGCTGGTGTGGGACGCCCCGGACGTGGCCGCCCACCCGGCGGACCCCCTCACGGACGCCGACCGGACCGCACCCCTGCGCGGCGCGCACGCCGCGTACCTGATCCGCACCGACGACGTCGCCGGGCGTCCCGGCGCGGTCGTCGTCCCGCACGCGGCCGCGGCCAACCACACGGCCCAAACCCTCGCGGAGCTGAGCGGGGCCACGGCCGCGCCGGACACCGACGCTGCCGCCCTGTTCCTGCCCCCGGAGGCCTACCGGCCGGACGCCACCGCCTGGAACACCCGCCACCACGTCCTCGACGACTGGCTGCACCCCGTGCCCCCGGGCGGCACCGGCGAGCTGTACGTCGCCGGGGCCGCGGTCGCCCGCGGCTTCGCGGCGCGGCCCGGCGCGAGCGCCGAGCGCTTCGTCGCCGACCCGTTCGGCCCCGCGGGGGAGCGGATGTACCGCACCGGGCGGCGCGGCCGGCGCGACGCCGACGGCATCCTCCGGGACGCGGACGCGCCCCGCGCCGAGGCCGCACCGGCCGAGGCACCCGAGACGCCCGCCCCGGCGGCCCCCGCCGCCCCCGACCCGGCCGAGCGGACCCTGTGCGGCATCGTCGCCCAGCTCCTCGGCGTGGACGCCTTCGACCCCGAGGACAACTTCTTCGAGGCGCCGTCCGGCATGGACAGCATGAAGTCGCTGCGGCTCGTCAGCCAGGCCCGCAAGGCCGGGCTCGACCTCAGCATCGCGGACGTCTTCGCCCACCAGACGGTGCGGGCCCTGGCCGCCACCCTCAAGCCGGAGCCGGAGCCGGAGCCGGAGCCGGGGCCGGAGCCGGAGCCGGGCCCGGAGCCGCGGCGTACCCCGGCGGCCCCGCACGGTCGTACGCGCATCGTCGCCGAGGCCATCGACCACCTGGACGCCCGGCGTGCGAACGCCCCCACCACGGACGACTCTGGCCCCACCGACACCTCCGCTGCTTCCGACACTTCGGACACCTCGGACACCGACCCCTTCGCGACCGTCCTGCCGCTGCGCACCTCCGGCTCCAGGCCCCCCGTGTTCTGCCTGCACAGCGGCGTCGGCCTCGCCCTGTCGTACCTGCCCCTCACCCGGTACATCGGCCCCGACCACCCCGTCTACGGCATCCAGGCCCCCGCCGTCGTCGCGGGCGCGGAGCTGCCGACGAGCATCGAGGACATCGGCGCCACCTACGTCCAGCTCATCAAGGGCGTCCGCCCCCACGGCCCCTACCACCTGTTCGGCTGGTCCTTCGGCGGACTCATCGCGTACGAGATCGCCTCCCAGCTCCGCGCCGCGGGCGACGAGGTGGGCCTCGTGGCCAACCTCGACGCGTACCCCCGCGTCGGCGTCGCCGACACCCGCGGCGGCGAACAGAACATGCTCGCCTGGTTCCTGGAAGGCATCGGACACGACCCGGCCGCCCTCGGCGACCGCGACCTCACCCCCGGCGACGTCATCGACGCCCTCCGGCGCGACGGCAACCCCCTCGCCCGGCTCGGCGAGGACCGCATGGGCCGCATGCTCCAGCTCATGGCCCGCCACCAGGCGATCATCCCCGACTACACACCGGGCGGCTTCGACGGCCGGATGCAGCTCTTCCTCGCCGAACACTCCCCCTGGGGCGACGTCACCGACAAGGAACGCCTCTGGGAGCCGTACCGCACCGGCGAGATCACGGTGCACCGCGTCGCCTGCGCCCACGACGACATGCTCGACCCGGGCCCGCTCGCCGAGATCGGCCCGCTCGTCGCGGCCGAACTCGACCGCCACGACGCCCGCCACGACGCCCGGTACGCCACCCGCGACGGGCGGCCCACGTCATGACCGCCACCTACGCCGAGACCGACCGCACCGGTCCCGGGAGCCCGGGGAGCCCCGGACGTGCCGGGGCCCCCGCCCCCGGCACCCCGGGACCGGCCGGCACCGCCCGCACGGTCCTCACCGAGGTCCTCGCCGTCGCCGGGCGCCGCCTGCGCCGCCTGGGCCGGGCACCGGGCCGCGCGATCGGCATCGTCCTCAACCCGCTGGTCTCCCTGGTGCTGCTCGGCTTCCTGTTCCGCGACGCCATCACCCTGCCCGCGGGCGGCGAGTACACCGAGTACGTGTTCGCGGGCGGCGCCGTCCAGGTCGGCCTCGCCTGCGTCGGACCGACCGCCGTGTCGATCGCCATGGACCTCCAGGGCGGCCTCGTCGACCGGTTCCGCTCCCTGCCCATCTCCAGATCCGCCGTACCGGTCGGCTACACCGTCGCCGACCTCCTCGTCGGCCTCGTCGCCCTCGCCGTCACCGCCGGCGCGGGCCTCGCCCTCGGCTGGCGCTCGCACACCGGCCTCTGGCCCACCCTCGCCGGGTTCGGCCTCGTCGCCCTGTTCCTGTACGCGATGCTGTGGCTGGGCGTCCTGCTCGCCATGACCCTGCGCAGCGTGGAGACCATCAGCGTCGTCGCCCCGTTCATCGTCATCGTGCTGCCGTTCCTGTCCAGCGCGTTCCTCGCGCCGCAGTCCATGCCCGCCGCCATCCGGCCCGTCGCCGAGTGGAACCCCGTCAGCGCCGTCATCGCCTCCTGCCGCGACCTGTGGGGCAACCCCGCCACCACCGGCGGCGGCTTCCCCGGACAACACCCCCTGGCCGTCGTCGCCGTGACCCTGGGCGTCCTCCTCGCCACCTGCACCGCGGTGAGCCTGCGCCGGTTCCGCACGGCGGGCTCCTGACCAGCCCCGGCCCCGTACGGCAGACCCGCGGGCCGGGGGCCACCGCACCGCGCGGCCCCCGCACCGGCCACCGGCCCGCACCGGCCCCTGGCCCGCACCGGCCACGACCGGCCCGCACCGGCCACCGGCCCGCACCGGCCCCGCACGGCGGGCCCCGCACCGGCCCCGCACGGCGGGCGCCCGAAAGGAAACCACCTCATGACCACCGAAGCCCTGACGGCGCCGCCCGACCCGCGCACCGTCGACCTCACCGACCCCCGCACCTTCCACGACGTGGACCCCCACGCCCTGTGGCGCGCCTTCCGTGAGCAGAGCCCCGTCCACTGGCACCCGCCCACCGGCGGCACCCCCGGCTTCTGGGTCGTCTCCCGCTACGAGGACGCCGTCGCCGTCTACCGCGACAACAAGCGGTTCACCTCCGAGAAGGGCAACGTCCTCGCCACCCTCCTCCAGGGCGGCGACTCCGCCGCGGGCAAGATGCTCGCCGTCACCGACGGCCCCCGCCACCGCGCGATCCGCAACCTCATGCTCAAGTCGTTCGCGCCCCGCGTCCTGCAACCCGTCGTCGACGGCGTCCACCGCCACACCCGCGACCTCGTCGCCCGCGCCCTGCGCGCGGGCGACGTCGACTTCGCCGCCGACGTCGCCGACCACGTCCCCATCCACACCATGGGCGACCTCATGGCCATCCCCGAGGCCGACCGCCCCCAGCTCGTCGAGTGGAACACCCGCACCCTGTCCCGCCACGACAGCGACGACAGCGAGCTCGAATCGCTCCTGGCCCGCAACGAGATCCTCATGTACCTCGGCGGACTCGCCGCACAGCGCCGCGAGAACCCCGGCGACGACGTCATCAGCGTCCTGGCCACCGCCACCGTCGACGGTGCCCCCCTCACCGAGGACGAGATCGTCCTCAACTGCTACAGCCTCATCCTCGGCGGCGACGAGTCCACCCGCATGTCCCTCGTCGGCGGCCTCATCGCCCTAGCCGAGAACCCCGAGCAGTGGCGGCGCCTCAAGGCCGGCGAGGTCACCGTCGACAGCGCCACCGAGGAGATCCTGCGCTGGACCACCCCCGCCATGCACTTCGGCCGCCGCGCCCTGACCGACGTACCCCTGCGCGACCAGGTCATCAAGGCGGGCGACGTCGTCACCCTGTGGAACACCTCCGCCAACTTCGACGAAGCCGTCTTCACCGACCCGCACGCCTTCGACGTGGGCCGCAGCCCCAACAAACACGTCGTGTTCGGCCACGGGCCGCACTTCTGCCTCGGCGCGTTCCTCGGCCGCGTCCACGTCAGCGCCATGGTCGAGGCCCTGCGCGACCAGGTCGCCACCGTCGCGCTGCGCGGCCCCGCCCAGCGCCTGTACTCCAACTTCGTCCACGGCTACAGCGGCCTGCCCGTCGCCCTCACGGCCGAACCGGCCCCCAAGGCCCCCGAGGCCCCCGAGGCCCCTGAGGAGGCATCCCGCCATGCGTGACGAACGCCGTACCACCGGCGGCACCACCCTCGCCGTCCTGCACACCGACGGCGCCCCCTTCGACGCCGTCCGCGCCCGCGCCGACGACCTCGTCGACGCCTGCGGCGCCGTCCTCGTCCGCGGCCTCGGCATCGAGAGCGCCGACGCCTTCCACGGCGCCGTCGCCCGCTTCGGCGCCTCCCTCATCGACAGCTACCGCGGCGGCAACACCCCGCGCGCCACCGTCTCCGACGGCGTCTTCACCTCCACCGAGTACCCGGCCCGCTACGACATCTCCCTCCACAACGAGATGAGCTACGCCCACCGCTGGCCCACCCGCCTCTACTTCTGCTGCCTCGACGCCCCCGACACCGGCGGCGCCACCCCCGTGTGCGACGGCGAGGCCCTGCTCGCCGCCCTGTCACCGCGCGTCCGCGACCGCTTCGCCGCCGGCGTCGTCTACCACCAGCACCTGCACGGCGGCTTCGGCCTCGGCAAGTCCTGGCAGGCCACCTTCGAGACCGACGACAAGCACGTGGTCGAGGAGTTCCTCACCGCCTCCGAAGCCGACCACGAGTGGACCGGCGACGGCGGCCTGCGCGTCCGCCAGCACCGCCCCGGGATCCGCGAGAACCCGCGCACCGGCCGCGACACCTGGTTCAACCAGGCCGACCAGTGGCACCCCTCCAACCTGCCCGCCGACGACGCCGAGACCCTGCTCTCCCTCGTCGACAGCCACGACGACCTGCCCCACTGGGTGACGTACGCCGACGGGCAGCCCCTCACCGACGACGACCTCGCCGAGGTACGGGCCGCCCACCGCGCCCACCGCCACGCCGAGCCGTGGCAGGAGGGCGACGTCCTCGTCGTCGACAACATGTCCGTCCTGCACGGCAGGCAGGCCTTCACGGGTACCCGGAAGGTCGTCGTGTCGATGACGTGAAGCGGCCACGGAATCCGTCGCCCGGCCCGCCGTGCGGGGCCGCGAACCTCCTCGCGGCCCCGCAC
>NZ_BNBT01000266.1 GCF_014656095.1 Streptomyces longispororuber
GCCCGCGGCGCGGCGTCGGGCCCGGCGCCGCGCGCCCCGCGCGCGCACCTGGGCCGCGCTCGGCAGCCGTACGGGCACGTCCTGGAGGAGTTCGTCGACCTTCGTGTCAGCCATGGCTCGTTACCTCCTCGGTGGCGGGCAGGGAGCGGCCCGCGCCGGTGTCCTCGTCGTCGTTCAGGCGGGCGCCGAGCACCTTGCGCGCCCGGCTCAGCCGGGTGCGCACCGCGCCGTTCGAGGCGCCCGTCTCCCGGGCGACCTGCTCCACCGGCAGGTCGAGGAGGTGGTGCAGCACCACCACCTGCCGCTGTTGGGGCGGCAGTTCACGCAGCGCCGCCACCAGCGCGACCCGGTCCGGTGACAGCGCCGGCTGGTCCGCCTGCGGGCCGTGGCGGAACTGGGCGCGCACCCGGTTGCGCGTCCGCCGCCAGGTGCTGATGGCGAGGCGGGCGGCCACGGTCCGCACCCAGGGCAGCGGATCCTCGCCGTCGCCCGTGAGCCGGCTCCAGCGCTGCCATGCCCGTACGTACGCCTCCTGGACGGCGTCCTCCGCCTCCGCGAGGTCGCCGGTCATCGCGTACACGGCGGCGACGACGCGCTTGGCCGTCGCGGCGTAGAACACGTCGAACTCCTCCGCCCGCCGCGCGGCATCTGATGTCTCTCCGCGGTGCCCCATCGTCCCCCGTTCCGTCGCCCGGTCGTTGTCTCTGCCTGGTACACGCCCGCCGGGCGGGCGATGTTACGGCCGCGATGGACGGGATGTGTGCGAGAGGTGAAGGTGGACAGGTGGATCACATGATTGACCTCGGTTTCTTCGCTCGCGGATACGGGCCCGCACCGCGTCAGGAACGCCCGGCCATGGTCCTCGTCCACGGCCTCGGGCTCTCGGGACGCTACTTCGTGCCGCTCGCGCGCCGGCTGGCCGCGCGCGGGCACAGCGTGGTGGTGCCGGACCTGCCGGGCAACGGGCGCTCGCGGGCCGCCGTGCGCCGCGCCCTCGACATCGGGCAGCTCGCCGACGCCCTGGCCGGCCTCCAGCGGCGTACGCTCCCGGGCCCGAGCGTGCTGGTGGCCAACTCGGTCGGCTGCCAGGTGGTCGCCGCCCTGGCCGCGCGCCACCCCGACCTGGTGAGCCGGCTGGTCCTCGTCGGGCCCGCGCTCCAGCCGGGCGCCGCCGCCTGGCGCCAGTGCGGACGCCTCGTCGCGGACGCGCCCAGGGAGCCCCTCAGCCTGCTCGGCCTGGCCGCGTTCGACTACCTGGTGACCGGCCCGCTGCGCTGCGCCGCGTCCTTCCGCCGGGCACTGCGGGACGCGGCCGGATCGTTCGAGGTGAACCTGTCGCAGGTCCGCGCGCCCACACTCGTCGTACGAGGAGCGGGTGACACCATCGCCTCCGGCACCTGGACGCGGCGCGTGGCGGACCTGGTCGCCGACGGACACACGGCGGCCATCCCCGGCGCGGCCCACGCGGCGCATTACAGCGCGCCGGACGCCTTGGCCGCTCTGATCGGGACGTTCATGGCGGAAGAGGCCGAAGAACCGGAGAGGGCCATGGAGCCGGGGAAGGCCGGAGAGCCGGGGAAGGCCGCGCAGCCGGGGAAGGCCGGCTCGACGGGAGAGGCGGAAGAGATGGGAGAGGCCCGATGACGTCCTCGAAGGCATCCCCCGACACAGCGTCCGGGCACACGAAGCACCCCTCCCCCTGGCTGCGGCTGCTGCCCGGCATCTCCCCCAAGCGGCGGGGCTTCATCCTCGCCTGGTGGGGCTTCGCCCTCACCTTCGGCGGGATGCGCCTGCTGACCTGGCTCATCCACATCGACGTGGCCGGGGTCGGCGACATGCAGGCCGGCGGTGTCCACATCCACCACTACGTCTGGGGCATCCTGCTCCTCACGCTGGTGGGCGCGGCCGGCCTCACCGACCGGTCGGCGCGGGCGCGCGCCTGGATGGGGCTGGCCTACGGGGTGGGCCTGGCCCTCGTCGTCGACGAGGCGGCGCTGCTGATCAGCCTGGAGGACGTGTACTGGGACACGGAGGGCGGCATCAGCATCGCTCTGGCCATCGCCGTGATCGCCGTCGCCGGAAGCGTCCTCGCCTTCACCAGCGGACGGCGCGCCTCCGCGGGCGACCGGGACGAGGGGCCGGCGGACGACGAGGGGGGCGACGGCTAGGTTCTGTCTCTTTGGTCAGCGTCGGGGCCATATGAGGATGGCGGATAAAGGCTCTTCCGCAGGTTCCCAGGGCGACCTTCCGTCGCTCGAAGTGGCCGAGGAAATCCTCCCATTCTTCGTCGGTCGGCACTCTGTACTCTTCGGCGGGACGAAGAGCTCGACGGCGGGTAATGAAGGCCCGGTGGCCGTTAATACCCCCCGGGTAGACCGCTTTGCAGCCCATTGTCGTATTGATGCCCTTGTGTCCGCAGACGAATGCGGGCCCGGTGTCGGTGGGCGCGCCACGCCTACTGACTTCACGTTACTGCGGGCGTGGCGCGGGTCTGCGCCATGCCCGGGGCGCCCGCCTGGCGTGTGGGGTTGTGACATCGAGGCAGGCGGTCAGGGGGTCTGCCGCTCAGGTGGTCTCGGTGGCGGCGGCAGGCTTGGTCTTGCCGGTGCTGCCGAGGACGAGCAGCGTGAGGATGGCCAGGGTGCCGCCGATCTCGAAGATGCCCTCCTTCTCCCGACAGTCGAAGTAGTGGTCGACGGTGTCCCAAGACGGGCACCATGACGCTCGCCCTGACCGTAACGGCGTACTACCGCGACACCAGCACTGTTCTCTTCGAGAAGCCGCCGTTCAGCCAGGAAGTTCACGCCCGAACCATGGCACCACGCGCCGCGCGAGGCGCCCGGACCTGCGGCGCGGCCCGCTCTCAGTCGTGCCGCCAGGCGGGGTTGAGCCGGATCTCCATGTCCGTGGACGGCGTCTCCGGCGCCGGGTCGGCGGTCACGCGGACCCGTACGGCGCGCCCGGTCGCGGTCTCGACGAACGACAGCGGCGGGCGGCCCCCCTGCAGGTACTTGTCGCCCCACTGCATCAGTGACAGGAAGACCGGCAGCAGGTCCTCGCCGGCGGCGGTCAGCCGGTACTCCTCGCGGGCCCGCCGACCCGGTTCCTGGTAGGGGGCACGCGCGACGACGTGGGCGGACTCCAGTTGTTTGAGGGCCCGTGACACCGCGGGCGCGGAGGTGCCGATCCGGGTCACGAAGTCCTCGAACCGCGTGGTGCCGTAGAAGCATTCGCGGACGATCAGGAACACCGTCTTGGTGCTCAGCAGGTTCAGCACGCGCTCCGCCGAGCACCCGTCGCCGATCGACCAGGCGTCCCGGTCGCGCAGCCGCTCCTCGAACTCCATCGCCATGACGACAGTGTAACTAACGCTTGCGTTACTCAGTGGTCTCGTGGTTCCGTCTCACTAACGACGACGTTACTCAGATGGAGGCGGGCAATGGCTTCGGTAGCGGGCAGGGTGGCCGTGGTGACCGGTGGGAGGCGCGGGCTCGGCGCGGCACTCGTGGACGAACTGCTGGCGCGCGGCGCCCGCAAGGTGTACTCCACCGCGCGTGCGGCGTACGCCGACGGCCGCCGGGAGGTGGTCACCGCCGAGCTCGAGGTCCGCTCGGCGGAGTCGGTCGCCGCTCTGGCGGAGGTCGCCGCCGACGCGGAGCTCGTGTTCAACAACGCCGGTGTCCTGTTGCCGTCCGCCCTGCTGACCGGGGACGTCGCGAACGCCGTCGAGACGTTCGACGTCAACGTCTTCGGACCACTGCGGGTGGCGCGGGCGTTCGCGCCGGTCCTGGCCGCCAACGGCGGGGGCGCACTGGTGAACATGCACTCCGTACTGTCCTGGCTGGCCGGCAGCGGCGCCTACGGGGCCTCGAAAGCCGCGGCGTGGTCGGTGACGAACTCCCTGCGGCTGGAACTGGCACCCCAGCGCACCCACGTCGTCGGCGTGCACGCCGGGTTCATCGACACCGACATGGTCTCCGCCGTCGAACGGCCGAAGAGCACGCCCGCCGAGGTCGCCGCGCGGATCCTCGACGGCCTGGAGGCCGGCGCCACGGAAGTGCTCGCCGACGACGTCTCCGCCACCGTCAAGGCGGCGCTCTGCGGCCCCGTGGAACACCTGACGTTCTCGGCCGCGGGCTGACCCCTCTCGGCAGTGAACTGACCTTCCCCCGTTGCCCGCGAGTCGGCTTTCTGTGTCGCCCGCGAGCCGACCTCCCCTGATGCCTGCTGATACCCGCGGGCCGACATCCCTTCCCGCCAGACCGAGGAGCACGAAACCGCCATGCCGCTGTGGACCGTTCACCACACCCCTGGAATCCTCACCCGCGACGACAAGAGCCGGCTCGCCGCCCGCATCACCGACCACTACGAGAAGGTCGGACTGCCCCGGTTCTACGTGGTCACCCTGTTCCACGAAACCCGGCCCGAGGACTTCTACGTCGGCGGACGGCCCGCCCCGGCCGGGATACGCATCACCATCGACCACATCGCCCGGCGCAACCCCGACCAGGAGACCCGCCGCCGGACCGCCCGGTGGATCAACGAGATACTGCGGCCCCACCTCGAGCGGCACGCGGACCTGCACTGGGAGTTCCACGCCGACGAGACCAGCAGGGACCTGTGGATGATCAACGGAATCGTGCCGCCCCCGGAAGGTTCCGAGGCCGAGAAGACCTGGGCGCAGCAGAACTCGACGTCTCCCTACTGACCGCTCCGCACCGACAGCTACATACTGCGTCCCCGGCCGTACTGCGTCCCGCCACGGGACCCTGGCTTGGTCGCCGTGCGCTCCATACCGGCACGGATCGACACCGAACTTCAATGGCTCTGCTTCCCTGGCAAGTCGGCGTGTTGATCCTGAGGTCACGGCGCGGTGTCTTCTTCCGCGGTGCCATCGTTGCCGTGGCGTCTGGACAACAACAGCTCCGTGTCTTCTGGCGGGGGCCGGACTACCGGATCCGTACCATCCACCGCGACACACCGCAGAGCAGTTGGTCCGCTGTGTAAGCACTTGGTCCGACGCGGGCGACACGTGACCAGAGCTGCAATTTCACGGCGGCTTCGTTCCCCGACAACAGCGTGTCCCTGTTCTGGCGCAACTTTGCGGGCGACCGTCCCATGGAGGGCTGCTTCTATGACACCGGCACTCTGACACCGGCCCGGCAGATTTCCACGGCGCAGGCACTCATCGGCCAGGCGCAGCGCCTGTGGAGTCTGCCGGGACCGGTGCACGGCGAAGCAATCGAGCGCGTCAGTGACGCGCTCACGGTTGCCCGGGAGGCAGCGGGCGCGGCTCCCGTCCACCGACGTGAGCTGGCGCAGTGGAC
>NZ_BNBT01000267.1:0-1215 GCF_014656095.1 Streptomyces longispororuber
TGTTCGTGGTTTCAGAACCAACACAGTGAACGCGAGCAACTGAGGACAAGCCCTCGGCCTATTAGTACCAGTCAACTCCACCCGTTACCAGGCTTCCATATCTGGCCTATCAACCCAGTCGTCTACTGGGAGCCTTACCCCATCAAGTGGGTGGGAGTCCTCATCTCGAAGCAGGCTTCCCGCTTAGATGCTTTCAGCGGTTATCCCTCCCGAACGTAGCCAACCAGCCATGCCCTTGGCAGAACAACTGGCACACCAGAGGTTCGTCCGTCCCGGTCCTCTCGTACTAGGGACAGCCCTTCTCAAGACTCCTACGCGCACAGCGGATAGGGACCGAACTGTCTCACGACGTTCTAAACCCAGCTCGCGTACCGCTTTAATGGGCGAACAGCCCAACCCTTGGGACCGACTCCAGCCCCAGGATGCGACGAGCCGACATCGAGGTGCCAAACCATCCCGTCGATATGGACTCTTGGGGAAGATCAGCCTGTTATCCCCGGGGTACCTTTTATCCGTTGAGCGACGGCGCTTCCACAAGCCACCGCCGGATCACTAGTCCCGACTTTCGTCCCTGCTCGACCCGTCAGTCTCACAGTCAAGCTCCCTTGTGCACTTACACTCAACACCTGATTACCAACCAGGCTGAGGGAACCTTTGGGCGCCTCCGTTACCCTTTGGGAGGCAACCGCCCCAGTTAAACTACCCATCAGACACTGTCCCTGATCCGGATCACGGACCCAGGTTAGACATCCAGCACGACCAGAGTGGTATTTCAACGACGACTCCACACACACTGGCGTGCATGCTTCACAGTCTCCCACCTATCCTACACAAGCCGAACCGAACACCAATATCAAACTGTAGTAAAGGTCCCGGGGTCTTTCCGTCCTGCTGCGCGAAACGAGCATCTTTACTCGTAGTGCAATTTCACCGGGCCTATGGTTGAGACAGTCGAGAAGTCGTTACGCCATTCGTGCAGGTCGGAACTTACCCGACAAGGAATTTCGCTACCTTAGGATGGTTATAGTTACCACCGCCGTTTACTGGCGCTTAAGTTCTCAGCTTCGCACGCCCGAAAGCGCACTAACCGGTCCCCTTAACGTTCCAGCACCGGGCAGGCGTCAGTCCGTATACATCGCCTTACGGCTTCGCACGGACCTGTGTTTTTAGTAAACAGTCGCTTCTCGCTGGTCTCTGCGGCCACCCCCAGCTCTG
>NZ_BNBT01000267.1:1312-3290 GCF_014656095.1 Streptomyces longispororuber
TGTGGCCCCCCTTCTCCCGAAGTTACGGGGGCATTTTGCCGAGTTCCTTAACCATAGTTCACCCGAACGCCTCGGTATTCTCTACCTGACCACCTGAGTCGGTTTAGGGTACGGGCCGCCATGAAACTCGCTAGAGGCTTTTCTCGACAGCATAGGATCATCCACTTCACCACAATCGGCTCGGCATCAGGTCTCACCCACGTGCCATCCGGATTTACCTGGATGACGGGCTACACCCTTACCCCGGGACAACCACCGCCCGGGCTGGACTACCTTCCTGCGTCACCCCATCACTCACCTACTACCAGCTTGGGCCAGCGGCTCCACCACTCCCCTTTGCCCGAAGGCTCCAGGGCGGCTTCACGGCCTTAGCATCACTGGATTCGATGTTTGACGCTTCACAGCGGGTACCGGAATATCAACCGGTTATCCATCGACTACGCCTGTCGGCCTCGCCTTAGGTCCCGACTTACCCTGGGCAGATCAGCTTGACCCAGGAACCCTTAGTCAATCGGCGCACACGTTTCTCACGTATGTATCGCTACTCATGCCTGCATTCTCACTCGTGAACCGTCCACCACTGCCTTCCGGCGCGGCTTCACCCGGCACACGACGCTCCCCTACCCATCACAGCCGCCGTTGGGCGTATATGCTGCAATGACACGACTTCGGCGGTACGCTTGAGCCCCGCTACATTGTCGGCGCGGAATCACTAGACCAGTGAGCTATTACGCACTCTTTCAAGGGTGGCTGCTTCTAAGCCAACCTCCTGGTTGTCTCTGCGACTCCACATCCTTTCCCACTTAGCGTACGCTTAGGGGCCTTAGTCGATGCTCTGGGCTGTTTCCCTCTCGACCATGGAGCTTATCCCCCACAGTCTCACTGCCGCGCTCTCACTTACCGGCATTCGGAGTTTGGCTAAGGTCAGTAACCCGGTAGGGCCCATCGCCTATCCAGTGCTCTACCTCCGGCAAGAAACACACGACGCTGCACCTAAATGCATTTCGGGGAGAACCAGCTATCACGGAGTTTGATTGGCCTTTCACCCCTAACCACAGGTCATCCCCCAGGTTTTCAACCCTGGTGGGTTCGGCCCTCCACGAAGTCTTACCTCCGCTTCAGCCTGCCCATGGCTAGATCACTCCGCTTCGGGTCTTGAGCGCGCTACTAAACCGCCCTATTCGGACTCGCTTTCGCTACGGCTTCCCCACACGGGTTAACCTCGCAACACACCGCAAACTCGCAGGCTCATTCTTCAAAAGGCACGCAGTCACGAGACACCAAGCAAGCTTGATGTCCGACGCTCCCACGGCTTGTAGGCACACGGTTTCAGGTACTATTTCACTCCGCTCCCGCGGTACTTTTCACCATTCCCTCACGGTACTATCCGCTATCGGTCACCAGGGAATATTTAGGCTTAACGGGTGGTCCCGCCAGATTCACACGGGATTTCTCGGGCCCCGTGCTACTTGGGTGTCTCTCAAACGAGCCGCTGACGTTTCGACTACGGGGGTCTTACCCTCTACGCCGGACCTTTCGCATGTCCTTCGCCTACATCAACGGTTTCTGACTCGTCCCACGGCCGGCAGACCGTGGAAGAGAGATCCCACAACCCCCCAAGCGCAACCCCTGCCGGGTCTCACACGCTTGAGGTTTGGCCTCATCCAGTTTCGCTCGCCACTACTCCCGGAATCACGGTTGTTTTCTCTTCCTGCGGGTACTGAGATGTTTCACTTCCCCGCGTTCCCTCCACACCGCCTATATATTCAGCGGTGGGTGACAGCCCATGACGACTGCCGGGTTTCCCCATTCGGAAACCCCCGGATCAAAGCCTGGTTGACGACTCCCCGGGGACTATCGTGGCCTCCCACGTCCTTCATCGGTTCCTGGTGCCAAGGCATCCACCGTGCGCCCTTAAAAACTTGGCCACAGATGCTCGCGTTCACTGTGCAGTTCTCAAACAACGACCAACCACCCG
>NZ_BNBT01000268.1 GCF_014656095.1 Streptomyces longispororuber
GTGCGGCGGGCGGCGCCTACGCGCATGCACCGCGCCGCCGCCATCCGCTTCCCGGCGCGGCAGCGCGTCCGCCGCCCCCCCCCCCCCCCCCCCCCCCCCGCCGGGAACCGGCCCCGTCCGCCCCTCCCGGCGCACTTGAGACACTGGCGGACATGGACGTCGTACGCAGGAACAACATCACCGTCACCGGCAACCCCGCGGGCCCGGCGGTGGTCCTGGCCCACGGCTTCGGCTGCGACCAGAACATGTGGCGTCTGACCGTCCCCGCCCTGGCCCGCGACCACCGCGTGGTGCTGTTCGACTACGTCGGATCGGGCCGCTCGGACCTGACCGCCTTCGACGAGGACCGCTACTCCGGCCTGGACGGCTACGCCCAGGACGTGGTGGAGGTCTGCCAGGCCCTGGACCTGCGCGAGGCGGCCTTCGTGGGCCACTCCGTCAGCGCCATGACCGGGGTGCTGGCCGCCGCCCTGGCCCCGCGGCACATCGGCTCCCTGGTGATGGTCGCCCCCTCCCCGCGCTACCTCGACGACGACGGCTACCGCGGCGGGTTCAGCGCCTGGGACATCGACGAGCTCCTGCACTCCCTGGAAGCGAACTACCTCGGCTGGTCCGCGGCCATGGCCCCTCTGACCATGGGCAACCCCGACCGCCCCGAACTCGGCGAGGAACTCACGAACAGCTTCTGCGCCACCGACCCCGACATGGCCCGCGTCTTCGCCCGCACCACCTTCTTGTCCGACTCCCGCGAGGACCTGAAGAACGTGACGGTGCCCACCCTGATCCTGGAGTGCGCCCAGGACGCCATCGCCCCCCGCGAGGTCGGCGCCTTCGTCCACCGGGCGATACCCGGCTCGAAGCTGGTCACCCTCGACGCCACCGGCCACTGCCCGCACCTGTCCGCGCCCGCGGCCACCAACGAGGCCATCCTGACCTTCCTGGCGGCCCGGCACTGATGGACCGCACCGACCGGCAACCCGACCCCCACGACCCCCGCGATCCCCGCGACCGCCGCGGTGCCGGCGGGCAGAGCCCGGACGCGGCCTTCGCCGCACTGCTGGAGGACAGCGCCGAGGAACTCTACGAGAACGCCCCCTGCGGCTACCTGTCCACCCTCATGGACGGCACCGTCGCCAAGATCAACACCACCCTGCTGGGCTGGCTCGGCCTCACCCGCGAGGCCGTGGTGGGCCGGATGCGCTTCACCGACCTGCTCACCACGGGCGGCAAGCTCTACCACGAGACCCACTTCGCCCCCCTGCTGCGCATGCGGGGCGAGATCAGCGGCATCGCCCTGGAACTGGCCCGGGCCGACGGCGGCCGCATACCGGTCCTGGTCTCCTCCGTGGTCAAACACGGCTCCACCGGCGAGCCCCTGCTGATCCGCACCACCGTCTTCGACGCCCGCGACCGCCGCGCCTACGAAGAAGAGCTCCTGCGCGGCCGCCGGGCCGCCGAAGCCGCCCGCCGCCAGGCCGAAGCCGCCCGCCGCCAGGCCGAAGCCGCCCGCCGCCAGGCCGAGGCCGACCGCGCCCGGCTCCAGGAGACCCTGGCCGTCCTGCAGCAGTCCCTGCTGCCCGACACCCTGCCCGAGGTCCCCGGCCTCCAGACGGCCGCCTATTACCACACCGCCTCGCCCGACCACCTCACCGGCGACTTCTACGACGTCTTCCCCCTGGACGGCACCCGCTTCGCCTTCTTCCTCGGCGACGTGTGCGGCAAGGGCCCCCAGGCCGCCGCCGTCACCTCCCTGACCCGCTACACCCTGCGCGCCGCGGCCCTGCACGACCCCGACCCCGTCGCCGCCCTGACCACCCTCAACCAAGTCCTCCACGAGCGCTACACCGCCGGCGGCGACCCCCGCTACTGCACCACCGTCTTCGGCACCCTGGACCCCGACCCCGCCACCGGAGGCAGCACCGTCCACCTCGCCTCCGGCGGACACCCCCCGGCCCTGGTCCTGCGCGCCGACGGCACCGCCCACTTCCTGCCCACCCCCGGCGGCCTGCTGGTCGGCGTGCTGCCCCAGGCCACCTTCACCACCGCCACCACCACCCTGGCCCCCGGCGACACCCTCCTGCTCTACACCGACGGCCTCACCGAGGCCCGCACCGGCCCCGACCGCACCCACCTCTTCGGCGACCAGGCCCTGCTCGCCTTCGCCGCCCGCCACGCCGGCCGGCCCCCGCACACCCTGATCCACGCCCTCACCGGCCTGCTCGCCGGCTTCGGCGACGGCCTCGACGACGACACCGCCCTGCTCGCCCTCGGCGTACCGGCCCCCGACTCCCCGACGAGAAGCACACGATGAACCCACTGAAGATCACCACTCGAGACGCCGCGACCGGTCCCGTCCTGGAGATCACCGGTGCGCTCGACCACCACACCGCCCCCCACCTGCGCGCCCACGTCACCGCCACCGCCCTCGACGCCGGCCGGCGCCTGGTCCTGGACCTCAAGGGCGTCACCTTCTGCGACTCCAGCGGCATCAGCGCCCTGATCGCCGCCCGCCACCACGCCCACACCGCCCACGCCGACATCGCCCTGGCCGCCGTACCCGCCAACATGCTGCGCATCCTGCGCATCGTCGGCCTCGACCAGATCTTCCCCCTGCACCCCGACACCGCCACCGCCACCCGCCCCGGCCCCGCCTCACCCTGAACCCCGCACCCCCACCGCCCGCCCGCACCGCGCAAGCGGCTCGGCAGCACACCGGGCACGGGACCCGGCCGCCCCGCACCCGCCCCGGCGTGAGCCCGTATCGGTGGAATGACCGATGCGCACCCGGCCCCGGTACCGCGATAGTCCCGGAAGGAAGATCACTTCCGGGCGGCCGGTGTCCGCCCGGACGGCGAAAGGACCCCCCTTGACCGTGGACACGTACGCGGACCTGGTGCTGCACAACGCGCGGGTGATGACGGTGGACGCGCACTTCTCCCTGGCCTCGGCGCTGGCCGTGACCGGCACCGCCATCAGCGCCGTCGGCGACCGCGACGCCGTCGCCCCGCTCATCGGCCCCCGCACCCGCGTCATCGACCTGCGCGGGGCCACCCTGCTGCCCGGCATCAACGACTCCCACCTGCACGGGTGCGCCTACGGCATGGCCGGCCCGCCGCTCTCCCTGGACCTCGGCCACCCCGCCGTCGCCTCCCTGGCCGACGTGGCCCGCGCCGTGGCCAAGGCCACCGAACGCGCCCCCGCCGGGCAGTGGATCACCGGGCACGGCTGGGACACCGGCTACCTCGCCGAGTGCGCCGCCGACCCCGCGCGCCGGCCCACCCGCCACGACCTGGACCAGGTCAGCCCCGACCACCCCGTCGTGCTGTACTCCTTCTCCGGACACGCCACCTGGGTCAACACCCGGGCCCTGCACAGCATCGGCATCACCCGCCACACCCCCGCACCCCCCGGCGGGGCCATCGTCACCGACGCCGCCGGCGAGCCCACCGGGCTGCTCCACGAAGGCGCCCAGGCCCTGGTCCACAACGCCCTGCCGCCGCTGAGCCGCCAGGAGCGCACCGACGCCATCCGCTCCACCCTGGCCACCCTGGCCAGCCTGGGCATCACCAGCTACACCGAACCGGGCCTGGGTCCCGGCGGCGAGGGCATCATGCGCGGCGCCCTGGGCACCCAGACCCTGGAGGTCTACCGCGAGCTGCTGGCCGAGGGCGAACTGACCGCCCGCCTGGGCGTGCTGCTGCTGCCCACCGGCATGGCCGGCACCGCCGAGGAGTTCGCCCGCGCCCTGAGCGAGCTGACCGCCCCGGGCACCGGCGGCGGCTGCGATGCGCGCCGCCTGGCCGTCCACGGCGTGAAGATCTTCGCCGACGGCATCGTCCCCAACAAGACGGCCTGGATGCACCAGCCCTACGTCGGCGGCGGCTGCGGCGGCCTGTGCGTGGGCGGCGACAGCGACAGCGAACGCGTCACCGAACTCCACGCCATGATCCGCCACGCCCACGCCGCCGGCCACCAGCTCGGCGTCCACGTCACCGGCGACCGCGCCATCGACACCGTCGCCCAGGCCTTCGCCGCCGCCCAGGCGGCCCACCCCCGCAAGGACGCCCGCCACTACGCCATCCACGGCGACTTCCTGACCGCCCACAGCATGAAGGTCCTGGCCGCCCACGGCTTCGGCGTCAACATGAACCCCACCATCAAATGGACCGTCGCCGACATGGAGGAGGACTTCGTCGGCCCCGAACGCGCCGCCTACGCCTGGCCCTACCGCGACGCCCTGGACGCCGGCCTGCGCGTGGCCAGCGGCTCCGACGCCCCCGTCACCCACCCCGACTGGCGCCAGGGCGTGGCCACCATGATGCTGCGCGAGTCCAAGGCCGCCGGCCGCGTCAGCGGCCCCGAGCAGCGCATCACCCTGGCCGAGGCCCTTCGCACCTACACCATCGACGCCGCCTGGCAGGACTTCGCCGACCACTACAAGGGCTCCCTGGAAGTGGGCAAGGTGGCCGACCTGTGCGTGCTCGACACCGACCTGCTCACCGCCGACCCCCACGACATCCCCGCCACCCCCGTCACCCTCACCGTCGTCGACGGCCGCATCGTGCACGAGGCCCTCGCCGATTGACGCACCACCCCCCACAAGATCATCCTGGGGGGATGGCCGCCCCGCACAGCACCCCGGACCTCCTGGACGCCGCCGTCCAGGTCCGCCGGGCCGCCCGCGACGCCGCCCGCGCCCGCACCGGCTTCCGCCACGTCCTCACCGCGCTGTCGCGGGTCCTGGAGTACGACCACGCCTCCCTGACCCGCTGGGACCCGGCGCACCGGCGCCACACCACCCTGGCCGGCACCTACCCCGAGCACGCCACCGCCTACATCGAAAACCGCCTCCACCACGACCCGGTCTTCGCCGTCCTGCACCACCCGGCCCGAGGCGGCCTGTGGCTCACCGACGTGCCCGCGCCCCTGCTGGCCGCCTCGCCCGGCTTCACCGACGTGCTGCGCCCCCTGGGCATCGCGGGGGGCGTGGCCCAGTGCCTGTTCACCGCCGAGGGCCGCTACGCCGGCATGCTCAACCTCAGCACCCGCCGGCCGCGGCGCGCGCCCGATGCGGCGCGCGCCGCGCTCACCCTGCTCACCGAGTCCCTGGCCGCGCCCGAGGCGCCTCCCGACGGCCCGCCCCCGGACCCCCGCACCCCGCCCGCCGCACCCGCGCCCGAGC
>NZ_BNBT01000269.1 GCF_014656095.1 Streptomyces longispororuber
CTGCGGTGGGGCGCCCTTCCCATGGGTGCCGGCCGTGGGGCCCGGGCCCGCGCGGCCCGGGCCCGGGGGTACGGGCCCGGGCGGTACCGGTCAGTCGTGCCGGCCCTGCGGCGGGTAGTGCGCGTAAGGGGAGCCGCCCTGGGAGGGCACCGGGTGCTGGTAGCCGTCGTACGGGGCTCCGCCCTGGGACGGGGCGTTGGGCCGGATGCGGCGCGGCCACCAGGCGGCCCGGCCGAACAGCGCGGTGAGGGCGGGCGTGAAGAACATCGCCATCACGAAGGCCGAGATCATGATGCCGAAGGCGACCGCGAACCCGATCTGGGCGAGCGAGGCGTCGCTGGCCAGGAGCATCGAGGCGAAGGTGCCCGCGAGGATCACCCCGGCCGCGGCGACGGTCGGGCCCGCGTGCTGGATGCTCTTGGCGGTCGCCTCCCGGGGGCCGAGGCCCTCCTTCGCCTCCTCCCTGAGGCGCGCGACCATCAGGATGTTGTAGTCGGTGCCGATGGCGACGACGAACAAGTACATGATGACCGGCAGGAAGAACGTCAGCCCGGCCTGGCCCTGGATCTCCTGGAAGAGCAGCACGCTCGCGCCGAGGGTGGCGCCGAAGCCGAGCGCGACGGAGACCATCAGGTAGACCGGCGCGACGGCGCTGCGCAGCAGCAGCCCGAGGATGAGCATGATGAGGGCGGCCGCGGTCGGGAAGACCACGGAGAAGTCGCGGTTGACGGCCTTGTTGATGTCGACGAACACCGAGGTGATGCCGCCCACCTTGGTCTCGGTGCCCGGCGGGGCCGCCTCGTGGGCCGCGGTGCGCAGCGGGCCGCGGACGACGTCCATCGCCTCACGGCCGTTGGGGTCCATGGTGAGCACGGCGTTGAACTCGGCCGTCGTACCGTCCTTGCTGACCTGGGCGCGCGAGGCGTCGCCGACGCCCTTGACCTGCTTGAGCCTGGCGACGAAGGCCTTCATGTCGCCCTCGTCGAGCTTCTCGCCGCTGGTGGAACGCATCAGGACGCTGCTGGGGTTGGTGCTGCCCGCGGGCAGGTCCTTGCTCATGGTGTGCAGCGCGACCTGCGACTCCTTGGTGGACTTGTCGTCCTCCTGGCTGGCGAACGTCGGCTTGTAGCCGAGGGCGCCGACGGCACACACGATCATGAGGAGCCCGGAGGCCACCACGTACCGGCCGGGGTGGCGGGCCACCGAGCGGCCGAGGGCGCCGAAGCGGGCCGCGCGCGGCTCGCGCTGCCACGACTTGGACGGCCAGAACACCTTGGTGCCCATGAGCGAGATGACGGCCGGGATCAGGGTGAGGCAGGCGAGCAGGGTCACGCCGATGGCGATGGCGAGGGCCGGGCCCATGGAGACCAGGAAGCTCAGCGAGGAGAGCAGCAGCGCGAGGAAGCACACGACGACGGCGCCCGCGGCCGAGGCGATGGCCTCGCCGACGCGGCCGACGGCCGAGACCATGGCGGTCTTCGGGTCCTCGCCGAGCCGCAGCCGCTCCCGGTAGCGGAACATCAGGAACAGGATGTAGTCCGTGCCGACGCCGAAGAGCACCACGATGAGCAGCGACGACACCGAGCTGTCGGCCTTGAGGTGGAACACCTTGGCGCAGGTGGCGATGAGGCCGTTGGCGACCTGGGCGACCAGGGTGATGCCGACGATGGTGAGGACGGTGATCGTCGGGCTGCGGAAGATGATCGTCATCAGGACGACGATCAGGATGATGGTGCCGAGGAAGATGAGCGAGTCGGCCTTCTTCGACGCCTCCTCGTTGTCGAGCTGCGTGGCCGCGTCACCGGTGACGCCCGCCTTGAGTCCGCTCTTCGCGACCAGGGACTTCAGGTCGTCGCGCATGTCCTCGACGGCGTGCTGCTGGCCCTTGTCGCCCGCCTTCACGTCGGTCATCGACACCATCACCGTCTGCACCTTCTTGTGCGGCGACGGCGGCGCGGTGACGACCTGCTCGACCTTCTCGTACTTCTTGGCCTTCAGCGCCTTGCCGACCTTGTCGACCTTCGCCGAGTCGGCCGCGGTGAGGGCCTTGCCGTCCTCGCGCGAGAACACCACGATCGCCGAGGGGCTGAAGCCCTTGGGGAACGCCTTCTCCTGGATCTTCTGCGCCTGGATCGACTCGTAGTGGTCGGGAAGGAACTCTGCTTGGTCGGATGTGGTGGTCAGCGACGGCGCGAAGCCGATCACCGCCGCTCCGGCGATGAGCCAACTGATGATCACCAGCCACCGGTGGCCGACGACGAAACGTCCTAGGGCTTTGAACACGGTTCCTTCCTCCACTCCGGATCGGGGCCGGAGTACTCGGTCTTCTGCTTTTCCAGGGGCTTGTGGCGTGGCCGGCACCGGGGCCGTCGGCCGGTCGGCGCTCGGCGGGTCGGCGATGGCATGGGCGGCGGTGGCGTGGGCGGCGGGCGGCCGGTCACCGGGAGGGCGCGGGTTCCCGTACGCGGAACGGGCCGATCAGGCCGGGCAGCGCCTCCTCCGCGAAGCGCAGCCCGTCCGCGACGTCCACGTCGGGGATGCGCACGGCGCCTCTGCCCGCGGCGGTCGTGGCGGTCAGCGTGCACAGGCCCGCTCTGCGCTGGGCGTACGACTGCCGTCCGGTCCAGCCGACGATCCGGTCGCGGCGCAGCGCCACCGTGCGGCGCACGAACGTGCCGTGCCGTACGACGAGGTAGTCGCCGACGAGCGCGTGGCCGAGGCCGCGGTAGGCGTCGCGCGCGAGCGGGTACCCGAGGGCTGCGGTGACGGCCGCGGCCAGGGGGACGGTCCACCAGGGCAGCGGCCCGAGGGCCACGCCCGCCCCGGCCGGAGCGGCCGCTCCGGCCGGGGCCAGCAGGCAGCCGCGCACCAGGCGGCGGCGCAGCGCGGGCCGGGGGTGACCGCGCAGGGCCGCGTGTGCGATCGGCGACGACGCCTCGTCGAGGACGTCGGCCGTCACCTGGTGCGCGGAGTCGAGGGGGGCGGGCGGCAGGAGCTGCGCCGGGTTGGTGAGGCGGGTGCCCGTGCCGCCGAGGCCCGTGGCGAGGAGCGTCAGCCGGCCGGCGGCGACCGCGCGCAGCGGCAGCGGCCGGCTGAACTCCACGCCGCAGACCCGCCGTTCGGCCACGGACACCGAGCGGGAGGTGAGCAGCCCGCGGGTCAGGTGCAGGGAGCCCTCCGGCTCGCGCTCCAGGCGGTAGCCGTACCACGCCTCGGCGAACGTCACGAG
This sequence comes from Streptomyces longispororuber, assembly GCF_014656095.1. Lineage (GTDB taxonomy): Bacteria > Actinomycetota > Actinomycetes > Streptomycetales > Streptomycetaceae > Streptomyces > Streptomyces longispororuber. The sequence goes on from NZ_BNBT01000269.1 coordinate 3,230, forward strand.
GGAGCCCGCGACGCCGAGGGACAGGAGCACGGCCGCCACGACGGCCACGGCCGCGGGCAGCGGCAGCGCGCACAGCCAGCTCCAGACGTCACGCGCGGTGCGGTTGCCGCCGAGGTCGAGCCCCAGGGTGTCCAGGAGCTTGGAGCCGCCGGTGACCACGGCCACGACCCCGGCCAGGCTGGTGACGGTCAGCGGCGCGTACCGGGCCCAGGACCAGCGCAGTCGCGCGAGCGGGACCGGCAGGGCGGGGGTGGTGCCCGGGGTGCCGCGGTTCAGGAGCAGCGCCCGGAACTGGAGCGCCTGCTCGCGCGAGATCCCGTCGAGGACCAGCTCGTCGTCCTCGCCGCGGGCGGTGTGCTCGCCCGTGCCGACCTTGACGGCGGCGAGGCCGAAGAGGCGGTGCACCGGGTTGGCGGTCAGGTCCGCGCTGCGCACCCGGTCGCGCGGGATCGACTTGTCGGTCCGGAACAGCAGCCCGGAGCGCAGCTCGACCTCGCCGTCGGTGATCCGGAAGCGGGTGGTGCGGTAGCGGACCCACTCGTGCGCCGCCTGCACCCCGGCGACCACGATGTACGAGCCGAGGACGATCCAGCCGTGCGCGTTGAGCAGGTCGCGGGCGAGGAACATGGCGCCGAGCAGCGGCAGCGCCGGGCCCACGAGCCAGCTCACGCTCACCACGATCATGCGCGGGTGGAGCCGCTGCCAGGGCTGCGCGGCGGGCGGCGCCGGGGCCCGGCCCGGCGCCTCGGGCGCCTTCGTCCGCGTCGTCATGTGCCGTCCTCGTGCAGGGCGCGGACGCGCTCGGTCAGGCGCCGCACCGTCTCCACGGCCAGGTCCCGGTCCAGGCCGGTGATGGTGACGGGGCCCGCCGCCGACGCGGTCGTCACGGTCAGCGCGGCCAGGCCGAAGAGCTGCATCAGCGGGCCGCGCTTGGTGTCCAGGGTCTGGATGCGGGTGAACGGCACGACGCGCCACTCCCGCACCAGCCAGCCCGACAGGGAGCACACCGCCTCGTCGCCGGCCTCCCAGCGGTGCACGCGGTAGCGGTACCAGGGCGTCAGCAGGGTGTGGCCGAGGCCGAGGGGGCACAGGACCGCGAAGACGATCCGCAGCCAGGACGGGGCGCCGGGCACGAAGGCCGCGACGCCGAGCGCGGCGAGCACCGGCACGACGACCAGCGCGTTCTGCGTCGTCCACCAGTAGACGGCACGGCGGTCGAGACGGCGGCCCGGCCGCAGCTCGCCGAGCGCATCGGGGGCGTCGGGGGCCTCGGCGGCGTGGCGGTCGGCGGGGGTGTCGGTGGGTGCGGCACCCGCGGCGTGGGGCTCGCCGACGGCGTGGGGCGCGCCGGGGCGGTACCGCGTGGCGGCGTCACGGTCGGTCGTGTCCGACCCCGCGCGCGCCGACTGCCGCGTCTCGTGGGGCACTGCTCCTCCGCCTCCGTGGCTGGTCTGGGGCTGGTCTGGCCTTACCAGCCAAACAAGCGGGGCGGGGGGCGAGGCAGAGCGGTTCGTGTGGAGTGGAAGCGACCAAGGTTGCGACTTCGCGGGTGCGCTACCCACTTTCGTACGCAACCCCTGTGCCCTATGGACCACTTCCGGGTCGGGTCTGCGCGGGCGCCGTTAGGGTGACCGCGTGATAGGGCCGATTCGATGGTTGGGCCGCAGCGCCGTTCAGGACACCATCCTCGTCGCCGCACTGATCGCACTCAACGTCTTTGTCGCCTTCTGGAGCGGCTTTCCCCGTGAGGATCACCCGCGGTTTGGTCCGTGGGCGGGGTTGGGGTTGCAGGTGGTTGTGGTGGTGGTGTTGGTGGTGCGGCGGGTGTG
>NZ_BNBT01000270.1 GCF_014656095.1 Streptomyces longispororuber
GGGCGGTCGTCCGTCCCGCCCGGCCCGGCGGCACCCGCCGTCCGGGGCCGCCGCCGTCGGTGGGCGTGATCGGCGGCGGCATCGCCGGACTCGCCGCCGCCACCGCGCTCGCCGAACGCGGCGTGGCCGTCACCCTGTACGAGAAGGAGCCCTATCTCGGCGGGCGGGCCGGGGGCTGGCCGACCGCACTCCGCGACGGCACACCCGTGACCATGAGCCGCGGCTTCCACGCCTTCTTCCGCCAGTACTACAACCTGCGCGCCCTGCTGCGCCGCACCGACCCCGCCCTGGAACGGCTCACCGGCCTGCCCGACTACCCGCTGCTGCACGCCGGCGGCCTGCGCGACAGCTTCCGGCACGTCCCGCGCACCCCGCCGCTCAGCGCGCTCGGCTTCGTCGCGCTCAGCCCCTCGTTCCGGCTGCGGGACCTGCCCGCCATGAACCCGGCCGCGGCCCTGCCGCTCCTCGACGTACGCGTGCCCGAGGTGTACGACCGCCTGGACACGACCAGCGCCCACGACTTCCTGGACGCCCTGCGCTTCCCCCGCAGCGCCCGCCACCTCGCCTTCGAGGTGTTCTCCCGCAGCTTCTTCGCCGACCCGCGCCACCTGTCGGCGGCCGAGATGGCGCTGATGTTCCACATCTACTTCCTCGGCTCCTCCGAAGGCCTGCTCTTCGACGTCCCCGACGGCCCCTACCCCACCGCCCTGTGGGACCCCCTCGCCACCTACCTCGGCGGCCACGGCGTCCGCATCCGCACCGGTACGGCCGTCCAGCGCGTCGCGCCCACCCCGGACGGCGGCCACGCGGTCGCCACCGACCACGACGCACTCCGCCACGACGCCGTGGTCCTCGCCCTGGACACCGCGGGCCTGCGCTCCCTGGTGCGGCACAGCACACAGATGGGCGACGGCCCCTGGCGCGACCGCGTGGCCCGGCTGCGCACCGCCCCGCCCTTCCTGGTCACGCGCCTCTGGCTGGACCGGCCGGTCGCGCCCGAGCGGCCCGGCTTCCTCGGCACCAGCGGCTTCGGCAGCCTGGACAACGTCAGCGTGCTGGAGCGCTGGGAGGACGAGGCGGCCCGCTGGAGCGCCCGCACGGGCGGCTCCGTCGTCGAACTGCACGCGTACGCCGTTCCGCGGGACGCGACGCGGGAGGTCGAGCAGAAGCTCCTCCTCGGCCAACTCCACCGCGTCTACCCGGAGACCCGTACGGCCACGGTGCTCGACGCGCGCCACGTCTGGCGCGACGACTGCCCGCTGTTCCCGGTGGGCGGCCACACCGACCGCCCCACCGTACGCACCCCGCACCCCGGTCTGGTCGTCGCCGGTGACCTGGTCCGCACCGACCTGCCCGTGGCCCTCATGGAACGCGCTGCCACGACCGGGTTCCTGGCCGCCAACACGCTCCTGGAGCGCTGGGGAGTACGCGGCCACCCCCTCAAGACGGTCCCGGACCGCGGCCGTAGCCCACTCCTGCGCGCCCTGGCGGCGGCCTCCTCCCCCCGCTCCCGGCGTCCACCACGGGCCCCGGCCACCACCGAGCACTGACCGTCCACGTCACTGCCGGGGCGCGTTCCTCTTCGACGCGGCATGCAGGGGCCGGGCGGTGAGTCCGCCCGGCCCCCGCTGCGGGTGGTCAGTTACGGAAGGTGTCGTGGGTGATGTAGGTGCCTGTCGGCGGGGTGACGGTGGTGCGGTCGGGGCCGCTCTCCCAGACGACGCGGGTGTTGACGGCCTTGATGATGTACTTGTACTCCACCTTGGTGTCGGCGGGCAGGAGCACGGTCGCCGACCAGGTCGGGTAGGTGGCCGAGGAGAGCGGTACCGCCTTGTCCGGGTTCCAGGACCCCAGCTCCGGGCGGTTGCCGGTCACGTAGACCTGTTGGCCCCACTGCGTCTGCGCGGCGACGTTGAACGTCGCCACCACCGTGTTCCGCTGCGCCCCTGCGTCCGGCGCGGCCGACGCCGGCGACGCCACGAAGGCCCCGAGGAGCAGGGCGAGTACCACTGCGACGCCCAGGCGCAGGCGCGTGCGAGGTCGGGTGCGGTCCATGAGTATGCCCTTTCGGATGCTGGCGGGAGGATGGCTCAGGCGGTCAGGCCCTGACAGGCGCCCATCGTTGTGGAGGCACGCACCTTTCGCAACGCCCTGCAAGTCTTTTCAGACATGGTGTCGTGTTGAAGTAACTGCCCCAGTTCACAGGCTCGTCATGACGGTGAAACGCTTGCAACGGACACCTCGGCAGCGGCTGCGGAGGCAGTCCCGCGCGGACCTGGGGAGTCGTTGCTCCGTACCACTGCGTGTGCGCCCGGAGGCCGGGCCCGCCGACAGGACCGGACGTCCACACCTTCGGCCGGCGGACCCCCGGCCGACGTCCGGAAGTCCGCGCGCCGGTGACGCCCCCGCCCATGGGGGGAAGTTCGGCTCCCCGGCCCGCGCGGGCTGGCCAGGACAGGGGTGGGCGTGCCACGCTGCCGAGAAGCCAGCCTGGTCCGGTGAGAGACCCCGCGCCGCCCTCAGGCCACCCTTCACTGGTGGCCGGGGAACGGTACGGGTGGTCTTGCTCGGCTGCGTGCGGCCCAACGCCGCACGCTTGACGGCCCGCCCCTGGCGGCGACCGCGAGAGGCTCGATCCCGGAACCGGGGACGAACCATGCCCGACTTCACCGTGACAGCCCTTCACCACCTCGAGGGAACCGTCATCGCCGTGACCGGCGAGCTGGACATCCACACCTGCCCGCGCGTGGAGCGGGCCACCGCCGTCCTGCCCGTCGGGGACAAGACGCTGCGCCTCGACCTGTCCGGGGTCTCCTTCATGGACTCCATGGGACTCAACCTGCTCCTGCGGCTGCGCAACCGCATACACGGCAGCGGAGGCCACCTGGTCCTGGCCGGACTCCAGGCCCAGCCCTGTGCCGTACTGCGCCTGACGGAGACGTACGCGCTCTTCGACATCACGTGCGCCGCCGACGGCCTCACCGGATCGGCACGCTGACAGGCCCGGGCCCCCGCACCTCGGCCCTGCCGCCGGACCGCGCGGAGCTCACTCCGTCGAGGAGGTGTCGGTCGGGGGGCGCCCGGCCGGAGGGGCCGCGGTGAGGCTGCCCGTGGTCAGGACGTGCTGGGCGGTGGTGGTGAGCAGCACGCGGTGGTGGCGGGCGTGGCCGCGCAGGGCGGTGAAGGCGTCGTTGAGGGAGATGCCGCGCTGGGCGGAGAGGTAGCCCTTGGCCTGCTCGATGAGGATGCGGCTGTGCAGGGCGGTGTGGAGCTGCTGGTTGACCGTTCCGGCGTGCTGCAGGGTGCGGGCGTGGATCAGGCCGATGGTGGCCGCGTCGGCGAACGCCTGGGCCGTGGACAGGTCCTGTGCGGGCAGGGGCGTACCGTTGCTGCTGAGCAGGAGCAGGGCACCGAGGGACTGCTGGCGCAGCCGCATCGGTACGGCGGCGGCGTAGGTGTAACCGGCCTCGCGGGCCCGGGCCGTGAAGCGCTCCCAGTCGGCGGGGGCGTGCACGAGCTCGCCGGGGGCGACGGGGGCGGCGGTGCGGTAGGCCTCCAGGGCGGGGCCCTCGCGCAGGGCCACGTCCAGGACGCGGGCCAGGGCGGGGCTGGGGTCGCACGGCGCGGGGCTGTACATGTGCTCCGGCTCGGGGTAGGCCAGCAGGACCGCGGCGTCGGTGAGGGCGAAGATCTCACGGCAGCGGGCGGTGAGCTGGTGCAGGAAGTCGATGACGTCGAAGTCCTGGATCAGTGTGTCGGCCAGTTCCACGAAGGTCCGGGCGATCTCTTCTTCCCTGCTCATGTCCTCAACTCCTGGATGTGCGCCGGTCGTGCGGCGCGGTGGGACCCGGGTGGATCACGAGGGCAGCTCCCGCAGGATGTCGCGGGCGGCGTCGGCCAGGTCCTGGCCGGAGGCGAACGCCTGGGCCCGCAGCCGTGCCAGCGCCTCGTCGGGCGCGATGCCGAGCCGGTAGCTGAGTACCCCGGTGGCCTGGTGCACCTCGGCCCGGTGCAGCTCGATCATGCCCGTCGTGCCCGGCCCGTCGCCGGAGGCGTCCCTGTCCGGCCGCCAGGCCAGCAGCCAGCCCGCCAGCGCGTCGGCCACCCGCAGCCCGTCCGCCGCCTGGAGCTGCGTCAAGGCGCCCGGCCGCGTGCGGTAGCCCGACAGGTTCCCGAGGTGGGCCAGTCCGGAGCGAACCGGCCAGACGAACACGGCCCGCACCCCCATCGTCCCGGCCTCGGCGGCGAACTGCGGCCACCGCTCGTCCGCCCCCAGATCCACGACCTGGCAGGGCACATCGGCGAAGTCAGCCGCCACGCCCGGCCCTTGGCCCAGGGTGAACTGGACGTCCTCCAGCCAGGCGCTGGTGTCGTCGCTGAACCACACCAGCTCCGAGCCCGACCGCATGGACACCGCGATGCCGTCCAGACCCAGCACCCGCGCGCACCGCGCCGACCACACACGGTGCTGCTCCTCACCGACGGCGTCCTCCAGGCCGCCGAGCACTTCCTGCACAGACATGCGCTGCTCCACCCTGAAAGCCCTCCGCGCCGGGACCGGACCGACTCCACCAGACGGTCCCGTTCTGTATCCGGAACGCTACTCCTCCCCTGCCCGTCACCGCCCCGACTCCGGGAAGAATGCGCCAATCGGCAGGTGCCCAGGGCCTGTCGGGCGGCGCGGCGGGGGCCGTACGCGCGTGCGCCCGCGCCGCCCGCCGGGGCGGCCCGGTCCGGGCGGCCCGCGGAC
>NZ_BNBT01000271.1 GCF_014656095.1 Streptomyces longispororuber
GCCGGAGCGGGGCCGACGGCCCGGGGCGGGGCGGGGCGGCGGACCGGCCCGCGGCGGGCGCGGCGTACCGGCCGTCACTCCAGACCGCCCCGCTCGACGAGCTGACGCACGATCACGTTCCGCTGGATCTCGTTGGTGCCCTCGCCGACGATCATCAACGGGGCGTCGCGGAAGTAGCGTTCGACGTCGAACTCCGTCGAGTAGCCGTGCCCGCCGTGCACCCGTACGGCGTCGAGCGCGGCCTTCATGGCGGTCTCGGACGCGCACAGCTTGGCCATGCCCGCCTCCATGTCGACCCGGCGGCCCGCGTCGGCCTCGCGGGCCGCGTACAAGGTGAGCTGGCGCGCCGCCGTCAGCGACGTCGCCATGTCCGCCAGGAGGTTGCCGACGGACTGGTGCCGCCAGATCGGCTCGCCGAACGCCTCGCGCTCCCGCGCGTAGCGCAGCGCGTCCTCGAACGCGGCCCGGCCCACGCCGAGCGCCCGCGCGGCCACCTGGAGCCGCCCGGTCTCCAGGCCGTGCATCATCTGCCCGAAGCCGCGCCCCTCCACCCCGCCGAGCAGCGCGTCCGCGCCCGCCCGGTAGTCGGCGAGGACCAGCTCACAGCTCTCCACGCCCTTGTAGCCGAGCTTGGGCAGGTCGCGGGTGACCGTCAGGCCGGTGCCGTGCTCGGCCAGGAGCACCGAGATGCCCCGGTGGCGCGGTTCGGCGTCCGGGTCGGTCTTGCACAGCAGCGCGAGGAGCCCGGCGCGGCGGGCGTTGGTGATCCAGGTCTTCGCGCCGTTCACCACGTACGTGTCGCCCTCGCGCCGCGCCACGGTGCGCAGCGCCTGGAGGTCGGAGCCACCGCCCGGCTCCGTCAGGGCCATGGCCGCGCGCACCTCGCCCGTGGCGAGCCGGGGCAGCCAGCGCGCCCGCTGGGCCTCGGTGCCGAACCGCGTGAGGAGCTTCACCACGACCGTGTGGCCGCCCATCGCGCCCGCCAGGCTCATCCAGCCCCGCGCCAGCTCCTCCGTCACCAGGACGAAGCACGGCGTGGACACCGGTGTGCCGCCGTACTCCTCCGGCACCGCGAGGCCGAAGACCCCCAGCTCCTTCATCTCCTCGATCAGGGCCTCGGGGTACGTGTCGGCGTGCTCCAGCGCGCGGACGACGGGCCGTACGCGCCGGTCCACGAAGTCCCGCACCGTGGTGACGGCCAGGCGCTCGGCGGGCGACAGGTCGTCGAGGGCGCTCACGACCGCGCCGCCTCGGGGCCGATGACGCCCTCGGCGCGCAGCAGGGCGATGTCGCCGGGGCCGCGGCCGAGTTCGGCGAGGATCCTCTCGGTGTGCTCGCCCACGTCCGGCACCGGGTCCATCCGCGGGCTCACGCCCGAAAGCCCGGCGGGCGGCACCAGCGCCCGCACGGCAGGGGCGCCGCCGGGCAGCTCCACGTCCCGCCAGCGCCCGCGCTCGGTCAGCGCCGGGTGCTCCAGGAACTCGGCCACCGTGTTGACGCCCGCGTGGGCGATGGCGGCCGCGTCGAGCAGCGCCACCGCCTCCCGGCCGTCGAGCGCGGCGAACCGGGCCGCGACCAGCGCGTCCAGTTCCTCACGGTGCGCGACCCGGGCGGAACCGGTGGCGAAACGCGGGTCGTCGACGAGGTCCGGACGGCCGAGGAAGACCCGGCACAGCGCGGCCCACTCCGGCTCGTTCTGCACCGACAGCAGCACCTCCTGGCCGTCGCGCGCAATGAACACGCCGTACGGCGCGACCGTGGCGTGCCGGGCGCCGACGCGCGGCGGCTGGGTGCCGCCGTAGCGGGTGTAGTACGCGGGCTGGCTCATCCACTCGGCGAGGGCGTCGAACAGCGACACCTCGACCGCCGGGGCCCGCCCGGTCGTCGCCCGCGTGTACAGGGCCGACAGGATGCCGCTGTACGCGTACATCCCGGCCGCGATGTCGGCCACCGAGATGCCCACGCGCACGGCTTCCTCGGGGGTGCCGGTGAGCGAGAGCAGCCCGGTCTCGCACTGCACGAGCAGGTCGTAAGCCTTGCGCCCGGCCCAGGACCCGGAGGTGCCGTAGCCGCTGACCGTGCAGGTGACGAGGGACGGGTGGCGGGCCTGGAGCCGCTCCGCCGCCAGGCCGAGGCGCACGGCGGCGCCCGGCGCGAGGTTCTGCACGAACACGTCCGCCGATGCGATCAGGTCGCGCAGGACCTCCCGGCCCGGCGCGGACTTCACGTCCAGGGTCAGCGATTCCTTCGAGCGGTTCAGCCAGACGAAATAGCTGGCGTGGCCGTGCACGGTGGTGTCGTAGCGCCGCGCGAAGTCGCCCCCGCCCGGGCGCTCCACCTTGATCACCCGGGCCCCGAGGTCGGCGAGCTGCCGGGTGGCGAACGGCGCGGCCACGGCCTGTTCCAGACTGACCACGGTGACACCGGTCAGGGGCAGCGGGTGCGGCACGGCGGATTCCCTTCTGTCCCGGGTCTCCCTGTCCCAGGTCTCCCTGTTCCGGGACTCCCTGCTCCAGGTCTCCCTCTTCAAGGTTTCCCTGTCCTGGATCTCTGCGTGCTGGATCTCTGCGTGCTGGATCTCGCGTCCTGGATCTCTGCGTCCTGGATCTCTTTGTACGGGACATCCGGGCGGCGCGGTACACCGCGATCCGCCGCTGTTGCCCCGCGGCGGTCCGCCGCCGCCCTCGGCGAGGCGGCCGCGGCAGGGGCCGGCAGGCCAGGGCCACGCGCCGCGCACCGCGCAAGGCCCGGCGGGGGGCGGCCTCGCGGGCGCCGCGCGCCGGGGCGCGTACCGGGTACGGCTGTTCACCTGATGCTCACGAGGGTCGGCACGAACCGCCGTGCGCGGCTTGGGCGCAGTTCAGCCGGGGCGGTCACCGTGAGGGCGGGTGCCCCGCCCGTTCCCACCGCCGGACTCCGCCGCACCGTTCGCCTCTCTTTCCTTACCTTTCCCTCCCTCCTCCTCCCCCCTTCTCCTTCCCCCTCGCGCCACCCTCGCCGCGCCGTCGTCGAACCGTCCCCGCCTCCCCGCTGCACGGCCCCGCCGCAACCACCCGTCGAACGGAGAACGTACTGTCATGCCCGCGACACCCGTGACGCCGCTGACGTCCGCGCCCGCTCCGGCACCCGTACCCGCACCCGTATCCGCTCCGGGGAGCCGCCCCGCCTACGTCCCCTCCATCGCCGACACCGAGGAACAGGTGCGCGCCGCGCAGCGGCTGCGGTTCCAGGTGTTCGGGGAGGAGATGGGAGCGGCGCTCGACACGTCCGTGCCCGGGCACGACGTCGACGCCTTCGACGCGGTCGCGGACCACCTGATCATCACCGACACCGCGAGCGGCGCCGTCGTCGGCACCTACCGGCTCGTCCCTCCCGGGCGCTGCGAGCGCTCGTACGCCGAGGGCGAGTTCGACCTCGGCGCGCTGGGCACGCTGCGCGCCTCGACCATCGAGGCCGGGCGGTCCTGCGTCCACCCCGACCACCGGTCCGGCGCCGTCATCAACCTGATGTGGTCCGCGCTCGCCCGCTACGTCCTGCTCTCCGGCCACCGCTACCTCGCCGGCTGCGCCTCCGTGCCGCTGGCCGACGGCGGCGCCGCGGCGGCCGCCGCCTGGCTGCTGGGCACGGCCAAGCACGCGGGCCCGCCGGAGCTGCGCGTGCACCCGCACCGGCCGTGGACCCCGCCGGGCGCGCGCCCCGGGCACCGGCCCACGTACGCGGACCTGCCGCCGCTGCTGCGCGGCTACCTGCGCCTGGGTGCCTGGATGTGCGGGGCGCCCGCGCACGACCCGGAGTTCGACTCGGCCGACTTCTTCGTGCTGCTCGACACCGAGCGGCTGAGCGAGCGGCACCGGCGCTTCTTCCTCGGCGACGCCGACGCCCGGGAGGCCCGGTGAACCCGTGGGCCGTGGACGCGGGCTGCCCGCGCTCCTGCGCGCAGCGGGCCGCGGTACGCGTCGACGCCGCGGGGGCCGCGCGGCGGTACGCGGCGCTGGCCCGCGAGGTCGGGGGCGCGCTCGTCCTGGGGGAGCGGCTCGCCGACGGCGACACCGTACGGGTGCGGGCGCGGCGGGTCCTGCGGGCGCTGGGGGTGCGGCTCGACGCGGGCCCCGTACCGCTGCGCGTGCCCGGCGGCGGCGCCGGGACGCTCGTCGTCGCCAACCACATCTCCTGGCTGGACGTTGTCGCACTGCTGGCCGTGGAGCCCGTGGCCTTCGTCGCCAAGCGGGAGGTCGGGCGGTGGCCGGTCGTCGGGACGCTGGCACGGCGGCTCGGGACGCGGTTCATCGAACGGGAGGGCGGGCGCCGGGAACTTCCCCTGATGGTCCGGGAGTTGGCGGGGACACTCGCCGACGGGCACTCGGTGCTCGTCTTCCCCCAGGCCACGACCTGGTGCTCGCCCTCCGGCGGGCGCTTCCGGAGGGCGGCGTTCCAGGCGGCCGTCGACGCGGGGGTGCCGGTGCGGCCGGTCACGGTGACCTACCGGCTCGGCCGGGCGGAGAGCACGGTTCCGGCCTTCCTCGGGGACGAGGGGTTCGGGGCGTCCCTGGGGAGGGTGGTGAGCGCCCGAGGGCTGAGCGTCCGGGTGGAGGCGCACGCCCCGGTGCACGGGGCCGACCGGAAGGAGCTGGCGCAGGCCGCGTGGGCGGCGGTGACGGGCCGGACCCGCGCGGGGGCGCCCCAGGCCCGCCCCGTCCCGGACCGGGTGGCCGCACGCCC
>NZ_BNBT01000272.1 GCF_014656095.1 Streptomyces longispororuber
GCGGCGACCCGACCGCGGTCGGCGCCGAGCAGGCCGCGGACGCCCCGCAGCAGGCGCGCCGCCTCGGCGTCGGCTCGGTGGCGCCCGGCACGGCCTGGACCGACCTGCGCCACCTCGGCGGCCGGACGCTGCTCGTGGTACGGGCCGGGCACGGCAGCGCCGCGTGGCTGCACACCGTGGCGCGGCACCTCGCGGACCAGCAGATCGCGGTGCTCGGCGTGGTGCTCGTGGAACCCGATCCGCGGGACCGGACCGACGGCACGCTGTGGGACGGGAGGCACACCGCGCCGCGCGGCCCTTATGAACGGCTGGCCCGGCAGAACGGGACGGGTCAGCCGCGCACGGAGCGGCCGGCCCGGAGGAACGAGACGGACCCGCAGCGGCCGGAGCGGACGGCGCTGCCGGCCGCGCGGGTGCCGAACAGCGACCAGGGGGCGCGGTAGACATGTGTGGCATCGCAGGCACGTACCGGTGGCCGGACGGGAAGGTCGTGACCGACCGGCTCACCGATGTCCTCGCCCACCGCGGCCCGGACGGGTCGGGCGGCTACAGCCACTCGGCCGGTGACGGCGACGTGCACCTCGGGCACCGCCGCCTCGCGATCATCGACCTGTCCGAAACCGGCGCCCAGCCGATGGTCTCGGGCGGCCTCGCCCTGACGTACAACGGCGAGCTGTACAACGCGCCCGAGCTGCGCGCCGAACTCGCCGCCGCGGGGGTGCGCTTCCGCGGCACCTCCGACACCGAGGTGCTCCTTGAGGCCTGGCGGCGCTGGGGCACCGGCTGTCTGCCGCGGCTGCGCGGCATGTTCGCGTTCGGGATCTTCGACGAGCGCACCGGTGAGCTGGTGCTCGCCCGCGACCAGCTCGGCATCAAGCCGCTGTTCCTGCTGCGGCGCGGCGAGGGCCTGGTGTTCGCCTCCGAGCTCAAGGCGCTCGCCGCCGTGACCGGCGGTGCGCTGGAGGTGGACCACGGGGCGCTGGTGGCCTCGCTGCTGTACTACTGGGTGCCGGACTCGCGCTGCGCGCTGCGCGGGGCGGAGAAGCTGCCGCCGGGGAGCTGGCTGCGGTGCCGGCCCGACGGGCGGGTGGAGCGCGGCCGGTACTGGCACCTGAAGGACGTCGCCGCCGCGGGGCGGGAGCGGGCCCGCGCGGGCGAGCGGCCGGACCTGGCCGCCGTGGTCGAGGAGTCGACCCGGCAGCACCTGCTGTCGGACGTGCCCGTGGCGACCTTCCTCTCCGGCGGCCTCGACTCCAGCTATCTGACCGCGCTCGCGGCCCGCCACCGGCCCGGGATCTCCGCGTACACGATCGGGTTCCGCGCCGAGGACGCCAGGTTCGAGGCGATGCCGGACGACCTGCGCTACGCCCGGCAGGTGGCCGGGCGGTTCGGCGTCGACCTGCACGAGATCGAGATCGCCCCGGACGTGCTCGACCTGCTGCCGCGGATGACGTACCACCTGGACGAGCCGATCGGCGACCCCGCCGCGATCAACACGTACCTCATCTGCGAGGCCGCCCGGGAGGCCGGGGTGAAGGTGATGCTCTCGGGGATGGGCGCCGACGAGCTGTTCGCCGGGTACCGCAAGCACCTGGCCAATCTGCTGGCGCTGCGCTACCAGCGCGTCCCGCGGGCGCTGCGGCGCGGGGTCTCGGGGGCCGTGGACCGGCTGCCGGTCGCCACGAGCCGCCGGGGGTACCGGTCGGTGCGGTTCGCGAAGCGGTTCCTGTCCTTCGCCGACCTGCCGGAGGAGACCGCGTTCCGGCGCAGCTACACGATGTACGACCGGGAGGAGCTGCTCGGCCTGGTCGCTCCGGACCTGGCCGGGGCGGTCGACGACGTGCTGGCCGAGCACGCGGAGGTCTACGCGGACAACGACCTCGACGACTTCGTCAACCGCATGTGCCTGGGGGACGCCCGGATGTTCCTGCCGGGCCTGAACCTCGCGTACACGGACCGCTCCAGCATGGCCGCGTCGACCGAGGTGCGGGTGCCGTACGTGGACGTCGACGTGGTGGAGGCGGCGTTCGCCGTGCCCGGCGACCGCAAGATCGTCGGCCGCCAGGGCAAGGCCGTGCTGAAGGAGGCGGCCACCTCGATCCTGCCCAAGGAGATCGTGTACCGGCCCAAGGGCCTGTTCAGCGCGCCGCTGCGGGCCTGGATGAGCCGGGACCTGGCGCCGCTGGTGCGCGAGGTGGTCCACGACGGCGTGCTCGTCAGCTCCGGCATCCTGCGCCGCGACGCGCTGGCGCGGCTGGTGGCCGAGGACGCCGCCGGGCAGCGGGACTTCTCCAAGCATCTGTGGCATGTGCTGACCCTCGAGTACTGGTATCGCGGCGCGACCTCCGGGTCCGGCGAGAACGCTCGCTTGACGGCGTAGAAACAAGGGGACTTCGGGTGAAACAGGTTGTGCAGAACTACAAGAGCGGCGAGCTGGCGGTGCTCGACGTGCCGGTGCCGGGGTGCAAGCCGGGCGGTGTGCTGGTGCGCAGCTCCTACTCGCTGATATCCACCGGGACCGAGCTGATGAAGGTCTCCGAGGCCGGCATGTCGATGGTGGGCAAGGCCCGCTCCCGGCCGGACCAGGTGGCCAAGGTCATGCAGAGCGTGGCCACCAACGGGGTACCCGCCACCTACCGCAAGGTGATGGGCAAGCTGGACTCCTACACGCCGCTGGGCTACTCGCTGTGCGGGGTGGTCGAGCAGGTCGGCGCCGGGATCGACGACGTGGCGGTGGGCGACGTCGTGGCGTGCGCGGGCAACGAGCACGCGCTGCACGCCGAGCTGAACTGGGTGCCGAAGAACCTCTACGCGCGGGTGCCGGAGGGCCTGGACCCGCGGTACGCGGCCTTCGGCACCGTCGGGTCGATCGCGCTGCAGGGCGTGCGCCGCGGCGAGCCGCACCTCGGCGACGTGGCGCTGGTCATCGGCCTCGGCCTGATCGGGCAGCTCGTGGTGCAGCTCCTCGCCGCCTCCGGGGTCCGCGTCGTCGGCGTCGACCCCGACCCGGCGCGCTGCGAACTCGCCGGGCGCCTGGGGGCGGAGGCCTGCGGCGACCCCGCGTCCGCGGCCGTGGAGGCCGCCGTCGCCGGGCTCACCGAGGGCCACGGCGTGGACCAGGTGTACCTGGCCGCCGGCGGCGACAGCAACCAGCCCGTCGAGCTGGCCGCCCGGCTCTGCCGGGACCGCGGCCGGGTCGTCGACATCGGCAAGTGCCGCCTGGACCTGCCGTGGAACGCGTACTACGAGAAGGAGCTCGACGTCCGCTTCTCCCGCAGCTACGGCCCCGGGCGCTACGACCCGGAGTACGAGCTTCAGGGGCGGGACTACCCGATCGGCTACGTGCGCTGGACCGAGCGCCGCAACCTGGCGTGCTTCCTCGACCTCGTGGCCCGCGGCCGCGTCGACGTGGCGCCCCTGGTCTCCCACGTCGCCGACTTCGACGACGCCGTCGAGACGTACCAGCGCCTGAAGGACGGCGACCTGAAGGCCGTGGCCGTGCTCTTCCGGTACGCCGACCGCGTCGACGCGGCTCCGGCCGCCGAGGCCCCGTCGGTGGCCGTGCCCACGGTGCGCGTGCAGCCGGGTCCGCCGCGGCCCGCCACGTCGCCGGTGCGGCTCGCCTTCGTCGGCGCGGGCACCTACGCGACGTCGATGCTGCTGCCGCACCTGGCCGGGCGCGACGGCGTCGAGCTGTCCACGGTCGTCACCACGACGGCGCTGTCCGCGGCCAACGCGCGGCGGAAGTTCGGCTTCGCCGAGGCCACCACCGACCTCGACGCCGTCCTCGGTGACCGTGCCGTCGACGCGGTCCTCGTCGTCACCCGGCACAGCTCGCACGCCGAGCTGACCCGCAGGGCGCTGCTCGCCGGCAAGGCGGTGTTCGTGGAGAAGCCCCTGGCCCTCACCGAGGAGGAGCTGGCCGGGGTGCTCGCTGCGGTGGAGGAGTCCGGCAACGACCGGATCCAGGTGGGCTTCAACCGCCGGTTCGCGCCGCTGCTGCGCGAGGCCCGGGAGCGGTTCGGCGTCCGGACCGGTCCGGCGAGCGTCCGCTACCTGGTCAACGCGGGCCGCCTCGACCACGGCAGTTGGTATCTGCGGGGGGACACCGAGGGCTCGCGGTTCGCCGGTGAGGGCGGGCACTTCGTCGACACGGTGAGCTGGCTGCTCGGGGCCGACCCGGTCTCGGTGTACGCGACCGCGCCGTCGGGCACCGAGGACCTCCAGGTCGTGCTCCGCTACCCGGACGGGTCCACCGCCACCGTCAGCTACGTCACCTCCGGCCCGGCGAGCCTGCCCAAGGAGACGCTGGACCTGGTCGCGGACGGCAAGGCGCTGCGGCTCGACGACTTCGTCCGGGCCTCGGTGTACACCCGCAAGCGGTGGGTCAGTTCGCGGCTGCCCAAGGCCCGGGACAAGGGCCAGGAGGCCGAGCTGGCCGCGTTCGTCAAGGCCGTGCGGACGGGCGGGCCGATGCCGGTGCCGCTGGAGTCGCTGGCCGCCACCACGGCGGCCACCCTGGCCGTGCGCGCGAGCCTGGCCGAGGGCGCGCCGGTGACGTTGGCGAGGGCGCGATGAACACGAGCCCGGGCTGGTACCTGCGGCGGCTGTCCCGGATGGGGCCGCGGGAGGTCGGCGGCCGGGTGGGCGACGCCGTGCGCCGACGGCGCTGGCGCTCGGCGCGGC
>NZ_BNBT01000273.1 GCF_014656095.1 Streptomyces longispororuber
GCCGGAAGGCCGCCGCCGGGCGGGCCGCCGCGCTCCTCGGCCCGGCCCTGCTCGTCGCGCGCGGCACGGTCGCCACCGCCCGGGAGCAGGTGACGACGCACCTCGGCGCGGTGGGCGTCGAGGCCCGCACCCGGCTCGCCGAGGCCGAGCGCCACCTGGAGCGGGCACAGGGGCACGGCGCCCGGGTGGACCCCCGCGCGGGCCGCCTCACCGCCCCGGCGGCGCCCGTGGCCGCGCTCGCCGACGCCCGGCCCGCCGACGCCCGAGCCCGGAAGGCCCGGACGCTCGCCGAGCGGGACGTACGCGCGTACGGCCACCAGGTCGGCGGCGAGCCGGGCGACGGCGTCGGCGGGGCCGTCCTGGGCGGCATCCTCCGCGGGCAGGCCGGGGACGGGAGCGGCTCCGGTGACGGCGGGCCCCGTGACGGCGGGCCCCGTGACGGCGGGCCCCGTGACGGCGGTCCGGGCGCCTTCGGCGGGACGCGGACGCGGGGGCGGACAGGGAGCGGCTGACGGGCCTGGGCACGGGCCCGGCGCCGCGGTCGGTGGCCCGGCCCGGTCCCGTACCTCGTATCGCGCACAGGGAGGCGGCGGCATGACCAAGCACACGATCCTCGGACGGGTGACGCGGCTCGCGAAGGCGCGTACGCACACCGTGCTCGACCTGGCCGAGGACCCGAGGCAGGTCTTCGAACGGCTGGTCCGCGACTACACGGACACCATCGAGGAGGCGGAGCGGGCCGCCGCGGCGGCCGCCGCCGACCTGCGGCTGCTGCGGCAGGACCAGGAGGAGGACCTGCGGGCCGCCGTCGCCTGGGCCGCGCGGGCGCGGGACACGAGCCGCAGGGCGGACGTGCTCCGGGCGGCCGGGAACGCCGCGGCGGCCGACCGGTTCGACCGCCTCGCGAAGGTCGCCCTGGGGCGGCAGGTGCGCGCGGAGCGGGAGGCCGCCGACGCGGAGCCGGTGATCGCCGCGCAGGGCGACATGGTCGCCCGCCTGAAGGAGGGCCTGGACTCGATGAGGATCAAGCTGACGGAGCTCCGCTCGGCGCGGGACCGGGCGGCGGCACGCGCGCGGGCCGCCGAGGGGGCGCCCGGCGGCACGGGGGGCGCGGACGTGCTGGACCCGCGCGGGGAGCTCGGCCGGTTCGAGGAGAAGGTACGCAGGGAGGAGGCGCGGGCGCTGGGACGGCCGGAGCCCGCGGCGTCGCCGCTGGACGACCAGTTCGAGCGGGTGGAGAGCCTGGACGACGAGGCGGAGGTCGAGGCGCGGCTGGCCGCGCTGAAGGCCACGACGTGACGGGGCGGGGCCGGGCGGCTCGGGCGGGGCGCCGTTGCCGGGACACCCTGGGCCGGGCGGCCGGAAGCCTTGGACGGGGCGCCCCGAAGCTTGGGCCGGTCAGTCCGGGCCGGGCGGCCCTGGCCGGGCCGCCCTCGCAGGAGAGCCCCGGCCGTCCGGGCCCCGGCTCAGAACAGGCTCATCAGCGCCTCCGCCGCGTCCATCGGGGGTGTGTCGCCGCCCGGCAGCGGCAGTTCGAACCAGACCGTCTTGCCGCGCGGGGTGCGGCGCGAGCCCCAGGCCGCGCTGAGCAGCCCGACGAGCTGGAGGCCGCGGCCGCCCTCGTCGGTGTCGCGGGCGCGGCGGCGGCGCGGCTGGACCAGGCCCGCGTCCCAGACCTCGCAGACCAGGGTGCGGTCGAGCAGCAGCCGCAGCCGGATCTCGCCCTCGCCGTACCGCAGGGCGTTGGTGACGAGTTCGCTGACCAGCAGCTCGGCGGTGTCGACGAGCGGTTCGAGGTCCCACTCCCGCAGCCGCGCGCACGCCAGTTCCCGGGCGTGGCCGACCGAGCGCGGCTCGCGCGGCAGGGTCCAGTCGCCGACGTGCTCGGCGGGCAGCCCCTGCACCCGCGCCATGAGCAGCGCGATGTCGTCCTCGCCGTGGTGGGTGTCGAGGGTGCTGAGGACGTGGTCGCAGATGTCCTCCAGGGCCTGCGCCGGTTCGGCGAGGGCGCCGACGAACGCGTTCAGGCCCTCGTCGAGGGGGTGGTCGCGGGACTCCACCAGGCCGTCGGTGTACAGGGCGAGCAGCGCTCCCTCGGGCAGGTCGACCTCGACCTCCTCGAAGGGCTCCCCGCCGACGCCGAGCGGCATCCCCGGGGGCACGTCGAGCATGAGCGCGCTCTCGCCCGGCTCCACCAGGACGGGCGGCAGATGGCCCGCGTTGGCGATGGTGACGCGCCGCGTGACGGCGTCGTACACCGCGTACACGCACGTCGCCAGGTACACCTCGGCGAGGTCGTCGGCGTCGCGGTCGGTGCGGGAGCCGGCGGAGCGCCGGGGTCCGGCGGGGTTGCCGAGGCCGCGGGCGATCTCGTCGAGCGCGGCGAGCACGTCCGCGGGCTCCAGATCAAGGAGCGCGAGGGTGCGTACGGCGGAGCGCAGCTCGCCCATGGCGACGGCGGCGCGCAGGCCGCGGCCCATGACGTCGCCGACGACGAGCGCGGTGCGGTGGCCGGGCAGCTCGATGACGTCGAACCAGTCGCCGCCGACCTCGGTGGCGGTGTTGCCCGGCAGGTACCGGCAGGCGATGTCGAGCCCGGCGGCCTCCGGGTCGCCGGGCGGCAGCAGGGAGCGCTGGAGGATGAGGGCGCGCTCGTGCTCGCGGCGGTAGAGGCGGGCGTTGTCGATGCAGACCGCGGCGCGCGCGGCGAGCTCCACGGCCAGCGCCCGGTCGCGTTCCCCGAACGGCTCGCTGCCCTTCGTACGGGAGAACTGCGCGAGGCCGACGACGGTGTCGTGGGCGACCATCGGCACGGCGAGCGTGGACTGGATGAGGCCGTTGGTCAGGCGGCTTGGCCCGCAGTCGTCCCCGGCGATGAGCCGGGGCCGGGCGGTGCGCAGGGCGTCGGCGCAGGGCGAGGTGAAGGCGTAGCGGTGCACGGAGCCGACGTCGATGGGGCCGGTGCCCTCCGGGAAGGGCGCGTCGGCGACGGCGCTGGCGAAGGCGACGCGGCGCAGCTCGGCGCTGCCGTCGGCGAGGCTCTGGCGGATGTGCGCGGTCTCGTCGCCGTCGAGCAGGCCCTGGTACAGGTCGACGGAGGCCAAATCGCAGAAGCCGGGGACGGTGACGTCGAGGAGCTCGCGGGCGGTGGTCTCCAGGTCGAGGGAGTTGCCGATGCGGGCGCCCGCCTCGTTCAGGAGGGCGAGGTTGCGGCGGGCGTGCGCGGCCTCGCGGGCGGCGGCGTGCCTGCTGGTGACGTCGTTGCCGAGGCCCGCGACCCCGATGGGGCGGCCGGAGCCGCTGTGCACGCGGTAGAGGTTGATGGACCAGTGGCGGCGCTCGCTGCTGCCCGGCGCGGGCCCGACGATCTGCATGTCGGTGACGGCCTCGCCGGTCTCCAGGACGCGGCGCAGCGCGGCCTGCATGCGGTCGGCCTCGTGGCGCGGCAGGTAGTCGTGGACGGTGCGGCCGCGGTGGTCCTCGGCGGCGCCGCCGAAGACGGCGGCGAAGCGGCGGTTGGCGCGCTGCACCTTGAGGTCGGTGCCGAACAGCAGGAAGCCGAAAGGGGACTGGCCGAAGATGGCCTGCGAGGCCGCGAGGTCCGTCTCGATCCGCCGCAGCGCCCGTACGTCGACGACGATGCACACGGCGGACCGCTCGCCGTCCGGCGTCCTGGCGGGCATCACGTAGACCTCGGCGATGCCTTCCCGCACGGGGGGGTTCTCCCGCACAGGGGTGTTCTCCCGCACGGGGGCGCCTTCACGGATGCGTGCGCCTTGCCGCGCGGGGGCGCCTTCACGGACGGGGGCGTTCTCCCGCACGGGGGTGCTTTCCCGCACCGGGGTGCTTTCCCGCACGGGGGTGCCTTCACGGACGCGTGCGGCTTCCCCTGCGGGGGCGCCGGGGCCGGAGCCGCCGTCGCGCTCGGCCGGCGGCCGCCGCTCGGTGTCGTGGGGCCGCGCGTCGGTGCCGCGGGTCCGCGCATCCGCGCCATGGGTCCGCGCGTCGGCACCGGAGGGGCCCTCGTCGGTGCCCGGAGCCCGTCCGCCGGTGCCCTCAGCCCGCTCGTCGGTGCCGGAGGACCACTCCTCGGTGTCGCACGACCAGCCCTCGGCGCCGGGCGTCCGCTCGCCGGGCCCTGCCGTCCGGTCCTCGGGGGCGGCCGTCCGGTCCACGGGGGCGCGCGAGCGCGTCCCGCTCCCGTGCGGGTGCTCCTCGGCCGCGGGCAGCCGGAAGGGGACCACCCCCGTCCACTCCCGCCCGTCGAGGATCTCGGCCATCTTGCGGTGGCCGCGCGGCCGCAGCTCCTGCGGGACGAACGCCTCGATCGGGTCCTTGCCGACGGCGTCCCGCGCGGCCACGCCGAACAGCCGCTCGGCGCGCTCGCTCCACTGGTCGACGAGCCCGTCCGGGCCGATCGAGAACGACGCCACCCTGATGTGGTCGTAGAGGGACCCCGGAGGGCTGCCCTGCCAGACGATGTCGCCCCCGGTGGGGGGTGGGCCCTCGACGCGCGCGGGGGTGCCGCCGGCGCCGGGGCCGCGCGTGTCGACGCCGTCCCGGGGCGCGGCTACGCCAGGTGCCGCACCGCCCGTTACCGCCCCGGACGCGCCGCCGCCTACGTCGTCGCCGCCGACCTGGCCCGCGGCTCCGCCCGCCTCTTCCGCGCC
>NZ_BNBT01000274.1 GCF_014656095.1 Streptomyces longispororuber
AAATATTCGGCTGGGCGAAGAATCCAGCCCGTCCGGCGTTTGAGGACGAGGCGCGGAGCGCCGATCACGGGGGTCCAGGGGGCGGAGCCCCCTGGTTTCGGGAAGGGGCGGGATTGGGGAGCCCCCGGCAGGGCCCCCGCGGCCGGCGCCCGTAGGCTGGGCCCTCCAATGGGCCAAGCGAAGGGAAGGGGATCCCGGTGACGGTCGCGCTCGGCGAGAAGGCTCCGGATTTCGAGCTCAAGGACAACCACGGACGCACCGTGCGCCTCGCGGACCACCGCGGGCGCAAGAACGTCGTGCTGCTCTTCTACCCGTTCGCGTTCACCGGCGTGTGCACCGGCGAGCTCTGCGCGCTCCGCGACGAGCTGCCCACGTTCGTCAACGACGACACGCAGCTCCTCGCCGTCTCCAACGACTCCATCCACACGCTGCGCGTCTTCGCCGAGCAGGAGGGGCTCGAGTACCCGCTGCTCTCGGACTTCTGGCCGCACGGCGAGGTCTCCCGCGCCTACGGCGTCTTCGCGGAGGACAAGGGCTGCGCGGTGCGCGGCACCTTCATCATCGACAAGGAGGGCGTCGTGCGCTGGAGCGTCGTCAACGACCTCCCTGACGCCCGCGACCTCAACGAGTACGTCACGGCCCTCGGGCAGCTCTGAGGGCACCCAGGGAGGAGCCGGAGAGCACTCAGGGAGAGCTCAGGGAGCACTCAGAGCGTCCTCAGGGAGAACTCGGGGACGACACCCCGGGAATCTCCGGGGTGAGGAGCCTGTGGCGGCCGGGAACCGGTCACTAGGATCCACACGTTGATCCGATGGCAAGCACGACTGGGGCTCCCCGCCCCTGGACACCAATTGGGAGGACTCGTGGGAGTCAGCCTCAGCAAGGGCGGCAACGTATCGCTGAGCAAGGAGGCGCCCGGCCTGACCGCGGTCACGGTCGGCCTCGGCTGGGACGTCCGCACCACCACCGGTACGGACTTCGACCTGGACGCCAGCGCCATCCTCACGAACGCGGAGGGGAAGGTCACCAGCGACCAGAACTTCGTGTTCTTCAACAACCTGAAGAGCCCGGACGGCTCCGTCGAGCACACCGGTGACAACATCACCGGTGAGGGCGAGGGCGACGACGAGCAGATCAAGGTGAACCTGGCCGCGGTCCCGGCCGACGTCGAGAAGATCGTCTTCCCGGTGTCGATCTACGACGCCGAGACCCGCCAGCAGTCCTTCGGCCAGGTCCGCAACGCGTTCATCCGCGTGGTGAACCAGGCCAACGACACGGAGCTCGCCCGCTACGACCTCTCCGAGGACGCCTCCACGGAGACGGCCATGGTCTTCGGCGAGCTCTACCGCCACGGCGCGGAGTGGAAGTTCCGCGCCGTCGGCCAGGGGTACGCCTCGGGCCTGCGCGGCATCGCGCAGGACTTCGGCGTCAACGTCTGAGCCGAGCAGTTCCACCGCCCCAGCCGTCCGGCGCCGCACCCCCGAGTGCGGCGCCGGACGCGCTAGGCACCGCACCGCGCGCCCTCCGCGCGCCCCGCACCACCCGCACCACCCGCGCGCCCCGGGCCGCCGGCTCCGGCCGCCGGCCCGGGCGCCCGGCGCCCGCCGCTCAGCACCACCCGGGGAGGACACGATCATGGGCGTCACACTCGCCAAGGGAGGCAACGTCTCCCTGTCCAAAGCCGCACCCGACCTCACCCAGGTGATGGTCGGCCTCGGCTGGGACGCGCGCTCCACCACCGGAGCCCCCTTCGACCTCGACGCCAGCGCCCTGATGTGCCAGTCGGGCCGCGTCCTCGGCGACGAGTGGTTCGTCTTCTACAACAACCTCAAGAGCCCGGACGGCTCCGTCGAGCACACCGGGGACAACCTCACGGGTGAGGGCGACGGCGACGACGAGTCGCTGCTCGTGGACCTGTCCAAGGTCCCGGCCCACTGCGACAAGATCGTCTTCCCCGTCTCCATCCACGACGCGGACAACCGCGGGCAGACCTTCGGCCAGGTGAGCAACGCGTTCATCCGCGTGGTCAACCAGGCCGACGGCCAGGAGCTCGCGCGCTACGACCTCAGCGAGGACGCCTCCACGGAGACCGCGATGATCTTCGGGGAGGTGTACCGCTACGGCGGCGAATGGAAGTTCCGTGCCGTCGGCCAGGGGTACGCGTCCGGACTGCGGGGCATCGCTCTAGACTTCGGAGTCAATGTTTCCTAAAGGACTCTCCCCGGGTTCCCCAAACGGCTGGCCAGGCCGGCCCGGCGGGGTTCCCGGGTGGCCCCCGGGGAAGACGGCACAAGCAGCCGGGGCCGGCACGGGGGAGACCCGTACACACACGATTGGGTAGCCAGTGGTACTGAAAACCTTCGGCTGGTCGTTCGCAGTCACTGCGCTCGGCCTGGTCGCAGCGGTGCTCTTCGGGGGGTGGGCGGCGCTCGGGCTCGTGGCGATCCTGTCCATCATGGAGATCTCGCTGTCCTTCGACAACGCGGTGGTCAACGCCGGGATCCTGAAGAAGATGAATGCCTTCTGGCAGAAGATCTTCCTCACCATCGGCATCCTCATCGCCGTCTTCGGCATGCGCCTCGTCTTCCCGGTCGTGATCGTCGCCGTCAGCGCCAAGATGGGCCCGATCGAGGCGGTCAGGCTCGCGCTCAACGACAAGGACAAGTACCAGCAGCTCGTGACGGACGCGCATCCGTCCATCGCCGCCTTCGGTGGCATGTTCCTGCTGATGATCTTCCTCGACTTCATCTTCGAGGACCGGGACATCAAGTGGCTCGGCTGGCTGGAGCGCCCGCTGGCGAAGCTCGGCAAGGTCGACATGCTGTCGGTGTGCATCGCGCTCGTCGTGCTGCTCGTCTCGGCGATGACCTTCGCCAAGCACGCGCACCAGCACGGCGGCACCCACGCCGACAAGGCGGAGACCGTACTGATCTCCGGGGTCGCGGGTCTCATCACGTATCTCGTGGTCGGCGGACTCTCCAGTTACTTCGAGGACAAGCTCGAGGAAGAGGAGGAGCGTGAGCACGAGGAGGAGGAGAAGGCCAAGAAGACCGGCAAGCCCGTCTCGGCCATCGCGCTCTCCGGCAAGGCCGCGTTCTTCATGTTCCTCTACCTGGAGGTCCTGGACGCGTCCTTCTCCTTCGACGGTGTCATCGGCGCCTTCGCCATCACCAACGACATCGTCCTGATGGCGCTCGGCCTCGGCATCGGCGCGATGTACGTCCGGTCCCTCACGGTGTACCTGGTCCGCGAGGGCACCCTCGACGACTACGTCTACCTGGAGCACGGCGCGCACTACGCCATCGGCGCCCTCGCCGCGATCCTGCTCGTCACCATCCAGTACGAGATCAACGAGTTCATCACCGGCTCGATCGGCGTCGTCCTCATCGCCGCCTCGTTCTGGTCGTCCGTGCGCCGCAACAGGGCGCTGGCGGCCGCCGAGGGCAAGGGCTCGGGCTCGGACGAGAAGTCCGAGGTGTCCTCCGGCGTCTGACCGGAACCGGGCCGCGGCCCGGACCTCGGCCACCGCACTGGCGGCGTCCCCGGCACGGGGGCGCCGCCAGTGGCGTTCCCGCGGTGCCCTACGGTGAGATCCGGATCACTCGACGGCACGTGTGGCACCGGCTCCGGTGAGGAAGTCTCTTGTGCGGGGCGGCTGTTGGGCGGTGGCGTGCGGCCGTCCCGGGACGGGGGCAGGTGGCGACCGGGGCGATGTGGGGGTTGTGGCATGGGCTTCTTCGACGGACTGCGGCCCGGCAAGGCGATGGACTTCGCCTCGGGTTCGGCGGCGACCAACGCCATCGAGCTGACCAAGCGGCACCCCACGGTGTCGCTCACCAAGCAGGGCGCGGCGACGGGCAACCTCCGCGTCAACCTCTCCTGGCAGATGCGGACCTCGGACCTCATCGGCAAGAAGCGCGGCGGCGGCGGACTGCTGCGCCACCCCTTCAAGCTGTTCCAGCCCGAGGAGGTGCAGGCGCACACCCAGAGCATGGTCAACGTCGACCTGGACCTCGGCTGTCTGTACGAGCTGAAGGACGGCACCAAGGGAGTGGTGCAGCCCCTCGGCAACTTCTTCGGGGACCTCAACGGACCGCCGTACGTGAAGGGCAGCGGCGACGACCGGTTCGGCTCGGGGACGGGCGAGACGCTGTACGTCAATCTCGACCACCGGGAGTCCATCAAGCGGCTGCTGGTGTTCGTCTACATCTACGACCAGACGCCGGCCTTCGACCGCACCTCCGCCAAGGTCACGCTCTACCCCAGCAACGGCCCGCGGATCGAGATCGACCTCGACGAGCGCCAGCCGCAGGCCCGCTCGTGCGCGGTGGTCCTCCTCGAGAACGTCAAGGACGAGCTGATCGTGCGCCGCGAGGTGAAGTTCGTCTACGGCTTCCAGGCCGAGCTCGACCGGCTCTACGGCTGGGGCCTGCAGTGGGGCCGCGGCTACAAGTCGAAGGTGAGCTAGCGGGCCGCCACGGCGGACGGGCTCACCGCGGCAGGAACTGCGGCCCCTGCGGCGGCATCCGGAAGTCCGGGTCGGGCACGGGCGCGACCGGGTGCGGGTAGCCGTACGCGGGCTGGGGCGTCCGGGCCGGGGCGGCGGGCGCGGGCGCGGCCTTCGGGTAGCCGTAGGCGGGCCCGGGCGCGGGGTGGCGCGG
>NZ_BNBT01000275.1 GCF_014656095.1 Streptomyces longispororuber
CCCGCCGCCGCTCCCGCACCGCCCGCGCCGCCCGCGGTGGCCCCGGCGCCCGCCGCCCCCGCGCCGCCGCCTCCGGCCGCCGCCCCCGCCCAGCCGGTGCGGCTGACGAAGGTCACCCTCACGAAGGAGTCGCCGACGGTCTCGCTGACCAAGCAGGGCGGCACCTCGGGCGCGCTGCGCGTGAACCTCAACTGGGAGGTGCGCAAGCAGTTCAAGGGCTGGGCGAGCAAGCTGGGGCGGGCCGTGGCGATGCACGGCGACCTGGACCTCGACCTGTGCGCGCTGTTCGAGCTGGCCGACGGCCGCAAGGGCGTCGTCCAGGCCCTCGGCAACGCCTTCGGGTCCCTGCAGCAGCCGCCGTACATCCTCCTGGACGGCGACGACCGCACCGGCGCGGTGGCGACCGGCGAGAACCTCACCGTCAACCTCGACCACACGCAGGACTTCCGCCGCATGGTCATCTTCGTGACCATCTACGAGGGCGCCCGCAGCTTCGCCGACCTGAACGCCACGGTCACGCTCACCCCGCAGCACGGGGCGCCGATCGAGTTCTCCCTCGACGAGTGCACGGTCCCGTCGACGGTGTGCGCGCTCGCGCTCATCACCAACCAGGGCGGCGAACTCGTCGTCCAGCGCGAGGCCCGCTACCTGGTGCCCGAGCGCGGCGTGAGCCCCCAGCGCACCATCGACTACGCCTACGGCTGGGGCATGAACTGGACGCCCGGCAGGAAGTGACCGCCCCCGGCGCCCACGCAGGGCACCGCCGGGAGGCCGGTCACGGCCGGGAGAACCGTCACCGCCAGGAAGCCGGTCACGCCCGGGAGTCGGGGGCCGCCTCGGGACACGTCCCCGGGGCGGCGTCCGCGGCCCCGGGCCGGGCGTACGTGCGCCCCTTCCAGGCCGCGCCCCGGCCGCGGTGGTGCCGTACCGCGGAGTCCACCGTCATCAGCAGGTACAGGAGTCCGCTGACGGGCAGCGTCAGCGCGAGCCAGAGCGGCTGGCGGTAGTAGCGCACCATCGGCACGAACGTGACCGTCATGACGAGCCAGCCGAGGCCGCCCAGGAGCGCGGCGGCCCCGTGCCCCGTGGCCAGGCCCGCGGCCAGGGCAGCCGGCGGCACCAGGTAGACCACCACCAGGCCCGCCACCGTCCCGGCGAGCAGCGCCGGGTTGTGCCGGAGCTGGGAGTAGGCGCTGCGGGCCACCATCCGCCACAGGTCCGCCAGGCGCGGGTAGGGGCGGACGCTGTCGACACGCTCGGCGAGCCCCAGCCAGATGTGCCCGCCGGCGCGCTTGACCGCCTTCGCCAGTGCCACGTCGTCGATCACCGCGTGCCGGATCGCGTCCGGCACGCGCGCCCGCCCGGCCGCCTCCGCGCGCAGCAGCACGCAGCCCCCGGCCGCGGCGGCCGTCCGCCCGCCCTCGCGCGCGATCCACCGGAACGGGTACAGCTTCGCGAAGAAGTACACGAACGCCGGGACCACCAGGCGCTCCCAGGTGCCGGCCACGCGCAGCCGCGCCATCTGCGAGACGAGGTCGTAGCCGCCGGTCTCGGCGGCGGCCACCAGCTCCCGCAGGCTGTCGGCCGCGTGCGCGATGTCCGCGTCGGTGAGCAGCAGGTACTCGGGCTCCCGCGCGCGTGCCAGGCCGATGCCGTGCCGCACCGCCCACAGCTTGCCCGTCCAGCCGGCCGGCGGTTCGCCGGGCGAGGTGACCGTCAGCGGCAGGCCCCCGTACCGCTCGGCCAGCCGCCGCGCGAGCTCCCCGGTGCCGTCGGCGCTGCCGTCGTCGACGAGGAACACCTCGGCCCGCCCCGGGTACTCCTGCGCGAGCAGCGACGGCAGGCTGTCGGGCAGCACCGCCGCCTCGTCCCGCGCGGGCACCACGACGGCGACCGACGGCCACCGCCCCGGATCCCGGCGCGGCGGCAGCCGCAGGTCCGTGCGCCAGAAGAAGCCCTGTCCGACCAGCAGCCACAGCCACGCGGCGAGCGAGGCGGCGGCGGTCCACGCAACGGCACTCATCCGCCGCAGTCTGCCCCACCGCGCCGGGGTCGTGCGGCTCATCGTCTAAGGTGACCGGGTGAAGATCGCGCTCATGGACTCCGGAATCGGACTGCTCGCCGCCGCCGCCGCGGTACGACGCCTGGTGCCCGAGGCCGAGCTCGTCCTCTCCTCGGACCCGGACGGCATGCCCTGGGGCCCCCGGGACACGGCGGACCTCACGGAGCGGTCCCTCGCGGTCGCCGAGGCGGCCGCGGCGCACCGCCCGGACGCCCTGATCGTCGCCTGCAACACCGCGTCCGTGCACACGCTGCCCGCGCTGCGCGCCCGCTTCGAGCCGGACCTGCCCGTCATCGGCACCGTTCCCGCGATCAAGCCCGCCGCGGCCGGCGGCGGACCGATCGCCATCTGGGCCACGCCCGCCACCACCGGCAGCCCCTACCAGCGCGGCCTCATCGCGGAGTTCGCGGGCGGCGTCGAGGTCACCGAGGTGCCCTGCTGGGGTCTGGCCGACGCCGTGCAGGCGGCCGACGAGGACGCCGTCGCGCGCGCCGTCGCCGCCGCCGCCGCGCTCACCCCGCCCGACGTACGGGCCGTCGTCCTCGGCTGCACGCACTACGAGCTCGTCGCCGAGCGCATCCGTGCCGCCGTCCAGCGGCCCGGCCTGCCGCCGCTCGTCCTGCACGGCTCGGCCGGCGCGGTCGCCGCCCAGGCGCTGCGCAGGACCGGCCGGGCCGCGGGCGCGCGTACCGGGGCGGCGGCGTACCGGGGCGCCGTCCGGGTGATCCTCAGCGGGCGCGAGGCCGCGCTGCCGCCCGCCGCCCTGGCGTACGCCGAGGGGCGCCTGCTCGCGCAGGGCAGCCCGGCCCTCGGGCACTGAGGCGGGGGCGCGCGGAGCGCGCGCGAGGCGGGCCCGTCCGGCGTGTTCCGCGCGAAGGGTCCGGCTGCCCGCGACGCGGTGCCGATGCCGCGGAACCTGAGTAACCTCGGTTCCATGACGGACCACGCCCACGGCGACCGGGCCGCCGCCGAGGAAGAGCCCGAGATCTGGACCGGACGCGCGTCGAACCGCGTCCAGTGGCTGCCGGCCTGTGCCGGCGCCGCCTGCCTGGCGCTGGGGATCAACCTGGCCGTGGAGTCGCTGTGGCCCTCGGGCATCCTGCCGCTGGTCATGTCCGTCGTCGGCTGCATCGCGGTCGGCCTGCTCGTCCTGTTCGGCACGCTGGCCTTCGTGCACGTCGCCGTGAAGGTCGACAAGGAGTGCCTGGAGGTGCGCTGCGGCCACATGGGCCTGCCGCGCCGCCGCATCCCCCTGTCGCACGTCGTCGACGCCGCCTTCGCCCCGCTCGTCACGCCCCGGCACTGGGGCGGCTGGGGGTACCGCTGGCGGCCGGAGCAGGGCACCGCCGTGATCGTGCGCCGCGGCGAGGGCGTCGTCCTGCGGCTGGGCGACGGCCACACCTTCACGGTCACCGTGGACAACGCGGAGAGCGCGGTCCGCGTCATCCGCGACCGCCTGCGGCTGATGCGCCCGTCGTCACCGGCCTGAGCGGTACGGGCGCCGCCCGGGGCACCGGGGCCGCCCGGATGTGCCTTCCCGGACCCGGGTGTCCCCCCCCGGAAAGGACGTGCCCACCGCGTGCGCCTTCTCCCGGCAGGCGACTGTCCGAGGCCGCGCAGAAGGCCTCCTCACGGCAGCGGCGCGCCGCGTCTGCCCGTCCCGTCCTCCAGCGGCCGCGCCGTCGCGATGCCCGCGAGCAGGGCCGCGCCCGCGGTCACCGAGGTCGCGCTGAGCGCGTTGCCGAGCGCGGCCAGGGCGGCGACCGCCGTCAGGGCCGCGCCCGCCGTCAGGACGAGCGGGGTGGAGCGCGGCGCGTGCCACAGCGCGAACAGCAGCCACGCGAAGGCCGCCACGAGCAGCGCCATCCCGACGACACCCTGCTCGGCCGCCTGCTGGAGCAGCGCCGAGTGCGGCCTGCCGTCCGCGGGGACGCCGTGGGTGACCGTCGGCGAGGCGTCGCCGAACCGCCCCGGCCCCACCCCGAACGCCGGGTGCGCGGCCGCCAAATCCTCCGCGTTCCGCCACACCTCGACCCGGTGCGCCCCGAGCCGGTCCTCCAGGGGCGCGGTCATCCCCCGCGGCAGGGCGTCGTCGGCGACGGCCCAGGACGCCGCGCCCACCAGGACGGCGGCGAGCGCGCAGCCCGCCAGCCCCGCGGCCCGGTGCCCGCCCGGCGACGCCGCGAGCGAGCACAGCACGATCCCGGCGCACCCCACGAAGCCCGCCGTCGAGCCGAGCAGCACCGCGACTCCGATGACGCCGAGGGCGGCCAGACGCAGGCAGAGCCGGAGCCCCGGCGCGGGCGCCGCCCAGGCCGCGCAGCAGACCGCGCCGGCCGACAGGCACAGGAGCGCCGCGGTGGCGCCGACGGGGCCGAGCGGCGCGGGGCCCGCCGCCAGGTGGGGTTCCGCCACGGCGAGGACCACGACCGCGAGCGCCCCGCACATCAGCGCGGCCACCGGCAGCAGCGCCCGCGCGATGCGGCCGCCCGCGTACCCG
>NZ_BNBT01000276.1 GCF_014656095.1 Streptomyces longispororuber
CCCGCGACGGCGTCTTCGTGCCGCAGCCGGGCCCGGTTCCGCTCCGCCCGCGCGAGGGCCTCCCGCTCGGCGCGGGCGGCCCGGTCCAGCGAGTCGGCGCGCCCGGCGAGCCCCTTGACCCGCTCCTCGTGCGTACGGACCTGGAGGCGGGCCTCCATCTCGGTCTGGCGCGCGTTGGCGCCGTCGGCGGCGAGCCGGTCGCGCACGCCCGTGTCCGGCTCCTCATCCGCGGGCGCCTCCTCCGCGACGGCGAGCCGCTCCGCCAGCTCCTCGACCTCCGCCCGCGCCCTCTCCAGGGCCTCCTGCGCCCGGGCCGCGGCCGCGGCGGACCGCTCGGCCTCACCGGCGGCGCCGCGCGCCTGACCCGCGAGGCTGCCCAGCCGCTGCGCCACGCCCGACTTCTCCCGGTCGGCGGCGCGCCGCCGCTCCCCCAGCTCCTCGACGAGCGCCGCGCACCGGGCCCGCCGCTCCTGGGCCCGCTCCTGCTCCCGGGCCAGCTCCTCGCACCGGGCGCCCAGCTCCTCCAGCTCGGCGGCGGCCTCGTCCACCGAGGCCTGTACTTCGAGCAGGCTCGGCGCGCCCGCGGACCCGCCCTGCGCGAAGTGCGCCCCGAGCAGGTCGCCCTCGGCGGTGACGGCGGTCAGCTCCGGGTGCGCGTACACCAGGTCCTCGGCGTCCTCCAGGGTGGCGACGACCACGACGCCGCGCAGCAGCCGGCGTACGGCGGACAGCAGCTCGGCGGGGCCGCGCACGAGGTCGGCGGCGCGCGGCGGCCCGCCGTCACCGGCTGCCACCCCGGCGGGCCCAGTGGCTCCCCCCGCTCCCCCGCCTACGCCGTCCGCGTCGTCGGGGGCGCCCGCCAGCAGGAGGGCGGCCCGGCCCGCGTCCTGCTTGCGCAGCAGGCGAATCGCTTCGGCGGCACCGGCGGGGGTGGTCACGGCGACGGCATCCGCGGCCGCGCCGAGGGCCGCCGCCACCGGCACCTCGTAGCCCGGCGCCACGGACAGGAGCTCGGCGGCGGGGCCGAGCACCCCGGTGAGCTGCTCCTTGGCGGCGAGCAGCGCGCCCGTACCGTCCTTGCGGCGCAGCCCGAGCGCGAGCGCCTCGCGCCGGGCGGCGGCGGCGGCCCGCTCGCGCTCGGCGGCGGTGGCCTCCTCGCGGGCCGCCGCCAGCGCGGCCTCGGCGGCGGCGAGGGTCAGCTTGGCCTCCTCGTGGTGCTCGGCCAGCTCGGCGTCGCCCGCGTCGAGGCCGTCGACCTCGGCCTTGAGCTGCTCGTACTCCTCCCGCGCCGCGACCGCCCGCTCCTGGGCCTCGTCGCGTGCCGCCGCCAGCCGGTCGATCTCGGCCTGCGCGGAGGCGGCCCGCGAGCGCGCCGCGCTGACCTGGCCGGCGAGCCGGGCGAGGCCCTCGCGCCGGTCGGCGATGGCCCGCGCCACGTCCTTCAGGCGCCGCTCCTCGGCGGCGAGCTCGCGCTCCAGGTCGGCGCGGTGCGCGACGGTGTCGTCCAGGGCGTGCCGCGCGGCCTCCAGGGCGGCCTCCAGCTCGGCCTCCTGCTCGCGGACGCGGGCCGCCTCGCGCTCCAGGTCCTCGGGGTCGCGGCCGCGCCGCTCCTCGGGGGGCGCGGAGGTCGCGCTGGTCACCCGGGCGTCGGCGAGGGAGATGGTGCCGCGCACCCGCTCGGCGAGCTGGGAGAGCTCGTACCAGGTCTGCTGGGCCCGCTGGAGGCGCGGCGTCAGCCGCCGCACCTCGTCCTCCAGGTGGCCCTCGCGGTGCAGGGCCGCCTTCAGCTCGGCCTCGGCGGCGTCCTTGCGGGCCTTGAGCGCGGCCTCGTCGGCGACCTCGGCGTTCAGGGCCGCGCGCAGGGTGACGAGGTCGTCGGCGAGCAGCCGCAGCCGCGCGTCGCGCAGGTCGGCCTGGATGACGGCGGCGCGCCGGGCGACCGCGGCCTGCCGGCCGAGCGGCTTGAGCTGGCGGCGCAGCTCGTCGGTGAGGTCCTGGACGCGGGAGAGGTTGGCCTGCATCGCGTCCAGCTTCCGCAGCGCCTTCTCCTTGCGCTTGCGGTGCTTGAGGACGCCGGCGGCCTCCTCGATGAAGGCGCGGCGGCCCATGGGGTCGGCGTGCAGGACGGAGTCGAGCTGGCCCTGGCCGACGATGACGTGCATCTCGCGGCCGATGCCGGAGTCGGAGAGCAGCTCCTGGATGTCGAGCAGCCGGCAGGTGTCCCCGTTGATCTGGTACTCGCTGCCGCCGTTGCGGAACATGATCCGCGTGATGGTGACCTCGGCGTACTCGATGGGCAGCGCCCCGTCGGAGTTGTCGATGGTGAGGGAGACCTCGGCGCGGCCGAGCGGCGGGCGGCCCGTGGTGCCCGCGAAGATGACGTCCTCCATCTTGCCGCCGCGCAGCGACTTGGCGCCCTGCTCGCCCATGACCCAGCTCAGCGCGTCCACGACGTTGGACTTGCCGGAACCGTTCGGTCCGACGACACAGGTGATGCCCGGCTCGAACTTCAGCGTCGTGGCGGACGCGAAGGATTTGAAACCACGCAGTGTCAGGGCCTTGAGGTGCACGCCGCTGGACTCTACCTTTCACCGCGAGCGCGTCGAGGGATGGTGCGGGCCGTTTCACGGCGGAAGGTGCAGGGCACATCAAGGTTGAGGCAGGGCACCGTCGCGGGGGCGCGGCGGTGACGTTCTCCCGACGGCCGGGTGCGGTGGAGTCCGGCGGCGGAGCCCGGGGAGGCAAGAAGGGACGCCGGGAGGGCAGAAAGAAGGGACGCCGAAGCGTCCCTTGGGAATCTCTGGTGCAGATCTCGATGGGCAGACCCTCAGGTCCACGGACCTCGGACCTCAGTCCTCTGGTCCACGGATCTCGGATCGTTGTCGTGATCTTTGGTCAAGCGGTGGTTACGGGCAGCTCGACCACGCGTGCCGGGCGACCGGCCGTGCCGGACCCCGCGTACGAACAGCCTTACGGGGGTACGTCGGATGTCCGCACGAAGCGCCGGCGCCCGGGGCGGCGTGGATCAGGTGAGCGCAGGCTCCGCCTGGGGTACGTCGATGCTCTCCAGGAGCGATTCGTGAGAAGCGGCAGCCGTCAGCGCGTCGTTCTCCGCCTGGATCCTGACGAGCTCGGATTCCAGGTCCTGGACGCGCTGCTGGAGCCGTCGCATCTCGGCGAGAAGTCGCGGGTCGCTGCCGCCGACGTAACCGAGAAGCGCCTTTGCCATGATTGTTGGTCCTCCACACTGAGTGACCGACCGAATCGGTGTGGGTCGTGAGGGAATCGCGCCCGCGGTGCTTGGCACTCTTTGGTTCTTGCTGGTCTTGCTTGGCCGTTCTCACATGCCAAACAGCGAGGGTGCGCGGGGCTTCCAGCGTCTCACCAAAAAGTTTGACGGTCAACACGATCACACCCCGTATTGACGGGGAACCCGGGGGCGCACGGCGGTCGAACCCGCTGCGGCGTCTCTCCTTCGGGCCCCTGGGGGTGTGGAGATCATCCTTGTCACGGGAGCCTGCCACGGCGCGGGCTTCTTGGCAACCACCAGGCCTTTTCCGTCCCGCGCGAGCACCCCGACCCCAGGGGGAGCACCGGGGCCGGGGGGCCGTCGGGACCCCGCGTCAGCGAATCGCGAACGACTCGTAGCCGCCGCGGGGCGTGTCCCAGATCTCAGTCACACCGTCGACGCGGCCGGGTGTGTCGCCCTCCCGGAGCCAGTGGAGGAGGCTTTCGCAGCCCGCGCGGCCACCCTCCGCGACGACCTGCACGCGGCCGTCGTCGAGATTGAGAGCAAAACCACTCAGGCCGCCGATCTCCAGGGCCTTGGCCCGCGTGAACCAGCGGAATCCCACGCCTTGCACACGGCCCCGCACCCAGGCGGTGAGCCGGACTTCGTCGTTCATGGGGTGCACGCTAACCGGCCAATTGCACAGGAGGCACTTCGCCCCCTTGTGCCATCGCGTACAGTCGCGACTCGACGTGACTCACCCGTACGGGCCCGTCACGCGCACCGTCAGGACGACGCCGGGGCACATCGACCGGGCGTCTGGACGAAAGGCCAGGAGATGGGACGCCACCGACGCTCCGCCGCCGGCCGCGCCACCACGGGCCGGGTCGGCCACGCGCACCCCTCCGGCACCCCCGCCGCCCCGTCCGCGTCCGACACCTCTGCGTACGCCAACCCCGAGGCCGGGACGGCCTCCGGCGCCGGGACCCGGCGCCGGTCGCGCGCGCACCGCCGCGGGGGGCGCCCCGCCGCGCCGGTGCGCACCGGGCTGCTCGGGATGTCCGCCGCAGTCGCCATGGGGGCCGTCGCGGTCGCCTCGGGGCTGCTGACCGGCGGGGACACCTTCTCCTTCGGCGGGGGCGACGACACCGGCGCCATCCGCTCCACCAGCTCCCCCGTGGGCCTCGGCCCGCAAGGCGGCGACACCGGGGGCGCCGAGCGCGGCCCGTCGCCGGAGCCGGGCACCGGCCACGCGGAGGCCCCGGCCCCGACGCCCTCGCCGACGCGCTGCGAGCCGTCAGCGGCGCC
>NZ_BNBT01000277.1 GCF_014656095.1 Streptomyces longispororuber
CCGGCTGCGCCGGGGCCTCGGCCTTGGCCGGAGCGGCGGGCTGCGCGGGGGCCGGGGCCTCCTGGGCGGGGGCCTCGGCCTGCTGCGGGGCGGCCGGGGCCTCCTCCTTGGCCTGCGCCGGGGCGGCACCCGGGGCGCCGATGACGGCGAGCTTCGCGCCGACCTCGGCGGTCTCGTCCTCACCGACGACGATCTCGAGCAGCACGCCCGCGACCGGGGCCGGGATCTCGGTGTCGACCTTGTCGGTGGAGACCTCGAGCAGCGGCTCGTCGGCCTCGACCTCCTCGCCGACCTCCTTCAGCCAGCGGGTGACGGTGCCCTCGGTGACGGACTCACCGAGCGCGGGCAGCGTCACGTCGGTGCCCTCGGCGGAGCCGCCGGACGACGCCGGGGCCTCCTGCGCGGGGGCCTCGGCCTGCTGCGGGGCGGCCTGCGGGGCCTCCTGCTGCGGGGCCTCCTGGGCGGGGGCCTCGGCCGGAGCGGCCGGGGCCTCGGCCTGCGCCGGGGCGGCCGAGCCGCCCGCGTCGCCGGAGCCGTCGTCGATGACGGCCAGCTCGGCGCCGACCTCGACGGTCTCGTCCTCGGCGACCTTGATGGAGGCCAGGACGCCGGCGGCGGGGGAGGGGATCTCGGTGTCGACCTTGTCGGTCGACACCTCCAGCAGCGGCTCGTCGGCCTCGACGCGCTCGCCCTCGGCCTTCAGCCAGCGGGTGACAGTGCCCTCGGTGACGCTCTCGCCGAGCGCCGGAAGGGTTACGGAAACCGCCATGGTTTCAGTTGCTCCTTACGAATGTGGGGTCTCCCCCGGCCCGAGCGTAGTCGAGAGCCGGGGAAGGAAGTCTGGTCGTCGCGCCCGTGGACTGAAGGTCAGTCGTGCGAGTGCAGCGGCTTGCCGGCGAGGGCGAGGTGGGCCTCGCCGAGCGCCTCGTTCTGCGTCGGGTGGGCGTGGATGAGCTGCGCCACCTCGGCGGGCAGGGCCTCCCAGTTGTAGATGAGCTGGGCCTCGCCCACCTGCTCACCCATGCGGTCGCCCACCATGTGGACGCCGACCACGGCACCGTTCTTGACCTGGACGAGCTTGATCTCGCCCGCGGTCTTCAGGATCTTGCTCCGGCCGTTGCCCGCGAGGTTGTACTTCAGGGCGACGACCTTGTCCGCGCCGTAGACCTCCTTGGCCTTGGCCTCGGTGATGCCGACCGACGCGACCTCGGGGTGGCAGTACGTCACCCGCGGCACGCCGTCGTAGTCGATCGGCACGGTCTTCAGACCGGCCAGGCGCTCCGCCACCAGGATGCCCTCGGCGAAGCCGACGTGCGCGAGCTGGAGCGTCGGGACGAGGTCGCCCACGGCGGAGATCGTCGGCACGTTCGTCCGCATGTACTCGTCGACGAGGACGTGGCCGCGGTCCATGGCGACGCCCTGCTCCTCGTACCCGAGGCCCTGCGAGACCGGGCCGCGGCCGATCGCGACGAGCAGCACCTCGGCCTCGAAGGTCTTGCCGTCGGCGAGGGTGACCCGCACGCCGTTCTCGGTGTACTCGGCCTTGTCGAAGAAGGTGCCGAGGTTGAACTTGATGCCGCGCTTGCGGAAGGCGCGCTCGAGGAGCTTGGAGCTGTTCTCGTCCTCGGCCGGCACGAGGTGCTTGAGGCCCTCGACGATGGTCACGTCGGTGCCGAAGGACTTCCACGCGGAGGCGAACTCGACGCCGATGACGCCGCCGCCCAGGATGATCGCGGACTGCGGGACGCGGTCCAGCGTCAGGGCGTGGTCCGAGGAGATGACGCGGTTGCCGTCGATCTCCAGGCCCGGCAGGGACTTCGGCACGGAGCCGGTCGCCAGGAGGATGTGACGGCCCTGGATCCGCTGTCCGTTCACGTCGACGGAGGTCGGGGACGACAGGCGGCCCTCGCCCTCGATGTACGTGACCTTGCGGGAGGCGACCAGGCCCTGGAGGCCCTTGTACAGGCCCGCGATCACGTCGTCCTTGTACTTGTGGACGCCCTTGATGTCGATGCCCTCGAGGCTGGCCTTGACACCGAACTGCTCGGCCTCGCGCGCCTGGTCGGCGATCTCGCCGGCGTGCAGCAGGGCCTTGGTGGGGATGCAGCCGTTGTGCAGGCAGGTGCCGCCGAGCTTGTTCTTCTCGATCAGTGCGACGTCCAGACCCAGCTGCGAGGCGCGCAGGGCCGCGGCGTAACCGCCGCTACCACCGCCGAGGATCACTAGGTCGAAAACGGTGCTGGCGTCGTTCGCCACGTCACGTCCTCCATGCATGTGCGCCGTGCGCCGGACCCCGCTTGCCGGGGACCACCGGTCGGTCGGCTGGTATTCGGCCGCTCTTCTTCGGCCCTGTGGTGGGGGCCCTGTCCTGCCGAGAACCCATCTTCGCACTTGTCGGCGGCAGGCGGGACGCCGGGCCGGGCTGTGGCGGGCCCGGCGCCCGCTCCACGGGGCCGGGGCCGGGCGGGACCCCGCGGATTTCGTTGAGAGCGAAACTGTCCCGCGGCGGCGCACCGGCGTACGCCACCGCGGGCGCGGACACGCGTACGGCCCCGGGCACGCGCGTGTCCCGGAGCCGTACGCGTGGCGTGGGCCGAGCGCCCTGGGCCGGCCGGTCGACCGGTCAGCCGAGGTCGCCCGCGGCGGTGCGCTCCGCGAGGCGCACCAGCGTGCGTACGGCGGAGCCGGTGCCGCCCTTGGGGGTGTAGCCGTACGGGGCGCCCTCGTGGTAGGCCGGGCCCGCGATGTCCAGGTGGGCCCAGGTGATGCCCTCGCCCACGAACTCGCGCAGGAACAGGCCCGCGACCAGGCCGCCACCCATGCGCTCGCCCATGTTGGCGATGTCGGCGGTGGGGGAGTCCATGCCCTTGCGCAGGTGCTCCGGCATCGGCATCGGCCAGGACGGCTCGCCGACCTCCTCGGCGACCTCGTGGATCGAGGCGCGGAAGGCGTCGTCGTTGGCCATGATGCCGAAGGTGCGGTCGCCGAGGGCCAGGACCATCGCGCCGGTCAGCGTCGCCACGTCGACGATCGCGTCGGGCTGCTCCTCGGAGGCCTTGGTGAGCGCGTCGGCGAGGACGAGGCGGCCCTCGGCGTCGGTGTTGAGGACCTCCACCGTCTTGCCGCTGTACATGCGCAGCACGTCGCCCGGACGGGTGGCCGAGCCGGACGGCATGTTCTCGGCGAGCGCCAGCCAGCCGGTGACGTTGACCTCCAGGCCCAGGCGCGCGGCGGCGACCACGGCCGCGAACACGGCGGCGGCGCCGCTCATGTCGCACTTCATGGTCTCGTTGTGACCGGCGGGCTTGAGCGAGATACCGCCCGAGTCGTACGTGATGCCCTTGCCGACGAAGGCCAGGTGCTTCTTCGCCTTCGACGAGGTGTACGACAGCTTGACCAGGCGGGGCGGGGCGGCCGAGCCGGCGCCGACGCCGAGGATGCCGCCGTAGCCGCCCTTGGCGAGCGCCTTCTCGTCGAGCACCTGCACCTTGATGCCGTGCTCCTTGCCGGCGGCCGTGGCCACGGCGGCGAAGGCCTCCGGGTCGAGGTCGTTCGGCGGGGTGTTGATCAGGTCGCGGGCGCGGTTGAGCTCCTCGCAGACGGCCACGGCGCGCTCGACGGCGGCCTTGTAGGCCTTGTCGCGCGGCTTGCCGCCGAGCAGGGTCGCCTCGGCGAGCGGGCCCTTGGCGCCGTTCGCGTCCTTGGCCTTGCCGGCCCGGCCGGCCTTGCCCTTGGCGGCCTTGTCGTCGGCGACGTCCTTGTACGCGTCGAAGGAGTATGCGCCGAGCAGCGCGCCCTCGGCGATCGCGGCGGCGTCGGCGGCGTCCTCGACGGGCAGCGCGAACCCGGCCTTCTTCGCACCGGCGAGGGCGCGGGCGGCCGCACCGGCGGCGCGGCGCAGGGCCTCACCCTCGTACGCCTGGTCCTTCTCGGGGACCGGGCCGAGGCCGACTGCCAGGACCACCGGCGCCTTGAAGCCGGACGGCGCGGGCAGCTTCGTCACCTCGCCCTCGGCGCCCGAGGCGCCGAGGGTCTCCAGGACGGACGCGAGCTTGCCGTCGTACGCCTTGTCCACGGACTCGGCGCCCGGGGCCACGAGCGGCCCCTTGGCACCCTTCGCGACACCGACGACGATCGCGTCGGCGCGCAGGCCGGACGCCGCGGCGGTGCTGAGAGTCAGAGCAGTCACGGTGCTGAAGTCCCTCTTTCATGTGGAGGTTTCTCGAGTTCCAGCGGGCTTTGGGGTGGTAAGCCCGTCGCGAGCCTACGCCCGTAAGCGATGCGGTGTGCCTCACTGTGCGTGTGGGCCGAGGGCGAGCACAAGCAGCGCGGTGGTGGCGGCGGTCTCGGCGAGTCCGCCGAAGACGTCGCCGGTGACGCCGCCGAAGCGCCTGCGGCAGTGGCGGAGGAGGCCCTCGGCGGCGGCGCAGGCGAGCAGCACCGCGGCCGCGTTGCGCACGGCGTCGTAGGGCCCGAGGGCGGTCCCCGCGGCGGCGGCGACGGCGGCGGCGCCCACCGCCACC
>NZ_BNBT01000278.1 GCF_014656095.1 Streptomyces longispororuber
GGCGGCCTCCGCCCCGGCAAGGCCCTCCAGGGCGAGCGCCAGCGCCCGCGGGTCGCCGAGGCCCCGCGCCACCTCGAACCCCTCCGCGTGCCACGCCCGGGCCGCCTCCGCGTCGCCGCGCAGCTCCGCCGTGAAGCCCAGCTCGGCGAGCGCGAGCGTCACGCCGGGGCCGTAGTCGGCCTTGCGGAACCACGCCAGGAGCTCGCGCATGTGCCGCTCGGCGCCGTCCAGGTCGCCCTCCCTGCGCGCCCCGAGGCCGAGGCCGATCAGGGCGTCGACCTCGCCCGAGCGGAAGCTGTGGTCGCGCGCCAGCCTCAGGGCCCGCTCGTGCGCGCTCCGGGCCCCCGCCGTGTCGCCCGTGAGCAGCGCGATCCGGCCGAGCCCCGACAGCCGCTTGGAGGCCTCCGCCCACAGGCCGAGCCCTTCCGCGATGGCGAGCCCCTCGCGGTGCAGCCGGGCGGCCTCGGCGTAGTCGCCCGCGATCTCGCTGAGCGTGGCCAGCGGGAACACCGTCTGCAACTGCCCCCAGCCGTCGCCCAGTCGGCGGAAGAGCCGCGCGCTGCGCTCGCTGTCCCGCCGGACCGCTTCCAGGTCGCCGTGCGCCATGGCGTGGCGCGCCCGCACGCTGAGCGCCGCCGCCGTGCCCCAGTCGTCACCCAGCGCGGCGAAGGCGTCCAGGGCCTCGTTCACCAGGCTCTCCCCGGTGCGTACGGCGCCCGCGCCGAGCTGCGCGGAGCCCAGGACCCACAGGGCGGTGGCGCGGCCCGCGGGGTCGTCGACCCCGGTGAATCCGGCCAGCGCCGCGCGGAGCAGCGGGTCACCGCCGGGCGCGTCCGCGCCGTCCGCGCCGTCCGCGCCGTTCCCGGGGCAGGCGTCGGCCCACGCGTCCTCGCCCTCGCGCAGGGCGATGCCGGCGCGCCAGGCCAGCGCGAGCGCCCGCGCCGCGCGGGTGGCGTCCGGCAGCCCCGCCGGGCCGGGCACCCGGGCCAGCGCCGCGTCCAGCGACCGGCGGGCCTCGGCGGTGCGGCCCCGCAGCACCCGGTACCAGGCCAGCGCGTTCGTCATCCGCAGCGCCCGGTCCGCGTTCCCGCGCTCGACCGCGGTGTCCAGGGCGCGGCGCAGGTTGCCGCTCTCCTCGTCGAGCCGTTCCAGCCACTCCCGCTGCCGCGGGCCGCGCAGCGCAGCGCCTCCGCGCTCGGCCAGCGCCGCGTAGTGGGCGCTGTGCCGCTCGCGCACGTCCGTCAACTCGCCCGCCGCGCGGAGCTGTTCCACGCCGTACTCCCGTACGGACTCCAGGACGCAGTACCGCGGTCCGTCCGGCCGGTCCGCGGCCACCACCACCAGCGAACGGTCCACGAGCCGTGCCAGCAGGTCGAGCACGTCCTCGCCGCGCACGGACCCGCCCGCGCCCACGGCCCGCGCCGCGTCCAGGCCGCAGCCCTCGTGCACGGCGAGCCGGCGCAGCACCGTCCGCTCGGGCCCGCTCAGGAGCGACCAGCTCCAGTCGATGACCGCGCGCAGCGTGCGCTGGCGGGCGGGGGCGCCGCGCAGGCCGCGGCCGAGCAGCGCGAACCGGTCGTCGATGCGGGCGAGCAGGCCGTGCACGCCCATCGTGCGGACCCGGGACGCCGCGAGTTCGAGGGCGAGCGGGAGCCCGTCGAGCCGGACGCACAGCTCCGCGACGGCCTCCGCGTCGTCCCCGCCGAGCGCCGCCGCGCCGGTGCCGAGCCCGGCGCGCCGCGCGAACAGCTCCATGGCCCCGGCCAGCTCCAGCGGCGGCACCGGCCACAGCCGCTCGCCGCTCACGTCGAGGGGCTCCTGGCTGGTGGCGAGCACGGTGAGGCCGGGCACGTCCCGCAGCAGGGCCGCCACCGCCTCGGCCGCGGCGTCCACCACGTGCTCGCAGTTGTCGAGCACGAGCAGCAGCCGCCGCGAGGCCAGGGCGTGCGCCAGCCGGGCCACGGCGTCCCCGCCCGCGCCCGCCCGCGGCTCCTCGTGGAGGCCGAGCACCCGCGTCACGGCCTCCGCGACGGCCTCCGGCCCCGGGGCGCGCCCCGCGTCGACGCCCGCGTCGATCCCCGCCAGTTCGACGAGCCACGCCCCGTCGGGGAAGTCGGCGGCGGCACCGCGCGCCGCCGCCACGGCGAGCCGCGTCTTGCCCACACCGCCGGGGCCGGTGAGCGTCACCAGGCGGCCCTCGCCCAGGAGCCGGCGTACGGCGGGGACGGCGTCGTCGCGGCCGACGAGGCCGGAGACGGGGGCGGGGAGGTTGCTGCGGACCTTGGCGGCGGGCCCGGGCGGCTGGCCCCCGGCCGACGGGCCCCTGGGCGGTGCGTCCGCGGCCCCCGTGGGTCCACCCGCAGCGCCCGATGGCCCGTCCAGCGCCGGGTCCTGTCGCAGGATCGCCCCGTGCAGCGCCACGAGGTCCGCCCCGGGCTCCAGGCCCAGGTCGTCGGCGAGGCGGCGCCGCAGGTCCTCGTACGCCTCCAGGGCCTCGGTCTGCCGCCCGGAGCGGTACAGGGCGCGCATCTGTGCCGCGCGCAGCCGCTCCCGCAGCGGATGGCGTACGACCATGTCGGCCAGGTCCGCAGCCAGGGGGCCGGGCCCGCCCGACTCCAGGCGCGCCTCCGCTTGCTCCTCCCACGCGGTGAGCCGCGCCTCGGTCAGCCGCTCCACGGCGCCGCGCGCGAACGGCTCCCCCGCGAAGTCGGCGAACGCCTCACCGCGCCACAGCTCCAGGGCCTCGGCGAGGAGCCGTACCCGCTCCCGTGGCGCGTCCGTGCCGCGCGCCCGCTCCAGCAGCGCCGTGAACCGCGCGGCGTCCACCGCGTCGGGGAGGATCCGCAGCGCGTACCCCGCGGGCCCCGAGGCCACCAGCTCCCGGCCGCCCGGCTCACCCCGCTCCAGGGCGCGGCGCAACTGGGACACCTTGCCCTGCAGGGCGTTGCCGGGGTGTTCGGGGAGCTCCTCGCCCCACAGCCCGTCGACGAGCCGCTCGACGGACACCGGGCGCCCCGGGTGCACCAGCAACTGGGCCAGCAGCGCCCGGACCTTGGCACCGGGCACGGCGACGACCGCACCGTCCGCCGTCCACACCGTCAGCGGACCGAGCACCCCGAATCGCATGCCGCCGACGATAACCCGCCAGGTGAACGACCTCTGCGCCCCCACGGCACCGGACCGACAGCGAACCGGCAGCCGACCGACAGCGCCCGCCCGCAAGGTGATGACCACAGGCCGCGAGCACCGAACGCCCGGCCCCTCACCACGGAGTACACAACGATGAGCACCGGTACGAACGAGAACGCGGGCACGAACCAGAACACCGGCACGAACGAGAACGCGGGTACGAAGGCGGACGTCGGCAGGGGCACGACCGAGCCCGGCCCCACGCCCACGACGGTCACCGTCATCGGCCTCGGCAACCTCGGCCAGGTCCTCGCCCGCGCCTTCCTCGACCAGGGGCACAAGGTCACCGTCTGGAACCGCTCGCCGGGCAAGGTCGACGAACTCGTCGCCCTGGGTGCGGCCTTGGCGCCCACCCCGGCCGCCGCCGTCGCGGCGAGCGACCTGGTCGTCGTCTGCGTCCTCGACTACACCACCGTCCGCGACCTGCTCACGCCGGTCGGCGGCGCCCTCGCGGGCCGCACCGTCGTCAACCTCACCTCCGGCACCCCGGGCCCGGCCCGCGACCTCGCCGCCTGGGTCACCGAGCAGGGCGCGGCCTACGTGGACGGCGCGGTGTACGCCATTCCGCAGACCATCGGCACCCCGGAGGCCTTCGTCCTGTACAGCGGCGACGCCGAGGCCTTCGCGCGGTACGAGGCGCTGCTCGCCCCGCTCGGGTCGCCGGTGTTCGCCGGCGCCGACGCCGGGCTCGCGCCCGTGCACGACGTGGCGCTGCTCAGCGGCATGTACGGGATGTTCGCGGGCTTCTTCCAGACGGTGGCCGTGGCCCGCTCGGCCGGGATCGCGGCGGGCGACGTCACCGGCCTCCTCGTCCGCTGGCTGACGGAGGCCCTGGCCGCGCTGCCCGGCTTCGCCGCCGAGATCGACGCGGGCGACTACCGCACGGACACGTCGAACATCGACATCAACGCCGTCGGCCTCGCCAACATCCTC
Organism: Streptomyces longispororuber; assembly: GCF_014656095.1. Taxonomy (GTDB): domain Bacteria; phylum Actinomycetota; class Actinomycetes; order Streptomycetales; family Streptomycetaceae; genus Streptomyces; species Streptomyces longispororuber. Next base: position 4,123 of record NZ_BNBT01000278.1, read on the forward strand.
ACCGCTACGCGCGAGTTGGGCGTGGGCGTCGATCTGCTCCAGCCGCTGCACGAGGTGTTCCAGCGGCAACTGGCCGAGGGGCACGGCAGCGAGAGCATGGCCCGTGCCGTCGAGTCGCTGCGGTAGCGCGGGCCCCGGTCCGGGGCGGGGCGCCGGTGGAGCGCCCCGCCCCGGCCTGGCCGTCTGGCATCCTGAGCGCTGAGCGGCGAGTTGATCAGGGGGCAGCCGTCGCCCCCGCGGGGGACGAGACACATGGCACGCGGCAGGCTACGGATCTATCTCGGTGCGGCACCGGGTGTGGGCAAGACGTATGCGATGTTGTCCGAGGCGCACCGGCGGGTGGAGCG
>NZ_BNBT01000279.1 GCF_014656095.1 Streptomyces longispororuber
CGTGAGCCGTCGGCCGATCGTCCGGCCGGAGGATCGGCCGACGGCTCACGGCCGACCGGCTCACGGCTCACTGCCGACCGGCTCACGGCTCACTGCCGACCGGCTGACGGCTGACGGCAGACGGCAGACGGCAGACGGCTCACAGCCGACGGCCAGCGGCTGACCGGTGACCGCTGACCGCAGACGTCTCACGGCCGACGGCGGACCGCTGACGGCAGACGACAGACGACAGACGGCAGACGACAGACGGCAGACGGCCAATCGCTCACGGCCGACGGCTCACGGCGACGACTCACGGCCGACCGGCCGACGACCGACCACCGATTACCGACCCACGACCCACGACCCACGACCGACGACCCACGACCGACCACCGACGACCAACCACTAACCACCCACGACCGACCACCAACCACCGACCACCAACCACCAACCACCCACGACCGACCAGCGACCACCGACCACCGACCACCGACCACCGACCACCGAAACGAACGTTCTACCCACCGGAGAGGTAATCGTGGCGGCACCCCCTCCCGACGACGGCGTCGACACCGGCAGGCCCCACCCCGCCCGCGTGTACGACTACTTCCTCGGCGGCTCCCACCACCTCCCGGTGGACGCGGAGTTCGGCGCGCGGATCGTGGCGCTGGACCCCACCGCCCCGTACGGCGCCCGGCACAACCGGTGGTTCATGCAGCGCGCCACGCGCCATCTCGCGGGCCCGGCGGGCATGCGCCAGTTCCTCGACGTCGGCAGCGGCATCCCGACCGAGCCGAACCTCCACCGGATCGCGCAGGGCATCGCCCCGGAGGCGCGCGTGGTGTACGTGGACCACGACCCGATCGTGCGCGTGCACGCGGCGGGGCTCCTCGACGGGACCGCGGCGGGGGCGACGGCGTTCGTCGCGGCGGACGCGCGCGACCCGGAGCTGATCCTCGAACGCGCCGCGGAGGTCCTGGACTTCACCCGGCCCGTCGCCCTGTCATTGATCGCGCTGACGCACTTCCTCGACGACGACCAGGGGGAAGGGGGCGGCGCCCACGCCGTCGTGGCCCGCCTCACCGCGGCGCTCGCGCCCGGCAGCCACCTGGTGCTCTCGCAACTGGCGGGCGACGAGGACACCGCGTGGGTCGGCGAGGCCGTCGACCGGTACACGACGAGCGGGAGCACCCTCGTCCCGCGGTCACGGGCGGCCACGGAGCGGTTCTTCGACGGGTTCACGCTGCTCGACCCGGGCCTGGTGCAGCCCCCGGACTGGCGCCCCGAACTCGGCGTCGGCGAGGTGCGGGACGGGACCCGGGTGCCGCTGTACGCGGGGGTGGGACGCACGGCGTGACGGCCCGCGCCGCCCGCACGGCCCGGCGAAGATCGCAGGTGGGGGCCGGTGCGGCGGGTCCGCGGCGGTAGGGCAGGATGGACGGCTGTCTCTCCGACCACGGGAGCGCACGGCCGACCACGGGAGCACATCGATGGACCGAGCCCTCACCCTGCACGACCTGACGATCGCCGGAATCGCCGTGGTCTGCGGCGTCGCCGCGGCGCTGCTGGCACGGGCCACCCTGCGCTGGCTGGGGGTACGCGCGACGCGCACCCGGTGGACCGGCGACGACGTGATCGTCGACGCCGCGCGCGCCCTGGTGCCGTGCGCCGCGGTCGTCGCGGGCCTGGCCGCGGCGGCCACCGCGCTGCCGCTGACGCCGCGTACCGGACGCAACGTGAACCTCGTGCTGACCGCGCTGCTCATCCTCGCGGCCACCGTCACGGCCGCGCGCATCGTGGCGGGTCTGGTGAAGTCCCTGGCCCAGTCGCGCTCCGGCGTCGCCGGCTCCGCGACGATATTCGTGAACATCACGCGCGTCGTGGTGCTCGCCATCGGCTTCCTCGTCGTCCTGCAGACGCTCGGCGTGTCCATCGCGCCGCTGCTCACCGCGCTCGGCGTGGGCGGTCTCGCGGTCGCCCTCGCGCTCCAGGACACCCTCGCCAACCTGTTCGCGGGCGTGCACATCCTGGCCGCGAAGACGGTGCAGCCCGGCGACTACATCCGCCTCAGCAGCGGCGAGGAGGGCTACGTCGTCGACATCAACTGGCGCAACACGGTGGTGCGCAACCTCTCCAACAACCTGGTCATCATCCCCAACGGCAAGCTCGCGGGCACCAACATGACCAACTACAGCCAGCCCGAGCAGGAACTGTCGATCATGGTGCAGGCGGGCGTCGGCTACGAGAGCGACCTCGACCACGTCGAGCGCGTCACCCTGGAGGTCGTCGACGAGGTGATGAAGGAGATCACCGGGGCGGTGCCGGACCACGAGGCCGCCATCCGCTTCCACACCTTCGGCGACTCCCGGATCGGCTTCTCCGTCATCCTCGGCGTCGGCGAGTTCAGCGACCAGTACCGGATCAAGCACGAGTTCATCAAGCGCCTGCACCGGCGCTACCGGGCCGAGGGCATCCCGGTGCCGGCGCCGACGCGCACCGTCACCGTGCGGCAGGGCGAGCTGCCGGTGGCGATCCCGCACCAGCGGACCGATCACGAGTTCACGCAAGCCCTTCCATAAGAGGTGCTTCAGGGGTCCCCAACCGCTCGCGAGGGGGCGGATTCGGACGCATATGCCGCGTGCGGGTGTCCGGACCGCCGGACGGGGCAGGGCTTCCCCCGCCGCCACGGGCCGCGCCCGCCCCCTTTGGTTCGCAAGTTCGGTTATTTCCGGCCTCGCACGTCATTCAACCAAAAAGTCACTCCTTGTGGTCATGGATGCGCACGAAGACGATCGGCCCTGCTCGTTTCCGTCCGCACCGATCGCAAGGAGACCCCCGTGACCCCCGTGACCGACCGCCTGTCCCTCTCACCGGACGCAGCACGGCAACTCGCGACCGCGACCAAGACCGCGCCCCAGATGCTGGGCACCACACCGCGCTACCTGCTGCGCGCCCTGCCCTGGGTGGACCTCAAGTCCGGTGTGTACCGGGTGAACCGGCGCCGTACCTTCGTCCTCGGCGACGACCGCATATCCACCCACACCGACGGCGAGGCGCCCCGCGTCGTCCCGGGTGACCTGCGCGAACTGCCGTACCTGCGCGACGCCGATGAGTCCTGCCTCGCCGAACTCGCGAACGCCTTCACCGAGGTGCGCTTCGAGCCCGGGCAGATCCTCGCGCAGGAGGGCGACCCCGCCGACCGGCTGTGGATCATCGTCCAGGGCCGGGCCGAGAAGCGGGTCACCGGGCGGTACGGCGAGGAGCAGCTCATCGAGGTGATCGGCGACGGGCAGTTCTTCGACCTGCGCGCGTGGACCCGCGAGGAGGCCACGCCGTACCGCGTGCAGGCGCTCACGCCCGGCACCGCCCTCGTCGCCGAGCGGCGCGCGCTCGCCGCGCTGGCCGACCGCGACGAGACGGTGCGCTCCTCCATGGAGACGTACGTCTCCGGCAACGGCTACCGGCCCGGCGCCGAGGTGCCCGTGGACCTGACCTCGGGCCACGTCGGCGAGCCGGACCTGCCCGCCACGTACGTCGACTACGAGGACCGGCCGCGCGAGTACCACATGACGCTGGCGCAGACGGTGCTGCGGGTGCACACGCGCGTCCACGACGTCTACAGCGGCGACGTCGACCAGACCCGCCAGCAGGCGCTGCTCACCATCGAGGCGCTGCGCGAACGGCAGGAGGCGGCGCTGCTCAACCACCCGGAGTTCGGCCTCTTCCACAACGTGGCACCCGGCCAGCGGGTGCAGACCCGCACCGGCTCGCCCACGCCCGACGACCTCGACGAGCTGCTCGCCCGGGTCTGGAAGCAGCCGAGCTTCTTCCTCGCGCACCCCAAGGCCATCGCCGCGTTCGGGCGCGAGTGTACGCGGCGGGGCGTGCCCCCGGTCACCGACAGCCGGTTCGGCAGCCCGCTGCTCACCTGGCGCGGGGTGCCGCTGGTGCCGTCCGACAAGGTGCCGTTCAGCGACGGCCTGCGTACGAACGGCTCGACCGCGGCCGTCGGCACCACGGAGATCCTGCTGATGCGCGTGGGCGAGGCGGACCGCGGCGTGGTGGGCCTGCGGCCGGCCGAGGTCTCCGACGAGGTCGAGCCCGGCCTGTCCATGCGGAACATGGGCACCGACCAGAAGGGCATCACCTCGTACCTGATGACGGCGTACTTCAACACCGCGGTCCTGGTCCAGGACGCCATCGCCGTGCTCCAGAACGTCGAGGTGAACAACTACCATGACTACTCCTGAGGTTCCCGACCTGCGGGCGCTGCTCCGGGCGCCCGGGCAGGTGCCGGTGCCGACGGCCCCGCCGACCGCCACGCCCACGGGGGCACTGCCCACGGGCGCGCTGCCCGCGGGCGTGCTGCCCACGGCCACGGTGCCCGACGGCGCGGCGCCCGCGACCGCCGCGCCGAG
>NZ_BNBT01000280.1 GCF_014656095.1 Streptomyces longispororuber
CGTGCGGGGCCGGGCGGCGGCGACGACCTCGCGCGCGGACGGCTGGTCGCCGGCGCCGGACGGCGTGCGCTGCCGCACCAGTGCCGGCACCGGGAACGGCGTCGGGACGGCGGCGGACGGGCCGCGGCCGAGGACGCGGTCGCGCAGGCCGAGCAGCCAGGGCTCGACGCGGGCGGCCAGCGGCTCGAACCAGGGCAGCGCCAACAGGATCAGCAGACCCGCGGCCCACCCGAGGAGGACGTCGCTCAGCCAGTGCGTACCGAGGTAGACGGTGGTGAGGCCGACGCTGAGCGAGACCACCGCGGACAGTGCCGACAGATAGCGGCGGGTGCGCGGCGTCGAAGCGAGATAGGCCAGGATGCCCCAGGTCACGACGGCGTTGGCGGTGTGGCCCGAGGGGAATATATCGCCGCCCTGCCCCATCTCGTTCGAGCCGATCACGGTGGCGTAGTGCGGCCCGAGGCGGCCCATGCCGATCTTGGCCGCGCCCACCGTGGCGTTGAGCAGCAGCAGGGCCGTACCGAACATCAGCAGCGGGCGCAGCGTGTGCTGGCGCCAGGAGCGCCAGCCCAGCCAGGCCGCGACCATCACCGCGGTCGGGCCGCGCTGGCCGAGCACGACCCAGTAGTCGAGGAAGCCGTGGATCTCGGGCCACTGCTGGTAGGGGCGGAAGAACATGACCTGCCAGTCGAACCGGACGAGCCAGGACGTCGTCAGGACCGCGACCACGATGGCGAGATAGAAGCCCAGCGTCGAGCCGAGGAGCACGACTCTGTGTCGGCTCATCCTCGGCACGTCGAGGTGAACCGGCCGTTCCGGCTCACGGTCTAGCCGGGCGAAGAGCCGGTCCAGACGGGTCAGGTTTCGTTCGGTACGCACCCAATCGACGTTACAGCGAGTGAGCGCCCATCCAGGTCGAATCGGTGGGGTTGTGATGACGATGTGATGTGGCATTGATCTCAGGCCCTGGGCTATTCCTGCCGGAATCCCTATTCGGCGGGGGACCTTTTACCCAATTCATTGATCATTGGCCGGGTGGTTTTCACCGCCTTATGGAATGGTTCACCGGGAGCTGGGGTGGATTTCCCCCGGCGCTCACCCGGCGCGCGGTCGCAATGATCTTGAACGGGTGATCTTGGCGTGATCAGGGCGTGATCAGGGCGGCCCGGAACCGTTCAGCCAGAACGCCCCGTACACCGCGCCGACCACGGCCACACCTCCGATGACCAGCGCCGATCGCGAGGTCCGCAGCCGGGCGAGGGCCACCGCCAGGGGCAGCAGGAGCGGGAAGGCGGGCATCAGCAGGCGCGGTTTGGAGCCGAAGTAGCCCGCGGCGCACAGGGCCAGCGCCAGCACGACGCCCGTGTAGACGAGCAGCGGCAGCGGCTGGCGCTGCCGGACCCCGACCACGTACAGCCACAGCAGCAGCGCCACCCCGGCGATCAGGCCGAGCCCCGCGAGCGCGCCCGGCACCGAGGTGAACTTGTCGCCGATGAACCGGGCGAAGGCGTAGCCGCCGTCGAAGCCGTTGCCCCACTGCTTCTGCACGTCGAGGTAGCCGAACAGGCCGCCGCCGGTGCGGTGCCCCACCCACAGCACGTACCCGGCGGCCCCGAGCGGTGCGAGCAGCACCCCGAGCGCGAGGCGCGGCTCGACCCGGCCCCGGCGTCGCGCCGCGACAGCGGCCGCCACCCACAGTGCGAGCACCACGGCACCGCCCACCGGCCGGGTCAGCCCCGCCAGCGAGGCGAGCGCGCCCGCCGTCACCCACCGCCCGGTGAGGACCGCGTACAGCGACCACGCGGCGAGCGCCGTGAACAGCGACTCGCTGTACGCCATGGACTGCACGACGCCGACGGGCAGCACCGCCCACAGCGCCACCGCGCACACCCCCGCGCGGCGGCCGTGCACATGGTCCGCGACGGCGAAGATCCCCCCGGCCGCGCAGAGCGACGCGACCGCGCTCACCACGAGGCCCGCGTCCGCGTACGACAGCGGCGAGAGCGCCGACACCAGCCGCTCCAGCCAGGGGAGCAGCGGGAAGAACGCCAGGTTGGAGTGGACGCTCCCGTCCGGCAGCCGCACCTCCCAGCCGTAGCCGTACTCGGTGACGCGGGTGTACCAGAGCGAGTCCCAGCGGGCGGACAGCAGCGTGTGCGGGCTCTTGCCCGCCGCCGCGGACCACGCGGCCAGGGCCGCGAGGCCCACCGCCCGTACCCCGGCGTACACGAGGAGGGCGGGCGCTGCCGCGCGGAGTCTGGCGGGGGCGCCTTGGCCGGGGGTTCCCCTCCCCGCAAGGGTGCCGCCCCGTGCGGGGGGCTGATCAAGATCGGTCACCGGGGGATTATCCCCGGGGTGCCCCCTCGCCGGGGCTGCGCCCCGGGTCCCCTGTTCACATGGGGCTGCGCCCCTTTCCCCCCTCATCGGCGCTTCGCGCCTCGTCCTCAAACGCCGGACGGGCTTTTAGCTGTGGCGCACGCCATACGGTCGGGGGGCAACCATGAGAGGTCCGCCACGCGCGGTGCGGACGGACTCGCGTACGCTGACGGGCACTCGCCGTTCACAGCCGCCACACCGGGACGTCTCCACCCCGATGGGCCGCATTCGCGAGGAAACACTGGGAGGTACGCACATGTCCGGGACGACCACGGCCGCCGCTCCATCCGGCCGTCGGACCCCCGGCGCGGGTGCCAACCGCTGGGTCGTGCTCGTCGTCCTCTGCGTCAGCCTGCTGCTCGTCGCCGTCGACGCCACCGTCCTGCACGTCGCCGTACCCGCCGTCACCGAGGACCTCAAGCCCGGCGCGATCGAGCTGCTGTGGATCGTGGACATCTATCCGCTGGTCTGCGCCTCGCTGCTCATCCTGTTCGGCACGCTCGGCGACCGGGTCGGGCGCAGACGCGTGCTGCTCCTCGGCTACGCCCTGTTCGGCGTCGCCTCGGCCGTGGCCGCCCTCGCGGACACCCCGCACGTCCTCATCGCCGCCCGCGCGCTGCTCGGCGTCGGCGGCGCCATGATCATGCCCGCCACGCTCTCGATCCTGCGCCAGGTCTTCCCCGACCGGCGCGAGCGGGCGCTCGCCATAGGGATCTGGAGCGCGGTGGCGGCCGTGGGCGCGGCCGTCGGGCCGCTGCTCGGCGGCTTCCTGCTCGAGCACTTCTGGTGGGGCTCGGTCTTCCTGATCAACATCCCGCTGATGCTCGTCAGCCTGCCCGTCGGCCGCGTGCTCCTGCCGGAGTCCACCGGCGAGCGCGACGGGCCCTGGGACGTGACGGGCGCGCTGATGGCCGCCGCCGGGCTCTTCGGCCTGGTCTTCGGCGTCAAACGGCTCGGCGGCGAGGACCCCCTCGGCTCGACGACCCTGACCTGCCTCGTCCTCGGCGGGGGCCTGCTGTTCGCCTTCGTCCGCCGGCAGCGGCGGCGTACGCATCCGCTGGTGGACCTGGCCATGTTCACGCGGCCCGCGTTCAGCACGTCCGTCGGCTGCATCGTGCTCGCGATGCTCGCCCTCGTCGGCCTCGAACTGATCGCCGCCCAGTACCTCCAGCTCGTGCTCGGCCTGTCGCCGCTGGAGACCGGCCTGCGGCTGCTGCCGCTCACCATCGCCGCCATGGCCGCCGGGCTCGCCGGGTCCCGGATGCTCCAGCGCTTCGGGCCGCGCCGGATGGTCGCCGCCGGGTTCTGCCTCACCGCGCTCGCCGTGGTCGCGCTCATCGGCATGGGCGGCGAGGACAACGCGCCGCTGCTGCTCACCGGCTTCGTGCTGCTCGGCTTCGGCCTGGAGACCACGCTCTTCGGGGCGTACGAGTCGATGCTCAGCGAGGCGCCGCAGACCCAGGCGGGTGGCGCCGCCGCCATCGGCGAGACCTCGTACCAGCTCGGCGCGGGCATCGGCATCGCCCTGCTCGGCAGCGTCATGAACGCGGCGTACGCGCCCGGTCTCTCCTCCGTCCGGGGCGTTCCCGCGGCGGACAGCGCGGCGGCCGGGCACTCGCTGGGCGAGGCCTACGAGGTCGCCGACCGGCTCGGGGGCGTGCGGGGGGCCGCGCTGCGGGCCGCCGCGCGGGACTCCTTCGTGCACGGGCTGCACGTCACGCTGCTGGTCAGCGCGGGGCTTCTGCTGCTGGGGGCGTTGGCCGCGCTGCGGTTGCCGTGGCGGATGGAGTGCGGGGTCGCCTCCGGCGAGGGGCAGCCGACGATGCCCGCGCCGCGGGAGGAAGCCGGGGTCCCGGCGAAGTCCTCGCGCTGACCCGCGCGGGGTGCCCTCGCGGGGGGCGCCCCAGACCCGCCCCTTTCCCGTAACCAGGGGCTGCCGCCCCTGGACCCCGCTCTTTTCGGCGCTCCGCGCCTCGTCCTCAAACGCCGGACGGGCTGAAGAGTTTCAGCCCGTCCGGCG
>NZ_BNBT01000281.1 GCF_014656095.1 Streptomyces longispororuber
ACCCCTGCACCGCGACGACGGCCGAGGCCGGGGCGGGCCCCGCGCCCGTCACCCGTTCGCCGCAGCCGTCGCCGACCGGCCCCCGGCCGGGCCCGCGCTCCCTCGCGGGCGGCACCCCCGGCCTGTACGGCGGCACACCCCGGCTCGGGAGCTGCGACGTCGCCCTCCAGTCCGGTACCTGACCGCCGACCGGGCAAGGGCCCGGGCCTTCGCCGCGGCTGCGGGCACCGCACCGCCCCGGACGGCGTGCCGGCGTATCTGCGCGGCCTCACCCCCGTCGTGCCGCGTGCCGACACCCGCGTCACCGGCCACGGCTGCCGCGACGGCCGCGCCACCGGCCACCAAGCCGTGCTCCAGGCGCGCACCGCCGTCCTCGTCGACGACCGCGGCCTGCCCCGGGTGCGCTGCGCCTGCGGCAACCCGCTGCTGCCGCCGGACACCACCACCCCGCCCCGCCCGGCCGCCCCACGTGCCGGAGAGCCCCCGAACCCCTCCCACCAGGGGCGACGCCGTCCACGTGCGACCGCGGCGGGGTGCGCCTAGCGTGGGCCCATGGACGCGGGCACGGAAGGTGTCGAAGCGGCGATGCGGCGCTGCTGCGGCGGCTCCGCGTCCGCCGCGGGCTGCTGTTTCCTCGCCACGTACGGGCCAGGCCTGGGCATGGGCAGCTTCGACTGGGACCTGGAGACCCGGGTGCTGCTCATGGACGACGAGGCCCTCGCGCTGTTCGACCTGCGCCCCGACGAGTTCGACAACCGGCCCGAGAGCCTCGCGCCCCGCGTGCTGCCCGTCGAGACCCACCGCATCGACAGCCAGGTCTCGCACGCCCTGAAGGACGGCAGCGTCGCCTACGGCACGTACTTCCGCGTCCGCCGCCGCGACGGCACGCTGCGCTGGACCCACACCCAGGGCCACATCCTGCGCGACGCCGACGCACGGCCGCTGCGCATCGTCGGCATCGTGCGCGACGCCACCCGGGAGCTCAGCGACAGCACCGCCCACCGCGAGCGCGTCGAGGCCGAGGTGGACCGGCGCCGCCGCACCAGCATCGTGCGCAACACCACGGCGGCCCTCGCCCACGCCCGCACCGTCGCCGACGTCATCGACGTCCTCAAGGACACCCACGGCCTGGCCAACCTGGGCGCCTCCAACATCGTCATGGGCCTCGTCGAGTCCGGGCGGATCCGCCTCGTCGCCGAGGGCCCCACCGGCAGCTACGTGCCCGGCACCCGCGTGACCCGCGTCGACGAGCCGTACCCGATGAGCGAGACCGTACGCACCCTCGCCCCGCGCTTCATCGAGTCGCCGCGGGAGTTCGCCGAGTCCTACCCCATCCTGTGGCCGCACATCGAGCACCTGGGCATCACCGCCGCCGCGTACCTGCCGCTGATCGCCCAGGCCCGCCCCATCGGCGCCCTCGGACTGCTCTACCAGGACAAGACCGGCTTCACGGTGGAGGAGCGCAACGTCATCCTGGCGCTCGGCAGCGGCATCGCGCAGAGCCTCCAGCGCGCCATGTTCTACGAGCAGGAGAAGGACCTCGCGCAGAGCCTCCAGCAGGCGATGCTGCCGCGCACCATCCCCGGCGTGCCCGGCGCCGACATCGCCGTGCGCTACCGCAGCGCCGCGCTCGGCCGCGACGTCGGCGGCGACTGGTACGACGTCATCCCGCTGCCCGCGGGCCGGGTCGGGGCGGTCATCGGCGACGTACAGGGCCACGACACGCACGCCGCCGCCGTCATGGGCCAGCTCCGCATCGTGCTGCGCGCCTACGCCGCCGAGGGCCACACCCCGGCCACCGTCATGGCCCGCGCCTCCGGCTTCCTGCACGAGCTGGACACCGACCGCTTCGCCACCTGCCTGTACGCCGAGGCCGACCTGACCACCGGCGTGGTCCAGCTCGTGCGCGCCGGGCACATCGACCCGCTGCTGCGGCTCACCGACGGCACCTGCCGACGCGTCCCCGTCGACGGAGGCCTCCCGCTCGGCCTGTCCGCCGAGTTCGGCCGCCTCGACTACCCCGTCACCACCCTCGAACTCGACCCCGGCCACACCCTGCTGCTCTACACCGACGGCCTCGTCGAGGAGCCAGGCACCGACCTCGACGACGGCACCCAGGCGCTGTCCGAACTCGTCTGCGCCGGACCCCACGACCTGGAGCGCCTCGCCGACCTGCTGTGCGGCCACGCCGACGACGGCCGGGGCGACGACGACGCGGCCCTGCTCCTGCTGCGCCGCCGCACCATGGACGCGCCGCGCTCCGGCGGACGGCTCCAGCAGCACGTCGCGCCGGGCGACCCCGAGGCGCTCACCGAGGCCCGGCACATGATCCGCGCGGCCGTCCGCGCCTGGGGCGCCCGGGGCCGCGCCGACGAGATCGAGCTGGCCGCCGACGAGCTGATCACCAACGCCCTCATGCACACCGACGGGCCCGCCGTCGTGACCCTGCGCGTCGTCAGCGCCGCCGACCGCCGGCTGCGCGTCGACGTCGAGGACGCCTCCAGCGCCCTGCCCCGGCTGCGCGAGGCCTCCGAGGACGGCGTCTCCGGGCGCGGCCTGCTGCTCGTGGACCGGCTCGCGGACGTCTGGGGCGTGGACTCGCGGGGTGGCGGCAAGTGCGTGTGGTGCGAGTTCGTCGTCCCCACGCGCGGCGCGGAGTGAACGGGATCACAACCCCCGGCCGTCACGGTCCGCCGAACGCTGAACCCCACCGGGCGCGCCGGAGCCCCGTACCGAACCGGCTCGGTACGGGGCTCCGGCGCGACAGACAGACTCGCGTGCGGAAGGACAGCCCGTTTCAGGACTGGAAGCGGTCCCGCGCGTCGTCCGCGGCGTCGCGGAGCCGTTCCCGGCCCTGCTCGCTCCGCTCCCGGGCGCGCTCCTCGACCTGGCGGCGGCGCTCGGAGGTCTCGTTCTGACCGCCCTTGCGCGCCTTCTGCGCCTGCTCCTTGAGCTGCTCGGCCTTGTCCTGGAACTGGTCCTTGATGCCCACGGTGATCTCCTTCGGTCGGTGGTGGGATCTCGTCAAGGTTCACGCGCGGCGGCGCCACGCGCACGCCGAACGGCTACGCCACGTGTTCGTCGCAGGTAGGAACCGTGATCGCGGATGCGACGGACGGCCGGTGGCGCCAGGATGCACTCGGGGCCCGACGCGAGAGCGAGGTGCGTGATGCCGGAGCTGCCGGAGGTGGAGGCGGTACGGGAGTTCCTGGCCGGGGAACTGGTCGGGCACGAGATCGTCCGCGTGCTGCCGGTCGCCGTGAGCGTCCTGAAGACGTACGACCCCCCGGTGACGGCCCTCGAAGGCCGCCGGGTGACGGGCGTGGCCCGGCACGGCAAGTTCCTCGCCGTCGACGCGGACGGCCTGTGGCTGGTCACCCACCTGGCGCGGGCGGGCTGGCTGCGCTGGCAGGACCCGCTGCCGGGCGGCGTCCCGCGCCCCGGCAAGGGCCCGCTGGCACTGCGCGTCGCCCTGGAGACCGGCGCGGGCTTCGACCTCACGGAAGCGGGCACGCAGAAGCGCCTCGCGGTGTACGTGACGGACGAGCCCGCGGCGCTGCCCGGCATCGCCCGCCTGGGCCCCGACCCGCTGGCGGACGGCTTCACCGAGGAGCGCCTCGCCGAGCTGCTCGCCGCGGAACGGCGGCAGCTCAAGGGCGCGTTGCGTGACCAGGGCCTGATCGCGGGCATCGGCAACGCCTACAGCGACGAGATCCTGCACGCGGCCCGCATGTCGCCCTTCAAGCTCGCGCACCGCCTCACCCCCGAGGAGACCGGCCGCCTGTACGCGGCCCTGCGCACGACCCTCACCGAGGCCGTGGCCCGCTCGCGCGGCCTGGCCGCCGCGCGCCTGAAGGCGGAGAAGAAGTCGGGGCTGCGCGTCCACGGCCGCGCGGGGGAGCCCTGCCCGGTGTGCGGCGACACCATCCGCGAGGTCTCCTTCGCCGACTCCTCCCTGCAGTACTGCCCGACGTGCCAGACCGGCGGCAAGCCCCTCGCGGACCGCCGCCTGTCCCGCCTCCTGAAGTGACCCGGAGCCGTCCCGGGTCACCGCAGGCGGAGCGTGAGCAGACGGGCGCCGCCCGCGCCGCGCACCTCGAACCGGTCGATGCGGTCAGGGCGCAGCGCCGTACCGCCGTGCGTCGACAGCGGCCGCCCCGGAGCCCGCCACGTCGTCACCGTCTCCTCGGCACCGTCGCGGCCCACGGCCACGAGCGCGCACACCCCCCGCCGCGCCGGGTCCCGCACCCGCAGGAAGGCCTCCGTGCCCCAGGCGTGCTCCCGCGCGCTCAGCGCGGCGGACATCCCGCCGCGGGAACCGGCCGCGGCCAGGCGCGCGGGGGCGGCGCCGTCCGGGGCCAGCACGGGCGGCGCGGGCGCCGCGACGGCGAGG
>NZ_BNBT01000282.1 GCF_014656095.1 Streptomyces longispororuber
GCCCCGCGGCGGGCGAGGTGAGCAGCGTGAGCCAGTGCCCCAGGCGCGGGCGCAGCTCGTGCGGCGGCTCGCCCGCGTCGACGGCGCCCGCCGCGAGCTGGCCCTCCGCGGTGTACGCCGCCGGGTCCGCGTCCGGCGGCCTGACCCGCGACCCCGCGAAGCCCACCTGCGCCCCGGGCAGCGCGAGCACCACGTCGGCGCCCGCGCCGAGGGTGGCCCAGCCGCCGCCGGTCGTCGGGTCGCGCAGGACGGCGATCTGCGCCAGTCCCGCCGCGCGGTGGAGCGCCGCCTGGGCCGCCACGCGCTGGAGCTGGGACAGGGCCCGCATGCCTTCCTGCATGCGGCTGCCGCCGGTGGCGACGAGCGAGACGAGCGGCAGCCGGTGCGCGCGGGCCGCCGCGTACGCCGCTTCGAGGCGGTCGCCCGTCCGCTCGCCGAGCGAGCCGCCCAGGTAGCCGAACTCGAAGGAGACGAGGACGGCGCGCGCGCCCTCCACGACCGCCGTGCCGGACACCACGGACTCCGTCTCCCCGGTGCGGGCGGCCGCCGCGGCCCGCGCGGCGCCGTACCCCGACCAGGCCAGCGGCCCGTCCGGGAGCGCTTGCCCGGGTGGCTCAGGGAACTCGGTGAAGTCGGCGGTGACGGCGGCGACGGCCTCGCGCGCGGAGACACGTCCGGCGGCGCTGGGCGGCTGAGGAGTGGACACGCTTCGTACTCCTACCCGATCTTCGGTGTCCCGTCGAGATCGCTCAGGCCCGGTGGCAGACGAGCACGGGCCCGAACCAGTGGCACCGACCGGGGTCGGTGGTGGGGGCGGGTTCGACCGCGGACGGCTCGGGGTCCACCGGGCCGGGCGCGGGCGCAGGCGCGGGCCCGACCGGCGGAGGCGTAGCCGTGGGGCCGGGGGGAAGGGTGGGGGTGGGCGCGGGCGTGGGGGGCGGAGTGGGCACAGGGGTCGGTGAGGGACTCGGTTCGGGCGGCGTCGGCCTCGGCCCGGGTGGTGTCGACTCCGGCTCGGGTGGCCTCGGCCTCGGCCCGGGCGGCGTCGACTCCGGCTCGGGTGGCGTCGACTCCGGTTCGGGTGGTGTCGGCCTCGGCTCGGGTGGCGTCGGCTCCGGTTCGGGTGGTGTCGGCCTCGGCTCGGGTGGCCGCGGGCCCGGCTCGGGTGGCCTCGGCCTCGGCTCGGGCGGGAGCGGTGCCTCCGGTCGTGGTACGTCCGGCGCGGGCTCCTCGGCGTCCGGCTGTGCCGGTGGGGTGGTGGTGTGCTGCGGCTCTTGGGGCGCTTCCCCGGCTGGTCGGAGCGGTTCCTGCGGCGGTGCGTCCGGGGCCGAGGGCCTGGCGCCGGTCGGTGCGGGCACCGGCTCGCCCGGCCCTGTCGGCGGAGCGCTGTCCTGCGGCCCCCCGGCCGTTGCGGCGGAGGGTGGTACGGGCCGCTCCTGCGGGGCGGTGGCCGGGGGCGCGGGGCGTGGCGCGGGTTGCGTGGGCAGCAGGTCCCCGGCTGGGGGCGCGGGGCGCTCCGGCGCCTGTGCGGGCCGGTTCGCCGCCGGGGCGGCGGGTCGCTCCGGGGCCGTCGGCTCGGGCTCCGTCCCCGTGCCGGGCTCCGGGCGCGGCGCGTCCGCCCGGCGGGGAGCGCCGTGCTCCGGCGCCCCGGGCCCGTCCGGCTCGCGGGGCGGCGTCACGGGGCGCGGGCCGCTCTCGGCGGTCGTGGCGCGGGCCGGGACCCCGGTGTCGCCCGCGCCGCCCAGGACGAGCCCCACCGCGACCGCGGCCCCGGCCACGGTGGTCCCCACGGCGCCGACCACGGAGGCGGGCACCTTGCCGCCCGCGGTGAGGACGTGACGGACCCCGTGCGACAGCCCCCCGTCCCCTGGCAGCCCTGTGCCGGACGGCACCGCTCCGGCACCCGCCCCGGCCGCGAGCGGTGCCAGGATTCTGCCCGTGCCACCGAGCGCGCACAGCAGCAGGGCGGGTCCGGCGAGCGCGGGCAGCCGGTGGTTGGCCCGGGTGAGCGCGGCCAGGCGCGCCCGGCAGTCGGCGCAGTCGCCGACGTGGGCGAGCAGGGCCTCGGACCGCCGGGGCGAGGCCTCGCCGCGTATGTGCGCGGGCATACGGTCCCAGTGGGTCGCGCAGGCCGGGTCGGCGGGCGTGCCGGGGTGCGCGCGCAGGAACGCCTGGCGCAGGCCCTCGCGCGCCCGGTGCAGCAGGACAGCGGTGGCCCCGGGCCCCGCGCCGACGCACCGGCCGACCGCGTCGAGGGGGCGGCCCTCCGCCTCGGCGAACCACAGCGCCCGCACCCAGCGCTCGGGGAGTTGTCCGAGCACCCGCGCCAGCAGGTCGACGGATGCCACGCGGTCCGCCGGATCGCTGGCGTCGGGCCCCGCGGCCGGGGCACCGGCGCCCGGGGCGCCGATGACCTCGGGCCGCTCGACGGCCCACGGGTCGTGCGGCGTCTCCTTGGCGGCCGCCCGGCCCGCCGACGCCGCGAGGTGCCGCACCGTCGTCATCAGGTACGCGGGCACGTTCTCGATCGCGTGCCCGGCCGCCAGCCGCCGCCACACCCGGAAGTGCGCCTCGGCGACCAGGTCGTCGGCGACCCAGGCGTCGCCGGTCAGCGAGCGCGCGTACGCCACCAGACGCGGGTGCTCGGCCTCGTAGACACGCGCGTACGCGGCCGTCACGGCCCCGGAGAGGTCGGCGGGCGGCGCGGCGGGGACGTCGGCGGGACCCTCGTCAGGCCCTCCGGGCCGTCCAGGCCCTTCGGTGGGAGCGTCGGACATGACAGGGCACTCCTGTACCGCTGTGGGGGGTTTGGGCGAGTTCGAAAGCCTAAGTCACTGTTGTCGCGGATCTCCCGGGTGGGTGACACAGGTCACAGCAATCTCTTCATGCGCGTCCGTAATCAGGGCACCCGCTACCAGGTCGTAGGGGTAAGGAACCAGCAGAAGTGGAGCCCGGCCATGCCCGTCACGCTCAAGCAGTCCGCACGCGCCCGTCTCGTCACGCCGGAAGGCCGGGAGCGTCCGATTCCGGTGACGCTGCGCTACACGGCGGCCGACCCGTTCGCGGTGCAGGTCACCTTCCCGCCCGAGGTGTCCCTGGACGGCGACGAGGTCCACTGGGTCTTCGCCCGCCGCCTCCTGGAGGAGGGGCTGAACGCCCCGGCGGGCACGGGGGACGTGCACGTCTGGCCGTGCGGGCGGGCGCGGACGGTCCTGGAGTTCCACGCCCCGGACGGCCTGGCGCTCGTGCAGTTCGACCGGGCCGTGCTGCGGCGCTTCCTCTCGCGGTCGTACGCCGTGGTGGGTCCGGACGGCGAGGGGGCGGGCCTCGACCTGGACCGGGAGCTCACCGAGCTGCTCGGCGGAGTGTGACGGGCGCGGGATCCGGCCGTCCCGGGCCCGGGGGACTTCCCCTGCGCGTCCCCTGTGCTTCCCCTACGCGTGAAACAGGTTAGGCTTCCCTAACTCGACCACGTGCGTCCTGTTCCACGTGCAACGGGCGTACAGGATCTCAGGGGAGGAGACCGGAGTGGGTCATGGCTGGGAAGGCGTCGTCCTCAAGCTGTTCAGAGGCAAGGACTTCCGGTTCACGGTGATCGGTGCCGAGGACGTGACGGACCACTACCGCCGCGTCCATCTCACCGACGGCGGCATGCTCGCGCGGACCGGCGTGCACCCGACCATGTGGGTGCGGCTGTGGTTCGACAACGGGGGCAAGCCGCACCAGCGCGCCTACACCCTCGTCGCCCCCGACCCCGAGACGGGCACGTTCAGCCTGGAGTTCGCGCTGCACGACGGCTGCGCGAGCGAGTGGGCGCGCAAGGCCGGACCCGGTGACACCATCGAGGCGACCGTGCAGGGCACCGGCTTCACGGCGCCGGAGCCGGTACCGTCCCGCCTCCTCGTCGTGGGCGACCCCGCGTCGCTGCCCGCGATCAACTCCCTGCTCGCCGCGGTGCCGGGCGTACCGGCCACGATCTGGTTCGAGACGCAGCAGGCCTCCGACCGCGACCTTCCCCTGCGCACCGACCCGGCGCTGCACGAGGTGCACCGCATCGAGCGCCGCGCCGCCGGCGCCGACCTGGTCGAGCAGGCGAAGGCGGGCCTCGCCGCGGCCGTGGACGCCGCACCGGACGCGTACGTATGGATCACCTGCGACACGGCCACCACCCGCGCCCTGGCCGCCCACGTCCGCAAGGAGCTGGGGCTGCCGAAGGGCCGCGTGCACGCGCTCGGCTACTGGCGCCCGGAGGGCGGCTGAGGCGACGGCCGCCGCGCCGCGTCGCCCGCGAGCGGCTCGTCCCCCGCGCCGAGGACGGCGAGGCCCGGCCGGACC
>NZ_BNBT01000283.1 GCF_014656095.1 Streptomyces longispororuber
GCCGCCCGCCGTGCCCCAGGGGTGGCCGTCCGCGGCCTTCGGCGCGTCGGCGCCGCGCGCTGCCGCGGGCCGCACGCGCACGTGGCCCTCGCCGTCGGCGGCGGTGTCGAGCACGCCGCCCATGCCGCTGCCGGTGGTCAGCCGGAGCACGGACTCGCCGATGCGCAGCAGCGAGCCGGAGGTGAGCGGCACCGGGTGGTCGGACAGGACGCGGCCGTCCACCGCCGTGCCGTTCGTCGAGCCCAGGTCCTTGACCGTGACGCGGCCGTCCGGGGAGAGGGTGACCGCGCAGTGCAGCCGGGACACGTCCGGGTCGTCCAGGGGCACGTCGGCCTGGGCGGAGCGGCCGACGCGGATCTGGCCGCCGTGCAGCAGGTGC
The DNA here is from genome assembly GCF_014656095.1 of Streptomyces longispororuber. Taxonomy (GTDB): domain Bacteria; phylum Actinomycetota; class Actinomycetes; order Streptomycetales; family Streptomycetaceae; genus Streptomyces; species Streptomyces longispororuber. Next base: position 380 of record NZ_BNBT01000283.1, read on the forward strand.
ACCCCGCCCGCGTCCGGCCCGGCGACCACGTGGAGCTGCGCGGCGGCGTCGGCGAGCTCGGGGCCGGGCTCCGCGGGCGTACCGACGCACAGCACCGCCCCGTCGACCAGCGGGGGCTCGCCGAGCGTGCAGCGCTGGAGGTCGAGGCGCTGCGACTCCGCGTACAGCACGGCGGGGCCCTCGCCCGCGGCGACGGCGGCGGCGAGGCCGTTGGCCACGGCGGCGAGCGCGGTCCCGGCGGGGGCGGTGACCAGCACGTCGCAGGCCGCCGCGGGGCGTCCCCCCGGCTCGGTCTGGCCGCCACGCGGCCCGAGGACGGTCAGCCGGATCTGCATGCCGTCAGCGGTCCCTTCTGCGCTGGGCGCCCGGCACGGGGACTCGCGCTGTGATTCCCCCCACCGCACACGGGCACGTCGGCCAGTACGGGAGCATCCTCGCACCTGTCACTGACAACACGCCCGTCACCCACCCGTAAGTGATCTTGATTGGTCGCCTCTGTACGGAAACGTGCCCGGAAACGTCCGGGAAGCGGGCCGGAAGGAAGCCTCCGGGGATCACGGGTGGGACAAGGGCGAGGCAAGGAGGGACGCGGGGGAAGCAGGGACGAAAGTCCTCGAAAGGGCCCGTTCCCGGGCCGTCGGCAACCAACGGCCCAGGTGGCGCGTCTTCCCTCCGAACAGAGATCCGTACGGTCGGCGGCCTGGCGCAAGATCGTCGCCCGGTGCCCCGTCCGGCGGCACTAGAGTGGGTCGGAAAGCCCGTCGTGGCGACGGCGGACCGGAACCCCCCGGGTCACCGGGGATCCAGGGCCACTCGGACCGGCGCGGATGCCGTACCGGACCGGCGTGGACCGGCACGGATTCCGTACCGTTCCGGCACCCGGACCGCGTACCGGTCCGGCAGGCAAGGGTCAGACCAGTCAGATTCAGCAGGGAGCGCATGACGTGCGGCCGGTAGGCAGCAAGTACCTGCTCGAGGAGCCGCTCGGGCGCGGCGCCACGGGCACCGTCTGGCGAGCCCGCCAGCGCGAGACCGCGGGCGCCGAGGCGGCCGTTCCCGGCCAGCCCGGGGAGACCGTCGCGATCAAGGTCCTCAAGGAGGAGCTCGCGAACGACGCGGACGTCGTGATGCGCTTCCTCAGGGAGCGCTCCGTCCTGCTCCGCCTGACGCACCCGAACATCGTGCGCACCCGCGACCTGGTGGTCGAGGGCGATCTGCTCGCGCTGGTCATGGACCTGGTCGACGGTCCCGACCTGCACAAGTACCTGCGCGAGAACGGCCCCTTCACGCCGGCCGCCGCCGCGCTGCTGACCGCGCAGATCGCCGACGCGCTGGCCGCGAGCCATGCCGACGGCATCGTGCACCGCGATCTGAAGCCCGCCAACGTCCTGGTCAAGCAGGACGCCGAGGGCATGCACCCGATGCTCACGGACTTCGGCATCGCCCGCCTCGCCGACTCCCCGGGCCTGACCCGCACCCAGGAGTTCGTCGGTACGCCCGCGTACGTGGCGCCCGAGTCCGCCGAGGGCCGCCCGCAGACCAGCGCGGTCGACATCTACGGCGCGGGCATCCTGCTGTACGAGCTGGTCACGGGCCGCCCGCCGTTCGCCGGGGGCTCCGCCCTCGAGGTCCTGCACCAGCACCTGAGCGCCGAGCCGCGCCGCCCCTCCACCGTCCCGGACCCCCTGTGGACGGTCATCGAGCGCTGCCTGAGCAAGGACCCGGACCGCAGGCCCAGCGCCGTCAACCTGGCGCGCGCCCTGCGGACCGTCGCCGACGGCATCGGGGTGCACTCCTCCCCCGCGCAGATCGCCGCCGCCGAGGGCGTCGCCGCCCTGCTCGCGCCCGACCCGGCCCCCGCGCCGGTGCCGGACACGCCGGGCGCCGCCGACCCCACCCAGGTCCTGCCGAACACCTCGGGCAACGCCCCGGGCGCGTACGACCCCGCCGCGGCGACCAGCGTCCTGCCGCACACCGGCGGCCCCCAGGGCGCCGCCGACCCCACGGCCGTCATGCCTCCCGTGGGCCCGGGCCAGGGGCCGGGGCCGGACGAGCCGCACCCCTGGCAGAACCAGATGCGCGCCGCCCGCGACCGCAACGACCAGACCCAGGTGCAGTACCTGGACCCCAGCCAGGACCCCCTGCGCCGCCGCCCGCAGCGCCAGGTCGCCCGCCCCCAGCAGCAGCCGCAGCCGTACGCCCCACAGCCGCAGCAGCCCCAGCAGCCGTACCCGCCGCAGCGCCAGCAGCAGCCGTACGCGCCGCCGCAGCAGCCCCAGCCGTACGCGCCGCAGCAGGCGCCCCAGCCGCAGCCGTACGCGCCCCAGGCGCCCGCCCCCGCGCCCCCGCAGCCGCAGCGGCCCCAGCCGGAGCCCCGGCAGCGCCGCCAGCGCAGCGCGAACCCGGTGAAGATCCCGGGCCTCGGCTGCCTCAAGGGCTGCCTGATCGTCCTGGTCATCCTGTTCGTCGCGAGCTGGCTGGTCTGGGAGCTGAGCCCGCTCCAAGACTGGATCGGGACCACGAAGGGCTACTGGGACCAGGTCAAGGACATCTGGAACAAGGTCTCGGAGTGGAGTTCCAAGATCAACGGCTGAGCCGCCGCGCGCGGCACGCCCCTGAGCCCCCGGCTCCCCGGACGCGGGGCCGGGGGCTCGGCCGTCCCCGTACGGCAACACCCGCACGACTTTGGGGATTTGTCGACATCTGAGGGGTGATTTCGGCTCCCGGAGTGAAGGTTGGCGTCATGTCCGCGTACTTTTGACGCCAACACACATCCGTAGGAGCAGTCTTGGCACGCAAGATCGGCAGCCGGTACACCGCCCATCAGATCCTGGGCCGTGGCAGCGCCGGCACGGTGTGGCTCGGCGAGGGACCCGAGGGCCCGGTCGCCATCAAGCTGCTGCGCGAGGACCTGTCCTCTGACCAGGAACTCGTCGGCCGCTTCGTCCAGGAGCGCACCGCCCTGCTGAGCCTCGACCACCCGCGCGTGGTGGGCGTCCACGACCTCGTCGTCGACGGCAACGACCTGGCGCTCGTCATGGACCTCGTCCGCGGCACCGACCTGCGCACCCGCCTGGAGCGCGAGCGCCGCCTGGCGCCCGAGGCCGCCGTCGCCATCGTCGCGGACGTCGCCGACGGCCTCGCCGCCGCCCACGCCGCCGGGATCGTGCACCGCGACGTGAAGCCCGAGAACGTCCTGCTCGACATGCAGGGCCCGCTCGGCCCCGGCGGTGCCCACCCGGCCCTCCTGACGGACTTCGGCGTCGCCAAGCTGATCGACACGCCGCGCCGGACCCGCGCCACGAAGATCATCGGTACGCCGGACTACCTCGCCCCCGAGATCATCGAGGGCCTGCCCCCGCGCGCCTCCGTCGACATCTACGCCCTCGCCACGGTCCTCTACGAGCTCCTCGCGGGCTTCACCCCCTTCGGCGGCGGGCACCCCGGCGCGGTGCTGCGCCGCCACGTCACCGAGACCGTCGTCCCGCTGCCGGGCATCCCCGACGAGCTGTGGCAGCTCATGGTGCAGTGCCTGGCCAAGGCCCCGGCGTCGCGGCTGCGGGCCTCGGAGCTGGCGGCGCGGCTGCGCGAGCAGTTGCCGCTGCTCGCGGGGATGCCGCCGCTGGACGTGGACGAGCCGGGGACGGAGGCGGCCGAGGGGGGCGCGCCCGAGCAGGCCCCGCAGGAGCCGCGGCCCCGCCCCCCGCGGCGAGGGGCGGTCCCGCTGGTCCCCGGGGCCACCCCCGCGCACGCCAACCGCGACACGCACACCTCCATGCGGGTCCCCGGGCCCGAGGAGC
>NZ_BNBT01000284.1 GCF_014656095.1 Streptomyces longispororuber
GGACTCCCCGGCGCCGGACGAGCCCGCCGCGTCCGACTCCGCCCCCCGCGCCCCGCGCGGCCGCGCGGGGCGCCACCCGCACGACGACGCCCCCGACACCGCGGAGGCCTTCCGCAAGCTGTGCGAACTGCCGCACGGGCCCGAGCGGGACGCGCTGCGCGAGGAGATCGTGCGGGCCTGGCTGCCCATGGCCGAGCGGCTCGCGGGGCGCTTCCGCAACCGCGGCGAGTCCCTGGAGGACCTGCGCCAGGTGGCGGCCCTCGGCCTGGTCAAGGCCGTCGACCGCTACGACCCGGAGCGCGGCAACGCCTTCGAGAGCTACGCCGTGCCCACCGTCACCGGCGAGATCAAGCGGCACTTCCGCGACCACATGTGGACCCTGCACGTGCCCCGCCGCGTCCAGGACCTGCGCAACCGCGTTCGCTTCGCCTGCCAGGACCTGTCCCAGACGGTGTCCGGGCGCGCCCCGACCATCGCCGAGATCGCCGAGCGCGCCCGGATGAGCGAGGAGGACGCGGCCGCCGGCCTGGAGGCGCTCGACAGTTTCACCGCGCTGTCCCTGGACGCCGAACTCCCCGGCAGCGACGACGGCTACGCGCTGCGCGACACCCTCGGCGGCCCCGACCCGGCGCTCGACGTCGTCGTGGACCGCGAGGCCGTCAAGCCCCGCCTGGCCCAGCTCCCCGAGCGCGAACGGGCCATCCTCTACATGCGGTTCTTCGGCGACATGACGCAGAGCCGCATCGCCGAGCACCTGGGCATCTCCCAGATGCACGTGTCCCGTCTGATCAGCCGCTGCTGCGGACGGCTGCGGGACGAGATCACCCGCGACATGGCGCGCCACGCCGCCCGCCCCGCACCGGCCTCCGGGCAGGTCACCCAGGACGCCGCATAGCGAGGGCGACGTGCCGCGCCATCACGTCCACGGCGCGCGCCTCCGCCATCGAGAAGGCGAGGCGCGCGCCGGTGCGGAACAGGCTCAGCACCCCGTCGACCGGCCCGTCGGCGTGCGGGGCCAGCGGCACGCACAGCAACGACGTGACCTGGGCCCGCACGAGCACGGGCGCCCCTGACCCGTCCACGCCGAAGCCGTCCTCGGGCTCCGGCCGCACCTGGAGCCGGGGCGCCGCGCAGCGCGCCGTGTCCAGGACCAGCGGACAGTCGGCAGGATCCTGTGCGCGGACGTCCGCGAGCAGCTCGCCCGGCGGCCCGAGGACCGTACGGCGCCGGAACGCCGCGGAGCCCTCGTCCGCGACCACCCAGTCCGCGAACCGGCCGTGCAGCACCCCGGCGGCCCGCCGCAGCACCTCCGCCGGGTCGCCGGCCGGCGCGGTGAGCAGCGTCGCCGTCATCCGGTCCGACAGTTCGAGCAGCTCCGCGTGGCGGGTCGCCTCGCCCAGGTCGGGCGCGCGGTTCCGGCCCCGGCCGGAGCCGTCCCGGTGCGCGTCGCGCGGCACCGGCGGCTGCAGGACGACCAGGAGGACCGTCCGCGGCTCGGTGCCCGGGCGCAGCGCCGTCAGCGTCGCCCGCAGCGGCCGCTCCGGGCGCAATTGCAACCGCACCGTCAGACTCCGGTCGCCCTCGCCGCGGGCGACCGCCGCGGCCTGCGAGCGGAACGCGATCCGGTCCGACGGGGTCAGGAACCCCGACAACGGCCGCCCGGTGGCGTACCCACCGCGCACCCCCGTCAGCTCCGTCGCCGCCACGTTCATCCGGCGCACCACCGTCTCGCCGTCGACCAGCGCCACCGGCAGCGGGAACCGCTGGAACACCGCGCGCAGCAGTTGCTGCTCCGCGTGGTCCGACGCCGCCGTCGCGGACGTGGACACGGCGGTGCGCTCCAGACCCGGCCACAGCCGCTCGGCCACGTGGTCCAGTTCGAACAAGGCGGCGTCCAGCATCGTCCCCAGATCCCCGGACGGGCCGGTGCGGGACGCCTTCAACTCGGCCACGCGGCGCACGAAATCCGCCAGCTCCTCGCCGAACTCCTCAGTCTGAGCCATGGTTCGAACGTATCCGCTACGACGGTTTTCCGGAGGCATCACCGGGAAGCCGCACAGGGGAGAAGGAGGGAGGACCGCCGTGAGGTCGATGCCGATCGGACCGGACGGACCGGAATCCGCTCTGCCGCAGCGCAGGCTCTCCGAACTCGCCGAGCAGGCCCTGCGGTGCACCACCGCGTGCTGCGGCGCGGGCACCACGGTCACCGACGGCGGCGACGAACTGCCCACCGCCGTCACCCACCCCGATCTCGCCGGACTCGTCGCCGTCCAGCTCCGCTCCGGCGAGGGGCCCATCCCCGCCGCGCAGGAGCGCGGCGCGCCCGTGGACTCCGCCGACCTGCTGCGCGACGACCGCTGGCCCGAGTACCGGGCGCTCGCCCTGGACTCCGGCGTCCGCGCCAGTGTCACCCTGCCCTTCCGGCGGGCCGACCTGACGCTCACCATCAGCCTGTTCAGCTTCCGCCCCGGCACCCTGGACGGGGTGAGCTGCGGACCCGCGCAGGCGCTCGGCGACCTCGCCACGGCCAGCCTCGTCCGCGACCGCCGCTACCGCGCGGCCCTGACCGAACTGGAGCACCTGGGCGAGGCGCTGCGCACCCGGCCCGTCGTCGACCAGGCGCGCGGCATCCTCATGCACGTCCTGAGCTGCGACCCCGACCAGGCCTTCGGGCTGCTGCGGCGGATCTCCCAGACCACCAACCGCAAGCTCTCCGAAGTGGCGGCGGCCCTGGTGGAGACCCGCGGCCGGGGCTTCGAACGCGAGCTGGCCTCTTTGGGGCGCCAGGTCGGGGTGGGCTGAGGTCGGGTCGGGCTGAGCCGGGACGGGTCGTCGGCCGGGACGGGCTGTGGGCCGGTCGGGCTGAGGTCCGGGCGGGCTGAGCCGGGACGGGCCGCTGGCTGGGGCGGGGCTGTCGGCCGGCCGGGCTGAGGTCCGGTCGGGAGGAGGCCGGGGCGGGCTGAGGTCCGGAGGGCCGGTGTAGCCCGTCCGGCGTTGGAGGACGAGCGCGAACCGCCCGTACCGGCTCGAATGGGTGCATGCGTACTTCCGTTCCCCTGGCCCTCACCTTCACCCTGTACTCCGCCCTCGCCCTCGCGCCGCCCGCCCACGCCGAGGGCGGTGGTGCCACCGCCCAGGTCACCCCCGCCTCCGTCGCCCCCGGCGGGCAGGTCACCGTCACCGTCACCTGCCCGGCCACCGGCGGCACGCCCCCGCAGACCCTGAAGGCGCACTCCCAGGCCTTCGAGCAGGGCACCGCCACCCTCCGGCGCGACCAGCACCACCAAGGCGAGGGCCACCACCGCGCCCCGGGCGATGACCCCGGCGGCAACGCCGACCAGGGCCCGGTCGACGACCTGGGCGAGAACGGCGACCCGAGCCTGAGCGACGACTTCGGCGGCAGCGATGACTTCGGCGGCAGCGGCGACAGCGGTGACCCGAGCCTGACCGACGACTTCGGCGGGAACGGCGACCAGAGCCTGGACGACCTGGCCCCGCCCGAGGACTCCGGCGAGAACGGCGACCGGGGCTTCGCCCAGGACCAGCCCGCGAGCGACCGCGCCACCTACCGGGGCACCGCCCGCGTCGCCGCGTCCGCCGGCTCCGGGGCGGACGGCCCCGACGCCGAGGGCCGCTCCTCGCAGTGGTCCGTGAACGGCACCTGCCCCGGCGACGGCCGGTGGCAGGCCACGTTCACCGTCACCCGTGGCGGCCCCACCGCCCCGACCGGCCCCGCCGTGCCGCAAGGCGTCCGTGCCGGGCAGGGCGGCACGTTCACCGACTCCCCGGCCGCCCTGGCCGCGGGCGCCCTGCTCGTCCTCGGCGCCTGCGCCGCCGCCGTCCACCGCCTGCGCCGCGACCGCGCCGCACGGCACTGACCACCGCGCACGCGCCAACGCGTCCGCCGCCGGACGATCGAGCGGCGCCGCCGTGGGTACGCAGAGACCCGACAGCACGCGCAGGGTCAAAGGGCCACGGGAGTGGCCAGGGAGCGCACGGAGGTGCCCATGCGGCGGACGGACCACGCGGGGCGGGGCGACGTCCGCTCGGGCCCGCCCCCGCCCGAGCCGGGGCTGCCCGTCCTGCCGGAGCTCGCGGCCGTGGTCGTCGCCGCCGCCGACCGCACCGACGCCCCGCCGCCC
>NZ_BNBT01000285.1 GCF_014656095.1 Streptomyces longispororuber
ATCCCCGGCCCCGGCGCCCGCCGCGCCGCGCGCCAACGGCACCGAGGCGGCCGCCGCGACCGCCGCCGCCACGGGGGCCGGGACCGGCGCGGGCGGCTCCTGGCGGCCCTGGCGCTTCCGGATGTCGAACGACGTGTGGGGCACGCCCGCCGTCGCAGGCAACCTCGTCTACGTCACCTCCTTCGAGGTGCACGCCCTCGACGTCTCCACCGGCCGGCGCAGCTTCAAGACCCGCGACGTCGCCTGGTCCATGGCCGTGACCGACGGCCGCATCCACGCCTCCGACGGCCCGACCCTCTACGCCCTCGACGGCGCCGACGGCACCGACCTGTGGCGCCTGACGACCGACGCCTGGGTGTACGCCCTCCAGGCCGACCGGGGCACCGTCGTCACCGCCACCCGCGGCGGCGGCGTCCAGGGCTGGGAGGCCGCCAACGGCGAGAAGCTCTGGGAGATCACCGGCGTCCAGACCGACTTCGAGACGCCCGAGGCCGCGCCGGTCATCCGCGACGGCACGGTGTACGTCTGGAAGGACGCCCGGCTGCGCGCGGTCGAGGCCCGTACCGGCATCGAGCGCTGGTCGTACCCCATCGGCGACGCCGCGTCCTGCGGTGGCGTGCCGATCCGGGTCACCCAGGCCGACGACGGCTTCGTGTACGTGGCCGCCGGGACCCGCGTCATCGCCCTCGACGTGGCGGGCGGGCACGTCCGCTGGCACTTCGAGGCGCCCGCAGTCTTCCTGTCGCCGCCCGCCTTCGCCCCCGGGCCCGCCGTCACCGGCGGCGGCGTGTACCTCGCCGACTACCTCGGCACGGTGTACGCCCTCGACGCCACGGACGGCCGCGACCGCTGGCGCATCGCGACCGAGGCCCGCTCGTCGGTCGACCCGGTCCTGGTCGCCGACGGACACGTGCACGTCGGCAGCGGCAAGGGCCTCTACACCCTCGACGCCGTCACGGGCACGCCGAAGTGGCGCTTCCAGGCGGGCGGCGAGGTCGTCGGCTCCCCGGTCGTCGCCGACCGCCGCATCCACTTCGGCGCCACGGACCACCTCCTGTACACGCTCAAGGCCGACGACGGCCGCCTGCGCTGGAAGCTGGCCACCGGCGGCGAGATCACCGGGGCGCCGGTGGTGCGCGACGGGGTGGTGTACGCGTGCAGCAAGGACCGCTGCGTGTACGCGCTGGACGCGGAGCGGGGCACGGCCACGGGCCGCTGAACCGCGTAGGTCACGCGTACCGCGCCCGGAAGGCGTCCCGGGACTCCGCCGCGCGGGCCACTCGCGGGGCGAGGCGGGACCGGTCCGTGCCGGGGGCGTGGAGCAGGTCCGTGAGCAGGGCGGTCAGTTGGGCGCGGTGCACCCAGGTCACCCGGGGGTCGTCGAGCGGGAGGCAGCGGGACAGCGCCGCGTCGAGCCCCGGCCAGTCGGCCAGCCCGGCGGCCACCACGGCGTGCAGGCACTCGCCCACGGCGGGGCGGTGGAACTCGGCGGCCTCCAGCAGACGGGCCGCCTCCCGCCACCGCCGGCGGACGTGGGCCGGGCCCACGGCACCGCTCTCCGTCAGCGCGAGCTCGATCGTCCCCCGCGCCTCGTCCCGCGTCCGCAGGGCCTGGGCCGCCTCGCGCGCCCGCTCCCAGCGCCCTGCTCGGCGGAACGCCACCGCCGCCATGGCAACCATCTCCTCACTGGAACGAACGCTCGTTCCACTGAAGTCGACAAGCTCGGCCACCGCCTGCTCGACGCGTCCGCGCAGCAGGTGGAACACCACCGATTCGTGCCGGATCCGCTCGACGTCGTCGTGGTTCTCCCTGACCCAGGCCAGGTCGTCCCCGGCCTGGTCCAGTCGTCCGGCGTGCAGACGTACCGCGAAGCGGTGCGTACGGAACCGCACGTCGATCCCCACGGCACGGTCCAGGTCCGCGAGCGCCTGGTCATGGAACCCCAGGTCCGACCGCAGCATGCCGCGCAGACGCAGCGCCTCCGCGTCGTCCGGTGCCAGCTCGACGGCACGGCTCAGCTCCGTGTGGGCCTCCTCGTGGCGCCTCACGCCGTGCAGCGCCATGGCTCGAACACGCCGTGCCCACGGGGAACGCGGCCAGAGGCGGACCGCACGGTCGGCGTCCGCGACGGCTCGTTCGGGACGGCCCAGGAAAAGGTGCGCACGGGACCGCTGGGCCAGCGCCCAGGCCTGCGGGCTGATGTCGATCGCCCGGGTCAGGTCCGCCAGCGCCTCCTGCCCCCGCCGCAGAGCGAGCAGCGTGGCCCCTCGACCCGCGTAGGCGGACGCGTACGTGTCGTCCAGCGCGAGGGCCCGGTCGTAGTCCGCGAGGGCTTCCTCGTAACGGCCCCCGGCACTCAGCGCGTCGGCGCGGAGGCACCACCCCCAGGGCCAGTCGGCTGCCAGGCCGACCGCCCGGTCGAGGTCCGCCAGTTGGCGTTCGCGCTGCCCGAGGGACTCGTGCACCCGGGCGCGCTTCACCAGCGCCCAGGCGTACTCCGGCCTCAGCTCCAGCGCCCTGTCGAGGTCCGCGAGCGCCTCGTCGTAGCGGCCGACGGCCTGCCGGGCGGCGCCCCGGGACGCCCGGGCGTACGCGTCCGCGGGGTCGAGTTCGACCGCCCGGTCCAGGTCCCTGAGCGCCTCGTCGAAGTGGTGGAGGATCCGGTGGAACTCGCCTCGGGTCCGCAGGGTCGCCACCCGGTCCGGCGCCAGCGCGTCCGCCCGGTCCAGGTCCGCGAGGGCGGCCTCGTGCGCGCGGAGCCTGCCGAGCGTGTGGGCCCTGCCGACATGGGCGCGTACCAGCTCCGGGTCCAGCGCCAGCGCCTCGTCGTAGTCGGCGAGCGACCGGTCGTGGTCACCGTTGCCCCGCCGGACCCGGCCCCGCACCGCGTACGCCAAGGCCCGCTGCCCGGGCTCCAGCCCGGCCCGGTCGAGCAGCAGCCCCAGCGCCCCCGCGAGGCCGTCGCCGTCGAGGGCGGCCAGCAGGTCACGGCCCCAGGCGGCCGCGGCCCGGCCCGCCGCGTCCTCGCCCGCGTCCGCCAGGACCCGGGCCCACTGCCGCACCACGGCCTCGCCCGGGCCGCACGCGGGCACCACGTCCCGCAGCACGGCGGGCAGCGCCTCGCGCTCGTCCGCGCACAGCAGGTGGTACGCCTCGGCGAGCCGCAGCGCGCGCCACCGCTCGTCGGCCCAGCGCTGCTCGTCGTCGCCGAGGCCCGCCCCGGCCTCCGCCCGCCAGGCCGCGAAGGTCTCCGCGAGCGCGCGGTGCCGCTCGGCCCAGCCGCGCGGGGACCGCTGCCGCTGCAAGCGCAGCATCGGGGCGCGGACGACGTCGTGGTAGACGAGCCGGTCGCCCCGGTCGCCGACGAAGGGCAGGCCGCGCAGCCAGGCGAAGAGGCCCGGTACGTCCCGCTCGGCGGCGTCGGCGCCCACCACCGCCCGGAAGACGTCCTCGTCGAGGCCGCGCGGCAGCGCGCAGGCCAGGGCCACCGCCCGGCGCACGGGGTCGGGCTCCCACTTCAGGAACCGTTCGACGGCCGTGGCGCTCGGGTCGCCCACGCCGTCCGGGGCGGTGGGGCGGCTCTCCGCGAGGGTGGACACGAGGACGGGCAGGCCGCCGGAGAGGCGCAGCACCTCCTTGACGACGGGTTCGGCGGTCACGCCCTTGTCGGCGAGCAGCCCGCGCGCCTCCAGGTCGGTGAACGGCGCGAGCGGTACGTCCGCCATGAAGTCCAGGTAGCCGTCCCAGCGGGCGGTGTCGAAGGGGAGCTGGCCCGCCGTGACCACGACGACGTTCGCGGGCAGGGCCCCGTACCGCTCGGTGGTCATCAGCGCGCACAGCCAGCCGTCGAGGAAGGGCGCCGTGCGCTCGTAGGTGTCGAAGAACAGGACGACCCAGGGGTGAGCCGTGGCGGCCTCCTCCAGTTCCCGCAGGAGCACCGGGGTGAGGACGCGCTCGGGCGTCAGCACGAGCTGGACGTCCTCCTGGCTGCGGAACCGCGCGCTCAGGCCCGCCCGCAGCCGGTCCGCGCCCTGCGCGAGCTGCGCCGGGTCGACGGCCGCGGTGAACGCGCCCACGCCCGGCAGCAGGCCGAGCCCCGCCAGGCCGGCGCGGGCCGCCGCCACGGTGCC
>NZ_BNBT01000286.1 GCF_014656095.1 Streptomyces longispororuber
GGCGCTCGCCCGCCTGGACGGCTGCCATGGGCCCGCCTCCGGCGGGTGCGGGCGGCGCCGGGCGGCGCGGCGCGGGTCCCGGCGCCGGACGCAGCATCTGCCGCCGCGGGCCGGTGTACGCGGGAGTCGTGGGCGGTGGTCCCGCCGCGTCGGATCGTTCGCCCATTGGCCGTGCATCGCCCGTCGCCCCCCTCGCAGTGCCGTTACTCGTCCCCTGGCGCCGATACGGTGCGCGGCGCATCCCCTGTCGGGGACGATACACCAGGCTCGTCACTCAGGGACAGGTCCGCTCTACGCTGCGTGACTGTACTCGTCAATGTGGACACGCGGCGCACATGAGTGAGTGCGGAGCGTGCAGAGATGGGACGGCGTCGGTTCCAGGCGGTCACCCGGCGCCGGATATCGACCGTTCCTGACCGGCTTACGGGCGCTTCGCAGGTGGGAGAAAAAGGGCGTCACACTCGTACGGCGCACATCGCGACCGAGCTAGGACGTCGTGAGAACGACGTTGTCCAGAGGCGCTCCGCTCGCGTATCGCCGCAGTTGGGCGGCCAGCAGGCGGCGGGCGCGCGGCAGGTACGCGGACGAGGAGCCGCCCACGTGCGGGCTGATCAGCACGCCGGGCGCCTGCCACAGCGGGTGACCGGCGGGCAGCGGCTCCGGGTCGGTGACGTCGAGGGCCGCGGTGAGCCGGCCGCTCTCCAGTTCCGCGAGCAGCGCCTTGGTGTCGACCACCGGGCCGCGGGCCACGTTCACCAGAAGTGCGCCGTCCTTCATCCGGGCCAGGAAACCGGCGTTGACCAGGGATCGCGTGGCGTCGGTGAGGGGCGTGCAAAGCACTACCACGTCCGCTTCGGGCAGCAGTCGAGGCAGAGCGTCCAGGGCGTGCACCGTTCCGCGCTCCGTGGTGCGCTCGGAGCGCGCGACGCGCGCCACCCGCGCGCATTCGAAGGGGGCGAGCCGGTCCTCGATCGCGGTGCCGATGGCCCCGTACCCCACGAGGAGGACGGACTTGTCGGCGAGCGCCGGGTAGAACCCGGAGTGCCACCGCTCCGTCCGCTGGCCTTCCACGAACCGCGGCACGCCCCGCAGCGAGGCGAGGATCAGCGTCAGCGCGAGCTCGGCGGTGCTGGCGTCGTGCACCCCGCGCGCGTTGCACACCTGGACGCCCGGCGGCAGGGACGCCAGGGCCGGTTCGAGGAAGTCGACGCCTGCCGTCAGCGTCTGCACCACCCGCAGCGACGTCATTTCGGCCAGCGGCGGCAGCACCACGTCCGCGCTCTTCATGTACGGCACCACGTACAGCGCGCAGTCGGCCGGATCGGCGGGCAGCTCCGGGCCGCCGTCCCAGAAGCGGTACGTGAGACCCGCCTCGGCCGCGGCGGGCAGCCCCTCGACCTCGGTCTCTTCGAACGGCATCCATACGTCGGTCGTCATGGTCAGGAGGCTAATGCGAACAGGCCGCACGCGGCGGTCCGGGGAGCAGAGGTTACGTTGGGGGCCGCCCGGACCGAAGATCACGGGACAGCCGGACGATCGCAGCACGGACGCGGGGACAGCGGGAGGGTTCGACCAGGTGGAGCGCAGGACGATCGGCGCCGGGGCGCTCGGGGTGGGCGCCGTCGGACTCGGCTGCATGCCGATGAGCTGGGCGTACTCCGGTTCCCGGCAGCGCGGGGAGGCCTCGCTGCGGACCGTGCACGCGGCGCTCGACCAGGGCACGACGCTCCTCGACACGGCGGACATGTACGGCCCGTTCACCAATGAGCTCCTGGTCGGCCGGGTGCTCAAGGAGCGGCGCGGGGAGGCCTTCGTGTCGACGAAGTGCGGGCTGCTCGTGGGCGACCAGCACATCGTCGCCAACGGCCGCCCCGGCTATGTCAGACGGGCGTGCGACGCCTCGCTGCGGCGGCTGCAGACCGACACCATCGACCTCTACCAGTTGCACCGGGCCGACCCGGAGGTGCCGATCGAGGAGACCTGGGGCGCGATGGCCGACCTGGTGACGGCCGGGAAGGTGCGGGCGCTCGGCCTGTGCGCGGTGGGGGCGCGGGCGCGGCGGCGGACGGGCGGCGGCCTGCACGACACCACGATCCGCCAGTTGGAGCGGGTCCAGCAGGTGTTCCCGGTGGCGGCGGTGGAGGCCGAGCTGTCCGTGTGGTCACCGGAGGCGCTGGAGGCGCTGCTGCCCTGGTGCGCGGCGCGCGGCGTGGGCTTCCTGGCCGCGATGCCGCTGGGGAACGGTTTCCTCACCGGCACGCTGACGCCGGGGCAGGGCTTCGAGCCGGACGACGTACGAGCGCGGCACCCGCGGTTCACCGCCGAGATGATGGCGGCCAACCAGCCCCTGGTGGTGGGGCTGCGGCGGGTCGCCGCCCGCCACGGGGCGACGCCCGCGCAGGTGGCGCTGGCCTGGGTGCTCGCGCAGGGGCCGCAGGTGGTGCCGATCCCCGGGGCCAAGCGGGAGCGGTGGGCGCGGGAGAACGCCGGCGCGGCCGGGGTGCGGCTGACCGCGCGGGACCTGGCGGAGATAGCGGCGCTGCCGCCGGCGCAGGGGTCGTGGGACTGAGCCGCGGGGCGGCGGGGTCGCGGTTCGGCCGGTGCGGGGTGCGGGCCGGGCGTGGTCGATGCGGTGCGGGGTGGGGGCCGGGCGTGGTCGGCCCGGTGCGGGGTGCCGGTGCGGGCGCGGGGTGCGGGCCGGGCGTGGTCGATGCGGTGCGGGCGCGGGGCGTCCGCGTGGAGCAGGTCGGCGAGGGCGGTGGGTGGCTGACGGCGGTGTGAGGGGAACCTCGCGGGCGTGTGCGGTGTATGAACGGTAGAAGCGCCACGTCGAAGGGATCCTGACCGTGTTGAGTGCTCAACGTTCCGCGGTGGCGGCCGCCTTGGCGGCCCTCACCCTGCTCACGGCGACCGCGTGCTCGTCGGACGACGGCGGCGACGGCCCGTTCGACGGCGGGAGCCCCCGCTCCAGCGCCGCCGGCCCCAGCGCGTCGGCGTCCGGCAAGGGCGCCGAGCCGCCTCCGGAGAAGGGCTCCGCCAAGGTCGTCAGAACGCTCGCCACGGGCCTGAAGTCGCCGTGGGGCCTCGCCGCGCTCCCCGGCGGCGACCTCCTGGTGTCGTCCCGCGACGAGGGCACGCTCACCCGGGTCGACGGCTCCACCGGCGAGAAGACCGAGGTCGGCACGGTGCCCGGGGCCGCCCCCGACGGCGAGGGCGGCCTGATGGGCCTCGCCCTCTCCCCCGCGTACGCCGCGGACCACATGGTGTACGCGTACGTCACGACGGAGTCCGACAACCGCGTGGTGCGGATGCTGTACGACGAGAAGAAGCCGTCGGGCCAGCAGTTGGGCGCCCCCGACACGGTCCTCAAGGGCATCCCCAAGGGCGTGATCCACAACGGCGGCCGGATCGCCTTCGGCCCCGACAAGCTGTTGTACGTGGGCACGGGCGAGACCGGCGAGACGGGGCTCGCCCAGGACAAGAAGTCCCTCGGCGGCAAGATCCTCCGCCTCACCCCGGACGGCGAGCCCGCCCCGGGCAACCCGTTCGACGGCTCCCCGGTGTTCTCGTACGGCCACCGGAACGTCCAGGGGCTCGCCTGGGACGAGGAGAAGCGCCTGTGGGCCTCGGAGTTCGGCCAGGACACCTGGGACGAGCTGAACGAGATCAAGGCGGGTGACAACTACGGCTGGCCGGAGGTCGAGGGCAAGGGCGACGAGGGCGGTTTCCACGACCCGGTGGCCCAGTGGAAGACGTCCGAGGCCTCACCGAGCGGCATCGCCTACGCCAAGGGCTCGGTCTGGATGGCGGGGCTGCGCGGGGAGCGCCTGTGGCGGGTCCCGGTGCGGGGCGTGGACGGTGAGCCCAGGACGGAGGCGTTCCTGAAGGAGGAGCACGGCAGGCTGCGCACGGTGCTCGCGGCGGGCGGCGGCAAGCTGTGGCTGGTGACGAGCGAGACGGACTCGCGCGGGACCCCCGGGAAGGGCGACGACAAGATCCTGGAGGTGGAGGTGGAGTAGCCGGGGCGGTCAGGCCGGGGGCGGGGCCGCGCCGGACAGGTCCTGGCCGGGGCGCGCGGCGGCGGGCGGGGCCTTGGGGCGCGGGGCCTGGACGGGG
>NZ_BNBT01000287.1 GCF_014656095.1 Streptomyces longispororuber
GCCGTCACCGGCCCGCCGCCCGGCACCGCGACGCGGCGTGTGGTGCGCCCGGCCCCCGGGCCCTCCGCGGGCCCGGCCGCGCACGGCGGCGAGGGGGTGGGGACGGGCGGCGGGGACGCGGGCGAGGGGCCGGCCACAGGGGCTGTCATCTGCGGGTCACCTCCGCTCGCGACGCTAGTTTTCGTACGCACTGGCGTGGATTCCGAGGCCGTCCGCTTCACGCGTACGTGTGGTGATGTCCCGGTTCGCCGGAGAAGCCGGGGTGGATGTGCTGTGCGGGGGAGCGGCTATGGTGAGGCAAACCTAAGTTGCGCGCACCCGCCCCTCGGGGGCCTCCGCGCGCCCGCACGCCAGGTGTGCTGGTGCCCGCACACCAGGTGTCTGGTGCCCGCGCGCCAGGTGTGCTGGTGCCCGCGCACCAGGTGCCTTTCGCGTCCGCATGTCCTTGAGTCCTGGAGTACCGATGTCCCCACGCCGCCGCCCCGCCCGGGGCACCGCCGCCCTCGCCCTCGCCGTGGCCGGGGCGCTCGCCCTGTCGGCCTGCGGCTCCGGCTTCGACGACCAGGGCGGCAAGGGCAAGGCCGCGGGCGGCGGCAGCAAGGCCGTCGCCCAGGGCGGCGAGGACTTCGCCGAGGCCGCCGCGAAGACGGCGAAGATGGGCACGAAGGCCGAGCCGGGGCAGTTCCCGCGCACCGTCGAGCACGCCCTGGGCACGACGGAGCTGAAGCAGCGGCCGAAGCGGGTCGTCGTCCTGGACGTCGGCGAGCTCGACAACGTGGTGTCCCTCGGCGTCAGGCCCGTCGGCTACGCGCCCACCGAGGGCGACGACGGCATCCCCGGCTACCTCAAGAAGGACGCGGGCAGCCCCAAGAGCGTCGGCACGATCAACGCCCTCAACCTGGAGGCGATCGCGGGCCTCGAGCCCGACCTGATCCTCGGCAGCGAGCTGCGCGCCGCCAAGCTCTACCCGCAGCTCTCCAAGATCGCCCCGACCGTGTTCTCCGTGCGCCCCGGCTTCACCTGGAAGGAGAACTACCTCCTGAACGCCGCCGCGCTCGACCGCACCGCCCGGGCGAAGGCCGCGCTCGCCGCGTACGAGAAGAAAGCGAAGGCGCTCGGCGACGACCTCGGCGCGAAGAAGCCGACCGTCACGATGCTGCGCTACATGCCGGACCGCATCCGGCTCTACGCCAAGGCGTCGTTCATCGGCACCGTCCTGGAGGACGTCGGCCTGCCCCGGCCCGCGAACCAGCGCGGGCAGGACCTCGCCACCGAGATCAGCCCGGAGAAGATCGACCAGGCCGACGCCGACTGGATCTTCACCGGCGTCTACGGCGACGCCGAGAAGACCGGCCGCTCGGCCGCCGAGAAGAACCCGCTGTGGAAGAAGCTCGACGCTGTCAGGAAGGGACAGGCGAAAAACGTCCCGGACGAGACCTGGTACCTCGGCCTCGGCGTGACGGCGGCGGACGCGGTCCTGGACGACCTGCGCGACCACCTCGTGCGGTAACCCTGACGGCGCTCCGGCGGCGCCCCGACGGCGCCCCGACGGCCGTGGTCCCGCCCGGCGACCACGGCTGCCGCGCGGTGACGGCTGGCCGCGGTCGGTCCGGCCGAGCGGCGGCGGGTGGGCCACGGTCCGGCCGAGCGGCGGGCGGTGGGCCCCGCGGTCCGGCCGCGTGGCGGCGGGTACGCAGCGACCTGCCCCGCGGTGGCGGGTGCGCCATGGTCCGGCCCCGTAGGGGCGGGTGCGCCATGGCTCGGCCGCGTGGCGGCGGGTGCGCCGTGTCAGGGCCCGGTCGCCCTGCGTCACCCAGGGTCGGAGCGGCAGCGCGGGAAGGTAGCCTTTTCCCGTGCCCCGTCTGTCTGAAGTCATCGCCGCCCTCGACGCCCTGTGGCCCGCGGAGCGGGCCGAGCAGTGGGACGCGGTCGGCACGGTCTGCGGCGACCCCGCGGCGGAGGTCTCGCGGGTCCTGTTCGCCGTCGACCCCGTCCAGGACGTCGCCGACGAGGCGGTCCGCCTCGGCGCCGACCTGCTCGTCACCCACCACCCGCTCTACCTGCGCGGTACGACCACGGTGGCGGCCTCGACGGTCAAGGGCCGCGTCGTCCACGACCTGATCAAGAACGACGTCGCCCTGCACGTCGCGCACACCAACGCCGACACCGCCGACCCGGGCGTCTCCGACGCGCTCGCGGGCGCGCTCGACCTGCGCGTCGTACGCCCGCTCGTGCCGGACCCGACCGACGAGCACGGCCGCCGCGGCCTCGGCCGGATCTGCGAGCTGGAACACCCGCTCACCCTGAGCGAGTTCGCCGCGCACGCCGCGCGCCGGCTGCCCGCCACCGCGCAGGGCGTCCGCGTCGCGGGCGACCCGGACGCCCCGATCCGTACCGTCGCCGTCAGCGGCGGCTCCGGCGACAGCCTCTTCGACGCCGTGCGCGCCGCGGGCGTCGACGCCTTCCTCACCGCCGACCTGCGCCACCACCCGGTGTCGGAGGCCCGCGCCGAGGCGCCGCTCGCGCTGCTCGACGCCGCGCACTGGGCCACCGAGTGGCCGTGGTGCGAACTGGCCGCCGCGCAGCTCGACGAGATCTCCGACCGGCACGGCTGGAACCTGCGCGTCCACGTCTCGAAGACGGTCACCGACCCCTGGACCGCCCACGCGGCGTCGTCCCCCTCACCCCGCTCATCTAGCACCCTTGGAGCCCCCAACTGAACGCCGCGCCCGCCGACCAGATCCGTCTCCTCGACCTCCAGGACCTGGACGTACGCCTCGCGCAGCTCGCGCACAAGCGCAAGTCCCTGCCCGAGCACGCCGAGATCGAGTCGCTGACCAAGGACTTCACCCAGCTCCGCGACCTGCTCGTGGCCGCGCAGACCGAGGAGAGCGACTGCGCCCGCGAGCAGACCAAGGCCGAGCAGGACGTGGACCAGGTGCGCCAGCGCGCCGCCCGCGACCAGCAGCGCCTGGACTCCGGCGCGGTCACCTCGCCCAAGGACCTGGAGAACCTCCAGAAGGAGATCACCTCCCTCGCCAAGCGCCAGGGCGACCTGGAGGACGTCGTCCTGGAGGTCATGGAGCGCCGCGAGTCCGCGCAGGAGCGCGTCGCCGAGCTCACCGAGCGCGTCTCGTCCGTCCAGTCGAAGATCGACGACGCCACGGGCCGCCGCGACGCCGCGCAGCAGGAGCTGGACCGCGAGGCCGCCACGGTCACCAAGGAGCGCGAGGTCGTCGCCGCGTCGATCCCCGCCGACCTGCTCAAGCTGTACGACAAGCTCCGCGCCCAGCAGGGCGGCGTCGGCGCGGCCAAGCTCTACCAGCGCCGCTGCGAGGGCTGCCGCCTGGAGCTGAACATCACCGAGGTCAACGAGGTCAAGGCGGCCTCCCCCGACACGGTCCTGCGCTGCGAGAACTGCCGCCGCATCCTGGTGCGCACCGCCGAGTCCGGCCTGTAAAGGGGCGGGAGTGGCGAGGGAGTTCATCGTCGAGGCCGACGGCGGCTCCCGGGGCAACCCGGGGCCCGCGGGCTACGGCGCGGTCGTCATCGACGCGGCCTCCGGCGAGACGCTGGCGGAGGCCGCGGCGTACGTGGGCGTCGCCACGAACAACGTGGCCGAGTACAAGGGCCTGGTGGCCGGTCTGAAGGCCGCCCACGCCCTGGACCCCGCGGCGCGGGTGCACGTCCGCATGGACTCCAAGCTCGTGGTCGAGCAGATGTCGGGCCGCTGGAAGATCAAGCACCCCGGCATGAAGCCCCTGGCCGCCGAGGCGGCCGCGGTCTTCCCCGCCGAGCAGGTCACCTACGAGTGGATCCCGCGCGAGAGGAACAAGCACGCGGACCGTCTGGCGAACGAGGCGATGGACGCGGGCAAGCGGGGCGAGCAGTGGTCGCCCGCGCGGTCCACGGCGGACCTCGGCGCGGGCTCCCGCGCGGCCGCCGCCCTCCCCGAGCCCGACGGGCCGCCCGGGGACGCGGCGACGGGCGCGGCCCGCGCCCGCGCGGCCCTGGCCGGGGCGGGCGCCTCGGCCTCGGCGGCAGCGGGGTCCGAGGCGGGAGCGGCGTCCGAGGCGGACGGTGCGGCCGCGGAC
>NZ_BNBT01000288.1 GCF_014656095.1 Streptomyces longispororuber
GGCGGCAACGGCGGCCCCTGGGGGGGCGGCGGACGCGGGGGCGGCGAGCAGGCCGCCGCCGCGGCCGACGGGGGCTGGCGGCTGTACGGCCAGGCCGACCAGGTCCTCGGCGGGCACAGCGCGGACCTGCTGCTCGTCGCCGCGCACACCGGCGGCTACGCCCGCCCCCGGACCCTGCTGTTCCTCGTACGGGGCGACGCCGCCGGCCTGACCCGCGTACGCGTGCCCACGCTGGACGAGACCCGCCCGCAGGCCCGCGTCGAACTGCGGGACGCAAGCGCCCAATTGCTCGGCGACGACGACGGCGGCGCCGTGCTCAAGGCTCTCGCGGAGGCGGGGCAGGTGGTGGCCGCCGTGCTGGCCGCCGAGGCCGTCGGCGCCGCCGACGAGGCGCTCGCCCGGACCGTCGGCCACGCCAAGGAGCGCGAGCAGTTCGGCCGCCCGATCGGTTCGTTCCAGGCGGTGAAGCACCGCCTGGCGGACGTCCACGCGGCCGTGCAGGCGGCGCGGTCGGCGGCGTACTACGCGGCGTGGGCGGCGGGGTCGGCACCGGAGGAGCGGGCGGGCGCACCGGCGCTCGCGCGGGCTCTGGAGGCACTGCGGCAGGCGGCGTCCGAGGCGGTGCACCTGCACGGCGGCACCGGCTTCACCTGGGAGCACGACGCCCACCTGTTCCTCAAGCGGGCCACGGGCGACGAGCTGCTGTTCGGCCCCGTACACCGGCTGCGCGCCCACGCGGCGGAGCGCGCGGGGCTGTTCGCGTACGGGTCCGGGGCCGACGGGAAGTGACGCAAAGGAAAGGCGCGGCGTGGGAAAAGGCGCGATACAGGGGAAAGACGCGACACGGGGAAAGCGCGACGCGAAGTGCGTACGTGACGCGAAGTGCGTGTGTGACGTGAAGTGCGTACGTGACGCGAAGAAAAGGTGAGTGGAAAAAGGAATGGTGCGCTACGAGGGAAAGGCGCGCCGCGAGGGAGCGGAGGCGGCCCGAGGGAACGCGGGCGACCCGAGGGAACGTGGGCGGCCTGGGAGAAGGGAGGAGACCCGGGGGAGTGGCGCGTACGGAGGAGAAGGCGCAGCCCTGTGAGGGAGCGGCCGGGAGCGGCCGCGCGGATGACAGGACGGTGAGGGGCTGCTGCCTCGCCGGGGCCCTACTTGGACGGCTTCTTGCCCGTGACGCCCAGGTGGACCAACGTGGCGAGGTTCGGCTTCAGTTCGGCCTGCTTGACGCCCCAGGACTGGAAGCCGCGCTGGTGCGAGGCGACCGCGGCGAGCATGGCCACCAGCGAACCGGCCAGCGCGGCGGGGCTCACGTCCTTGTCGACCTTGCCCTTGGCCTGGAGCTCCTTGACGGTGTCCGCAAGGGAGTTGTTGACCGAGTTCAGGATCTTCATGCGGATCTTGTAGAAGCGCTTGTCGCCCTCGGCGGCGCCGAGGTCGACGACGCGGAGGATGGCGTCGTTCTTCCGCCAGAAGTCCAGGAAGCCCTCGACGAGGTCCTGCGAGGTCTGCCACCCGGCCTTGCCGACCCAGGAGCGGCCCTCCAGCAGGGTGGTCAATTCGGCCCCTTCGGCGGCCATTTGTTCCGCGATCTCCAGGACCGCGCCCTCGACGTCGGGAAAGTACTGGTAGAACGTCGCCGGCGAAGTGCCCGCCTTCCGGGCGACGTCGATGACTTTCACATCGCGGTAGGGGGACGAGCTGAGCATCTCGCTCAGGCAGTCGAGCAGTTTCTGACGTGTCGCTTGACCACGCCGACCGGCCACTCGGCCGTCGACGGTTCGTACCTGTCCTGTCATGCCGTCAGCTTACCGAGGGGTGATCGGAGCGCGATTCGGCCGAGTGCAAATGGGGTTGAAGGGGTGGCACGGGGGCGCCGACGGATGTCCTCCGTGCGCCGGAGGGCGCCCGGGCGGTCCGGGGGGACGCCGTCCGAAAAGAATTGGCCAGGTGTTCGAATCCGTGGGCTGCGGAGCTCCGCGCGCGCGGTTAGCTTGGCTGTGACGGAGGACACGGGGCGGTCGTCCCGGTGGGCCGACGGCGCGTGCGGCGGGGCGGCTGAGAGGAAGCAGTTCGATGGAATTCGCGGAAGGCGTCCCCTGCTGGGTGGACGCGGCGCTGCCCGACGTCGAGGGCGGCAAGCGCTTCTACGGTGAGCTCTTCGGGTGGTCCTTCGACGACGCCGCGGGCGGCGAGTACGGGCACTACGTCCTGGCGAGCCTCGACGGACAGCCCGTCGCCGCCCTCGCCCCCAAGGCGGACGGCCGCCTGCCGACCGCCTGGACGGTGTACCTGGCGACGCCGGACGCCGCCACGACCGCGGCCCGCGTCGCCGTCGCGGGCGGCCAGGTGATCACCGAGCCGGTGCCGGTGGGGCCGTTCGGCACGACCGGCCTGGTGGCCGACCCCGAGGGCGCGGTCTTCGGGCTCTGGCAGGCGGGCTCCCACCGGGGCTTCGGCAGGCTGCGGGAGCCGGGCACGTACTGCTGGACGGAGGTGTACGCGCGCGACAAGAGCGTCGTCGACCCGTTCTACGAGTCCGTCTTCGAGTACGGGGTCTACGACGTCGAGGTCGGCGGCGAGGACTTCCGCACCTGGTCGCCGCGGGGCGCCGCCGCCGGGCCCGACACCGCGATCGGCGGCCGGGCCGTGCTGGCGGGCTCCTTCCCGGCCGAGATGCCCGCGCACTTCCTCAGCTACTTCTGCGTGGCCGACTGCGACGCGACGGCGGCCGCGGTGCGGCGGCTCGGCGGCCGGGTGCGGACGGAGCCGTTCGACATCCAGTACGGGCGCGTGGCCGTCCTGGCCGACAACCAGGGGGCGGCGTTCGGGGTGCTGCAGGACTGAGGGGCCGGGACCGCCACGGGAGCGGCCGGGGCGGGCCGGGGCGGGCCGGGGCCGGGGAGAGGCCCCCGCCGGTCCCGGTAGGCCGGTTTTGCCCGGAAACGGCCCGATGTCGCCCCGGGTTAGCGCCCGGCGCCCCGGCCAGGAAGAATCAGGGTGCGTGCCGCCCTAGCGGCTCGGTGGTGAGACGCTGCACGGGGCCGCTCGGGAACGGCGGCCGCGTACGGGGAGGTGGCAGGCAAGTGGTGGACCAACTGACGCAGCACGATCCGCGGCGGATCGGCCCGTTCGAGGTCCTGGGGCGGCTCGGGGCCGGCGGCATGGGGCTCGTCTATCTCGCGCGCTCCGCGTCGGGGCGGCGCGTGGCGATCAAGACGGTGCGGACCGAGCTCGCCGAGGACCAGCTCTTCCGCGTGCGCTTCACGCGCGAGGTGGAGGCCGCCCGCGCCGTGTCCGGCTTCTACACGGCCGCCGTGGTCGACGCCGACCCGCGCGCCGCCGTGCCCTGGCTCGCCACGGCGTACGTGCCCGCGCCCTCGCTCGAGGAGATAGTGAGCGAGCACGGGCCGCTGCCCACCCAGGCCGTGCGCTGGCTCGCCGCGGGCGTCGCCGAGGCCCTGGAGTCCATCCACGGCGCGGGCCTCGTCCACCGCGACCTGAAGCCGTCCAACGTCCTCGTCGTCGAGGACGGCCCCCGCGTGATCGACTTCGGCATCGCGTCCGGCGTCTCCAACACCCGCCTGACCATGACCAACGTCGCCGTCGGCACCCCGGCGTACATGTCACCCGAGCAGGCGAAGGACTCCCGCAGCGTCACCGGCGCCAGCGACGTCTTCTCGCTCGGCTCCACCCTCGTCTTCGCCGCCACCGGCCACGCCCCCTTCCACGGCGCCAACCCCGTCGAGACCGTCTTCATGCTGCTGCGCGAGGGGCCCGACCTGGAGGGGCTGCCCGACGAGCTGCGGCCGCTCATCGAGTCCTGCATGCAGATGGACGCCGCGCTGCGGCCCACGCCGGGCGACCTCCAGGCGCAGCTCGCCCCGCACCTGTTCGCCAACGAGGGCAACGGCGACGACAGCGGCACCGCCTCCGCGTGGCTGCCCGAGCGGGCCGTCGCGCTCATCGAGGCCCGGCGCGGCGGGCGGACGCCCGCGCGGGCCGCCGCGGCCACCACCGGGTCCGGCGGCCGGG
>NZ_BNBT01000289.1 GCF_014656095.1 Streptomyces longispororuber
GCACCCGCCCCGGCCGGCCGCGGCACCGCACCGGCCCCAAGGCACCGCCCCCGGCGGACCCGTGGCGGTGCCGCGAGGACCCTCGGCCCCCGCCTGACCGGGCGCCGCGGCGCGCACTGCCGGGCTCCGCGGACTACCTGGCCCCGGTGGTGTCCAGCCGCGGGATCTCGATGGCGGGGCAGCGGTCCATGACCATCTCCAGGCCCGCCGCCCGCGTCCGCTCGTACGCCGCCTCGTCGACGACGCCGAGCTGGAACCAGACGGCCTTGGCCCCGATGCCGACGGCCCCGTCGGCGACGGCCCCGGCGAGGTCGCTGTTCACGAACACATCGACGACGTCGACCTCGAAGGGAATCGCCTCCAGGGAGGGGTACCCCTTCTCCCCGTGCACCGTCTCCGCCTTCGGGTGCACGGGCACGACACGCTTGCCGAAGCGCTGCAACACCTCGGCGACGCCGTACGCCGCCCGCGCCCGATTGGACGAGAGCCCGACGACGGCCCAGGTGTCCCCGAGCTCGGTGAGGATCTTGCGGACCGTTGCGGGGTCGCCGTACACGCTGGGCCTCCTGGTATCGCGTACAAGGACTACGGCCTCGTACAACGACCGGCGGAGGGCGGGGATTCCCCCGGTACGGCCGCACGGCGGAGCCGCCTCCGGGGCCGGTGCCGCGGTGCCGGGCCCTCGCGCGGGGCGACTCGGTCCGCGTGCCCGTGGCGGTTCAGTCGGTGTCTTGCCGGAGCCGCCGCAGCCGCTCCTCCACCGCGGCGTCCTCGCCGGCCGCGGCGAGCTGCCGGAGCTGCACGTCCTCGTCGTTCAAGGCCGTCTCGTGCTCGGCTGCGGCCCGCGCCTCGGCATCCCGTACCCGCTCGGCCAGATCGACGCGCACCGCCCTGTCGAACGCGCCGAGTTGGTCGGCGATGCGTGCCAGGGCGCTCTTGGTCTCGGCGGCGCGGAAGCGCCGGGCCAGGGAGTCGAGGACGCGTTCCAGGTCGACGCGGGACTTCCGCACGACCGCGTCGAGGTCCCGGCACAGGCGGACGGTCTCCTCGGCCTCCTCCAGGCCTTCCTTCCACTCCGCGATGTCCTCGCTCAAGCGGACGGCTCTGCGCAGGGCCGTGCGCACCGCGGGGGGAAGGTCACTCACCTCACCGCCCCGCGCGGCGAAGGGCGCCGCGATCCGCATCAGCTCTCGCTCGGCCCTCACCGCGTCGGCGATGCGGAGATCGAGACGGTTGCGCTCGTACGTGGCCGCGACGAGCTGTGCCTTCGTCTCGTCGCGCAACCGGTCCAGTCGGGCCAGCCCGCCGCGGACCTGGGGTTCGCCCTGCGGCTCGGTTCGGGCCAGGTCCTGGACGACGTGCATGACGCGCTGGGCGACTGTCCACACGTCTTCCGCACGTACCGCCGGAAGGCCGCTGCTCCTGTCCGCCATACGTCCTCTCCCCTCAGTCGGCGTCGTCCTGGGCCGTCTGGCGTATCGCGGTGGCCAGCGCGTCCAGATTCCGTCGCACGGACGCGGCGCTCTCGGTGCTTCCGTGCTGCTCGGCCACGGCGAACCCCAGGCTGTCGCGGAGGGAGGAGGCCGCTTCGCTGATCCCGTTGAGGTGGTGTGCGCCGGTCTCCAGGCGGCCGCGGATGTCCGGGGCCAGGGCGTTCCAGTCACCGGCGAAGAGCTGGGAGAGCGACACCAGCTTCGTCGCCATGGACGCGAGTTCGGCGAGCGCGCTCTCGACCAGTGCTCTGACCTCGTCCGTGGTGCCGCGCGGCACACCGGCCCGGTCGGCGACAGCGGCACCGTTGGACAGCACGGCCAGCCACTGCGCCGTGCAGAGCATCGCGTCACGTACCGGCCAGGCGGGGAGGTGGGGGAGGAGGTTCTGCACGTCCCCCACGTCTCCCGCGCGTGCCGTCCGGGTCATCTCGGCGCCTGCCGTGGCGGGGTCCGCGAGCCGCTCCCGACGCGCGGACTCCATCGCCGCCTCGGCTCGCCTCTTCTTCTTCTGCTCGGCTTCGGAGGCGATCATCCAGACGCAGAACCCGATGAGAGCGAGAAAGATCAAGAATCCCACGGCACCCCCCGAAGCCGTCCTCGCGTGCTGGCTCTCCCAGGGTGTCAGGCGCTTTCCCGCGCGCACCATGGGCGCTGCGCGTCCCACCGCCTGAATGCGCCCGTGCGCCCCTCTCGGCGCGGACGCGCCGGTACGACCGGCGTTTCCCGCACGACAAGGCCGGGCCGCGGGCCGAGAGCCGGGACGGGCTGTCGGCCGGCGACCCGGCGCGGCGGCGTCAGCCGTGTCAGACGTTCACACCGAAGTCCGAGGCGATGCCGCGCAGGCCGCTGGCGTAGCCCTGGCCGACGGCGCGGAACTTCCACTCCGCGCCGTGGCGGTAGAGCTCGCCGAAGACCATGGCCGTCTCCGTGGAGGCGTCCTCGGAGAGGTCGTAGCGGGCGATCTCGCGGTTGTCCGCCTGGTTCACCACGCGGATGAACGCGTTGCGGACCTGACCGAAGGACTGGCCGCGGTTCTCCGCGTCGTGGATGGAGACCGGGAACACGATCTTGGAGATCTCGGCGGGCACCGCGGCGAGGTCCACCTTCACGGCCTCGTCGTCGCCCTCGCCCTCACCGGTGAGGTTGTCCCCGGTGTGCTCCACCGAACCGTCCGGGCTCTTGAGGTTGTTGTAGAAGACGAAGTGCTGGTCGGAGACGACCTTGCCGGAGTCGTCGCAGAGCAGCGCGCTGGCATCGAGGTCGTAGTCCGTGCCGGTCGTGGTCCGCACGTCCCAGCCGAGGCCGACCAGCACGGCCGTCAGGCCGGGCGCCTCCTTGCTCAGCGAGACGTTGCCGCCCTTGGACAGAGAAACTCCCACGGTGTCCTCCTGTGGTCCTCTACGGAGTGGTTCTGCGTTCGTCCTGCCCGTAGAATCTACATGACTGTAGAAGCGCTCGTGGTGGATGGTCGGGTTTCGGCCGTTACGATGTGGCGCTCCCCGGCGGCGTACGGGATACAGGTGATGTACGCGGCTTCTGTGCTGTACGTGGTGTCCGTGGAGTGAAGGAAACGGGCAGGGTACGCGTACGGGAACGGCGGGAGGCGAGGGCACGGCATGGAGCGGCAGGAGCGGCAGGAGCGCCCGCGGCGGGAGCCCCGCCCGCGCCGCCGGGGCCAGGGCGAGCTGGAGTCCCAGGTGCTCGCGGCGCTGCACGCGGCGCCGGGCCCGGTCGGCGCGGCCTGGGTGCAGGAACGTGTCGGCGGCGACCTCGCGTACACGACCGTGATGACGATCCTCACCCGGCTCCTCGCCAAGGGCGCCGTCACCCGCGAGCGCGCGGGCCGCTCCTTCCTGTGGCGGTCCGCCGCCGACGAGGCGGGCCTGGCCGCGCTGCGCATGCGCAAGGTGCTCGACGGCGAACGCGACCGCGAGGCCGTCCTCGCCAGCTTCGTCACCACCCTGTCCGCCGACGACGAACGGCTGCTGCGCGACCTGCTCGGCGAGGCGGGCGACGGCACCGCGACGGAGGCCTGACGGCGCCCATGGGGGTCTTCGTCTTCCTGCCGCTCGTCCTGCCGCTCACCGCCTGGCCCGTGGCCCGCGCGGCCAGCCAGCACCTGCACCCGCGCACCGCCACCCGGCTGCTCACGGCCCTCGCCGCCGTGATGGCCCTGTGCAGCACCCTGTGCCTGGCCCTGCTCGTGGTCGTCGGCACCGCCCAACTGCCCGGCAACCCGCTGCCCGACGCCTGGTCCGACCCCGAGGTCCGCGCCGCCGTCCCGTACGACGAGGTCGCGGGCAAGGCCGCGATCCCGGCGCTGCTCGCCGTGTGCGGCGCGGTGGGGCGGACGCTGTGGCGCCACGTCGCGGTGCGCCACCGGGCGGCGCGGGCGGTCGCGGGGCTGCGCGGGACGTCGGTGGCGGTGCTCGGGGCGGTCGGCGG
>NZ_BNBT01000290.1 GCF_014656095.1 Streptomyces longispororuber
ACGCACGGGCAGCCGCGCGGGCAGCGTGGCGCCGTCCACGGCGTGCGACAGCCGGGGGAGCAGCCCCGGATCGCCCCCGAGCGCGGCCCAGGCGCCCGCCACGGAGGGCCGGGCCACGCCGTCCGCCACGGTGTCCGCGCCGTTCACCGCGTCCCCGCGACGGGCCCGGCCGCTCCGGGCACCGACGCCGCCGGCCACTCCAGGCGGATCTCCTTCGCCGGGTCCGAGGGCCGCGGCTCCCAGCCGCGCGCCGTCGCGGCCGCGACCACGTAGCCGCCGCCCGCGCCCCGGTACTTCCGCAGCGGCACCTCGCACGTCCGGACCGTCGAGGGCGCCCCCGACTTGCGCCGGGCCGACGCCCGCTTCGTCCAGGTGTCCAGGTACGCGTCCACCCGCGCGCGGTAGAAGGCGGTGTCGCCCTCGTGCCGCAGCTCCGGCCAGGTCACGGTCCACCGCGGCCAGATCGGGATCCTGCCGACGGTGGCGTCCATGACCCGCTCGAAGCCGCGCTCGAAGCCCGGTATCACCGTCAGGACCTCCGCGAACATGGCGAACACGAGGAGCGCGGCGAAGAGGCACAACAGCAGCAGCCACCACACGGGCAGCACGATCATCGTGACGAGGAACCGCGGCACGAGCTGCCACGTCGGCCGGACCGGCTCGGCACCCCACTGCGGAGCGCCCGCGTGGGCGAACGGCGCGTCTCCTGCGAACGGCGCGTCATTGTAGGCGTACATGGGCGGCATCTTCTCGTGAGGGGCCGGGCGGTCGGCCACCGCCCGGCCCCGGCCGCCGCGCGGCGGCCGTGTGCGCTCCCGAGATGTGCCGCTTCGGCTAATTCCGCACGGCGTCCAGGGCGTCGATCATGCCCACGCCGTAGAAGCCGTTGCGGTTCTTGCCGCCCTCGCACACCGCGTCGACCTTGCCGTCCCCGTCGATGTCGTACGGGTTCGCGCACGGCACCGCGTCGGCCTGCCGGTACAGCAGGGCCTTCACGCGGGCCGCCGAGGCCTTCGGGTGCGACGACTTTATCAGCGCGGCCACGCCCGCGGCGTGCGGGGACGCCATCGACGTACCGGCCTTGTAGCCGAACTTGCCGCCCGGCAGCGTCGACAGGATCAGCCCGCTGGTGGCGGGCGGCTGCGGCTTCTGGTACGCCGTCGAGTCGCCGCCGGGGGCGGTGATGTCGATGACGCCCTTGCCGTAGTTGGAGAACGACGACTTCAGGCCCTTGGCGCCGGTGGACGACACCGTCACGACGCCCGGGAGCTGCGACGGCAGGTCGAAGCAGTCCGCGGTCCTGATGGTGCGCTCGACCGGTGTCGAGTCGTTCGGGCTCGTCGTGTCGACGAGCGTCTCCTGGGCGAGGTCCGTCTTGGCGTTGCCCGCCGCGGCCACGTTCACGGCGCCCTTGCGCTCGGCGTACCGGGAGGCACGGCCGACCGCGTCGACGAGGGCCCGCTGGTCGGGGTCCGTACGGCAGTTGAACAGCCACGGGTCGGTGTAGTAGCTGCTGTTGGTGACGTCCACGCCGTGCTCGGCCGCCCACACGAAGCCGCAGACCACGGCCTCCGTGTAGTACAGGCCGGTGGCCGGCTCGGCCACCTTCAGGCTCGCGACCTTCACCCCGGGTGCCACGCCGGTGATCCCGGTGCCGTTCTTCGCGGCGGCGATCGTGCCCGCCACGTGCATGCCGTGGTCGCTCTCCTTGGGCACGGGCCGCCACGCGCCGTCCTTCTGCGTGGGCACCCCGCCCAGACAGCTCGCGGACGCCTTCTTGTCGAAGTTCGGCGCGATGTCCGGGTGCGTGTCGTCGACCCCGGAGTCCAGGACGCCGACCGTCACCTTCGGGCTGCCGAGCGACACCTTGTGCGCCCGGTCCGCCTTGACGGCGGGCAGGTCCCACTGGAGCGGCTCCAGCTCGTCCTGGCCGCGCGCCGCCGCGCCCGCGGCGGCCGCTGCCTCCCGCGCGGACAGCGGACGCGCCTCCTCCACGGCGTCGTCGGACTGCGCGGACAGCGGCGCGGTGCGCGTGGCGCCCGCCGACTGGACGCCCTTGGCCTTGCGGATGGTCCTGGCGAAGTCCGGGTTCGCCGAGTGGACGACGATCACGCCGATCTGGTCGTACGCGATGACGACCTTGCCGCCCGCCTTGGCGATGGCCTTCTTGACGTGCTGGGATATCCAGCCGCCGTAGCTCTTGCGGACGTTGACGACGTAGCTCATCGCCGCGCCGTCGGCCGAGGCGGCCGCCACGGACGGCCCGGCAGCGGACGGCCCGGACGGACCGGCGGCGGACGACCCGGACGGCCCGGCGGCGGGCGGCCCTGCGGCGGGCGGCGCGTCGGGCTGCGCCGCGGCCGTGCCCGGCAGGAACGCCAGCGCGGACACCACGGCCACACCGAGCGGAAGAGCGAGCACGCGCCGGCCGAGCGGTGCGGGGTGCCTGGTCACGTCGGTGCTCCCCCTCACTTCTTCTTGACCGCGTCGAGGGCGTCGACGATCCCGTAGCCGTAGAAGCCGTTGCGGTTCGTGCCGCCCTCGCACACGGCGTCGACCTTGCCGTCGCCGTCCGGGTCGTACGGCTTCGTCGGGCAGCCCGGGTTGTCCGCCTGCTTCTTCAGCAGCTTCTGGAGCTGCGCGGGGCCCGCCTTCGGGTGCGTGGACTTCAGCAGCGCGGCCACGCCCGCGGCGTGCGGCGACGCCATGGAGGTGCCCTGGAGCCAGGCGTACTCGCCGCCCGGCATCGTGGAGAGGATGCCGCCGTCCTTCGACGGCGTGTCCGTGGGCTTCTGGTAGCGGCGGTCACCGCCCGGGGCCGCGACGTCGACGACGCCGTTGCCGTACGTGGAGTAGTACGACTTGGCCTTGTACACGCCGGTCGCGCTGACCGTGACGACGCCCGGGAGCTGGGTCGGCACGTCCAGGCACGTGTGCGGGTCGATGGTGCGGGTCACCGGCGTCGAGTCGTCGGGGCTGGTGGTGTCGACGATGGCGTCCGCGTCCAGGTCGTGGTTGGAGTTGCCCGCGGAGGCCAGGTGCAGGGTCCCCTTGCGCTGCGCGTAGAGCTGCGCGCGGTTGACCGCGTCGACGATGGCCCGCTGGTCCGGGTCGTCCTTGCAGTTGTACAGCCACGGGTCCACGTAGTAGCTGTTGTTGGTGATCTCGATGCCGTGGTCGGCGGCGAACACGAAGGCGCACACGACGCTCTCCGGGTAGAACAGCTCGCTGACCGGGTCGGCCACCTTGATGCCCGCGACCTTGACGCCGGGTGCGACCCCGGCGACGCCTATGCCGTTGCGGGCGGCGGCTATCTCACCCGCCACGTGCGTGCCGTGGTAGTGCTCCTTCTTCGCCGGCCGCCAGGCGCCGGGCGAGGTGTCGGCCTTGCCGCCCACGCAGTTCGCCGACTGCTTCGCCGAGAAGCTGGGCGCGAGGTCGGGGTGGGTGTCGTCGACGCCGGTGTCGATGACGCCGACGGTGACCTTCCTGCTGCCCGGGTTGATCGTGGCCGCCTTGTCGGCGCCGATGGCCCGCAGGTCCCACTGGTCGGCCTCCAGGGGCTCCTGGGCGGGCGCGGCGCCCGAAGCGGCCTGCCGCTGGAGGGCCTTGGCCCTGTCCTTCGACAGGAACGTCGGCGCGCCCTCCTCGGTCGTCCCGGCCGCCGTGAGCGGCGCCGTGCGCGTCGCGCCCGCGGACTGCACCCCGCGCACCTTCCGCAGCTCCTTGCCGAAGTCGGGGTTGGCCGAGTGCGCGACGATCACCCCGATCTTCGCGTAGGTGACGACGACGGTGCCGTCGGCCTTCGCGATCGCCTTCTTCACGGCCGCGATGGTCTTGCCGTCGGTCCGCGTGTTGACGACGTACGCCAGCTTGCCCGCGGCGGGCGCCGCGGCGGCCCGGGCGGGCCCGGCCGGCGCGTCGGACGGGGCC
>NZ_BNBT01000291.1 GCF_014656095.1 Streptomyces longispororuber
CCGATGCCGCGCTCGGCGAGCTCGGCGGCGTGCTTCTCGTCGTCGGTCCAGCGCGAGTTCCCGCCGTCGACGACGACGTCGCCCTCGGAGAGCAGCTCCTTCAGCTCGTCGATCGTGGACTGGGTCGCGGGTCCGGCCGGAACCATCACCCACACGACGCGCGGACCCTTGAGCTTGCTCACCAGCTCTTCGAGGCTGTCGACATCCGCGAGGTCCGGGTTGCGGTCGTATCCGATGACGGTGTGGCCTGCGCGGCGGATGCGCTCGCGCATGTTGCCGCCCATCTTGCCGAGACCGACGAGACCGAGCTCCATCAGTGCGTTCCTAACTAGCGATGTGGCGTGAGGGGACGGGGCCGCCGCCCGGAACCCGGACGGCTCGCGTACCCGCGGCACGTTCGTACCCGCGTCCGAGCCTACGCCCGGACGCGGCCACACACCTGTGGGCTCAGCCGCTCAGACGTACGGGCATGATCAGGTACTTGTACGCCTCGTCCGCCTCGGCGTCGACGGCCGGCCTGCCGCTGAGGAGCGCGGGCTTCGTCGACGTCGTGAACGAGAGCTGGGCCACCGGCGAGTCGATGGCGCTGAGGCCGTCGAGCAGGAACGTCGGGTTGAAGGCGATCGAGATGTCGTCGCCCTCGAGCTGGGCGTCGACCCTTTCCACAGCCTGTGCGTCGTCGCTGGAGCCGGCCTCCAGGATGAGCACGCCCTGCTCGAAGCTCAGCCGCACCGGGGTGTTCCGCTCGGCGACGAGCGCCACGCGCTTGACGGCCTCCACGAAGGGGGCGGTCTCGATGACCGCGATGGAGTTGAACTCCGTCGGGAACAGCGTGCGGTACTTCGGCAGGTCGCCTTCGAGGAGCCGCGTGGTCGTGCGGCGGCCCGCGCCCTCGAAGCCGATGAGGCCCTCGCCCGCGCCGGAGCCGGACAGGGCGAGCGTGACCGTGTCGCCGCTCGTGAGGGCCTTGGCGGTGTCCAGGAGCGTCTTGGCGGGCACCAGGGCGACGGCGGAGGCGTCCGGGTTCTCCGGCTTCCACAGGAACTCGCGGACCGCGAAGCGGTAGCGGTCGGTGGAGGCCAGCGTGACCGTGTCGCCCTCGATCTCGATGCGCACACCGGTGAGGACGGGCAGCGTGTCGTCGCGGCCCGCGGCGATGGCGACCTGGGCGGCGGCCGAGGCGAAGACCTCACCGGGGACGGTGCCGGTGGCGGTCGGCATCTGCGGCAGCGCCGGGTACTCCTCCACAGGCAGGGTGTGGAGGGTGAAGCGGGAGGAGCCGCAGACCACCGTCGCCCGTACACCGTCTGTGGAGATCTCCACCGGGCGGTTGGGCAGGGCGCGGCAGATGTCGGCGAGCAGGCGGCCGGAGACGAGCACCGTGCCCTCCTCGTCGACCTCCGCGTCCACGGAGACCCGCGCCGAGACCTCGTAGTCGAAGCTCGACAGGGAGAGGGCGCCCTCCTCGGCCTTCAGCAGCAGGCCCGCGAGGACGGGCGCTGGCGGCCGAGCCGGGAGGCTGCGTGCCGCCCACGCCACCGCCTCCGCGAGTACGTCGCGTTCCACCCGGATCTTCACTTAGCCGCCCTCCTGCTGTTGCTGGCACTGGGGACCAGTCTGACGCACCGCACTGACAGCTTGTGCCCGTCGGGGTCAAGTCGTGCCGAGAGGTCGTGGCGGCCCGAGCGGCGAGTTGTGCACAGCCCCCGCTTCAAAGCGGAAACCTGGCTCTCTCTAGTCGGGAGTAGTAGTAGGGCCTGTGGAAACCGTGGATAACCGCGAAGGCGCAGGTCACTCCAGGTTTTTTGTCCACCGACCCTGTGGGCGGAGGCCGTGGACAACTCCGGGGTTCTGTGGACGGGCGAAAGTTCTGCACACCCGATGCACAGGAGAGGGGTACTTCTCCCCAGCCCTGTCCCCAGCTTTACCCAGCTTCCCCACAGGCCAACCCGGCACCTTTGTGTGATGCCTTTCACTCGCCCCGGTGAGGGGGCGCGTCGCCTTGCCGAACAGTGGACAGGGCTGGGGAGAAGCTGTGTACAACCGGGCCCTGCCTGTGGGCCGCCGGTGGACAACTCTGTCCACCGCCTGTGGACAAGAATTTCATCCACAGGCTGTGGAGAGTCGTCGTCCACGAATCCACAACCACATGACCTGCTCTGATGACGTATCAGCAGGGTCCCCTGTGGACACCGTTGGGACAACTTCGTACTCCCCAGGGTGTGGACGGTGAAAAGGCCGCAGATCTGTGGAGAACCCCGACGAGGTGCCCATGAATCGAACAGAAGATGACGAACGGGTCGCGGATCGCGGGCGCCGGGAGGGTCGTTGGAGGCGCGTGCGGGCCGTCTGAGGCTGTGTGTGGGGCGTTTGAAGCTGCTCGTGGAGTGCCTGAGGAGCGTCTGAGAGGCGTCCGGGGAGCGCCTCGGGATGCCTGAGGAACGCCTGAGGGGCGTTCCGAGGGCCGACTGGCGAGGGCCGCGGGCCGGCCCGGAGGGTCGCTGTCTGTCGCACCGGCCGGGCCGGGCCTCCGGTGACGCGTGAGGGCGCCCGGGAGGCGTGCTCCGGGGCGCCCTCAGGCGGATGACGTGCGGCGGCGTGCGACGGCGTACCGCCGTGGCTGTCAGCCGTTCTTGATGCGGTTGGTGAGTTCGGTGACCTGGTTGTAGATGGACCGGCGCTCGGCCATCAGCGCGCGGATCTTGCGATCGGCGTGCATGACGGTCGTGTGGTCGCGGCCGCCGAACTGCGCGCCGATCTTGGGCAGCGACAGATCGGTGAGCTCGCGGCACAGGTACATGGCGATCTGCCGGGCCGTCACCAGCACCCGGCTGCGCGAGGATCCGCACAGGTCGTCCACCGTCAGCCCGAAGTAGTCGGCGGTCGACGCCATGATGGCCGTCGCGGTGATCTCCGGAGCGGCGTCCTCGCCACCGGGGATCAGGTCCTTGAGGACGATCTCGGTGAGACCCAGGTCCACAGGCTGTCGATTGAGCGACGCGAACGCCGTCACGCGGATCAGCGCGCCCTCCAGCTCGCGGATGTTCCGCGAGATGCGCGAGGCGATGAACTCCAGGACCTCCGGCGGGGCGTTGAGCTGCTCCTGGACCGCCTTCTTGCGCAGGATCGCGATGCGCGTCTCCAGCTCGGGCGGCTGGACGTCGGTGATCAGGCCCCACTCGAACCGGTTGCGCAGCCGGTCCTCCAGCGTCACGAGCTGCTTCGGCGGCCGGTCGCTGGAGAGGACGATCTGCTTGTTCGCGTTGTGGAGCGTGTTGAAGGTGTGGAAGAACTCCTCCTGCGTCGACTCCTTGTCCGCCAGGAACTGGATGTCGTCGACCAGCAGGATGTCCATCTCGCGGTACCGCTTGCGGAAGCTGTCGCCCTTGCCGTCGCGGATGGAGTTGATGAACTCGTTGGTGAACTCCTCCGAGCTCACGTACCGCACCCGCGTGCCGGGGTACAGGCTGCGCGCGTAGTGCCCGATGGCGTGCAGCAGGTGCGTCTTGCCGAGCCCCGACTCCCCGTAGATGAACAAGGGGTTGTACGCCTTCGCGGGCGCCTCGGCGACGGCGACCGCGGCCGCGTGCGCGAAGCGGTTCGACGCCCCGATCACGAAGGTGTCGAAGAGGTACTTCGGGTTCAGGCGCGCGGTGGGCTCACCGGGGCCGGTCGCCGGCGCGGGCTGCGCGGCCAGCGGGCCCGGGGCGCCGCTCGACGCGGGCAGGGGGGTGCCGCCGTGGCCGACGGGGGCACCGGGGCC
>NZ_BNBT01000292.1 GCF_014656095.1 Streptomyces longispororuber
ACCGGGCCGGAGCCCCGCGGTGCACCGGGGCGGGACGGCCCGGTGCGTCAGGCCGCGACCGTGCGGCGCACCGGGCCGGGGCCGTCCCCGTGGGAGGCGTGGGGACCGGCCCCGCCCGGTGGCCCGGCCGCCCGTCGGGCCACCGGCGCAGGGGAAGTACCGGTGGCCCGCCGCACGGGTGCCCCCGCTGTCCCCCGTTGTGCCGTCACCCGTGCGGCATATGCCCATGTAACCCCCTCCCGGGGCCGTCCGGGGAGTGTGTGCGCCGGGCCAGTGCGTGCACCGCGCGCACACGGCGTGTGACCGGAACGGCCGCCTCGCCCTCGCCTCACCCGCCTGCGCACGCCGTCGCCCACGCGCCCGGCCACGCTCCCCCCGCTCCGTGCCCGCGCCGTGCGCGCCCCCCACCTCGTCCTCCGCACAGCGCACCCGCGACCGCGCCCGCCCGCTCCCCCGCGCCCCGTGCCCGCGCCGGTGCCGTACGCGGCGCCTGACGCCCCGCCACGCCCTGCCCGGTCCTCACGCCGCGTCACCGCGCCACGCCGTCCGTGTCCCCCGTCCGGCCCACGGCGATGCCCCGTTCGTACGACAGCGATCGCGGGGCACACCCGGCATATCTAGCGTTCACGGCATCGAGGTGTGTATCAGGCGCCGCCGGAAGCAGGTCCGCGGCCGCTCCTCGGAGACCCGGAGGACTCGTCCATGCGCGCGATACGCGTCACCTCGGCGGCACTGCTCACCACGGCCGCCCTGACCCTCACCAGTCCCACCGCGGTGGCGGGCGACGAGAACATCACGTCGTTCGGCTTCCGCGTCACGCCCTCCACCGTCGCCGCGGGCGGCCAGGTCACGCTGAGCGTCGACAACTGCGAGCACGCCGCGAAGGTGACCTCCGGCGTCTTCGACGACGTCACCGTCCCCAAGGGGCAGAAGTCGGCCACGGCGCACGTCTTCCAGGACGCCAAGCCCGGCGCCCTGTACGAGGTGACGTTCACCTGCGGCCCGGAGTCCGGCACGACCGACCTGACCATCGCCACCGGTGGCGGCCGCCAGAGCCCCGGTACGCAGACCAAGGGCGTCAAGGCGGGTGTGGGGGGCAGCACCGGCGGGTTCGACGCCCGGCACGTCGCCGTGGGCGGCGTGCTCGTCGCGGGCGTGCTCGGCACGGCGTACTGCTGGACGCGCCGGCGCCCGGACTCAGGCCACTCCTGACCAGCCGACGGCACGCGGACCCCGCACATGCCTTCCGCACACGGCGCCGCACGCATGCCGGGCACGGACCCGCCAGCAGACCCCGCACACGGCGGCACACGGACCCCGCACGCAGACGCCGCACACACCGGCACGCGGACCCCGCACCCAGACCCCGCTCGCGGCGGCACGCGCACGTCGTTCGCCCGCGTGACACGCGGCCGGCCGGCCCGGCGCGGAAGGGGGACGCGCGAGGCCGGCCGTGGTCCTGCGTCTGCCGCCCGTGCCGCTCAGGCCTTGTTCTCGGCGCGGCGCCGCATCCAGAACAGGCCGCCGCCGACCAGGGCGGCCGTCACCAGGGCCCCGCCGATGGCCATGTCGGTGCTGGTGGCACCGGACGAGGAGCTGCCGCCGAGGCCGCCGCGCGCGGCGCCGTGGATCACGGTGAAGGCGTGCGGCCGGGTGAGCGGCTTGCCGTTGCAGTGCGCGGTGATGTCGTAGGCGCCGGGCCGGGCGTGGTGGTGGACGGTGACGGTCGCGCTCGACGTGTTGCCGCCCGGGATGGCGTTCAGGTGCGTCTTCGGGAAGGCGGGCGACTCGACCGTGCCGGGCGCCTCGCAACTGTCGACGGTGACCGTGAGCTGGCCGCCCCGGGCGATCACGCTGGGCATGGCGACGATGTTGCTCGGTCCGGTCCAGGCGGTGGCCGTCGGCGCGGCGAGGCCCACGACGGCGCCCGCGGCGACGACCGCCGCCAGTGCACGTGAATTACGCATGGAATTCCTCCGCGAGAGGCACCCCGGGAATCCATTTCCCCGGACGTTCGGCGAGAGCACCCCTCACTCAGACCCTCAGACGCCCTGCGTACGGCCGCATTTCGGGGATCGTCCGTCCTGGTGAGCCAACACGCCGGGCGCCGTCCCCGCGAAGGGTTATCACCGCAGGTCACGGACCGTCAGAAATTTCCTGCGGGCCGCGCCTCGGATGGCGCAGACCTCGAGGTCACGCCACCCGTTCGCATCCGCCCTTTCGCACGCCGCGCGCGCTGCACTTAGCGTTTCCGTACGTGCCGTGACGTGGCCGGAACGCCGCGTCGAGAGGGGATAGGGAATGTCGTCGTCCCAACCGTTCGAGGCCGCCGGGCAGCCTTCCGGAGAGTTCGAGGAATTCGAGGAGGAGCGGCCGCGCAGGCGTGCGCCGTGGGGTGTGATGGCGCTGGTGCTGCTCACCGGGCTCGCACTGATCCGCAACGGCTCCGGGGAGTTCGACGTGGGGCCGCCGCAGCCCGAGTCGGCGGCGGCCGCGGACCGCGCGCCCGTCAAGGCGGAGGACGCCCCCGTGCCGCTGACGTTCTCGCCCGCCCACCGCGTCCGCATCAAGGCGATCCGCGTCGACGCCCCGGTCATGCAGGTCGGCCTCGACGCGGAGGGCTGGGTGGACGCG
Source organism: Streptomyces longispororuber (assembly GCF_014656095.1). Classification (GTDB taxonomy): domain Bacteria; phylum Actinomycetota; class Actinomycetes; order Streptomycetales; family Streptomycetaceae; genus Streptomyces; species Streptomyces longispororuber. The sequence goes on from NZ_BNBT01000292.1 coordinate 2,635, forward strand.
CCCCCGGCGGACGACCCGAACCTCGCGGGCTGGTTCACCGGAGCGGTGTCGCCCGGCGAGAAGGGCACGGCCGTCGTCGTGGGCCACGTCGACAACCGGCAGGGCCCGGCGGTGTTCTACAGCCTGGGCTCGCTCAAGAAGGGCGCCCGCGTCGAGGTCCTGCGCCAGGACCGGCGTACGGCCGTCTTCGAGGTCTACGGCGTCGAGGTGTTCGCCAAGAACGACTTCCCCGGCCATCGCGTGTACGGCAACAAGGGCGTGCCCGAGCTGCGGGTCATCACCTGCGGCGGCGGCTTCTCGCAGCAGAGCGGCTACGACGGCAACGTGGTGGTGTTCGCCCGCCTGGTCGACGTGCGCTGACGCGCGACCGCGCGGTGCGCGCCCCGGGGTCACCACCCGGGCGGGCGCGGCGGCACCGTCAGGCGGAACCCGGAGGCGAGCAGCTCCGGCAGGTACACGTCGAGGGCGCGCACGCTCTGGGTGCGGTCGCCGCCCGCGTCGTGGGACAGCACGACGACGCCGGGGCCCGCGCCGTTGAGGACGCGCCGGACGATGGTGCGGGTGCCGGGGGTGCGCCAGTCGAGGGTGTCGACGGTCCAGGCGAGCGGCTCCATGCCGAGTTCCGCACCGAGCTCGAAGGCCGCCCGGTTCCAGGCGCCGTAGGGGGCGCGGAACCACAGCGGCGGCACCCCGACGGTGCCCTGGACGATCTCGGAGGTGCGCTCCAGTTGCTCGCGGACCTCGGACCACGTCAGGTCGGGGAGCAGCGGGTGGCTCCACGTGTGGTTGCCGATCACGTGCCCGTCGTCGGCCATCTGCCGCAGCAGGTCCTGGTTGTGCGCGACCATCTCGCCGCACACGAAGAACATGGCGCGGGTGTCGTACTGCCGCAGGGTGCGCAGGATGTCCGGGGTGTAGCGGGGGTCGGGTCCGTCGTCGAAGGTCAGGACCATGGCGCGGGTGCGTCCGGGCAGCCGCAGGATGGGCGCGCGGCGCACGGCGACGCGGGCGGGGGTCGTGCGCGCGGGCGCGTGCCCGGCCATCGGCCGCAGCCGGTACGCGGAGGGCCTGCGGGCCCGGAAGGCGCCCGCGCCCGCGGCC
>NZ_BNBT01000293.1 GCF_014656095.1 Streptomyces longispororuber
AGCAGCAGCCAGGCGCCCACCGCCACGGCCGCCACCCAGCCGCGGGCGGCCGACGGCGCGAGGGCCGCCGGCACGGCGCCGCCCACGGCGGCCACCGCCAGCAGGAGCAGCGGCGAGGAGGATGCTGTTCGCCGCGTGCCGGCTATGCCGGGCGGACGCCCATCGGCGGACTGTGTCATTCCGTGGCCCCTCGGTGTCGGCACAGGGGTGCGGCCTTCCGGCCCGCCCTCACATCGGTGCTGTCGCGCGCGACGCCCGTCGCCTGGCGTGTCCCTCGCGACGGCCTGCGCGGGGCCATGCTAGTCACAAGATCGGGTGGTCCTGCCACGCACTCTGAACGGGAGCCTCCGCCTGGCGGATTTCGTCGTGAAACGTCTCTTCACCATCAGGTGCGTGCTATGCGATGTCGGCTGCGCGGCGGGGGCAGCGGGTGCCGGAGGCGGCCTGCGCCGGAGCACCCGGGCCACATCAAACGTTTCTGCGCCCCTCAGGGCGCCTCGTCCTCCTCGAAGTACGCCGTGCCTGTCGACAAACAGACAGGGAAGACGCGTCGCGTCCAGACCAATGAGCGGCGATTTTCGGCCAACTCTCGTCCCGAGGTGTGGTCGGGGGCGGCTCCGGGAGCGCGGACGGGGTCACCGGTCGAAGTCCTCGGGGAGCACGGATCCCGCGAACAGGGCGCGGGCGAGGGCGGTCAGCGGGACGTCGTGGGCGGCGGCGTGGGAGCGGAGCCGCAGGAGGGCCTGCCCCGGGGGGATGCCGAGCCGGACGGAGAGGTAGCCGGTGGCCTGATGGACCTCGGCGCGGCGCAGTGCCAGGCCGGGCGGCGCTCCCGTGCCGTCGGCCGACGGGACCTCCACCGTGTCCAGCAGCAGGGCCAGGAGCGTCCGGGCCAGGCGGGTGAGGTCGCGCCGCTGCGTGTCCGTCAGGGGGCCGGTGCTGGTGCGGTAGCCCGCCAGCACCCCGATGACCGCGACACCGAGCCGCAGGGGGACGGCGACGACGGCGCGGGCGGGGGTCCGCGCGGCCACCGGCAGGAAGGCGGGCCAGCGCGCGGGGTCGGTGGCGGCCAGGTCCGGCTCCATCACCCGGCGCCCGCGGCCGGCGGCTTCGAACGTGGGGCCGTCCCCGAGGGCGAACTGCAGCTCCTCCAGCTCGGGGCCGAGGCCCTCGGGAGGTTGGCTCCACACCAGCTCCGGCAGGCCGTCGCCGGCCGTCACGCTCATGGTGAGGGCGTCGAGGCCGAGCGAGCGCACCGTGTCGGCGGGCACGCCCCGCGGCCCGGGTCCGGTGTGGGCGGCGGGGGACACGCGGGCGGACGAGGGGGCCGGGGTCTCGCCCGGCGAAGGTGTGGCGTCCGGGGCGCCGTGCTGGTCACCGGCCGGCATGCGGAGGCCGCTCGGTGAGTTCCGGCGGGACGGAGCCGTTCACGACGCGGCCGGCGACGTCGCCGAGTCTCTGCTGCCGGGAGCGGGCGTGCGAGTGCAGCCGGCGGAAGGCGTCGTGCACGTTGATCTCCAGGCGCGCCGCGAGCGCGCCCTTGGCTTGTTCGATCACGTCGCGGGTGTTCAGGGCCGTCTCCAGTTGCTCGGTGATCTCGTCCTTGGTGCGCCGCCCCAGCCAGGCCCCGACGGCGTCGGCCAGGACCTGCGCCAGGCGCATCGCCCGCGCGCTCAGGGCCTCGGGGACGGCCGCCATCAAGGTGACGGCGCCGTGGGTGTCCCGTCCGGTGCGCAGCGGCACCACGGCGACACCGCAGATGCCGGCGTCCACCGCGCGGGGGGCGAACCGGGGCCACAGCACGGCGCCGACACCGCCGGGCCCCAGGGCGACCGGTGCCAGTGCGCCGGCGGCGCGGGCGCTGTCGAGGCAGGGGCCCTCGCCGAGTGCGAACTGGTCCTCCTGCAGCCGCCCGCACAGCTCGTCGGAAGCGGTGAGACGGTCCACCCGCCCCGCCCCGTTCAGGACCGCCGTACCCGCGCCGCGCAACCCCAGCAGGGAGACCGTGTACGCGGTGAGGTCGTGCAGGAGGAGGAGCACGTCCTCCTGGTCCCTGCGGGTGGCCAGGTCGAGCACGGCCTCCGCCACCAGCGTCTCGCGCGCGGTGACAGGCATCGGCACACCTCCAGGCCTCGGAGCCGGTCGGGCGCGGCTCGCCCAGGCAGAGCTGCTCCGGGTCCGTCGACGAGCTGCCGACGGGCCCGGGGGCGCAGGCCCGGTGCCGTCCGCACCGCGCGGACACGCTGCGTCGCCGTCCGCCCGAAGGGCGTTCCCGGCACGCCGCGGAACATCCGGTGCCTGCCGCGTCGTCAGCCCCAGTCAACCTCCGCGACCGGCGGCCACGACATCCCCGAAACGCAACGATCGGCGTCGGGCGTACGGAAAACGCGGGACCGGGCGGTGCCCCGGGCGGTCAGTCGAGGAGGAGGGGGTTGGGCAGGGCGGCCTCGGGGTGCATGCGCAGAAGGGTGTGGAGGACTCCGGAGAGGCCGGACATCAGGCTCGGTGAGAAGGCCTCGCGGGCCAGGCCGCCGACGGGGCCGCGCTGTTCGAGGCCGGTGAGCAGCTCGCCGTCGCGGTCGGCGGGATCGCCGTGGTCCAGGGCCGCCAGGAACTCCCACAGGCCCAGGTCGCCGTGGCACAGGGTGTGGCTCCAGCCGAAGCCCTCGGCGGAGCAGGCGCGGGCGGCGCGGCGGGCCATGTCGAGGTGGGCCGGGTCGCCCGCGCGCCGGTACAGGTCGAGCATGCCGAGGCCGATGCCCGCGCTGCCGTGGCACCAGCTCGTGAAGAAGTCCTCCTCGGCGCCGGCGCGCGCGTCGAGCCAGTTGCCGTGGTCGGCCTCGTAGAGCGACTCCTGGTAGGCGAACGCGCGTGCGGCGAGGCGGGACCAGCCGTCGCGTTCGGCCGGGGTGCCGGCGCCGCTCAGGGCGAGCCGCAGCAGCGCCCAGCCGATGCCGGTGGCGCCGTGCGCGAAGCCGCCGATGCCCTCGGGGTTGAGCCGGGTCGGCCAGCGGGCGCCGTCCGCGTCGACGACGGCCAGGCCGGTCAGGCGGCGGCCGAGGTGCGCGGCGGCGTCCCGCCAGCGGTCCTGCCCGGTCGCCGCGGCCAGGCCCAGCAGTGGCACCACTCCCCCGGCCACCCCGTTGAGGAGGTCCACCTCGGCGTCGTCGTCCACCAGCGGGCCCGGTGCGAGCAGCGCGGCGCGCGCGGCGGCCCGTTCCAGGAACCGGTCGTCGCCGCGCACCCGGTGCAGCGCCAGCCACGTCCACACCTGCGACGCGGCGCCGCTGAAGGCGCCCGGTGACGGCGTGGGCGTCCGGTCCTCGGTGGCGACCAGGACCCGCAGCGCCCCCGCGAGCGTCTCGGCGACGCCGGGCACCTCGTCGGCGCGTCCGGCGCGCGCCTCCCTGTCGTACGCGGCGAGCGCCAGCACCACGCCGCCCTGCCCGGTATACAGGTCGGCGGGCAGCACCCTGATGGACCACCCCGCGGGCGTGAAGACGGGGCTGATCCAGGTGGCCGTGGCGTCGCCGCCGCGCACCGCCCCGGCGCACAGCAGCCGCGTCGTCCGAGCGGCCAGGGCGCGGCGGCGGCGCTCGCGGCC
>NZ_BNBT01000294.1 GCF_014656095.1 Streptomyces longispororuber
ATCGACGACGACTTCTTCGCCGTCGGCGGTGACTCGATCCGCTCCATCCAGGTGGTCGCCCGGGCGAGGGCGCAGGGTGTGGAGGTCACGCCCCGCCAGATCTTCGAGGCCCGTACAGTGTTCGAACTGGCCGAGAGCGCGGTCAGCGGCGGTGAGGGCCGACCGGTCCTGGAGGAGCTGGAGGGCGGCGGCGTGGGCCGCATGCCGCTGCTGCCGATCGGGCACTGGCTCCAGGAGCTCGGCACGGGGCTCGACCGGTTCACCATGTCGATGGCGGTGGAGCTGCCGGCCGGGATGGACGAGACCGGCCTGCTCACGGTGTTGTCGGCGGTCGTCGACCGGCACGACATGCTGCGCTCCCGCCTGGTCACCGGCGAGGAGACCGGTCTTGAGGTGACCGCGCCGGGCTCGGTCGACGTCGCGTCCCTGATCCACCGCGTGGAGACCGAGGGCGACTGGGCCGACGGCTGGCGCGAGCGGGCGGCCGCCGAACTCGACGCCGCCACCGACCGGTTGGATGCCGCGGCGGGTGTCATGGCGCAGTTCGTCTGGTTCGACGCCGGTGCCGAGCGCGCTGGGCGCCTGTTGCTCGTGCTGCACCACCTCGTCGTCGACGGCGTGTCCTGGCGCATCCTGCTGCCCGACCTCGCCGAGGCGTGGAAACAGGTCCGCGCGGGCCGCACCCCGCAGCTCGCGCCGGTGGGCACGTCCGCCCGGCGCTGGGCGCACGCGCTGGCGGAGGAGGCCCGGTCGGCCGAGCGCGCCGGTGAGCTGGCACTGTGGCGCACGATGGTCACGGGCCGGGACCCGGTGCTCGGCAGCCGCCCGCTGGACCCGGCCGTCGACACCCTCGCCACGGTCCGGTACGTCCACATGGACCTCCCGGCGGCGGCCACCGAAGCACTTCTCACGAGCCTGCCCGCGGCCTACCGCGGCGGCGTCAACGACGGGCTGCTGACCGCGCTCGCCCTGGCCGTGGCCACGTGGCGCAAACAGCGTGGGGTGGACGAGTCCTCGCTGCTGCTGCGCATGGAGGGCCACGGCCGTGAGGAGGCCGCGGCGCCGGGCGCCGACCTGTCCCGCACGGTGGGCTGGTTCACCAGCATGTACCCCGTCCGCCTCGACGTGGCGGGCGTGAACCTCGACGACGCCCTGAACGGCGGACGGGCCGCCGCGACCGCCGTCAAGGCGGTCAAGGAGCAACTCCTGGCCGTGCCGGACAAGGGCATCGGCTACGGCCTGCTGCGCTACCTCAACCCACAGACGGCGGACGTCCTCAAGCACCACACGACCGGCCAGGTGTCCTTCAACTACCTGGGCCGGTACGCGGGCGCGTCCGACGTCCCCGACGCGCTGCGCGGCCTGGGCTTCACCCAGGTCGAGGGCACCACCGAGCTGCTCGCCGAGCTGGACGCGGACATGCCCGCGCTGGCCGCCCTGAACGTCACCGCGTACGTCGCCGACACCGAGCACGGGCCGCGGCTGACCACCCGCCTGGACTTCCCCTCCGGCCTCTTCACCGAGGCCGAGGTGGAGGAGCTGGCCGCCCTGTGGCGCACCGCCCTCGAAGGCCTCGCCCGGCACGCGACCGCACCGGAGGCGGGCGGCCTCACACCGTCGGACGTGCCGCTGGTGAAGGTGAGCCAGGCGGAGCTGAACGGCTGGGAGAGAAGCTACCCGGGACTGGCCGACGTGTGGCCGCTGACCGCGATGCAGGAGGGCCTGCTCTTCCACACCGAGCTGGCCGGCGCGTCCTTCGACGCCTACCAGATGCAGTTCGACTTCCACCTGGCCGGTGCGGTGGAGCCGGAGCGGATGCGGGCGGCCGGACAGGCGCTGCTGGACCGCTACCCCAACCTGCGCGCGGCGTTCACCACCGACAGCGCCGGTGACCGCGTCCAGGTCATCCAGAGCGGCATCGAACTGCCGTGGCGGGAGCGGGACCTGACGTCCCTCGGTGAGGGCGAGCGGGAGGAGCGGCTCAAGCAGCTCCTGGCCGAGGAGCACCGCACGCACTTCGACCTGTCCGACGCCCCGCTGCTGCGCCTGACGCTGATCAAGCTGGCAACCGACCGGTGGGAACTGGTCTTCACCGCGCACCACGCCCTCTTCGACGGCTGGTCGATTCCCCTGCTCATCCAGGACCTGATGCGTCTGTACGGCACCGCCGGGGACGCCTCCGGCCTGGGCCGGCCGCGGGCCTATCGCGACTTCCTGGCCTGGCTGTCCCGTCAGGACCGGGAGGCGACCGCGCGGGTGTGGGCCAAGGAGCTCGAAGGCGTCGACGAGCCCACGCTGCTGGTTCCCGTTGACACCGCCCCGGAGAGTGAGACAACCGGGGTGGGCCAGATCGATGTGCCGTTGAGCGTGGAGCAGTCGCGTGCGCTGACGCGTCGTGCCGGTGAGCTGGGCGTGACGTTGAACACGGTGGTGCAGGGTGCGTGGGCGATGCTGCTGGCGGGCCTGACCGGGCGCCGGGACGTCGTCTTCGGTGCCACGGTCTCGGGGCGTCCGCCGCAGGTGGCGGGCGTGGACGAGATGGTGGGCCTGTTCATCAACACCCTTCCCGTCCGCGTCGACTGCGCCCCGGGCGCCTCGCTGGGCCAGGTACTGACCACGCTGCAGGACCGCCAGGGCGCGCTGCTGGACCACCACCACCACGGACTGCTGGACATGCACCAGGCCACCGGGCTGCGGGCGCTGTTCGACACCATGGTGGTCTTCGAGTCCTACCCCATCGACAGTGCCGCCCTGAGCGAGGCCTACTCCGCCGCCGGGATTTCGGTGACGGGGATCAGCCCGCTGAGCGGCACCCACTACCCGCTGACCGTCATCGCGGTGGCCGAGCCGCACCTGAAGGTGACCCTCCAGCACCAGCACCACCTGCTGGACGCCGAGCGCACCCGCGACATCGCCCTGCGCCTGGGCCGCGTGCTTGCCCAGTTGGCCGAGGACCCGCGCGCCGCGTTCGGGGCCCTGGACCTGCTGGAGCCCGCCGAACGCCGGCGGTTCCTCATCGAGGTCAACGACACCGCCGCCCAGACGCCGGAGCTGAGCATTCCCGGCCTGTTCGCGCAGCAGGCCGCCGCGGTGCCGGACAAGACGGCCGTGACCTGCGACGACGTGTCCTACACCTACGCGGAGCTGGACGCGCGCGCCGACCGGCTCGCCCGTGTGCTGGCCGGGCGTGGGGTGGGGGCGGAGAGTGTGGTGGCTTTGGCGCTGCCGCGCTCGGCCGACCTGGTCACCGGCATGCTCGCCATCCTCAAGGCGGGCGCCGCTTATCTGCCGATCGACCCGAAGTACCCCAGCACCCGCCTGGACCACATCCTGACCACCGCAGGCCCCCAGCTCGTGCTCACCGACGCCGACACCGTCGGTGTGCTGCCCGAGACCGGTGTGCCGTCGCTGTTCCTGGACGATGTGGACCTCGAAGGTGCATCTGAGGGCGCCGCAGCCGTTAAGGACGGCGCCGAGGGGGCCGGACTGCCGGTGGTGCATCCGCACAACGCCGCCTACGTGATGTACACCTCCGGCTCCACCGGCACCCCGAAGGGTGTCGTGGT
>NZ_BNBT01000295.1 GCF_014656095.1 Streptomyces longispororuber
CCCCCGCCCGGGCTCAGTCCGCGCGCGGCCCCCTGCGCTGCGGCAGCGTCACCACCGAGCCGTCCGCGGGCCCGGCGGGCGGCAGCCCCGCGACCTGGCCCAGCAGGTCGCACCACGCCGCGAGGTGCGCCCCCGCGTCCGGGGCGCCCCCCACGCCCTCGCGCGGCGTCCACGAGGCGCGGATCTCGATCTGCGAGGCGGGCGGCCGCTCGGCGAGCCCGCCGAAGTAGTGCGACCCGGCCCGGGTGACCGTCCCGCTCGGCTCCCCGCACGCCAGGCCCCGCGCCTGGAGCGCCCCGGTCAGCCAGGACCAGCACACCTCGGGGAGCAGGGGATCGGCCGCCATCTCCGGCTCCAGTTCCGCCCGTACCAGCGTCACCAGCCGGAAGGTGCCCTTCCAGGCGTCGTGCCCCGCGGGGTCGTGCAGCAGGACGAGCCGCCCGTCGGCCAGGTCCTCGCCGTCGTCGACGACGGCCGCCTCCAGGGCGTACGCGTACGGGGCGAGCCGCCGTGGCGGGCGCGTCGGGTCGATTTCGATCTGCGGCCGCAGCCGTGCCCCCCGCAGCGCCTCGACCGCGGCGCGAAAGGGCAGCGGTGCCGTGTCCGCCACCACCTCCTGCCCGTCGTCCATCTCGCCAGCGCCGTCCGACCGTTGTCCCTGAGCCGCAGCCATGCGGGGAAGGTTAAGGGGAACGGCGGCTTCGCGCAGGCACCCGGCGGCTGCGCGGCGGGGTGTCCCGCGCCCGCACGGGCCCGGCGCGGGCCGGTGTGCCCGCCGCGAAGGCGGGAGGGCTGCTCGTTCCCCGGACGCGCCGTGCGAGACTTTCCGGGTGAGTGTCAATGACGAGGCCACCGGCCAGCAGCCCGCAGCTCCGTACGACTCCGCCTTCCTGAAGGCGTGCCGGCGCGAGCCGGTGCCGCACACGCCCGTGTGGTTCATGCGGCAGGCCGGGCGCTCGCTGCCGGAGTACCGCAAGGTCCGTGAGGGCACGGCCATGCTGGAGTCCTGCATGCGGCCGGACCTGGTCACGGAGATCACGCTCCAGCCGGTGCGCCGCCACGGCGTGGACGCGGCCATCTACTTCAGCGACATCGTCGTACCGCTGAAGGCCATCGGCGTCGACCTCGACATCAAGCCGGGCGTCGGCCCCGTCGTCGAGCGGCCCATCCGCTCGCGCGCCGACCTGGCCCGCCTGCGCGACCTCACCCCGGACGACGTCGCGTACGTCACCGAGGCCATCGGCATGCTCACCGGCGAGCTGGGCGCGACGCCGCTGATCGGATTCGCCGGCGCCCCGTTCACCCTCGCGAGCTACCTCGTCGAGGGCGGGCCGAGCCGCAACCACGAGCACACCAAGGCGCTCATGTACGGCGACCCGGAGCTCTGGGCCGACCTGCTCGACCGGCTCGCGGAGATCACCGCCGCGTTCCTGAAGGTGCAGATCGAGGCGGGCGCCTCGGCCGTCCAGCTCTTCGACTCCTGGGTGGGCGCCCTCGCGCCCGCCGACTACCGGCGCTCGGTGCTGCCCGCGTCGCGGAAGGTCTTCGACGCCGTGGCGTCGTACGGCGTGCCGCGCATCCACTTCGGCGTCGGCACCGGCGAGCTGCTCGGGATCCTCGGCGAGGCCGGGGCCGACGTGGTCGGCGTCGACTGGCGGGTGCCGCTCGACGAGGCGGCCCGGCGCGTGGGCCCCGGCAAGGCCCTCCAGGGCAACCTGGACCCGGCCGTGCTGTTCGCCCCGCGTGAGGCCGTCGAGGCGAAGACCGACGAGGTCCTCGCGGCGGCCGCCGGGCTCGACGGCCACGTCTTCAACCTCGGCCACGGCGTCCTGCCGACCACGGACCCGGACGCGCTGACCCGGCTCGTGGAGTACGTGCACACGCGCACGGCTGTCTGACCCGGTCCCGTCGCCGTCTGGCCCGGCCCCGTCCCGGCCGCCGCACCTGTCCCCGGCCGCCGCGCCCGTCCGGGCCGTCGCGCCCGTCCCGCTCGCCGCACCCGTCCCGGCCCCCGCACCCGTCCCGGCCCCCGCGGCCGGGACGGGCTCTCCGCTCAGGCCGCGCGTACCGCGGCCGTCGCCTTGCGGGCCGCCACCAGGACCGGGTCCCACACCGGGGAGTACGGGGGCGCGTAGCCGAGGTCGAGCGCTGTCATCTGCTCGACCGTCATCCCCGCCGTCAGGGCCACCGCCGCCACGTCGACGCGCTTGCCGGCTCCCTCGCGGCCCACGATCTGCGTACCGAGCAGCCGTCCGGTACGCCGCTCCGCGAGCATCTTCACCGTCATCGGCGCCGCCCCGGGGTAGTACCCGGCGCGGCTCGTCGACTCGATCGTCACCGTCACGTACTGCAGGCCCGCCGCCCGCGCGTCCTTCTCCCGCAGCCCGGTGCGCGCGATCTCCAGGTCGCACACCTTGCTCACGGCCGTGCCGACGACGCCGGGGAACGTCGCGTAGCCGCCGCCCACGTTGGCGCCGATGACCTGCCCGTGCTTGTTGGCGTGCGTGCCGAGGGCGATGTGCCGCTCCCGGCCCCAGACCAGGTCGAGCACCTCCACGCAGTCGCCGCCCGCCCAGATCGCGCCGTCCGCGACGGGACCCCGTACCCGCATCGACAGGTCCGTGAGCAGCCCCCCGTGCTCGCCGACGGGCAGCCCGGCGGCGCGGGCCAGCTCCGTCTCCGGCTCCACGCCGATGCCCAGCACCACCACGTCCGCCGGGAACTCGGCGTCCTTCGTGGCCACCGCCCGGGCCCTGCCGTCGTCGCCGGTGAGGACCGCGGTGACCTCGGTGTCGTTCACCATCGTGACGCCCATGCCGGACATCGCCGCGTCGACCAGGCGCCCCATGTCCGGGTCGAGGGTGGACATCGGTTGCTCGCCGCGGTTGACGACCGTGACCTCGTAGCCCCGGCGCAGCAGCGCCTCGGCCATCTCCAGGCCGATGTACCCGGCCCCGACCACCACCGCACGGCGCCCCTCGGTGGCCTCCAGGGTGTCGAGCAGGGCCTGGCCGTCGCCGAGGTTCTGCACCCCGTGCACGCCGGGCGCGTCGATGCCGGGCAGCGGCGGCCGCAGCGGGCGCGCGCCGGTGGCGATGACGAGCTTGTCGTACGCCGTCCACCCCTCGGCGCCCGAGTCGAGGTCGCGGGCGCGCACCCGCCGCCCGGCCGGGTCGATCTCCGTGACCTCCGTCCGCATCCGCAGGTCGATGTCCCGCGCCCGGTGTTCCTCCGGCGTCCGCGCGATCAGGTCGTCGCGCTCGGGGACCGCGCCGCTGACCCAGTACGGGATGCCGCAGGCCGAGTACGAGGTGAAGGAGCCGCGCTCGAACGCGACGATCTCCAGCTCCGCGGGCTTCTTGAGCCTGCGTGCCTGTGACGCCGCGGACATGCCCGCCGCGTCGCCGCCGATGACCACCAGTCTCTCGCTCATGCGCCCACGCTACGTGGCCGGTCGGAGGGGGTGCCGCGCGGTCCCGCCGGGGCGCCCGCGGGACCGCGCGCCCCCGCTCCGGGGCGC
>NZ_BNBT01000296.1 GCF_014656095.1 Streptomyces longispororuber
CCCGGCCGCGCCGCAGGCGCCTCGCGCCCGCCGGGGCGGCCGCCGCGGTGGTCCTCGCTCTGGCGGCGGCGGGCACGGCCATGTGGCTGCCGTCCCAGCACTCCGCGCCCCACGACCTGCCCGAGGGGTGGCGGCCCTGGCAGTCCAAGGACAGGGACAGCGGCGATGAGGCCGGCGGCCTGTTCGCGCACTGCGCCGTCGCCGCCGGCGGCCTCCTCTGCGCGGGCGACGACGTGAAGGCCGCGCGCTTCTCGCTGGCCACGGGGGAGTTCCGGTGGAGCCGGCCGATGGACAGGGACCTCACGGAGCCCGACGCCTGGGGTAACGCGGAGGGGCACATCATCGGGGCGTCCGGCGGCCGCGTCTTCGTCTACCGCAACGACCAGACCGTACGGGGCGACACCCGGACCGAGAACTACGCGGTGGAGGCCCTGGACGCCCGCACCGGCCGCGCGCTGTGGGCCGTCCCCGCGGGGCGCGGCGAGCACGCGACCGCCCCGTCCCCCGACGCGGAGAGCGGCGGCGCCGTCCTCACGTCCGCCGGTGTCCTCGCCGCGGTCGGCACCGAGGGCGACGCGTACGCCCTGCTGGACCCGGCCGACGGCGACGCGCGCTGGCGGCACCCGCTCCCCGACGTGGACTGCCGGGTCCGCGCCGCCGCCGGACAGGGGTACGTGATCTGCCCGGCCGGGGACGAGCGCGTCCGCGTCAGCCGCCTCGACCCGGCCACCGGCCGGCCGGGCTGGACGGTCACCCTGCGGGCGGGACCGGACCTCCTGGGCCGCAGCGGCAAACGCCTGCTGTTCGCCGACACCACCCGGGAGGAACGGCCCCACCACCGGATCGTCGCGCTCGACCCGGCCACCCGCCGGGCGCGGGCCATTCCCTTCGAACACCCGCAGCAGATCGGGGCGCAGGTCACGCTCAGCCGGGGCACCCTCTACTTCACCTACCCCAACGGCACCGTGCGCGCCGTCGACCCCCGCACCGGCCGCCTGGCCTGGGACGTGAACTCCACCGTGGAGTCCCCGGGCCCGCCGCTCGCCTCCGCGACCCACGTCTTCGTCGCCTCCCCGAGCGGCCGGCTCGCCGCCCTGGACCGTGCCACGGGCGCGGTGGACTGGACCCGCGCCGCCCCCGACAGCTACGGCGAGACGCCCTCGGTCACCTCGGAGTCCGGCGCCGCGCTGACGCTCGCGGGCGACGCCCTCTACGTCCCGTACGGCGTCCGCGCGGTCTACAGCATCGACGTACGCCACCCGTGAGCCGGCCGGCGCCCGCACGCGAAGGACCGGTCGGCGCCCGGACGCGGAAAAGCCTCCGGCCCGGTACGCGGAGACGGACTCCACGTACCGGGCCGGAGGCCTCGGAGCGGGCGACGGGAATCGAACCCGCGTAGCTAGTTTGGAAGACTAGGGCTCTACCATTGAGCTACGCCCGCAAGCGCCCCGCGCGGCGACCCGCAGGTCAGCGTGCGCGGCACGGCAAGCATCGTAGCGGGTCCGCGCGCCCGCCCGCACACCCCCTCCGCCCGCCCCGGTAATGCGGGGGCCGGGCGCCCTGCGGGCATGTACCCTACGTCTCGCACCGACGGGGTGTGGCGCAGCTTGGTAGCGCGTCCGCTTTGGGAGCGGAAGGCCGTGGGTTCAAATCCCGCCACCCCGACCAGCGGGATCTCTCCGGTCCGGCGGCCGGTTCCCCGGCCGGGGAACCCCTCTCGCGCGCTCCGCGGCCCGTCTTCCAAGATCGCATTGTGGCTCGGCTCCCGCGTGCCGTTACTATGCAAGCTGTGTGCCCGTGTGTCTCTCGACCGGGCAGAAACCAAGCAGTCAGCCCACCAAGGAGACCGAACCGTGAAGAGCGCCGTGGAGACCCTGAACCCGACTCGGGTTCGGCTCACTGTCGAGGTGCCCTTCGAGGAGCTCAAGGACAGCCTCGACGCGGCGTACAAGAAGATCAACCAGCAGGTCACGGTCAAGGGCTTCCGCAAGGGCAAGGTGCCGGCGCGCGTCATCGACCAGCGGTTCGGCCGCGGCGCCGTGCTGGAGGAGGCCGTCAACGACGCCCTTCCGAAGTTCTACACCGAGGCGGTCAACGAGGCCGAGCTCAACGTCCTCGGCCAGCCCGAGGTCGACATCACCGAGCTCAAGGACAACGAGACCCTCAACTTCACCGCCGAGGTCGACGTCCGCCCGACCATCGAGATCCCGGACTACTCCGGCATCGAGGTCGAGGTCGACGCCGTCGAGGTGTCCGACGAGGACGTCGACAAGGCCGTCGAGGACCTGCGCAACCGCTTCGCGTCCACCTCGCCGGTCGAGCGCGCCGCCGAGGACGGCGACGTGGTGACCCTCGACCTGGAGGCCAAGGTCGACGGCGAGGTCCTCGCCGACGGCGTCGCCAGCGGCGTCTCGTACACCATCGGCTCCGGCGAGCTGCTCGACGGCATCGACGACGCCGTGAAGGGCCTGGAGGCCGGGGCCGAGGCCACCTTCACCTCCGAGCTCAAGGGCGGCTCCGCCGCCGGCAAGGAGGCCGAGGTCACCGTCAAGGTCACCCAGGTCGCCAAGCGCGAACTGCCGGAGCTGGACGACGACTTCGCGCAGCTCGCCTCCGAGTTCGACACCCTGGACGAGCTGAAGGCCGACAGCCGCAAGCGCCTGGAGTCGGCCCGCCAGTTCGACCAGGCCACCCAGGCCCAGGAGCGCGTCCTGGAGAAGCTCCTGGAGCTCGTCGAGGTGCCGGTCCCCGAGAAGCTGCTCGAGGACGAGATCCGCACCCGCAAGCACAACCTGGAGCACCACCAGCTCGGCCAGATGGGCCTCGACCTCGCGAAGTACCTGGAGATCCAGGGCAAGACCGAGGAGGAGTTCGACACCGAGACCCGCGAGCAGGCGATCAAGGGCATCAAGACCCAGTTCGTCCTCGACGAGCTGGTCAACAAGGAGAAGCTGAACGTCAACCAGGAGGAGCTCACCGAGCACCTCATGCGTCGCGCGCAGTCCTCCGGCATGAGCCCCGACCAGTTCGCCCAGGCCGTCGTCGAGGGCGGCCAGGTGCCGATGCTCGTCGGCGAGGTCGCCCGCGGCAAGGCGCTCGCGGTGGTCGTCGAGGCCGCCACGGTCAAGGACACCAACGGCGAGGTCATCGACCTCGACGACGAGGACGACTCCGCCGAGGCCGCCGACTCCGCCGAGGGTGAGCAGGGTGAGGCCGCCTCCGCCGAGGCGGACAAGGCCGACGAGGGCAAGTCGGACGCCTGATCCTCCACTGCCGTAACCGCTGGGCCCCCGGGACACACGCCCCGGGGGCCCAGCGGCCTTCTGCGCCCCGCCAGGGGCGCGCCCCGCAAGGGGCGCCGGGGA
>NZ_BNBT01000297.1 GCF_014656095.1 Streptomyces longispororuber
CAGGCCGCCCTCGACGCCGCCACCGCCCACCCCCCCACACCCACCCAGGCCGGCGCCCCCACCCTGGCCGCGGCGCCCGACGCCGCCCAGGCCGGCGCCCCGTACCCGGCCACGGCCGGCGCGCAACAGACCGCCCCGCAGCACCCGGCAGCCCCCGCCCTCCGGCACGCAGGCACCCCACCCGCCCAGCCACGCCCCCACCCGGGCACAGGCCAGCACGGCGCACCCGACCCCACCCCGCACGACGCGCAGACCGTGCAGGCGAAAATCGCAGCCACCGCACAACTCGCCGCAGCCATGGACGCCCAGGCCGCAGCCGCCGTCACCCAGGCCGCGGCCGCCGCGCAAACCGCCTGGCACCACCAGACAACCACCCCCCACCCACCGACAGACCCACCAGCAGGCCTGCCGACAGCCCCTCACACAACCACCACCCCCACAGCCTTCGCACCGACACCCGACACGACACCACCCGGCACACCCACACCAACCCCCCACACCCACACCCTGACGCCGGGCACCCCCACCCCGAACACCCCGATGCACAGCACCCCGGCAGCAGACCCGCCCACAGCGGACACCCCAGCCCCGGACACCCTCACGCCAAACGCCCTGACGCCGGACTCCCCCATGCCAGGCACCCCGACGCCGGACACGCTCATGCCGGGCGCCCTGACGCCGGACCTCCTGATACCGGGAATGCTGACGCCGAGCACGCTGACGCCGGACTCCCCCACGCCGGGCACCCTGACGCCGGACCCCGTCACGCCGGACACGCTGCTGCCGGGCCCCCTCACGCCGGGCGCCCTGACGCCGGGCACCCCGGCGGCAGGCCTGCCCACAGCGGACACCCCGACGCCGGACTCCCCCATGCCAGGCACCCCGACGCCGGACCCCGTCACGCCGGACACCCTGCTGCCGGGCCCCCTCACGCCGGGCGCCCTCATGCCGGACTCCCTCACACCGGGCCCCCTCACGCCGGACTCCCTGACGCCGGGCACGCTGACGGCAGACCTGCCCACGCCCGCCCGGCCCACGGCGGACACCCCCACCAACTCCACAGCCACCGACCGCAGGACCGCCATCCGCCAGACCGCGCAGGCCACCCAGACCGAGCAGAACACCCAGAGCACCCGGGCCGGCCAACCCGCGCAGAACACCCGAGCCGACCAGGACACCCACACCGCCGAGGCCACCCAGGCCCACCGGGCCGACCGGGCCACGCAGAACACCCAGACCTCGCAGGACACCCAAGCCGCCGAGGCGGCACAGGCCACCGAGGCCGCGCAGGCCGCCCAAGCGACGCAGGCGGCCCAGGCCGCCCAGGCCGCACACGCCACCGAGGCCTCACAGGCCGCCCAGGCCGCCCAAGCGGCGCAGGCCGCCCAGGCCGCCGAAGCCGCCCAGGCCACCGAGGACGCCCAAGCGGCGCAGGCCACCGAGGACGCCCGAGCGGCCCAGGCGACGCAGGCCGCCCAGGCGGCGAAGGCGGCGGAGGCCGCCCAGGCAACGGAGGCGGCGGAGGTCACCGCCCGCCTCACCGACCTGCTCTTCCACGGCCCCGACCGCGAACGCATCCACGGCCCCTGGCGCCGCCTGATCGCCCGCCCCGAGTTCCGCGACCGCTACGACCTCAGCCCCCACCAGCAGATCACCCGCTCCTATAAGCGCCTGCACCTGCTCAACCACGCCGCCGGCACCCCCGAACTCCTCGCCCAGGACCCCGAACGCCTCACCGCCCTGCACGAATGGACCGGCGCCCTCGACGGCGGCCTGACCTCCCTGGCCAGCATCCACTACAACCTCTTTCTGGGCACCCTCCTCGACCACGACCACCACCACCGCGACCTGACCCCCTACACCCGCCTCACCCGCACCGGCACCTTCCTGTGCACCGAACTCGAACACGGCAACGACGCCGCCCACCTGCAGACCACCGCCCACCACCACCCCCACACCAACACCTTCACCCTCAACACCCCCACCCTGGGCGCCCAGAAATTCATGCCCAACACCAGCCCCGCCGGCGGCGCCAAAACCGCCCTCGTCGCCGCCCGCCTCATCGCCGCCGGCCACGACCACGGCGTCCACCTCTTCCTGGTCCCCCTCACCGACCCCCACGGCCACCCCCTGCCCGGCATCACCACCCGCCGCCTGCCCACCCGCACCGGCCCCACCATCGACCACAGCCTCACCCACTTCCACCACCTCACCCTGCCCCGCCACGCCCTCCTGGAAGCCGACCACACCCGCCTGAGCCCCGACGGCCACCTCACCACCACCCTCGGCAACCCCCGCAAACGCTTCCTCAAAACCCTCAACCGCGTCACCCTCGGCAAACTCTGCATGAGCGCCGGCACCCTCGGCATGGCCCGCACCGCCCTGGCCACCGCCCTCACCTACGCCCACCACCGCCACATCACCGGCCCCCGCCCCGGCCACACCACCCCCCTCATCGCCCACCGCACCCACCACCAACCCCTCCTCACCCACCTCGCCACCGCCTACGCCCTCACCCTCCTCAACCGCCACGTCCTTGACCTCTACACCCACCACACCCCCGACCAACTCCCCCACCTCGAACGCACCATCGCCCTCACCAAAGCCTTCACCACCTGGCAAGCCCGCACCATCGCCATCGAAGCCCGCGAACGCTGCGGCGCCCACGGCCTGTTCCCCCCCAACAACCTCCTCGAACAACAACTCAACATCGAAGGCGCCATCACCGCCGAAGGCGACAACCTCGTCATCACCGCCAAAGCCGCCAGCGAAATGATCTTCAACCACACCCCCCCACCCCCCACCCCCACCCCCCACCTCGACACCACCACCCCCCACGCCCTCACCCACCCCACCCACCTACGCAACCTCTTCACCCACCTCGAACACATCCACCTCACCCACGCCCGCACCGCCCTACGCACCGGACCCAAAAACAACCCCCTCGCCCGCTGGAACCACGCCAGCACCCCCGCCCTCACCCTCGCCCACACCTACATCCAACGCCTCACCACCGACGCCTTCCTCACCACCCTTAACCACACCACCCACCCCCCCACCCACACCCTCCTCACCCACCTCTACCACCTCTACACCCACACCCACCTCACCCCCCACACCCCCACCCTCCTCACCCACCACCACCTCACCCCCACCCAACACCACCACTACACCACCACCCACCTCACCACCACCCTCAACCACCTCACCCCCCACACCCACACCCTCACCCACGCCCTCCACCACCCACCCCAACAAACCACCCACACCCCCCTCAACCACCCCAACTACCCCACCCACACCCACCACCACACCACCCCCTAACACCACACCACAACAAAAGCGCC
>NZ_BNBT01000298.1 GCF_014656095.1 Streptomyces longispororuber
CGTTTGAGGACGAGCGCGTCAGCGCGATACGGGGGTCCAGGGGGCGGAGCCCCCTGGTTACGGGAAAGGGGCGGGTCCGGGGCGCACCCGCGAGGGCCGGGGCGGTCAGAGGACGTCGGACGGGTGCACCACCTCCGTGATGCCGCGCTCCGCCAGGTGCCCCGCGTCAGCGACCCGCTCCGCGAGGACGACCGCGGGCCGCACCCCGTCCCCGGCCAGCCGGGCGAAGGCCTCGAAGACCGGCCCCCCGGGCCCGCAGGCGGAGCGCCGCCCCCCGTCGGGGCCGATGTCCACGACGAGCGCGGTGGTCCGCGGCGCGGGCGCCACCGCACGGGCCTCCTTGGCGAGCCGGGCCAGCGCGGCCCCGCCGGGCTTGACCTCGCCGTCGTTCGTCAGCAGGCCGAGGCTGTACTCCAGCTCGGGGAAGTCCGCCAGGGACCGCGACACGTCGTGGGAGCACCACCACGTCACGCCCCACAGGCCCGCGCAGTCGAGCGCGGCGGCCACCGTGGTCTCGGTGAACGCGGCGGCGTCCGCGGCGGGAATGAGCGGCGCGGGCGCCCCGACCTCCTGGAGCCACACGGGCCGGTGCGGGTCCAGGGCCCAGGCCTTGGAGAGCTCGATCAGGTACGCGGCGTGCTGCCCGGTGGCGACGCCGTCGCGCCCGTGGCGCTGCGCGGTGCCGTTGAACACCCAGGAGTGCACGGCGGTGACGGCGCCGAGCCGCGCGGCGTGCGCGGGCGTGAACGGCTGGTCGTCCTGGTACCAGGCGGCGTCGTACTCGGCGTGCAGGTGCAGCCGCCCGGGGGCGCCCTCCTCGCAGGCGTCGAGCACCTGCCGCAGCCACGCCTCGGCCTCGGCCTCGGTGATCCGGTCCGGGTCGGGGTGCGGGCCGGCCGCGAACTGGTTGATCTCGTTGCCGATGGTCATGCCGATGAAGTTGGGCCGGTCGGCGAGGGCCGCGGCGAGCGTACGCAGGTACTCCCGCTGGCCGGAGACCACCTCGGGGTCGGTGAAGAGGTTGCGCCGGTGCCAGGTCTGCGTCCACGCGGGCAGGAAGTCGAAGCTGGACAGGTGGCCCTGGAGCCCGTCGACGTTCACGTCGAGCCCGCGCTCGGCGGCGGCGTCGGCGAGCGCGACGAGCTGCTCGACGGCGCGCGGCCGGATCAGGGTGCGGTTGGGCTGGAAGTACGGCCAGATCGGGAACACCCGGACGTGGTCCAGGCCGAGCGCGGCGATGGCGTCGAGATCGCGGCGTACGGCGTCCAGGTCGAAGTCGAGCCAGTGGTGGAACCACCCCTGGCTGGGGGTGTAGTTGGCGCCGAAGCGGGGCGGCGCGGCGGGGGCGGCGCCGGGCTGGTCGTCTGACGTCAAGGCGGTTCCTGGTTCTCGGGGGGGGCTTCGGTCGGTTCGGGCAGGGGCGGGCCGGGCGCGGCGTGCGGCGGGCACGCCCGGCCCACGGGGGGGGGCGGGGGGCGTCAGCCCTTGACCGCGCCCTCGCCCACGCCGCGGAAGAAGTACCGCTGGAGGCAGGCGAAGAGGACGATCAGCGGCAGGACGGCGATGACGGTGCCCGCGGCGACGAGGCGCTCGTCGTTGGCGAAGGTGCCGTGCAGGTAGTTGAGGCCGATGGTGAGGGTGAACTTGTCGGGGTCGCTGAGCACGATCAGGGGCCACAGGAAGTCGTCCCAGGCGCCCATGAAGGCGAAGATCGCGACGACGGCGAGGGTGCCCTTCACCGCGGGCAGCGCGATGCGCACGAACCGCTGCCACACGTTGGCCCCGTCGACGAAGGCGGCCTCCTCGATCTCGTACGGCACGTTGAGGAAGGCGTTGCGCATCAGCAGGACGTTCAGGGCGGAGACGCAGCCGGGCAGCAGCACGCCGATGAGGGTGTTGTTGAGGCCCAGGTCCCGCATGGTGGTGAACTGGGCGATGATGATGCCCTCGACGGGGACGAGCATGGCGAGGATGAACACCAGCGTGGCCGCCTTGCGGCCGCGGTAGCGCAGCCGCGCGAGGGCGTAGCCGGCGAGGGCGGCGCCCACGCAGTTGGTGACGACGTTCGCGGCGGCGACCTTCAGGGAGTTGAGCGCGTAGTCCCACACGGGGATGGTGTCGGCGACGCGCTCGTAGTTGTGCAGGGTCGGGTCGGACGGCAGGAACTTCGGCGGGGAGCTGAAGATGTTCTCGTGCGGACCCTTCAGGGACGTCGAGAGCTGCCACAGGAACGGGCCGATCATCAGGGCGAGGACGGCGAGCAGCAGGACGTAGCGCAGGACGAGTTCCCAGCCGCGCACGCGGCGCCCGTTCGCGTCCGTGGGCCGCCACTTCCGCGGCCGGGAGGCGGTGGAGGACCGGGGCGCGGGGGCCTGGGGGCGGACCGCTTCGGTGTCCGGGGTCGTCATCGGTTCTCCTTCCGGTCCGCGCGCAGCACGAGCAGCATCAGCGCGACGGTGACGACGAAGATGACGACGGAGATCGCGGAGGCGTAGCCCACGCGGCCGGTCAGTCCGGTGCCGGTGCGCTGCACCAGCATCACGAGGGTGGTGTCCTCGCCCGCGGGCCCGCCGTTGGGTCCCGCCATCAGGTACACCTCGGAGAACACCTTGAACGCGGCCACGGAGGACAGCGCGGCGACGAGCACCATGGTGGAGCGCACGGCGGGCACGGTGACGCTGAGGAAGCGGCGCAGGGAGCCCGCGCCGTCCACGGCGGCGGCCTCGTGCAGTTCGCGCGGGACGTTCGCGAGCGCCGCCAGGTAAATGATCATGTAGTAGCCGAGGCCCTTCCAGACCGTGACGGCCATGGCGGAGAACAGCAGCAGCCACTGGTCGCTGAGGAAGCCGACCTTGTCCGCGCCCACCGCCTCCAGGACGGCGTTCACCAGGCCGCGCTCGTCGAGCATCCACACCCAGATCAGGCCGACGACGACGATCGAGGCGACGACCGGGGTGTAGAAGGCGGACCGGAAGAACGTGATGCCGGGGATCTGCTTCTGGACGAGCAGCGCGAGCAGCAGCGGCAGGACCACCAGCGCGGGCACGACCACGAGGACGTACAGGGTGCTGTTGCGCAGCCCGATCCAGAACATGTCGTCGTGCAGCAGCTCGCGGAAGTTGGCGAGGCCGACGTACTCGCCGTCGACCAACTGGCGTTTGTCGGTGAAGGCGTTGGCGACCGTGCTGACGAACGGGTAGAGGATGAACCAGCCGACGACCACGAGGCCGGGGGTGGCGAACAGCCAGGGGCTGGTCGGGAGTTGGCGCCGGACGCGGCGGCGGTCCGTGCGGCGGCCGCTGCTGATCGCCGTGAACCTGG
>NZ_BNBT01000299.1 GCF_014656095.1 Streptomyces longispororuber
GTCCGGGGCGGCGTCGCCGCCGCGCGCGCCCGCGCCGCCGGCCGCGCGTCCGGGGTACGGGCGGGGCGCGGGGGCGCGGCCGGGCGCGGGGGCGGGGCTGTTGGGGCGGCTGGGGCTGGTGGGGTCGCGGCTGAGGCTGTCGGGGCGGCTTGGGTCACTGAGGCGGTTGAGGCTGCTGAGGCGACCTGGGCGGGGGGCGCGTCGGGCAGGCGTGCTGAGGCGGGGGGTGGTGGCGGGTCGTCCGGGACCTTTGGGGCGGGCGGGGCCACAGGCACCTTCAGGGCTACCGGGGCCTGTGGAGTCTCCGGGGCCTGTGCGACCGCTGAGGTCTCCGAGACCTCCCCGGCCTTCCCGGCCTCCGGGACCTCCCCGACTCCCGGGGCCTCCGAGACCTCTACAACCTCCGAGACCTCCACAACCTCCGACACCGGAGGCTCCTCAAGAGCCGCCGAGCCGGAGCGGGGCGCGGAGGAGTCCACGGGGGCACGGCTTGTGGCGGCGCTCGCGGCCCCCGCGGGGTCCGGCGCGGCAGCGGGCTCGCGCCGCGTACGCGTGGGGTCGAGGCGGTCGAAGGGGGCCAACAGGTCGGCGACAGCGGCCTCGTACGCCTCCGAGGCCGGGCCGGTGGCCGGAGGCGGGACCGGAGCCGGGCTCGCAGCCGGGGACTGGGGCGCAGCCGGAGCCACGCTCGCAGCCGGAGGCTGGAGCGGGACCGGCGGCAGGTCCCCAGCCGGGAGCGGGACCGGAGCCGGGGCCGGGCGCGGGACCGGGCTCGGGTCCGTACCCGCAGGGCCCGCGCTCCGCGCGGAGTTCGCGGAGCGCTGCTCGCGGCCCACGGGAGGCCGCGTATCGGGGAAGCGTGCGCTCGCGGGCGGAGGGGGCGGTTCCGACGGGGCCGGGAAAGGAACCGACGGGGCCGGGAACGCGACCGGGTCCAGGGCCGCGGTGGTCCCCGCGGGGGCGCCGGGGCCGTCCGGGGTGTCGTCGTGCCGTGCGGGCACCCGCGGTGACGTGCCGGGACGTGGTGGGACGGGGGGCCGTCGCGCCTCCGTGCTCATGCACCCCCCGTTCGGTCTCGTCGCGCGCTCCCTGCGTGCGCGTCACTTTACGGGTTGACATGAGCCGCGCGGGAACCCCGTCCGCACCCCGGGACGATCTGTCCGGAACGTCCCCCTACCCTCTGGTAGCGCCGTCTGGCAGGCTGCGCGCATGACAGGCCGAGCCGCTGACTTCGCCAGGGACTCCACCAGGGACCGGGACGCGGACCGGGCCCGTTACGACCGGGCCACCGCGCACCTCGACGCGCCGCTCGCGCTCGTCGACCTGACGGCGTTCGACGCCAACGCCGACGACCTGGTGCGCAGGGCGGGCGGGAAGCCGATCCGGGTCGCGAGCAAGTCCGTCCGCTGCCGGGCGCTGCTCGAACGGGCGCTGGCGCGGGACGGGTTCGCCGGGATCATGTCGTTCACGCTCGCGGAGTCGCTGTGGCTGGCCCGCTCCGGCTTCGACGACGTGCTGCTCGCGTACCCGTCGGCGGACCGGGCGGCCTTCGCCGAGCTCGCGGCCGATCCGAAGCTCGCGGCGGCGGTGACGGTGACGGTCGACGACCCCGCGCAGATGCGGCTGATCGAGGAGGCGCGCGGCGACGGGCGCGAAGAGGTGCGGGTGTGCCTGGAGTTGGACACGTCGCTGAAGCTGCTGGGCGGCCGGGTGCGGATCGGCGCGCGCCGCTCGCCGCTGCACGATCCCGTCCAGATCGCGGCGCTGGCCCGGGCGATCGCGCGGCGGCCGGGGTTCCGGCTCGTGGGCGTGATGGCGTACGAGGGGCACGTGGCCGGGGTGGGGGACGCCGTCGAGGGGCGTCCGGCCCGGTCGCGGGCGGTGCGGCTGATGCAGTCCGCCGCGCGCAGGGAGCTGGCGGACCGGCGCGCGGCGGCGGTCCGCGCGGTGCGGGACGCGGTGGGCGACCTGGAGTTCGTGAACGGCGGCGGCACGGGCAGCGTGCAGCACACGGCCGCCGAGGACGCGGTGACGGAGATCGCCGCCGGTTCGGGCCTGTTCGTGCCGCGCCTCTTCGACCACTACACGTCGTTCAGCGGGCGCCCTGCGGCGCTCTTCGCGCAGCCCGTCGTGCGCAGGCCGGGGCCCGGCGTGGTGACGGTGCTCGGCGGCGGCTACCCGGCGTCGGGGGTCGCGGGGCCCGACCGCTCGCCGGAGCCGTATCTGCCGCGGGGCCTCGCGTACGACCCGCAGGAGGGCGCGGGCGAGGTGCAGACGCCGCTGCTGGGGGCCGCCGCGGACGACCTGCGCGTCGGGGACAAGGTGTGGTTCCGGCACGCCAAGGCCGGTGAGCTGTGCGAGCGGTTCGCCGCGCTGCACCTGGTCGAGGGCGAGCGGGTGACCGGGACCGTACCGACGTACCGGGGTGAGGGGCACACCTTCCTGTGACGCCCGCGGGCGCGGCGTACCGGTTACGGCGTCGGGCCGACGCTGTTGCCCACTCCCCCGCCCGTGGCGCTGTCGCCCACGGGGCGGATGCCGTCGACGACCTCCTCGATGTCGGACAGCGGCGGCGCGCCCGCGCCCGCGTCGAGCTGGAAGCGGACGACGACCATGGCCTCGGAGCCGGTGCTGGAGGGGAAGGCGAGGGACTGCACGTAGCCGCCCGGGCCCTTCTCGGTGTACACCCGCCAGCGCACGTAGTAGCCGCCGCGCCCGGCGACGGCGACCGTCCCGCTCTTGACCTGCTCGTGCCGGGTCATGCCGCCGTACGGCTCGCGGTCCAGGGTGTCGTGGTCGTACGCGGCCTCGGCGGCGTCCTTGATGTCGGCGGTGGCGAGCTTCTCCGGGGAGCGCTCGTCGGTGCCGGTGGCGGTCTGCGAGGTGATCTTCCCGTGGCGGCACAGGCCGGGGTCGCCCGGGCAGTCGTAGGTGTCGGGGGTCTGCAGGGCCGTCTCGTCGCCGACGGTGTGCTCGGCCTTCTCCCAGCCGTCGGGGACGGGCAGCGTGATGCCGTTGAGCTGGTCGACGAGGGTGTCGGGGTCCTCGGTCGGCGAGGGCGACGCGGTGGGCTCCGCCGACGTGGGGCTCGGCTCGGGCTCCGCGGAGGTGGTGGGCGCGGGCCCGGCCGTCGGGTCGCCGTCGTCGTCCTGGAGGACGAGGAAGCCGGTGACGATCGCGGCGACGAGCACGGCGCCGGCCACGCCGAGCGCGACGGCCTTGGCGCGGCGGCCGCCGGCCCGCGCGGGCAGCGGCTGGACCGCCGTG
>NZ_BNBT01000300.1 GCF_014656095.1 Streptomyces longispororuber
CCCCAGGCGCAGCACCACGCCCCCGCGCCCCCGCACGCCCCTGCCGCCGTGCCGCCCGCCCGGGACACCACGAGCCACATCCAGCTCCCGCCCGGCGGCCCCGTCGCGGTGCCCAGCCCGCCGCCCGGCACCGCGCCCGCCGACACGGGGTCCACGACCCTCGCCGTGCTCCTGATCGGCCCCGCGGGCGCGGGCAAGACGAGCGTCGCCAAGTACTGGGCCGAGCACCGGCGCGTGCCGACGGCCCACATCAGCCTCGACGACGTGCGCGAATGGGTGCGCTCGGGCTTCGCCGACCCCCAGGCGGGGTGGAACGACAACTCCGAGGCGCAGTACCGCCTGGCCCGCCGCACCTGCGGCTTCGCCGCACGGAACTTCCTGGCCAACGGCATCTCCTGCGTCCTGGACGACGCCGTCTTCCCGGACCGCCCGGTCGTCGGCCTCGGCGGCTGGAAGCGGCACGTGGGCCCCGGCCTGCTGCCCGTCGTGATCCTGCCCGGCCTTGAGGTCGTCCTGGAGCGCAACGCCCAGCGCTCGGGCAACCGCCGCCTCAGCGACGAGGAGGTGGCCCGCATCCACGGCCGCATGGCCGGCTGGTACGGCTCGGGCCTGCCCATCATCGACAACTCCCAGCTCGACGTCCCCGCCACGGCCCGCCTCCTGGACGAGGTCCTGGCCCGGGCCCTGACGAGCCCGCCGAAGTGGTAGCCGCCGGGGCGGCGGGAGGCCGCGGGTAGCGGGCGACCCCGCCCTGGGGGCGGGCACGAGGTGCCCCGTCAACCGTCACGCGCCCACCCCTCGTCCGCGCGGCGTCGACGCCCGGTCGGACGCGCTGAACCGGCCCGGACACAGCCGCGCTCATAGGCTCGGCCCCATGTCAGAGGTGTACGCGGCGCGGCGGGAGCGGCTCAGGGAACGGTGCGGGAGCGGTGGGGCGGCTCTCGTGTCGCGGCCCGCCAACGTCCGCTACCTCGCGGGCGCGGCGCCCGACGGGGCCGTCCTGCTGGTCGGCCGGACGGAGGACGTCCTGCTCTGTCCCCGGCCGCCGGGGGAGGAGACCGGGCCCGGGCGGCCCGACGAGGGACTGGCCACACGGGTGCTCGACACGCCCGGCGGCGACGCGGCGGTCGCCGGGGCCGGGCAGGCCGTGGCCCAGGCGGCGGAGTTCCTCGCCGTCGAGGAGCACCACCTGACCGTGACCCGGCACCGGGCCCTGGCCTCCGTGGCGCCCCGGCTGCGCCTGACCGACCTGGCGCGCGGCGTGGAGCAGCTACGCCTGGTGAAGGACGAGGAGGAGATCTCCTGCCTGCGGATCGCCGCCGAGATCGCCGACCAGGCCCTGGGGGAGCTGCTGGAGTCCATCCTGGTGGGGCGCACCGAGCGGCACCTCGCCCTGGAGCTGGAGCGGCGGCTCGTCGACCACGGCGCCGACGGCCCGGCCTTCCCGACCTCCGTCGCCACCGGCCCGCACTCGGGCCGCGGCGGCCACCGCCCCACCGACCGGCGCGTGGAGGAGGGCGACTTCCTCTCGGTGTGCCTGGGGGCCTCGTACCGCGGCTACCGCAGCGAGATCGGGCGGACCTTCGTGATCGGCACCTCGCCCGCGGACTGGCAGATCGAGCTGTACGACGTCGTCTTCGCCGCGCAGCGGGCGGGCCGCGAGGCCCTCGTGCCCGGCACGGCCTACCGCGACGTCGACCGCGCGGCGCGGCACGTCCTGGACGCCGCCGGGTACACGGAGGGCCTCGCTCCGCGCACCGGACACGGCGTGGGCCTCGAAATCGACGAGGACCCTCAGTTGGCCCCGGCGGCCATGGGTAAACTGGACGCTTGCGTGCCGGTCACCGTCGAGCCAGGGGTCCACCTCCCGGGCCGGGGCGGGGTCCGGATCGATGACACGCTCGTCGTTCGCTGCGAGGCGGACGGCGGACCCGAGCTACTCACCATCACGACCAAGGAACTGCTCGCGCTCTAGCCCGAGAGCTGTGCGCGCGCCCCCGGGGTCGTCCACGTCAGTCCAGGAGATTCCGCAACCGTGGCTTCCACGAACGACCTCAAGAACGGCATGGTGCTCAAGCTCGAAGGCGGCCAGCTCTGGTCCGTCGTCGAGTTCCAGCACGTCAAGCCCGGCAAGGGCCCGGCCTTCGTGCGCACCAAGCTCAAGAACGTGCTCTCCGGGAAGGTCGTCGACAAGACCTTCAACGCCGGCGTGAAGGTCGAGACGGCCACCGTCGACAAGCGCGACATGCAGTTCTCCTACATGGACGGCGACTACTTCGTCTTCATGGACATGGAGACCTACGACCAGCTCCACATCGACCGCAAGGTCGTCGGCGACGCCGCGAACTTCCTCATCGAGGGCTTCGAGGCCACCGTCGCGCAGCACGAGGGCGAGGTGCTCTTCGTCGAGCTGCCCGCCGCCGTGGAGCTGACCATCCAGGAGACGGAACCGGGCGTCCAGGGCGACCGCTCCACGGGCGGCACCAAGCCCGCCACCCTGGAGACCGGCCACCAGATCAACGTCCCGCTCTTCATCACCACCGGTGAGAAGATCAAGGTCGACACCCGCGACAGCAGCTACCTCGGCCGGGTGAACAGCTAACCGTGGCCGCCCGTAACACGGCCCGCAAGCGCGCCTTCCAGATCCTCTTCGAGGCCGACCAGCGTGGCGTCGACGTCCTGACGGTCCTCGCGGACTGGGTACGCCACTCGCGGACCGACACCCGGCAGCCGCCGGTGAGCGAGTACACGATGGAGCTCGTCGAGGGCTACGAGCGGTACGCGGCCCGCATCGACGAGCTGATCTCCCAGTACGCCGTCGGGTGGACCCTGGACCGGATGCCGGTCGTCGACCGGAACATCCTGCGGCTCGGCACGTACGAGCTGGTCTGGGTCGACGGCACGCCCGACGCGGTCGTCCTCGACGAGGCCGTACAGCTCGCCAAGGAGTTCTCGACCGACGATTCGCCCGCTTTCGTGAATGGGCTCCTCGGCCGGTTCAAGGACCTGAAGCCGAGCCTTCGCCGGGACGCTTAGCGACGTCCGATTCCGTTCCCGAAGGGCCCGCGGCCGTATTGGCCGCGGGCCCTTCGGTTTTCCCGGCCGCGTACCGGTCGGCAAAGCCACCGGCCGCCCCGGAATACCGCGGGACGGGAAAAGCCGCCGGGGTGGCCGGAAACCTTCTCGGTTTCCGGCC
>NZ_BNBT01000301.1 GCF_014656095.1 Streptomyces longispororuber
CCGCGGCGGCGACCGGCGCGTGGGCCGCGGGCACGGTGAGGTACCGGCGCAGCAGCGCCGCGCTGTCCCGGGCCGCCCGGGCGCGCAGCCGGTCCTCCGCGGCCGAGCGCCCGTCGCGGTCGTCGGAGGCGTCGGAGCAGCCGGTGAGCAGCACGGCCCCGGTGGCGCCGGCGGCCCCGGCGAGCAGGCTTCTGCGGCGTGGCCCCGGACGGGGGCGCGAGAGGGCGGGATACGACGGCACGGCAGACGTCCTCGGGAAGGCGGGCCGCGAGGGCACGGGAGACGCGGCCCTCGGTCGGCGAACGGTGGCGGGGAACAGGCCGGTGCGGCGCGCGGCGCCGCGTGGCACGGACGGGGTCGGGAGACGGGCGGGCCGGAGCCCGTGATCACCGTACCTTCGCCCTGTCCTCGCACGCGTGACCGGCTCGGTCTCGTACGCGCGTACGGCGCCGGGAGGGTCCGCGGGGCGGTTCGCGCGGGGACGGGCGGGCCCGGACACGGGCCCGCGGCCCGCGCTCGCGGCGGGCGATCGGCGCCCGGACCGCGGGGCGTCCACACCCCCGAGCCGCCCCCGAGCCGCCCCCGAGCCCCACTCCGGCCCGCATACCGCGGGGCGGCGTGGGGACCCGGCGGGTGGACGGCAACACCCTCCTGGACCGGATACCCTTTGACCTGACACGCGACGATCCCACAACAGCACACGCGGCCGAGGAGTCACCCGGATGAGCACCACCCAGAGCGAGAGGCTGCGAGAACTGCTGGAACCGCTCGTCAGCTCCCAGGACCTGGATCTCGAAGAGATCGAAGTGGCCTCGGTCGGACGCAAGCGCGTGCTGCGGGTCGTGGTCGACTCCGAGGACGGCGTGGATCTGGACAAGGTCGCGGATGTCAGCCGCGCGCTCTCCGCGAAGCTCGACGAGACGGACGCCATGGGTGAGGGCGAGTACACCCTCGAGGTCGGTTCCCCGGGCGCCGAGCGCCCCCTGAGGGAACAGCGCCACTACGCGCGCGCCGTCGGGCGCCTCGCCCGCATCCAGCTCGCCGAGGGCGGCGAACTGGTCGCCCGTGTCACGGCGGTGGACGACCAGGGCGTCGACCTTCAGGTGCCGGGCGTGAAGGGGCGCAAGCCCACCGCCCGCAGGCTCGCCTTCGGGGACATCGCCAAGGCGCGCGTGGAAGTCGAGTTCAGCCGCAAGGACGACAGCGGCACCAAGAGCATGAAGGAAGAGGAGGAGGCGTAGCCGTGGACATCGACATGAGTGCCCTGCGGGGCTTGGTACGGGAGAAGGAGATCTCCTTCGACCTGCTGGTCGAGGCGATCGAGTCGGCCCTCCTCATCGCCTACCACCGCACCGAGGGAAGCCGCCGCCACGCGCGCGTGAAGCTCGACCGGGAGACCGGGCACGTGACGGTCTGGGCGAAGGAGGACCCGGAGGACCTCGAGGAGGGCCAGGAGCCCCGCGAGTTCGACGACACCCCGTCCGACTTCGGCCGCATCGCCGCCACCACCGCCAAGCAGGTCATCCTGCAGCGGCTGCGCGACGCCGAGGACGACGCGACGCTCGGCGAGTACGCGGGCCGCGAGGGCGACATCGTGACCGGTGTCGTCCAGCAGGGCCGCGACCCGAAGAACGTGCTGGTCGACATCGGCAAGCTGGAGGCCATCCTGCCCACGCAGGAGCAGGTGCCCGGCGAGGAGTACCCGCACGGCATGCGCCTGCGCAGCTACGTCGTACGGGTGGCCAAGGGCGTGCGCGGGCCGTCGGTGACGCTGTCGCGCACCCACCCGAACCTGGTCAAGAAGCTCTTCGCCCTGGAGGTCCCGGAGATCGCCGACGGGTCCGTCGAGATCGCCGCCATCGCGCGCGAGGCCGGGCACCGCACCAAGATCGCGGTCCGCTCGACCCGCTCCGGGCTCAACGCCAAGGGCGCCTGCATCGGCCCGATGGGCAGCCGCGTCCGCAACGTGATGGGCGAGCTCAACGGCGAGAAGATCGACATCGTGGACTGGTCCGAGGACCCGGCCGACATGGTCGCCCACGCGCTGTCCCCGGCCCGGGTCAGCAAGGTCGAGATCGTCGACCTCGCCGCGCGCTCCGCCCGCGTGACCGTGCCGGACTACCAGCTCTCGCTGGCTATCGGCAAGGAGGGCCAGAACGCCCGCCTCGCCGCGCGGCTCACCGGCTGGCGCATCGACATCCGGCCGGACACCGAGCAGGCCTCCGGCGGGCAGGACAGCGCGGGCTGAGCCGCCCGGAGGCGCCGCGGTTCCCGGGGGCACCGGAAAAGGAGTTGCG
This sequence comes from Streptomyces longispororuber, assembly GCF_014656095.1. Taxonomy (GTDB): domain Bacteria; phylum Actinomycetota; class Actinomycetes; order Streptomycetales; family Streptomycetaceae; genus Streptomyces; species Streptomyces longispororuber. The sequence continues at coordinate 2,298 of NZ_BNBT01000301.1, forward strand.
GGCCCGGCCCTCGGCCTGGTCACGTACTGATCGAGACAACAGCCGTTCGATTTTTGCCCCACAGGGGTGAGGTCGCTACGGGGAGGTAGACTTAACTGTGTCTGGCCGGACGCCTGCCCGAGCATGCCCTGAGCGCACCTGTGTGGGGTGCCGGGAGCGAGCGGCCAAGAGCGAGCTGCTGCGGATCGTGGCGGTCGAGGGCGTCTGCGTCCCCGATCCACGCGGTACGCTGCCCGGCCGGGGTGCGTATGTACACCCCGCCCTGGTCTGTCTCGACCTGGCGGTCCGCCGCCGGGCGTTCCCACGGGCCTTCCGGGTCCAGGGACCGCTCGACACCGCGGAGCTCCGCGGGAATGTCGAGGCGGCCGAGACCGTTGCCCAGCAGGCAACACCGTAAGAAGCGTCGCGCGGAACCCCGCGCGGCCCTGGTACCTCGCGAGTTGGAAGTAGGTCGAGATTGCGATGAGCACTCGATGAGTACGCGATGAGTACGCCCATGAAGTAGCGACGGTCCGGCGGTAACCCGGACCTAAAAGGAGCGAAGTGGCTAAGGTCCGGGTATACGAACTCGCCAAGGAGTTCGGTGTGGAGAGCAAGGTCGTCATGGCCAAGCTCCAAGAACTCGGTGAATTCGTACGTTCGGCGTCCTCGACGATCGAGGCGCCGGTGGTACGCAAACTGACTGACGCATTCCAGCAGGGCAACGGCAGCGGCAAGTCCGCCAGGCCCGCCCCGCGCAAGCCCGCCGCCAAGCCGGCGGCACCGTCCCCCGCGCAGGCCGCACGGCCCGCCGCGCCCAAGCCCGCGGCGCCTCGGCCGCCGCGGCCCGCCTGTCCCCCTCGACGGCCCGCACCAGATCGGCGTACACCCCGGC
>NZ_BNBT01000302.1 GCF_014656095.1 Streptomyces longispororuber
CGTTTGAGGACGAGCGCGTCAGCGCGATACGGGGGTCCAGGGGGCGGAGCCCCCTGGTTACGGGAAAGGGGCGGGTCTGGGGCGCACCCGCGAGGGACGGGTGGTCGGTGTCAGGGCAGCAAGGACTCCAGGGGGCGGGTCGGGTCGGCGAGGGCTTCGGGGTCGGGGTGGGCGGCGGTGCGGATGAGGGTCTGGACGGTCTCTGTGACGTCCCACACATTCACGTTCATCCCGGCGAGCACCTGCCCCTCGCGCAGCCAGAACGCGATGAACTCCCGCTTGCCCGCGTCCCCGCGCACGACCACCTGGTCGTACGTGCCCGGCGGCGCCCAGCCCGAGTACTCCAGGCCGACGTCGTACTGGTCGGAGAAGAAGTACGGCACGCGGTCGTAGGTGACGTCCTGGCCGAGCATGGCGCGGGCGGCGGCCGGGCCGCCGTTCAGGGCGTTGGCCCAGTGCTCCACGCGCAGCCGGGTGCCGAACAGCGGGTGCCCGACGGCGGCGACGTCCCCGGCGGCGTAGATGTCCGGGTCGGAGGTGCGCAGGGAGGCGTCCACGGCGACGCCCCCGCCCTCCGCGCGGTCGACGAGCGCGAGGCCCGCGGACTCGGCGAGCGCGGTGCGCGGGGCGGCGCCGATCGCGGCGAGGACGTCGTGCGCCGGGTGCTCCTCGCCGTCGTCCGTGCGGGCGGCGAGGACCATGCCGTCCTGGCCGGTGATCTCGGTCAGGCGGGCCCCGAAGTGGAAGCGGACGCCGTGCTCGGCGTGCAGGTCGGTGAACATCTGGCCGACCTCGGGGCCGAGCACGGCGTGCAGCGGCGTCGGCTCGGGCTCGACGACGGTGACCTCCGCGCCGTACTCCCGCGCCGCCGCGGCGACTTCGAGGCCGATCCAGCCGGCGCCCGCGATCACCAGGTGGCCGTTGTCGCGGCCGAGCGCGGCCAGGACGTGGCGCAGCCGGTCGGCGTGGGCCAGGCGGCGCAGGTGGTGCACGCCCGCGAGGCCGGTGCCTGGCACGTCCAGGCGGCGGGGTTCGGCGCCGGTGGCGAGGAGCAGCTTGTCGTAGCGGACGACCGTGCCGTCGCCGAGCCGGACGGTGTGCGCGGCGCGGTCTATGGCGACGACGGTCTGGCCCAGGTGCAGCTCGACGTCCGCCTGCGCGTACCACGAGGGCTCGTGGACGTAGACGCTGTCGCGGTCCTCCTTGCCCAGGAGGTAGCCCTTGGACAGCGGCGGGCGTTCGTACGGGTGGTCGCGCTCGTCCCCGATGAGGATCACCCGGCCGGTGAAGCCCTCGGCGCGCAGCGTCTCGGCTGCCTTCGCACCCGCCAGACCTCCTCCGACGATGACGAACGTCTGATCCGCGTCGACCACTTGATGCCTCCTCGAAACCTGTGTGCCCACTGGGAGAGTCCCGCACGCAGCGTGATGACGGAAGGGGGTCTACTCCGATCCGGCCACTTTCCGTCACATCCTGTGTTCATCGTCCATGGTCACTCACCGGTGCGTGCCGTCCGGTGCGGTGCGGTGAGCCGCCGGTGCAGGGAGCGGGCGGCGGCGTCCGTGAGGGACGCGATCTGGTCGATGACGACGCGCTTCGCGGCGCGGTCGTCGGGTGCCGCGTCGTACAGGGCGCGGAACTGCGGGTCGAGCCCCTCGGGGGCGCGCGCGGCGAGCGCGTCGGCGAGTTCGGCGACGCAGACGCGCTGGTCGGCGCGGAGCCTGGTCTGTTCGGCGCGCTGCATCACGTACCGGTCGGCGACGGCCTTGAGGACCGCGCACTCCAGGCGGGTCTCGCGCGGGACGACGAGCTCGGCGGCGTACCGGGTGAGCGGTCCGGTCCCGTACCGGGCGCGGGTCGCGGTCTCGGCCGCGAGGCAGAAACGGCCGATGAGCTGGCTGGTGGCGTCCTTCAACCGGGCCTGGGCGACGGCCGATCCGTCGTACCCGTGCGGCCACCACTCCTGCTCCTGGAGGCGGTCCAGGGCGGCGGCGAGCTCCTCGGGGTCGGTGTCGGCGGGGACGTAGCGGCCGACGGCGACCGCGCACACGTCCCGGCGCTCGGGCTCGGCGCCGAGCAGGTTGGGGTCGATGTGGCCCGCGTGCAGGCCGTCCTCGACGTCGTGCACGGAGTACGCGACGTCGTCGGCCCAGTCCATGACCTGCGCCTCGAAGCAGGTGCGGTGGCCGGGGGCGCCCTCGCGGACCCAGTCGAAGACGGGCCGGTCGTCGTCGTACACCCCGAACTTCACCGAGTCCGGGTCGGCGGGGTGGGCGCCGCGCGGCCAGGGGTACTTGGTGGCGGCGTCCAGGGCGGCGCGGGTGAGGTTCAGGCCGACGCTGACGAGGTCGCCGGTGTCCGGGCTGCGGACGAAGCGCTTGGGCTCGATGCGGGTGAGCAGGCGCAGGGACTGGGCGTTGCCCTCGAAGCCGCCGCAGTCCTGGGCGAGCTCGTTCAGGGCCTGCTCGCCGTTGTGGCCGAAGGGCGGGTGGCCGAGGTCGTGGGAGAGGCAGGCCGTCTCCACCAGGTCCGGGTCGCAGCCGAGGGCGGCGCCCAGCTCGCGGCCGACCTGGGCGCACTCCAGGGAGTGCGTCAGGCGCGTACGGGCACTGGCGTCCCAGGCCTGGCTCCTGGTGCCGGGCGTGACGACCTGGGTCTTCCCGGCGAGGCGGCGCAGCGCGGCGGAGTGCAGGACGCGCGCGCGGTCCCGCTGGAAGGCGGTGCGGCCCGGGCGCTTGTCGGGCTCGGCGGCCCAGCGCTCGGCGGCGGCCGCGTCGTAGGCGGAGAAGGCGGGGAGGGCGCAGGGGTACGCCGTGTGCTCGGGCTGCGGCTCGGGGTGCGCGTGCGGTGCGGTGCCTGCCATGCACCGACAGTAGACGCAGCGCGCCGCGGGATGCGCCGCGCCCCCCTCAGGCGGCCGTCGGCGGGCGCCGCGGCGCCGGGGCGGGCGCGACGGAACAGGCCTGGTCGTAGCGGTGCAGCAGGAGCCGGACGAGGGCGGAGTGTGCGCCCAGGGGCGCGGCGGCGAGCCACGGCGCGGCGCCCGCGGCCTCGGTGGCGAAGCGGCCGGGCGCGGTGAGGTACGAGGCGACGGCGACCCGCCGGACGCCCGCGGCTTCGAGGACGGCGACGGCGGCGGGGACGGCGGCGGGCGTGGCGGCG
>NZ_BNBT01000303.1 GCF_014656095.1 Streptomyces longispororuber
TGCCGGGCAGCGGCGAGGGCGCGGCGGGCAGGTGGGCGTACGGCACCGCGCGCAATACGGTCTCGTACCGCTGCGGCGCCCGCGCGGCCGGGCCGGGCACGCGGCGCAGGCGTACGCCGTCCAGTTCGACGCTGACGCTGCCGTCCGGGTCGGTGACGGTGATGTCGAAGCAGAGCTCGGTGCCCGTACTCGTACGGTCGTGGACGTCCGCCACTGCCGCCGCGGCCGAGCTGCTCGTACGGTCGCGGACGTGCGCGGTTCCCGCCGCGGCCGGGGTGTTCGTACGGTCGCGGACGTGGATCGCTCCCGCAGCGGCCGGGCTGCGCCACACCCGGACGGCCCCGACCGAGGCCGGGAGCCAGCTCTGCCCGTCGCCCGCCCGCGCGGCCACGAGGGGCGCGCAGGCCTGCAATGCGCCGTCCAGCAGCGCCGGATGCGCCACGTACCGCGCGGTGTCGGCCGCGTCCGTGGTGTGCCGGTAGGCGGCCAGCGCCTCGCCCTGCCCGATGTGCAGCCGTACGAGCTGGCGGAACGCGGGACCGTAGTCCAGACCGCTCGCGGCCAGGGCGCGGTACTGGGCGTCCGGGTCGCCCCGGCGCGGGCAGCGGGCGCGCACCTCCGTCAGGTCGACCCGCGCGGGGGAGCGGCCGATCAGCTCGCGGACGCGGCACCGGGCGTGCGGCCGGGGCGGCGGGTCGCCGTCGTCCCCGCCTTCGGCCGCTTCGGTGCTGGTGACGGTCACCATGCCGTCGTCGGGCGAGCAGGCGAGCTGGACGCGGACGTCCCCGGCCCGGTCCCAGGGGACCACCAGCGGGCGGCTGATCTCCAGCCAGGCCAGTTCCACCGGGCCGTCGAGGACCCGCCGGCCCGCGGCCAGGGCCATCTCGACGTACCCCGCCGCGGGGAACACCACGGACCCGGCCACCTTGTGGTCGGCCAGCCAGGGCACCAGCGCGGGTTCGACCGGCCCCTGCCAGGAGGGTTCCGCGCTCGGCAGCCGCTCGCCGAGGAGCGGGTGGTCAAGGCGCCCGGCACCGCTGCTGGCGATCCACTGCGACGGGGAGCCGCTCCAGTGCCGCTCCCGCTGCCAGGGGTAGGCGGGCAGCTCCGCCACGCGCGCGGGGCGGGGGAACAGGCGCGCCCAGTCCGTCTCCGCCCCGGCCGCGAGCAGCCCTTCCACCGACCTGCGCAGCGCGCCCGGTCCGTCGGCGTCGCGGCTGAGCGTGCCGAGCACGGCCACCCGCTCGCGGCCGGCGGCGATCCGGCGCAGATACGTCCGCAGCACCGGGTGCGGACCGACCTCCAGGAGCACGTCGACGCCCGTGTCCAGGGCGTGCCCGACGGCGTCCGCGAACCGCACCGGCTCGCGCACGTTGCGCCACCAGTAGTCGGCGTCCAGCCCGTCGGCGGACACCGGGCCCCCGGTCACCGTGGAGACGAACGCCGCGGCGTCGCCGCGCGGTGCCAGCCCGGCGAGGCCTGTCGCCAGCGGTGCCCGGGCCGCCTCCATGGCCGGGCTGTGGAAGGCGTGGTCGAGGTCCATGAGCCGGAAGAACACCCCCCGGCCCGCCAACTCGTCGCCCAGCGACTTGAGGTGGTTCACCGGCCCGGCGACCGTCACGTCCTGGGCGCTGTTCACCGCGGCCACGACCAGGCGTGGGTACGGCTCCAGCGCCTTGCGCGCCTCGGCCGGCGACAGCCCCACCGCGGCCATCCGGCCACGCCCGGCCGTGACCGCCTGGGCCCGGCTGCGCACGGCGACCACCCACGCCGCCTCGTGCAGGGTCAGCGCCCCGACGGCGTACGCGGCGGCCACCTCCCCGACGCTGTGCCCGAGCGCGACCCGCCACCGCACGCCCCGGTCGCGCAGGACCGCGGTGATCCCGGCCTGCACCGCGAACAGCAGCGGCTGCGCGACCTCGGTGGTGCCCAGCGCCCACTCGTCCGCGGGCCGGCCCAGTTGCTCGGCCACCGACCAGCCCAGCCGGGGCGCGAGCGCGACGTCCACCGCGTCCACCTCGGCGTGGAACACCGGGTCGCCGAGCAGGTCGGCGGCCATGCCCGCCCATGGCGAACCGTTGCCCGCGAAGACGAGCGCGACGTGCCCGCGCTCGACTGCTTCGCCGGAGGCGGCGGTGTGGAGGACGCCTGCGGCGGAGGTCTTGGCGGGGGAGGTGCCCGCGGCGGAGGCTTCGACGTCGGCGGTGCCCGTGCCGCGGGTGCCCGCGTCGAGGGCGCCGGTGCCGGAGGTGCTCGTGTCGGACAGCAGCCGTGCGGCCTCGTGCGCGGACGCCGCCAGCGCGACCCGGCGGCAGCGGTGCACGCCCCGGCGGAGACTGGTGGTGGCCGCGATGTCGTAGTACTCCCGCGGCGTGACACCCACCAGCCGGGCGGCCAGCCGCCGCGCCGCCTCCTCGGCCGCCCGCGGGGTGCGCCCCGAGGCGATGACGGGGAGGGGGCGCGGTGCCGCGTCCGGGTCCGGGGCGGGGCGGGGGATGGCGGGCGGCGGACCGAAGGGGGAGGTGGCGGGCGGGGGGATGGAGGGGGAGACGGCGGACGCGGGACTCGCGGGGGAGGCGGTGGACGGGAGGGCGGAGTCGGAGGACGGGAGGCTGAACGCGGACGCGGCGGGCGGCGGCGCGAGGACCACATGGGCGTTGGCCCCGCCGAAGCCGAAGGAGTTGACGCCCACGAAGCGCCGGTCCTGCTGCGCCGCCGCCGCGGGCGCCAGCGGAAGCGTCTCGGCGACGGGCTCCAGCCGCAGCCCGGCGAAGTCGATGTCGGGGTTGAGCGGATCCAGGTGCAGCGAGGGCGGGATGCTGCCGTACCGCAGCACGGCGAGGGCCTTGAAAAGGCCTGCCATGCCCGACGCGGGCTCCAGGTGCCCGAGGTTGGACTTCACCGACCCGATGGGCAGCGGGCCCACCGTGCGGTCCGCGCCCAGGGCCCGGCCCAGCGCCACGCACTCGGCCGGGTCGCCCGTCTGCGTACCGGTACCGTGCGCCTCCACG
>NZ_BNBT01000304.1 GCF_014656095.1 Streptomyces longispororuber
GGGGCCGTCGCCGTCGCCGCGCGCAGGCGGGCGAGGGCCCGGGCCGCCTTCCGCGGGCCCCTCATGTCCGGCAGAGCGGCGGGCAGCTCGGCGGGCGGGGTGCGGTGCAGGCGCGCCAGGAGGGCGGCGGCCGCCTCCCAGGGCGCGGCGTCCGGGTCGTCCCGGTCGACAGGAGCACCGTACGGCCAGAGCGTGACCAGGCGGTCGTACAGGCGGGCGGCGTGCGCCGCGAGGGGGGCCAGAAGGGTGTCGGCGAGGGCCGGATGGGCCGCGGCGGCCAGGCGGGCGGCGAGGTGGCGCTCGTCGGTGCCGGGGGCGTGGGCCTTGGCGACGACGTCGCCGTGGCGCACGACCAGGGCGTCAGGACGGTCGGCCAGGACGGTGGCGGGCTGGGTGCCGGTGCCGGACGCCGGGGCGTGGAGCTCGGCGTGCGTGGTCAGGGCGGCGAGGAGGGTCACGGGGTCCTGGGGGCGGGGGCCATGGTCACGGAGGCCTTGGGGGAAGGCTCGGGTTCGTCGTGAGCGTACGGGGTGGGGCTCGCGGGGCGTCCCGCCGCCTCCGGCAGCGCGCTCCGCGCGCGGGCGGTCCTTCTCCCCGCCAGGAGCCGCGCACCCGGGTTCCGCTTCCGCGCCAGGATCCGCGCCCCCGGGGCCTTAGGCGTTTCGAGAGCCCGCGCCTCGTGCCCGTACGCCGGTACGCCGGAGGGGCTGGGGATGCCGCCGTGGCCCTGGACGCGGACCCGGCGGCTGGGGGGAACGAGGCAGCAGGGGGAGGCCGGGGGAACAAGACAGCCCGCGTAGCTCCCCAGCTACGCGGGCTGTGTGCCGTCCGCCGCACCCCCGTCCCCACGGGGTTTCATGGCCGGATGTCCCCGCCCGGACCGCTCTTCCGGGCCCGGGGCGCCGCTCAGCGCCCCAGCATCACGCCCACGGACGACGCCTGTGTGACCACTGCCTCCCAGCCGCCGAAGGCGACCGTCAGCAGGGCGGCCAGGGGGAGGACCATGAGCGTCGCCACCAAGGGGTGGCGGGTGCCTGACGGCCGGACGCCCAGGGTGGAGAGCTTGCGTCCGTGCGTGCGGATCATCGTCCGCGGCGCGGTGTCCGCCATGGTCTCCCTCCCTTCCTGACCTTCTCTTGTTGATCCGTCCGGAACCGTTGTTCCGTCGGAGGTTCGTGTGTTTCGTGCGGTTCGTATGGTGCGTTCGGTACCTGTGCCGCGTGTGGTGCGAAGGGCAGCGGCGGGTGTCTGACCTCGGGGGACGAGTGCTGCACCCGCCGCTTGACCTCAAATCTAGGCGCCGGGGGGCATGCCGCACGTCATGCCCTCGTACCGCTTGCCGGGCCTCCCGGAGGATGACCGCTCGTCACACAAGTACTCCCGTGGGTGGAGACGGGGACCTAGGTCCTGACTAGGTCTCGGGGTCTTCCCCGAGGGGACGTCCGGTTCGTTCCGAGGTGTCCTCTCTGGGGACGGGCTGCTCCACCAGGGCCAGGACGCGGGTGGCCATGAACCGCGCGGTGCGCACCACGGAGCCGCTGCGGGTGACTTCGCTCACTTCCACCACTCCCCTGCGCACGGCGGTCTCCACACGGCGGCCTGCCCGGCTCGCCACCACTTCGTACGTCCGCGTCGTGTCCCCGGCGTCCACGACGATCTCCACGCGATCACCCTTCACGGGATCAATCCCCCTTCGATGGCGGGTGGTTGGGGGTGCGGGTGGCGGCCATGAGCCCTGGGCGCGCGCCACCTGACCACTTTTCAAGTTTCGCACCGGGCACTGACAATCGATCGGCTCGTGAGGGCGCGGCCTCTGCACGGCCCGGGCCGTGGAAACGTAAGCTGTGGCTCGTCAGACGGACCGGGCAGCGGGGATGAACATGGCGATGATGCGCCTGAGGCGCGAGGACCCGCGTGTCGTCGGCTCGTTCAGGCTGCACAGGCGGCTGGGCGCCGGCGGGATGGGTGTCGTCTATCTGGGCTCCGACCGTCGCGGGCAGCGGGTGGCGCTGAAGGTGATCCGGCCGGACCTGGCCGAGGACCAGGAGTTCCGCTCGCGCTTCGCCCGGGAGGTCTCGGCGGCCCGGCGGATCCGGGGCGGGTGCACCGCCCGCCTTGTGGCCGCCGACCTGGAGGCCGAGCGCCCCTGGTTCGCCACCCAGTACGTGCCCGGCCCCTCCCTGCACGACAAGGTCGCCGCGGAGGGCCCGCTGTCCGCCGCGGAGGTCGCCGTCATCGGCGCCGCGCTTTCGGAGGGGCTCGTCGCCGTGCACGAGGCCGGTGTGGTGCACCGGGACCTCAAGCCCTCGAACATCCTGCTGTCCCCGAAGGGGCCGCGGATCATCGACTTCGGCATCGCCTGGGCGACCGGCGCCTCGACGCTGACGCACGTGGGCACGGCCGTCGGGTCGCCCGGTTTCCTCGCGCCCGAGCAGGTGCGCGGGGCCGCCGTCACGCCCGCCACGGACGTGTTCGCGCTCGGCGCCACCCTCGCGTACGCCTGCATGGCGGACTCGCCCTTCGGGCACGGAAGTTCCGAGGTCATGCTGTACCGGGTCGTCCACGAGGAGGCCCAGTTGCGCGGCGTGCCCGACGCGCTGGCGCCACTGCTGCGGGCCTGTCTCGCGAAGGACCCGGAGGAACGTCCCAGCACGCTGCAGTTGTCGCTGCGGCTGAAGGAGATCGCGGCCCGCGAGGCGCAGGGGCTCTCCGAGGTGCGGCCGCCCGCGCCGCGCCAGGAGCAGCACGAGCGCCCGACGGGCCGGCTCACCGAGGAGTACGCCGAGCAGCGCACCCAGCGCCGGCCCGCGCCGGGCACCCCCCTGCCGCGCACCGGCCCGTCGAGGACCGGCGCGCGGGACGCCGGGCCCCGTACGGGCGGCACCAGGGCCGGGG
>NZ_BNBT01000305.1 GCF_014656095.1 Streptomyces longispororuber
ACCTGGTCGTCGATGCGGCCGACGACTTCGAGGCTGCCGTCGGGCAGGCGGCGCGCGACGTCGCCGCTGCGGTACATGCGGGCGCCGGGCACCCCGCTGAACGGGTCGGGGACGAACCGCTCGGCGGTCAGCGCGGGCCGGTTGAGGTAGCCGCGGGCGACACCCGGTCCGGCGACGTGGATCTCGCCGGGGATGCCCAGCGGGACCGGGTGGCCGTGGGCGTCCAGGAGGTAGACGGCGAGGTCGGCGAGGGGGTGGCCGACGCGGCTCATGGCCGGGCGGGCGAGGTCGTGGTCGTCGAGGCGGTGGTAGGTGGTGTGGACGGTGGTCTCGGTGATGCCGTACATGTTCACCAGCGCGACCCGGTCCAGACCCACCCGGTCCGTCCACGGCTTGAGCTGGGCCACTTCCAGCTTCTCGCCCGCGAAGACCACCGCACGCAGTGCCAGGCGCCCCAGCCGGAGGTCCCCGCCCGCGGCGGCGGTGACGAGGGAGCGGAAGGCGGTCGGCGTCTGGCTCAGGACGGTGACGCCGTGGTCGGCGAGCAGGTCGATGAACTCGTCGGGGGAGCGGGTGACGTCCTTGGGTACGACGACGAGGTGGCCGCCGAAGGCGAGGGCGCCCCACATCTCGAAGACGGAGACGTCGAAGGCGTAGGAGTGGGCCATGGACCACACGTCGGTGGTGCCGAAGGCGTAGTGGTCCTGGGCGGTGGACATCAGGCGCACGACGTTGGTGTGCGTCAGGGCCACGCCCTTGGGCTTGCCGGTCGAGCCGGAGGTGTAGATCGTGTAGATCAGGTTGTCCGGGCCCGAGACGAGGGCCGGGTTGTCCACGGGCCGGGCGTCCAGCTCGGCGGCCGTGTCGGCGGCGTCGAGGACCAGCACCTGGCCGTCGTACACCTCACTGAGGTTCCCGGCGAGGTCGGACGTGGTCAGCACCACGCGGGCACCCGCGTCGGCGAGGACGTAGCCGAGGCGGTCCATGGGGTTGGCCGGGTCCAGCGGGAGGTAGCCCGCGCCGGACTTCAGGACGCCCAGGATGGCGGGCATGAGGTCGGCGCCGCGCTGGAGGTGGACACCCACCAGGTCCTCGGCGCCTATGCCCCGGTCGCGCAGGAGGTGCGCGATGCGGTTGGCGCGGGCGTTCAGCTCCCCGTACGACAGGGACACCGAACCGGCGGTGACGGCGACGGCCTCGGGCCGCTCGGCGGCGCGGGCCTCGAACAGCTCGTGCGCCAGTGCCGTGACCTCCGAGGAGCGCACGGCGGCCGGGAGGACGGCCTCCCGCTCACCCTCGGGGAGGTAGACGGCGCGCGCGTCGCCCGCGGCGCCCTCGCGCGCCATGGACTCCAGGACCGCGCGGTACATGCCCGCGAGGCGGTCGGCGTTCTCCCGTGAGACGGAGCGCAGGTTCGCGGTGAGGATCACGTGCCCGGCGCGCGACGACACGGTGAGCGGGAACTCCGTGGGGCTGTCGTCCATGCCGGACAGCGCGTCCACCAGGTCCGTGTCGAGCTGACGGAAGTCCTGGTAGTTGAAGTAGATGTCCATGAGGCGGCCGGTGCCGCCCCACTCGCGCTGCACGGCGGGCAGCGGGTAGCCGCGGTGCGGCCACATGCGCACCTCGGCGTCGAAGACCTGGCGCAGCAGGTCGCCCCAGGTGGCGGCGGTGCGGGTGTACGGGAACGGCAGCGTGTTCAGGTACATGCCGTACACGCGGTCGGCGCCGAGGACCTCGGGCCGGGTGTCGCACACGAGGCCCGTGTGGAACGACGTCTCGGCGGTGAGCTGGCTCATGACCTTGAGGTGCATGGCCAGCATGACGGCCTTCATGGAGGTGTCGGTGGCGGCGGCCAGGGCGCGCAGGCCCGGCTCCAGGTCGCGCCAGTTGAAGCCCGCCTTGTAGCTGGCGTGCTGGCCGGCGGCCGGGTCGCCCCAGCCCTCGGGGTGCGTCAGCTTGGCGTGCGAGCCGACCAGGTCCGCCCAGAACGCGCGGTCCTCCGCGGAGTCCAGGGCCTTCAGCTCGGCCGCGATCGCGTCGGCGAAGCGGACGTCCGGGGTCTCCTCGGCCTCGGGCTCACGGCCGTCGCGCAGCGCCAGGTAGGTCGTGACGACCTCCATGAGGAGCGAGTGGTAGCTCCAGCCCTCCATGATGGGGTGGCACTCGGTGACCGAGATCCACCAGCCGCCGTGCGAGGTGGTGTGCGCGTGGAAGCGCATCAGGCCGGGCCGCGCCATGTCGAAGGCGTTGGCGCGCTCGCCCTCGCCGAACGCGGCGACCTCCGCGCGCGCGGCGTCGGCGTCGAGCCCGGTCAGCTCGTGCACGCCCATGGTCATCTCGGCCCGGTCGTGGACGAGCTGGAGCGGGCGCGAGTAGCCGGACAGGTCGATCGAGGTGCGCAGGATCTCGTGCCGGGCCGTGATCCGCCGGCCCGCCTCGGCGAAGGCCTCAGCGGAGAACGGCGCCGCGTCCCGGACCCAGAACGACGACACGTTGTGGTAGTTGTTCTGGCTGTCGTCAGCCAGCATCTCGATGACCATGCCGAGCTGGTTCTGCCCGAGCGGGTACGCGTCGACGACGTTCCCGGGCAGCAGCGCCCGGTCCTCGTCCGAGATCAGCTCGAAGGGTGCGACGCGGTGGTCGGCGACGGCCTCAGCCCGTGCCTCACCGGTGAGTTCGGCGAGCCGGGCCACGCTGCGGCGGTCGAAGACGTCGCGTACGGCGACCTCGTAACCGGCCTCGCGCAACGCGCCCACCAGGGCGACGGCCCGCAGCGAGTCGCCGCCGAGTTCGAAGAAGCTGTCGTGGACGCCGACGCGGTCGACGCCGAGGACGTTCTGCCAGATCTCGGC
>NZ_BNBT01000306.1 GCF_014656095.1 Streptomyces longispororuber
AGCGCGTCCCAGGCCGCGGTGGCGGGCCCGCTCGGGTAGGCGGCGAGCAGCAGCCCGGGGCCGCCGGCGCGGGGCGGGCCGGGCGGCGGGCACGTACCGCCGTACCAGAGCTGCCGCAGCGGCAGGTCGGTGGTGGCGCGCCCGCGCGTCATGCCGAGGCCGTGCCACCACGGCGAGGCGTACAGCAGGAACAGCTTGTGGGCGGGCACGGCCTCCACGGCGGCCAGGTCCCGGCGCAGCCGCGGGGTGAACGGCAGCCCGTCCGGCGCCAGACGGAGCAGCGCCCCCGGCGGCAGGGCGAGCATGACGGTGCGCGCGTGCACACGGACGTGCTCACCGGTGGCGCGGCCGCGCGCGTCCTCCAGGGCGAACGTCAGCAGGTAGCGGGCGCGCGGCGCATCCCGGCCGGTGCCCGCGCGCACCCCTGTGCCCCGCCCTTGCCCGGCCGGGCCCGCGTGCTGCTCCGCCCGGTCGATCCGCAGGAGCCGGTGGCCGAGGCGCAGGGTGCCGCCCGCGGCCGTGAAGCGCCCGCACAGGGCGAGCGGCAGGCGCTGCATGCCGTGCCGCAGGGTGACGTACTCGGCGTGGGGCGGGGTGCGGAACAGCAGGCCGAGCTGTTCGGCGGCGTTCTCGCGGCTCGTGCCCGTGTCGTAGCCGCCGGTGTCGTGCACGAGCGCCAAGGCCTCCGCGCCGAGGACCGCGCGCAGCGCCTCGCCGTACGTCGTCCGCGCCGACGGCAGGCCCGCCACGGCGGCCCGGGCGCACCGGGCCCGGAACGCGGCGGCGGTGTCCGCGGCCCGGCGCGTGTCGCCGCGCTCCAGGGCCTCGTGGTGGCTCAGGCGCAGCCCGGTGAAGCCGGGCACGAGCCGCTCCGCCGCGCGGAGCACCAGGGCGTCCGGGTCCAGGCCGCGCTCCTCCCCGGTGAGGTCGTACGGGACCCGCGCGGGGTCGGCCAGGTCGCGCCGGCGCAGGCGCACGCCGCGGACGTGGACGAGGTTCTCGGGGCGGCCGAAGTCGAAGGGCACGAGGTCCGGGGTCAGTCCGGCGCGGTCGACGACCTCCAGGACCCGGCGCAGTCCGCGGTGCAGCCGCATGGCCCCGAGATCGGCGACGAGGCCCGTCCCGTCCGGCCCTCGACCCTCTCCCCCGTCGGTCCCTGCCGCGCCCCCTGCGCCCGCGTCCGCCGCTCCCCCGTCGGCTTGTCCCAGCCGTACCGACCACAGCCGTCCGCCCACCCGGTGGGAGCGTTCGAAGAGGGCCACCTGACCGCCGGGCGGCGGGGTGGGCAATTCCTCGTGGCAGAGCAGGCGTTCGGCCAGGAGACAGCCGCCGATTCCGGCCCCCACTATCGCCGTGTCGAGGAACAGCGGGTTGTCCGCGTGATGCTGACGCAGCGTCATGGTATTTGCCCTTGCATGGTGTACCGCACGGTGCTGTTGATCTACAGTCGCGCTCACGTATCCGTCTTAACACACGCGGGGGCCGCGCTTTTTTCGGGCCCGGCCGCGACGCCCGAGCACGCCGGAGGGACAACCATGATCTTCCGTAAGGAAATAGCCGCTGAAGCCGCGGGTGCCTATGACACGTTGGCCGCCTACTTCCAGGACGTACGGTCGTTCTTCGAGGTGCTGAGTGTCCGCTTCAGCCTGCCCGAGTACGGCGTGCGGCTGCACCCCGTGGCCGGGAACGAACTCTTCTCGAACGCGAACAGCTATCTGCTCTCGGACGACAGCTCCTACCCCTACTACCTGTGGCTGCCGAGTTGGCTCGGCCGCTTCTACATCGACGCAGACCGGATCGGCGAGGGAGAGCGCGCGGACGACGTGCGCACCGCGCACGCGCGCCACATCGCCTTCGTCTGGCCGTGGCTCGGCTTCAACGACGCCTACGTCAAGGACGCGGCGGAGCCCGAGTGCTGGTTCGGTGTGGCGGACCCGCGCCCCCAGGACCCGCACGAGACGGTGCGCACCACCGCCCAGAGCCTGTTCAACCACTTCCGCCTGGAGCACACCCTCGACGGCGAGCACGAGGGCTGGCTGACCGGCCACTTCACGCCGGACGAGGCGGTGGGCCGGACGCTCACCGGCCGCTGGCACCTGCGCCGGGTGCCGCTGTCCGCGCTGACGAGCTACTACGAGGTGGAGAGGAACGTCATCCAGCCGCTGGGCGAGAAGTTCAGCGCGCTCGCGGCCGGCACGGACCCGGCCCGGCGGCCGGCCCGCCGGGGGGCGAACGGCCGGGCGCAGGGGGACGCGGGGCGCCCGGAGGCGGACGGGGTGGCGCTGACGCCCGGGCCGCCGCGTCGCCCGGAAGCCGCGCCGATGGCTGTGCGGCCGTGAAGAGATCGGGCCACCGCCCCGCGACATAGGGGTCATTGAGGGGTGCCCCGGGGCTATCCGAAGCCGCCGCGGGCACAGAACAATTCTTCCGAGTCCGAGGTGCCAAGACGAGAGGTGACCCATGCGAGGAATCGACAACTCCATCTCCGCCATCACGTTGAACTCCGTCCACCTCGAAGGCGGCCCGAGCACCCTTTCCGGAACTGTCGTCCTCACCGAACTCAACGAAGTGATCTGCTCCCCGGAGAAGATCAAGATTCGGCACGGGAATGGCTACGAACACTACGAGTTCATCGACGCGCCGGCCCCGTTCGGCGACGTACGCACCCACGCACCGGCGGGCGACACCTCCGGACCGCTGAAGCTGCGCTGGGTCGGCCGCACGAAAATCGCGGAATAGCGGCGCACACCCGAGCACCGCTCCGCCAGGAATACGGAGAACACACCGGCACCCATGGGAAGGGCGCCCCACCGCTGCGGTGGGGCGCCCGTCCCATGGGTGGCGGCC
>NZ_BNBT01000307.1 GCF_014656095.1 Streptomyces longispororuber
CGGGACGCGGCCCACGTCAGCCACCCCCGGGTGCGGCACCGCTGCCCCGCGCCCGCCGCCACCAGGCGATGCCGAGCGCGATGAGCAGCACCCCGGCGCCGCCGGACGCGGCGGACGCGATCAGGACGGGGCCGGTGATGTCCGACGAGCCGGTAGAGCGCATCGGCGCCGCGCCCCCGTCGAGGGCGTCCCGCGCGCCCCGGCCGTCCTGGTCGGCCACCGGACCGCGCGAACCGGCCGTGGGCAGCGCCAGGTACGGGAAGGAGCGTCCGAAGGGCCGGTCGTTGGCGTCCACGGCGTCGCCCAGGTCGTTCTTGTTGCCGACGAGTTCGCCCTGGACGGCCTGGAGCGAGATGTCGAGGACGTCGTCGGCGAGCCGCCGCCCGTTCGGGTAGCCCGCGTTGTCGCCGTCGAGCACGCCGAGCCGCTCGGGCGCGGCGGCGGGCTTGACGGAGGTGTTCAGGCGCAGCGCCTCGGCGGGCCGCACGTGCGGCGGCTGGTTCAGCCCCTTCACGCCGGTGAGGAACACCGACACGAGGTCCTCGCGGGGCTCGTCGGGCGCCTTGATCTTGTAGAACTTCTCGACGAGCCGCGCCAGTTCCGGCTTCTGGACGTACGGCAGGAAGTCCGCGTCGTTCCACGGCGCGGACGCGTTGAACTTGTCCTTGTCCTTCACCGGGACGACGACCTCGTTCACCAGGGGCGCGCCGAGCCGGGACACCTGCGTCCACTTGCCCGCGGCGTTCCTGCGCTGGGTGGTGGACCAGACGCCGACCGTCGGCTGCTTCTCGGACTGCCGGATCGCGGCGCTCGGGACCTGGAGCGCCACCGAGTTGACGTTGTACCCGGCGAGCGTGTCCCGGCCGACCTCCGACAGGTCGCCCCCGTACAGCAGGTCGAAGACGCGCAGGTCCAGGAAGAAGGGGTCGTCGGCCTGCCCGGCGAACGCGGTGCCGCCGCCGCGGACCTCGCGCACGGCCTGGTCGCGCAGCTTGCCGTAGTCGGGCATGGAGGCCCCGCCGACGTGCGAGGGCGCGACCGGCAGGTCGTCGGCGACCTTCGTGGTGGAGACGGTCCGCTGGTCCCTCAGCCGCAGCAGGTCGATGTCGTACGTCTGCGTGACGTTCAGGTCCGGGTCCTTCAGGCTCGTGACCGGACCGGTGTTGTAGAGGAACGTGTCCCCGTTCCTCGTGCGCGTGTCGAACGTCCAGCGGTAGAGCAGGTCGCCCTGCGCGTCGCCGTCGTTGTCGATGTGCACGTCGTACTGGGCGTCGTCGGGGAACGGAAAGAAGTTCGGGCCGCCCGTCGGCTCCTCGAACGGCGTCCAGTTCGCGACGATCGTCGTCGTGTCCGGCCGGTCGGGGCTGACGAACGCGTACACGTCCGTGGTGTCGTACTGCGGCTGCCCCGAGATCAGCGGGGCCTCCCGGTGGCTGGAGGCGTGCGCGGCCTCCGGTTCGAGCGTGCTGACCCCGGCGGCTGCGAGCCCCCCGGCGGCCAGCGCACCACAGACGAGCGCGGCGACGCCACGGCTCCGGCGTCGCCTCGCACGGCTGGTGACGACTGCTGTCATCGCGTCCGTCCTCATCTCGGCGGTACGGGCCGCGCGTCGGGCGGGCGCGGTCCGTCTGATGCCCACCATTCGGAGCCGGGGCGGCGCCGGACGGGTCGCGGGCCCGGGAATCTCCCCGGGTGCCCATCCGGTCCGGGGGCTCGCCCCGCACCCCCGCCGGGGCCAGAATTGAGCGCCCGGCACCACCGGGAGAGGGGGACGGCATGGACGCCGACGCACTGCTGCCCCGGGTGGCCCACGGCGACCACCAGGCCTTCGAGGAGCTGTACGGGCTGGTCTCCGGGCCGGTCTACGGCCTGGTGCGCCGCGTCCTGCGGGACCCGGCGCAGGCCGAGGAGGTGGCCCAGGAGGTGCTGCTCGAACTCTGGCGCACCGCGGGCCGCTTCGACCCGGCGCGCGGCACCGCCCTCTCCTGGATCCTCACGCTCGCCCACCGCAGGGCCGTCGACCGGGTGCGCAGCGCCCGCGCCGCCGGGGAGCGGGAGCGGCGCGTCGCCGAGCGGGGCGAGGGCCCGGCCTTCGACCAGGTCGCCGAGGAGGTGGAGGGCAGCCTGGAGCGCGAGTGGGTGCGCCGCTGCCTGGAGCGCCTGACCGACCTCCAGCACCAGGCGCTCACCCTCGCCTACTACGACGGCTACACCTACCGCGAGGTGGCCCGCCGCCTCTCCGTGCCGCTCGGCACCGTCAAGGCCCGGATGCGCGACGGCCTGCTGCGGCTGCGCGACTGCCTGGGCGCCGCCGCGTGAGCGCTGCCGGACCCGGACCGCTGCGCCGGTACCTGGGCCGCCTGCGGCTCGGCGACGCCGTGCACCCGCTGCACTCCCTCGCCGTGCCGTACGCGCTCGACGCCCTCGGCCCTGCCGAGGCGCGCCGCTTCGAGCGGCACCTGGCCGGCTGTGCGCGGTGCGCCGAGGAGGTGCGCGCGCTCGCCGCGGACTTGGTGCGCCTCGCCCGCGCCGCCACCGTGCCCGCGCCCCCCGATCTGCGCCGGCGCATCCTCGCCGCCGTACGCACCACCGCCCAGGAGCCACCGGTGCCCCGGGCCGCCCCCGAGCCGCCGCGGCGCCCCTCCGGCCGGGGCCTGCTCGCCCTCGCC
>NZ_BNBT01000308.1 GCF_014656095.1 Streptomyces longispororuber
CTTCCGGCACACGCGGTGGCACGGCTCCCGGCACAGGCGGCGGCCCGGCTTCCGGCGTGCACGGCGGCCCGGCTTCCGGCGTGCATGGCGGCGCGGCCCCCCGCACACGCGGTGGCACGGCTCCCGGCACACGCGGCGGCCCGGCTCCTGGCGTGCACGGCGGCGCGGCCCCCGGCGCGCGTGGTGACGCGGCCGGGGGGCGCGCACGGTGGCGCGGCGGGCGCGGGGCGCAGGAGCGGACCGCCGAACCCAGCAACGTCAGGGACCCTCGGGACCCCAGGGAACTCAGGGACCCCCGGGAACTCAGGGACCCCGGCGACCATGGTGACCACGGCGAGCTCGACGGGCGCGGCTGGCAGCTCCTGCCCACGGCCGTCGTCGCGGCCGCCGCGGTCGTGCTCGGCACCGGCTTCTTCCACGCCTTCACCGGCGGCCACCCGCTGTTCCCGTCCGGGGCCGTCGGCTGGTCGCTCGCCGTCCTGACCGGCCTCATCGTCGGCCACCTCGTCGCGCTCGGCCGCGACCGCTGGTGGGGCGGCACCGGCTCCGGCGGCGCGCTCACCGTCGCGGTCCTGCTCCTGTACGGCTGGATGCCCGCGGGCATGGTCAGCCTCACCGTCGTCGTCCTCGTCGGCGTCGCCCGCCGCCACCGCTGGCGCCTGGGCGTGCTGCACGGCGCCGTCGACATCCTCGGCATCGGCGCGGGCGCGCTCACGATGGCCGCGTTCGGCACCGCGCCCGCCGCCGACTCGCCCTGGAACCCCGAGAGTTGGGACCTGTACACGGCGCCCGAGGTCACCCTCGTCGCCGTCGCCTACCTGGTCGTCACCCGCGTCCTGCTCTGGTACGTGCACGCCCCGCGCACCGGCGCGCTGCCCACCGTCACCCGCACCGCCCTCGTCCGCCAGGGCCTGCTCGGCGTGGCCCTGCTCGGCATCGCCCCGCTGATCTGCGTCGTCGCGATGTCGCTGCCGCTGCTCCTGCCGCTGTTCACGATCCCGCTCGTCGCCCTCGACTCGACGCTGTGGATCGCCCGCGCCCGGGCGGAGGAGCAGCTCCGCGACCCGCTCACCGGGCTGCCCAACCGGCAGTGGCTCCTGGAGCGGACCTGGACGGCCCTGGACGACGCCGAGCGCGTCGGCGCCCGCTCCGCCCTCATGCTCATCGACATGGACCGCTTCCGCTCGGTCAACGACACCCTCGGGCACCTCGCCGGCGACCGGCTCCTGCTCCAGATCGCCGACCGGCTGCGGCTCGCGCTGCCGCGCGGCGCGGAGGCCGCCCGGCTCGGCGGGGACGAGTTCGCGGTGCTGCTGCCCGTGGCCGACTCCACGACGTCCGCCACCCGCGTCGCCCGCCAGCTCGTCGCCGCGCTCGGCTCGCCCCTCGACCTGGACGGGCTGACCCTCGTCCTGGAGGCCAGCGCCGGGCTCGCCGTCTTCCCCGACCACGCCCTGGACGCCGAGGGCCTGCTGCGCCGCGCCGACGTGGCGATGTACCAGGCCAAGCGGGACCGCACGGGCGTGGAGGTGTACGAGTCCAAGCGCGACTCCAACACCCCCGACCGGCTCGGCCTCCTCGGCGACCTGCGGCGCGCCCTGGACGCGGGCGACGTGGAGCTGCACTACCAGCCGAAGGTCCGCTTCGACGGCGAGGTGGCGGGCCTGGAGGCGCTGGTGCGCTGGGTGCACCCGGAGCGCGGCAAGGTGCCGCCGGACGAGTTCATCGCCATCGCCGAGTCCTCCGGCCTCATGCCCCACCTCACCGAGTACGTCCTGGAGTCGGCCCTCGCCCAGGTCGCGCGGTGGCGCGCGCAGGGCCTGTGCGTGCCCGTCGCGGTGAACGTCTCGCCGCGCGACGTCCACACCCCCGGCTTCGCGGGCGCCGTCGCCGCGCGCCTCGCCCGCCACGGGGTGCCCGCGGGCGCCCTGCAACTGGAGATAACGGAACACGTGCTCCTGGAGGACCCGCAGCGGGCCGCGGACACGCTGGCCGGGCTGACCGGGCACGGCGTGAAGATGTCGCTCGACGACTTCGGCACCGGCTACTCCTCGCTGGTGCACCTGCGCCGCCTGCCCGTGAGCGAGCTGAAGATCGACCGGTCCTTCGTGGCCCGGCTCGCCGTCGACACCGAGGACGCGGAGATCGTCCGCTGCACCGTCGACCTCGCGCATTCACTGGGGCTGCTCGTCGTCGCCGAGGGCGTCGAGGACGACGAGACCTGGGAACGGCTGCGGGACCTCGGGTGTGACGCGGTGCAGGGGTGGCTGGTGGCCGCGGCGATGCCGCCGAGCGAGACCACGGCGTGGCTGCGGGCCCGGGGCGAGGGCGCCGCGCACCGGCCCGCCGTCGACCCGGCGCCCGCGCCCGGGGCCGTCGCCCCGGACCCGGCCCCGCCGTCGCCCACTCGCGCGGTCCCCTAGCCCTCGCGGGGGCGCCCCAGGCCCACCCCTCCCCGAAACCAGGGGCTGCCGCCCCCGGGCCCCCGCCCTTTCGTCTGGGGCTCCGCC
>NZ_BNBT01000309.1 GCF_014656095.1 Streptomyces longispororuber
ATCGACGACGACTTCTTCGCCGTCGGCGGTGACTCGATCCGCTCCATCCAGGTGGTCGCCCGGGCGAGGGCGCAGGGCGTGGAGGTCACGCCCCGCCAGATCTTCGAGGCCCGCACCGTGGCGGAGCTGGCCGAGGCCGCCGCGGGCGACACCGAGGCCGGGCCGGTCCTGGAGGAGCTGGAGGGCGGCGGCACCGGCTTCGCGCCGCTGCTGCCGATCGGGCACTGGCTCCAGGAACTCGGCACGGGGCTCGACCGGTTCACCATGTCGATGGCCGTCGACCTGCCGGCCGGGATGGACGAGGCCGCCCTGGTCGCGACGCTGTCCGCGGTCGTCGACCGGCACGACATGCTGCGCTCGCGCCTGGTCACCGGCGAGACGCCGGGCCTTGAGGTGTCCGGCCCCGGCACGGTCGCCGTCGCGCCGCTCGTCCACCGGGTCGCCGCGGACGGCACCTGGGGCGAGGACTGGAACGAGCGGGCCGCCGCCGAACTCGACGCCGCCACCGACCGGTTGGACGCCGCGGCGGGTGTCATGGCGCAGTTCGTCTGGTTCGACGCCGGAACCGAGCGCGCCGGGCGCCTGCTGCTCGTGCTGCACCACCTCGTCGTCGACGGCGTGTCCTGGAGCATCCTGCTGCCCGACCTGGCGGCGGCCTGGCGGGACGTCCGCGACGGCCGCACCCCCGACCTGGCGCCGGTGGGCACCTCCGCCCGGCGCTGGGCGCACGCCCTGACCGCCGAGGCCGCCTCCGCCGAGCGCGGCGCGGAACTGGCCCTGTGGCGCTCCGCCGTGGCCGGTCCCGACCCGGTGCTCGGCAGCCGTCCGCTGGACCCGGCCGTCGACACCGTCGCCACGGTCACCCACGTACGCAAGGACCTTCCGGTGGCGGCCACGGAGGCGCTGCTGACCACGCTGCCCGCGGCCTACCGCGGCGGCGTCAACGACGGGCTGCTGACCGCGCTCGCCCTGGCCGTGGCCGCGTGGCGCGAGCAGCGCGGGGTGGACGAGTCCTCGCTGCTGCTGCGCATGGAGGGCCACGGCCGTGAGGAGGCCGCGGCGCCGGGCGCCGACCTGTCCCGCACGGTGGGCTGGTTCACCAGCATGTACCCCGTCCGCCTGGACGTGGCGGGCGTCGACGTGGCCGAGGCGCTCGCCGGCGGCGCGGCCGCGGGTGCGGCCGTCAAGGCGGTCAAGGAACAGCTCCTTGCCGTGCCGGACAAGGGCATCGGCTACGGCCTGCTGCGCTACCTCAACCCGGAGACCGCCGAGGTCCTCAAGCGGTACGACACCGGCCAGATCTCCTTCAACTACCTGGGGCACTACGCCGGTTCGGGCAGCATGCCGGAGAACCTCCAGGGCCTGGGCTTCACCCAGGTCGAGGGCACCACCGAGCTGCTCGCCGAGCTGGACGCGGACATGCCCGCGCTGGCCGCCCTGAACGTCACCGCGTACGTCGCCGACGGCGAGCAGGGGCCGCGCCTGGTCACCCGGCTCGACTACCCCTCCGGCCTGTTCACGCAGGCCGAGGTGGAGGAGCTGGCCGAGCTGTGGCGCACCGCCCTCGAAGGCCTCGCCCGGCACGCGACCGCGCCGGAGGCGGGCGGACTGACGCCGTCGGACGTGCCGCTGGTCGAGGTGGGCCAGGGCGACCTGGACACGTGGGAGGAGACGTACGCGGGTCTGGCCGACGTGTGGCCGCTGACCGCGATGCAGGAGGGCCTGCTCTTCCACACCGAGCTGGCCGGCGCGTCCTTCGACGCCTACCAGATGCAGTTCGACTTCCACCTGGCCGGTGCGGTCGAGCCGGAGCGGATGCGGGCGGCCGGACAGGCCCTGCTGGACCGCTACCCGAACCTGCGCGCGGCGTTCACCACCGACAGCGCCGGCGACCGCGTCCAGGTCGTCCAGAGCAGCGTCACGCTGCCCTGGCACGAGGAGGACCTGAGCACCTACGCCGCCGAGGAGCGCGAGGAGCGGCTGAAGCAGTTCCTGACCACCGAGCACCGCACCCGCTTCGAGGCCTCCAGGGCGCCACTGGTGCGGATGTCCCTGATCAAGATGGCCGACGACGCCTGGGAACTGGTCTTCACCGCGCACCACGCGCTGTTCGACGGCTGGTCGATTCCCCTGCTCATCCAGGACCTGATGCGTCTGTACGGCACGGCCGGGGATGCCTCCGGCCTGGGCCGGCCGCGGGCCTACCGTGACTTCCTGGCCTGGCTGTCCCGTCAGGACCGCGAGGCGACCGCGCGGGTGTGGGCCAAGGAGCTTGAAGGCGTCGACGAGCCCACGCTGCTGCTGCCCGTGGGCTCCGACGAGCAGGGCGCGTCCTCGGGCGCCGGGCAGATCGATGTGCCGTTGAGCGTGGAGCAGTCGCGTGCGCTGACGCGTCGTGCCGGTGAGCTGGGCGTGACGTTGAA
>NZ_BNBT01000310.1 GCF_014656095.1 Streptomyces longispororuber
CGCCGGACGGGCTGGATGCGTCCCGCGTCCCACGGCCGTCACCTGCGGGCGTGATCGGCCTGGCGGCCTCGTCCTCAAACGCCGGACGGGCTGGAATTGTCCGCCGGGCGCCGTCGTCGGCGAGACGGGGAGATTTCGGCCCGTCCGGCCGACGACGGCGAGTCGAGGGCAGTTCAGCCCGTCCGGCGTTTGAGGACGAGGCGCGGAGCGCCGATGACGGGGGAGAGGGGCGGAGCCCCAGACGAGAGGGGCGGGGGGCCGGGGGCGGCAGCCACCGGTTTCGGGAAGGGGCGGGGTTGGGGCGTCCCGCGAGGGCACCACGGCGGTGCGGCCGTTCGTTCGCCTGGTGCGGAGCGACGCCGGGAGGGGTGGGGCAGATGACGGACGGTGAGGGCGAGGTCGTGGGCGACTTCGACATCCGCCGCGCCCCGCAGGGCCACGACATCCGCCGCTTCCCGCAGGGCCACGTGGCCTTCGGGCACGGCGTCCACTTCTGCCTCGGTGCCCCGCTCGCCCGCCTGGAGGGCCGGATCGCGATCGCCTCGCTCCTGGAGCGCTGCCCCGGCCTCGCCCTGGACGGCACGCCCACCGACTGGCGCCCGGGCCTGCTGATCCGGAGTCTGCGGCGACTCGACGTGCGCTGGTAGCAACGCGGCGGTGGCCAAGGGCGGTTACCGACTGGTAGAAGTCTGTCCATGCCCGACGCACCCGATGACGCCGCGCCCCTCGACCTGGCCCTCGCCCGGCGCACCCTCGACGCCCAGCCGTTCAGCCGCCTCGTACGGGCCGAGATCACGGCCTTCGGCGACGGCGCGGCCACGCTGGAGATCGCCCTCCGCGAGGAGCTCCTCCAGCAGAACGGCTTCGCGCACGGCGGCGTGCTGTCGTACGCGGCGGACAACAGCATCACCTTCGCCGCGGGCACGGCACTCGGCCCCGCGGTCCTGACCTCCGGCTTCTCCATCCAGTACGTCCGCCCCGCCGCCGGCGCGCGGCTGGTCGCCCGCGCCACGGTGGCCGACGCGGGCCGCCGCAGGGCGGTGGTGCGCTGCGACCTCTTCGCCGTGGACGAGGACGGCGCCGAGACGTTGTGCGCGCTGGCCCAGGGCACGGTCCGCGCCGTGCGCTGACCCGAAACCGCGGGACCGGGCCGCGGGACCGGGCCGCGGGGGCCGCGCCCGGTCCGGCCCCGCGCCGGACCTCACCCGCCGGGGATCTCCGCCAGCGGCACCACCCGCCGCTGCGCCCGCGACAGCTCGCACGCCTCCGCTATCCGCAGCGCGTGCAGCGCCTCGCGGCCGTCGCAGGGGTTCGCCAGCTCGCCGCGTACGACGTCGACGAACGCGGCGAGCTCCGCCTCGTACGCCGGGGCGAAGCGCTCAAGGAAGCCCGGCCAGGGCTTGTCGGGGGCGGCGGGCCCGTGCGGTTCGACCGAGGTGAGCGGGGTGCGGGCGTCCAGGCCGACCGCGAGCTGCCCGGCCTCGCCCGCCAGCTCCATGCGGACGTCGTAGCCCGCGCCGTTGCAGCGCGTCGCCGTGGCCGTCGCCAGGGTGGAGTCGTCGAGCGTGAGCAGCACCGCCGCCGTGTCGACGTCGCCCGCCTCACGGAACATCGCGGGCCCGGCGTCGGACCCGGTCGCGTACACCTCGGTGACCTCGCGGCCGGTCACCCAGCGCAGGATGTCGAAGTCGTGCACCAGGCAGTCCCGGTACAGCCCGCCGGACAGCGGCAGATAGGCGGCGGGCGGCGGCGCCGGGTCGGAGGTCATGGCCCGCACGGTGTGCAGCCGCCCGAGCGTCCCGGCGCGCACGGCCGCGCGGGCCGCCGCGTACCCGGCGTCGAAGCGGCGCTGGAAGCCGAGTTGCAGCACCGTCCCCGCCGCCTCGACCTCGGCGAGCGCGGCCAGCGTGCCGGGCAGGTCGAGCGCGATGGGCTTCTCGCAGAACACCGGCAGGCCCGCCCGCGCGCCCCGGCCGATCAGCTCCGCGTGCGCCGCCGTCGCCGCCGTGACCACCAGCGCGTCCACGCCCGCCGTGAACACGGCGTCCACCGAGGGCAGCGCCCGCGCGCCGACGCGGTCCGCGAGCTCGGCCGCCCGCCCGGGGGCGGCGTCGGCGACGAGCAGCGACTCCACCCGGGGGTCACGGGCCAGGACGGCGGAGTGGAAGGCGCCGATGCGGCCCGTTCCGATGAGTCCGATACGCATGCGCCCCAACCTGCCGCCCGGCTCTGACCCTGTCAATAATTTGTCCTGACAAAGTCGCGCCGCCCCCCGCGCCGCCCCCCGCGCCGCCCCCCGCCCCGCCGCCGCCGCCGCCGCCCGCGCCGTCTCATGGGGCGCCG
>NZ_BNBT01000311.1 GCF_014656095.1 Streptomyces longispororuber
GCGCCCGCCGCGCACACCACGCCCGCCGCCGTCAGCGCGTCGGGCGACACCGCGCGGCGGGCCAGCGCGCCCCGCAGGCCGGACAGCCTGCGCGCGTACCAGGGCTTGAGGGCGTAGAGGCCGAGCCCGTGAGAGCCGGAGGAACCGTTCATGCCGCCGACTCTGCCGCCGGGCGGGGGCCCGCGAATCGGGATGCGTACTCAGACACGGCCTGAGTACCGTGAGCCGGTGACCCCGCAGACCGCACAGCCCCAGCAGACCGTGTCGCGCGTCGCGCACACCGCCGGCCTCGCCCCCGCCGAACTCGCCGCCGCGCGCGCCCTGATGGACCTCGCCTTCGAGGGGGACTTCTCCGACGAGGACTGGGACCACGGCCTCGGCGGCATGCACGCCCTGGTCCACGACGCCCGCGGCGAGCTGCTCGGACACGGCTCGGTCGTGCAGCGGCGCGTGCTGCACAACGGCCGCTCCCTGCGCGTCGGTTACGTGGAAGGCGTGGCCGTCCGGCCCGACCGGCAGCGCCAGGGCATCGGCGGGCAGGTCATGACCGCCCTGGAGGGGATCATCGAGCGCGCCTACGACCTGGGCGCCCTGTCGCCGTCCGCCGAGGGCGAGGGGCTGTACCGCGCGCACGGCTGGGTGACCTGGACCGGCTCCGTCGGCACCCTCGGCCCCGACGGCGTCCAGCACCTGCCCGACGAGGACCCGCCGATGCTCCGCGGCGCCGACCTGGACCCGGCGCACCCGTTCCTCATCGACTGGCGCGACGGGGACGTCTACTGAGGCGGTCTCACTCGGGCGCCCCCGCGGCCCGCACGAGCATCTTGCCGACGTTCTCGCCCCGCAGCATCCCGAGGAACGCCTCCACGATCCGCTCGAAGCCCGTCACCACCGTCTCGTCGAGGCCGATGCGGCCGTCGCGCAGAGCCGGTACGGCGAACGCGTACAGCTCGTCCTGGACGTCGCGGTAGTCGCGCACGAGGAACCCCTCCATGCGCAGGCTCTTCTCCACGATCTCGGACAGGTTGCGCGGCGCGGCCAGGGCCCGGGCGCTGTTGTACTGCGCGACCGTGCCGACCCGCACCACGCGGCCGCGGTCGCGCAGCCCGTCGATCGCCGCCTCCAACTGCTCCCCGCCCACGTTGTCGACGTACACGTCCACGCCGTCGGGCGCGGCGGCCGCGAGCAGCTCGGAGGCCGGCCCGTCGTGGTAGTCGAACGCGGCGTCGTAGCCCACGGTTTCGGTGAGGTGGGCGACCTTCGCGGCCGAGCCCGCGCTGCCGACGATCCGGCCCGCGCCGAGGAGCCGCGCGAAGCGCCCGGTGGCCGTGCCGACGCCGCCCGCGGCCGCCGACACGAACAGGTCCTCGCCCGCCCGCAGCCGCGCGATGCGGGTCAGGCCGACGTACGCCGTCAGGCCGGTGCCGCCGAGGATGCCCAGGTGCGCGGAGAGCGGCACCCCCTCCAGGCGCGGCAGGCGGCGCACCTCGCCGGGGGCGACCACCGCGTGCGTGCGCCAGCCCTGCCGGTGGAACACCAGGTCGCCCGCGGCCAGCGACGGCGCGCGCGAGGCGACGACGCGCCCGATGGTGCGGCCCTCCAGCGGCGCGTGCAGCGCGAAGTCGCCGTCCATCATCTCGCGGTGGTACGGGTCTACGGACCAGTACAGGTTCTCCACCAGGGCGGTCCCGGCCGCGGGCACGGGCAGCGGCGACGTGACGAACGCGAAGTCCGACGCGGTCGGGAAGCCGTGGGGGCGGGCGGTCTGGTGGACGGTGACGGCCGTGGCGCCGGAGGCGAGGGCGGCCGCGGCGGAGGGCGGGGCGGCGGAGGCCGCGAGGGGCGCGGGGGCCGGGGTGTTCATGGTGGTCATGGTCGGCATGGTGGTCATGGTCGGCACGGTGGTCGTGGTCGTCATGGCCGGGACCGTACGGCGGGAATGCGGGCGGGCGGCAGAGGGTTCGGCTCATGGAACGAGCCGAACCATGAACGCTGCTCATAGGAGCAGGTGAACGGGGGAATCCGGTGGCAGAGCACGATCTCGCCCCGCACGAGCTGCGGGTCGTCGTCGCCGTCGAGCAGGCGCGCAGCTTCTCGGGGGCCGCCGCGGCCCTCGGCCTGACGCAGTCCGCGGTCTCGCACTCGGTGCGCGGCACGGAGAGGAAGATCGGGGCGGTCCTCTTCGACCGCGGCCGCAGGGGCGCCACCCCCACCCCGGCGGGCGAGCGGGCCGCCGCCCACGCCCGGCGGGTCCTGCGCCTCCTGGAGACCCTCGCCGCCGAGGCCCGCCGCGGCGCCGCCGCCGACGGCGGTCCG
>NZ_BNBT01000312.1 GCF_014656095.1 Streptomyces longispororuber
CAGCGCGATTGTCGGGGGTCCAGGGGGCGGAGCCCCCTGGTTACGGGAAAGGGGCGGGTCTGGGGTGCCCCCCGCGAGGGCCTAGAACGGGTGCCAGCGGACCGCCGTGTCGCCCTCGCGCAGCGAGGCCACGCGGCGGCGGAACTCGGCCAGCGCCCGCGGATTGGCGGGCGCGTGCTGCGCGACCCACGCGCAACTCGCGGTCTCCCGCGCCCCCCGCAGCACCCCACACCCCTCCCACTCCCGCACATCCCACCCGTACACCCGCACGAACGCGGCATAGGCGTCGCCCCCGACCCCGTACCGGTCACGGGAGAGCGCCATGACCACCAGATCGTGCTCCCGCAGGTCCGAGGAGAACGTCTCCAGGTCCACCAGGACGGGCCCGTCCGGCCCCACCACCACGTTGCGCGGCAGCGCGTCCCCGTGGATCGGCCCCGGCGCGAGCCGGGGCTCCAGCGCGGCGGCCGCCGCCGCGAACCCGTCCCGCCGCTGCCGCAGGTACGCCGCGTCGGCGGGATCGATCGCGTCGCCCGCGAGCCGCAGCCACCGCTCGACACCCCCGAGCAGCTCCCGCCGCGGCAGCGCGAACGGCGGCGCGGGCAGGGCGTGCACCAGCCGCAGGAGCTCGGCCAGGTCGGCGGGGCCCGCCGGGCGCACCGGGGCGGGCAGGCGGTGCCAGAGTGTCACGGCGTGCCCGAGGACCTGGCGCGGCTCGGCCTCCGCGGCCCGCACGGCGGGCACCCCGCGGTCCTGGAGCCACCGCGCGACGGCCAGTTCGCGCCGCGCCCGCTCCAGGAGCTCCGGCGCGTCCCGGCCGACCTTGACCACGAGGTCGCCGAGGCCGAACACCGCGTTCTCGCCGAGGGCGAGCAGCTCGGCGCCGCCCGCCCCGGCGTCCGCCCCGCCGTCCGCCGTGAGCCCCGCCGCGTCCAGGACCTCCCGCGCCCGTGCCTCGTCCATCCCGTGCCTCCCGCACCCCGTGCGTCACCGTGGTTCGCGCGGCGGCCCCCGCGGGCCCGCCGCCGCGCAAGTGTCGCATTCGCCCTGGCCGGCCGGGCGCCCGGCGTGCGCGGGCGCTTGACGTATCCCGGCCGCGTCAGCACGATGACGGAGGCCGTCGGCTCGGCCGAACCACCACCAGCCGGGCAAAAGGAGCCAATTCCGTGACGTGGGCGACCGCGCGGACGCGGCCCGGCAGCGGCTCCCGGGACCCGCGCGCCGGCAAGGCCGTGGACCACGGCGCCTGGTTCCTGGTGCTGCCCGCGCTGCTGCCGATCCTGGTGCTGAGCGTCGGCCCGCTGCTGTACGGGATCGCCCTCGCCTTCACCGACTCCCAGTCGGGCCGCACCGAGCCCACCGAGTGGATCGGCCTCCTGAACTTCCAGGACCTGCTGCACGACACGCTGTTCTGGGACTCGTTCCGGATCGGCCTGCTCTGGGCCGTCGGGGTGACGGTCCCGCAGTTCCTGCTGGCGCTCGGCCTCGCCCTGCTGCTCAGCCAGAACCTCCGCTTCCGCTGGCTGGCCCGCACCCTCGCGATCGTTCCGTGGGCGATGCCGGAGGTCGTCGTCGGCATCATGTGGCGGCTCGTCTACCACCCCGACGCGGGCGTCCTCAACGAGAGCCTGCGCGACCTGGGCCTCGGCGACGGCCGCGACTGGCTGACCGGCCTCGGCACCGCGCTGCCCGCCGTCATCGTCGTCGGCGTCTGGGCGGGCATGCCGCAGACCACCGTGGCGCTGCTCGCCGGGCTCCAGAACGTGCCGCGCGAGCTGCACGAGGCCGCCGCGATGGACGGCGCGGGCGCCTGGCGCCGCTTCACCACCGTTACCTGGCCCGCCCTCAGGCCCATCGCCCTCGCCGTCACGGCGCTCAACTTCATCTGGAACTTCAACTCCTTCGCCCTGGTGTACGTCCTCACCAACGGCGGCCCGGGCGGCCGCACCCGGCTCCCGATGCTGTTCGCGTACGAGGAGGCGTTCCGCTACGGCCAGTTCGGCTACGCGGCGGCGATGGGCTGTGTGATGGTCGCGGTGATCTCGGTGCTGCTCGCCGTGTACCTCGCCGGCCGCCTGAGGGGAGCCGACGAGCGATGACCCCGCCGCCGACCCCGCCGCCGACTCCGCCGACCCCGCCGACGAGCCCCCGCACGGCCGCCCCCGCCACGCCGTCCCCGGCCCCGCGCGGAACCGGGGG
>NZ_BNBT01000313.1 GCF_014656095.1 Streptomyces longispororuber
GCCCCGGGCCCGCCCCGTCCCGGACCGGGTGGCGGCTCGCCCGGCGGGCGCCCCGGGCCCACGGCCGGTCCCCGCGGGGGACCCTCCCGCGCGGCTCGTCCTCGACGGCCGCACGGGCTGAACTCCCGAGCGGCGCCGGCGCAGGGAGTGGGACTCCCGGGCGGGGCAATCGGCGGGCCCCCCGGGCTTCACCTGGCGTTCACGCGACGCTGACCCCATCCTGGCAGGGTCATGGCGAAACACCCCCGACGAGGAGGAAGCCCCGGTGCCCGTCGCCCGTACCGTACGAGCCGCAGCCCTGACGTCGAGCGCCCTGTTGGGAGCCGTCGCGCTGGTCGCGCAGGCAGCCGCCCCCGCGTTCGCCGCCGTCGAGATCGACGTCACCGCGACCGTGGAGACCGCCCCGGTGGGGCACGGCGGGGACGCCGCGGACGACCCCGCGGTGTGGGTGCACCCCGGCGACCCGGCGAAGTCCGTGGTCGTGGGCACGGACAAGAAGGGGGCCCTGGAGGTGTACGACCTCCGGGGCGCCCGGATCCAGCGCGTCGACGGCGACCACGGCAACAACGTCGACGTCCGGGGGAACGTCGTGGTGTCCGCGGACGACGAGGCCGCCGGCGGCGACGGCGCGCTGCACGTGTACCGGATCGACCCGGCGACCCGGCGGCTGCGGCACCTCGCGGACGTGCCCACCGCGGTCACCGCGCACGGCGTCTGCCTCTACACCTCGCCGCGCTCCGGCAAGCTCTACGCCTACCCGAACTCCACGTCCGGCCGCGTCGAGCAGTGGGAACTGGCCGTCAGCGGCGACACCGTGCGGGCGACCTCGGTACGGCTCTTCGACGCGGGCTCCGCCGTGGAGGGCTGCTACGCCGACGAGACCACCGGCAAGCTGTACGTGGGCGAGGAGGACGTCGGCGTCTGGACGTACGGCGCCGAGCCCGGCGACGGCACCGCCCGCACCCGGCTCGACTCGACCGGCCCCGGCGGGCACCTGACCGCCGACACCGAGGGCATCACGGCCGCGGGCAACCGGCTCTTCGTGTCCTCGCAGGGGAGCGACGACTTCGCCGTGTACGACCGCGGCAGCGGTGCCTACCTGGGCCGCTTCGGGGGTGGTGTCCGGCACCGCCGCCGACGACTGCGAGGACACCGACGGCATCGACGCCAGCGCCGCGAACCTGGGCCCGGCCTTCCCCCGCGGCGTGTTCGTCTGCCAGGAACGGTGCGAACGGCGCACCCGGCTCCAGCGGCAACCAGAACTTCAAGTTCGTACCGCTGGAGCGCGTCACCGACCGGATCTGAGCCCGGGCGGCCCCGCGCGCGGGCGCCGGGGCCGGGGAAGTTGCCGGAAAAGGGCAGTGCGCCGACGCGTCCGGACCGGTCAGGATGGAAAGGCAGCAACGGGGGCCGGGCACGGATGCCGGAGCGCGCTGTACGCGTTCCCGCGTCCGGACGGGGACGGCTCCCGGGCGCGAGCGGTCAAGGGGGCCGGGTCATGGGGGATGTGGTCGGTGCGGTGGTGGGCTTTCCCGGGGTGGTGTTCAGCTCGGCCCTGACCGTCGTCATCTGCTTCTGGCTGCTGGTCGCGGTGGGCGCCGCCCGGGCCGACAGCTTCGACGAGGACGCCGACCTCGGCGTCGTACGCCTCGGCGGGGTCCCGGTGGCGGTGGCGGTGTCGCTGTTCGTCGTCGCCGGCTGGACGGCCGGTGTCACCGGCTCCGTCACGCTGGCGCGGGCGGACCTCAGGGGGGTGGCGCACGCGGCGTCCGAGCTGGGGCTCCTGCTCGCGTCCACGGCCGCGGGCTGGGCCGTGGCCCGTGCCGTCCTGCGCCCGCTGGCACGCAGGCTCCCCGCCACGACGGCCCCGCCGCCCGGCCCCGTCGTCCCGGCACCCGCGGCGCACCCGCCCCACACCGCACCGGC
>NZ_BNBT01000314.1 GCF_014656095.1 Streptomyces longispororuber
GGCCACGGGCAGCGGGCCGCACCGCCGCACGGCCTCGCCGAGCGCGGGCCCGGCGACGTACTCCGTGGCGAGCCAGGGCACTTCGGCGTCCGCGTCGCCGTCGAGGAGCGCGGCGGTGCCCGGCCCGGACACGGCGCGCGCGGCGGCGATCTCGCGGCGGAAGCGGACCCGGAACTCGTGGTCGATGTCCAGGTCGGGCCGCACGGTCTTCACGGCGACCAGCGGCGTGCCGGGGCGGGAGCGGGCGAGGTACACCTCGCCCATGCCGCCCGCGCCGATGCGGGCGAGCAGCCGGTACGGGCCGACGTGGCGCGGCGGCCCGGTCAGCGGTTCGAGCACGGTGTCTCCAGGGGCCGGGGGGCAGCGGGACGGGGGGCCGTCCCCGGGGGGAACAGAGCGGGGGTGAGGCAGGACGGAGGCGGCCGGGTTCAGGACGGGATGCGGACCGAGACGACCGTGCCCTGGTCGTACACGATCGTCGCGACCCCGCCGAGCGGCAGGACCGTCGGCGGCCGCAGGTGGTCGGCGACGACGGTGCCGAGGTCGTCCCCGTGTTGCGGGGCGCGGTTGCCCGGCGCGCCCGGCACCCGCAGGGACCGCACCTGGCCGGCGGCCGTGAGCGGCACCGTGCGCAGGGTGGTGTTGTCGGCGGTCAGGGCCCGGTCGCCGACGAGCAGCGGCGGCGAGGAGACGGTGCGCGCGACCTGGTCGTCGACGACGGTCAGCGGCGCCCTGCGGGTGACGCGCCCCTTGCCGGTCTCGGCGACGAGGAGGCTGCGCCGCTGGACGTCGTAGGCCACGGCGGTCTTCGGGCCGACGGCGCTGACGACGACGTCCGGCGGTACGTTCCCGCCCGCGTCGACGGGGGGCGCCTGCAGGCCGAAGGCGCCCTGGGGCGCGAAGGTCGCGGCGTCGAGGCGGGTCACCCGGGTCTGCGGCTCCTCGGTGGCGTCGCCGAAGCCGGAGGCGCCGGTGACGACGGAGGGGCACAGGATGTGCGTGCCGACGGCCATCACGGAGCGGCACTGGGTCTTGTCGTACGCGCCGCCGACCCGGCGGCCGGTCCTGACGTCCAGGGCCACCAGGCCTTCCTTGGCGTCCGCGTAGACCCGCCCGTGCCGGACGAGTTCGGGCCCGTACCGGCCGTGCCACTCGGCGCCCGCCAGCTCGTCGGTGGTCAGCGGGGCCCGCCAGCGGGGAGCGCCGTCCTTCAGGGCGTAGGCCATGAGATCCACGCCCCGGGCGGTGCCTGCGCTGTCGTCGGAGCGCTCGGCCTCGGCGGCCACGAGCAGCAGGCCGTCGCCGATGACGGGGCGGGTGAAGTACCTGCCGTCCGGCGGGTCGGCGGACCACCGTACGGCGCCGCTCCGGGAGTCCCGTACCTGGAGGCGCCCCTCGTGGGCCACGACGGCGGTCCCGCCGCGCACGGCCGGCACCAGGGAGTCACCCGGCATGAAGAGCTTGCCGGAGGGGCTGATGTAGGCCTCGCCGCCGGTGCCGTCGTCCGTGCCGGTGCGGCCGTCGGAGGCCCACAGGCGCTTGCCGTCGGCGGCGCCCAGTGCGGCGTACGTGCCGTTGGTCAGCAGGCAGACGACGGCGCGGGTGTCGGCGGCGCAGTCCATCGGCGCGTGGCCGAGCTTCCCGCGCCACGGCTTCCAGCCCTCGGGGCGCTGGGCCGCGTGCTGCGGCACGACCCCGCTGCGGTCGTCGGTGCCCCTCTTGTCGACGCCCGCCGCGGCCACGAGCCGCGCGGACGGCACGGACCCGGAGGGGGACGCGCCGGCGCGCCCGCCCGCGCGGCCGTCCTCGCCGTCGGCCTCGGGCCCGAGGAGGACGAGCAGGGCGCCCGCGGCGCCGCCCGCCAC
>NZ_BNBT01000315.1 GCF_014656095.1 Streptomyces longispororuber
GAGGCCGGGGCGGAGCCGGTGGCGGCGGGCCCCGCGACGCCCGCCACCGCCGTCCTGACGGCCCTGTGCGCCGGCCGCACCGTCGAGATCCGCGACGGCGCGCCTGAGGTCAGCGCCCTGGACGCCGACGCCGCCCGCGTCCGCGTCCTCAGCCCCTCCCTCGCCCCGACCGCTCCCGGCGCCACCGGCGAGCTGTACGTCGCCGGCGCGTACGGGCGCGGTCACCTCGGGCAGGGCGCCCTGACCGCCGCGCACTTCGTCGCCGACCCGCACGGCGCGCCCGGTGCCCGCCTGTTCCGCACCGGCCTGCGTGCCCGCGTCACCGCCGACGGCCGGCCCGAGCCGCTCGGCACCACCCGCGGCACCGCGGCCCACCGGGCCGCGGAGGCCG
This sequence comes from Streptomyces longispororuber, assembly GCF_014656095.1. Classification (GTDB taxonomy): domain Bacteria; phylum Actinomycetota; class Actinomycetes; order Streptomycetales; family Streptomycetaceae; genus Streptomyces; species Streptomyces longispororuber. The sequence continues at coordinate 392 of NZ_BNBT01000315.1, forward strand.
TCCTGTCCCGGCACGCCCAGGTGGCCGACGCCGCCGTGGTCACCGTCGGCGCGGGCCCCGTCGCCTACGTGGCGGCCGCGGACGGCGGCCGGGTCACCCCCGAGGAGCTGCGGGACCTCACCGCACGGCACCTGCCGCACCGGCTCGTGCCGCGCGCGGTCGTGGTCCTGGACGAGCTTCCCAGGACCGCCACCGGGCGGCTCGACCACAAGCGGCTGCCCGAAGCCGCCGACGCGCCCCGCCAGGCCAGGACGGCGGGCAGCGAGCGCGAGGAGTACCTGACCCGCCTCTTCGGCGAGGTGCTCAAGCGCGAACAGATCGGCGTCGACGACAACTTCTTCGCCATGGGCGGGAATTCACTGCTCGCGACCCGGCTGATCGGCCGGATCCGCAACGAGCTGGGAGTGGAGCTCACCATTCGCTCGGTATTCCAGTACAAGACCATCGCCGAACTGGCGGCTCACTGGGACGACATCGTCACGGCGAGCGGCCCCCGACTGCGCAAGATGAGCTAGGGAGAAGCCCCGCATGTCCACCGCACCTGAACTTGCCGGCGAGACCCCCTACATCTGGCGCGCCCGGCAGCCCCGGAGCAGGCACCGGCTGATCTGCTTCCCGCACGCGGGCGCCGGCGCCACCGCCTACGCCGACTGGGCGGCCCTGCTTCCGCCGGAGGTCGAGCTGGTCGCCGTCCAGCTCCCCGGCCGCCAGGACCGCATCGCCGAGGAGCCCTTCACCGAGGTCGGCCCGCTGGTCAGCGTGTTGACGCACGCGCTGCGGCCCGTGCTCGGCGGGTCGTTCTCCTTCTTCGGCCACTCCTGCGGCGCGGCGCTCGCCTTCGAGCTCGCCAAGGCCCTGCGCGCCAAGGGGCAGCCCGGCCCCGACCACCTCTTCCTGTCCGCGCAGGCGGCGCCCGGCGCGACCGGCATCCGGCAGCTCCACGCGCTGCCCGACGACGAGTTCCGCGACGCGATGCTGACCCTCGGCGGGATCGACGAGGAGATAGCCAACGACGAGTTCGTCATGGACTCCCTGGTGCCCGTGCTCCGCGCGGACTTCGCGCTCTGGGAGCGCCACCGCACGGCCCCCGACGCGCCGCTCGACTGCCCCATCACCGTCCTCGCCGGTGAGGACGACCCGCAGGCCCCGAAGGAGTCGCTGGAGGGGTGGCGGGCGCAGACGACCGCCGAGTGCGCCGTCCTGTTCCACCCCGGCGGGCACTTCTACTTCCTCGACTCGCCCGGCACGGTGGTCTCCACCCTGACCGAGAAGATGCTGGGCGCGGCGGCGGGGAGGACGGCATGACGAGCGCGGACGCCCTCGGCGTACTCGACGCGATCACCGGCGAGATCACCGCGGCCGCCCGGGCGGTGCCCGGCGTCGGCGACGCCGTCGCCCTGGCCCGCAAGGGCGTGCGGGCGGCGGCGCGCCCGC
>NZ_BNBT01000316.1 GCF_014656095.1 Streptomyces longispororuber
CCGTACGGTGGCCTCGGCGGCGGCCAGCTCCGCGTCGGCCGCCGCGATCCGCGCCAGCCGCTCCGCCGCGTCGCCGCGGGCCGCGGGGCCGGGGTCGGGGCCCATGTCGGGGCCTGGGTCGGAGCCGGGGTCGGGCTCGGGGCCTGGGCCTGGGGCGGTCGCCTCGCGGCGGATCTCCGCCAGGTCCTCCTCGTACCGGGCCGACCACCGGGTTCCGGCCGCCAGCCAGGTGCGGACGGCGGCGCGCGTGCCCGGGTACTCGGTGGCGGAGTCGAGGGCGCGTACCGCGTCGAGGAAGCCGGAGCGGGCGCGCTCCGCCCAGGCGAACGCGGCGGCGGCAGGGGCGCCCGCGCAGGACTCGTGGGGCAGGCGCGAGAGGACCGCGCAGTGGTGGAGCCCGGCGACCACCGGGGAGTCGGCGGACGCGGAGCGCAGGGCGTCGCGGGCGAGCCGGGCCCGGTGCCGCTCGTAGGCGTCCACGCCCTGTGCGGCCGCGCGGTGTGCCGCGTCGAGGTCACCGAGCTTGAGCCACAACTCGGCGCGCAGGGCGGGGAGTTCCCAGGTGTCGGTCGGTTCGGGCCCGTGGCGGCCGATGTCGCGGACCGTCGTGGCGGCCCGCGCGGGATCGTCCATGCGCAGCCACAGCGCGGTGGCCTGGAGTGCGCTCAGCCCCGCGGCGTCGATGCGCCGCGCGCGGGTGCGGGCTTCCCGGAGGCGGCGGAGCTCGACCAGGGCCGAGCAGGCGGCGTAGTGGTTGCCGAGCCGGTCCGCCTCGCGCAGGGCCCGCTCGGCGTGCCCGTCGGCCTCGTCGGGCAGTCCGGCGGCGCGCTCACGCCGTGCCGTGTGGAGGGCGGTCCACAGGGGCAGTTCGGCGAGGTCCCCGGCCATCAGGTCGAGCGTCCCGGCCAGGCGCGCGTCCGTGTCCGGCAGGCGGCGCACGGTCTCCAGGGTGTGCCCGAGGCGCAGGCCCGACGCGGCGCACAGGCCCGGGTCGCCCAGGGCGAGGGCGTGGTGGTGGAGGAGCTGCGCGGCGCGCACGAGGGCGAGGAGGTCGCCGAAGCGCTCCGCGGCCGGACGTGCCCGGACGCGGGCGTCGAGGGCCGCCATGGTCACGTCGGTGAGCAGGAGCGCGGCCCTGCGGTGGCCTGCGGAGCGGTACAACCCGGCCCAGGCGTCGGCGCGTTCCGCCGTCCCGACGTCGTCGGAGAGCCGGTCCGCGAGCAGCAGGGCGCCCCGGCCGCGGACGAGGTCCCCCGTGCCGATCCACGACGTGGCGTGCTCCAGGGCGACCCCGCGCAGCCCCGCCACCCACGAGCCGCTGCCCACCGTGGCGCCCCAGGCCCGCACGGCGTCCGCTCCGGCCGGGTCGGGGGTCGCGCCCCGCGCCACGGCGTCCAGCGCGGTCTGCACCCGGGCGAGTGCGGCGCAGGCGCCGTCACCGGCTCGGAGTGCCAGGTCCAGGGCCTCGGCGAGCGCGGCGCGGCACTCCTTGGTCCGGCCGCGCAGGCGGGCCGCGTGCGCGAGGTGCAGGGCGGCCGCGGCCTGGCCGCCGAGGGAGCCGGCC
>NZ_BNBT01000317.1 GCF_014656095.1 Streptomyces longispororuber
AGACGCCCGCCGGGCCCGCCGCGCCGGTGACCGCGCCGACGACGCCGCGGGCCCTGCCCTGGCGGCCGCCCTTGGCCTTGGGCGGGTCGGGCGCGGCGAGTTGGCCGAGGGCCGCGCGGGCCTGGGAGATGCGGATCGCCTGCATCGTCATGTCGTGCCGCATCTCGGAGCGGCTCCACGCGCGCTCCGCGAGCTCCCACATGGTCACGAGGTGCACGGCGGGCGTGCCGGTGACCTCGGCGAGGGCGACGACGGCGCCCTTGGGGGCGAGCAGCCGCCCGTTCAGATAGCGCTCCCACGACGTCTTGCTGTAGCCGGTGCGGTCCGCCACGGCGGCGACACTGAGGCCGCTGCGGTCGACGAGCCCGCGCAGTTGGCTCGCGAACTCCCTGACCTGTGGGTCGAGATCGTCCGGCAGCGCTTTCCAACGAGGCATCGCTTCCCCTATCCCCCCGTGCGTGCTTGTCCCCCACGCATCGTGCTCCCCGGACCGGCGCCCCGCGGACCCCGAACGCTCCGGTTCTGGACTACCCAAGGAGATGCACCGGGCCAGGACGGCAGTTCCCAATTTAGGGGCGCACGGGAGCATTTGGGCCGGATACGCCCCGTCGTACGCTCCGCGGCCCCCGGCCGACGACCACCGATGTCCCCCCTGTTGTCCCCGCCGGAGCCCCCGCCGACGCCCTCACCCGTCGACGACTTCGTGACGTGGCCTGTGCGCGTACCGGCCCGGCGGGCTTGTCGATCAAGGTCGTCGCGCAGCCGTAGCGGGTCCGGAACAGCGTTGCGGAATGGTCACTTCCGTGCCACAGGGGACCGGCCGCCCTTGCTGCCGATGTGGCGCGTCCATGACGCTTAACGCACACGGTGAGCGCGCGTCCCGCTCCCGGTGAAGCGGCGGCGCCCGTCCTCCCACGGGGGAGAGGACGGGCGCCGTCCCGTTCGGTCACCCCGCCCTGCCTGCGGGTTCGGCGGCGGTCAGAGCGAGAAGCACTTCTCGGCCGCCGCGCCCGCGAGCGTCACGCACACTTTCGCGGTCCCGGGGTCCCGGCCGTCCAGGGCCGTCATGCGCGTGGCCAGATACCGACGGGTGTCCCCCGCGTTCTCGGCCCGTACCTCCTTGGCCTTCGCCCCCGGCAGCGTGAGCACCACCCGGTCCCCGGGCAGCAGTCCGGTCGCCCGCGCCCACACCGCCTCGCACGCCTTGCCGAGGCGCAGCTCGACGCGGCGCGCCGGCGCGTAGCCGCGGGTGGCGAGCGACACCACCTGCCCCGGGCCCCCGCAGCCCATCCGCTGCGGCTGCTCGCCCTCGCACGCCGCGCCGGTGCAGCGCGGCTCGTACGGCCCCGCCGTGGCCCCGGTCCGCACCTGGTCGTCCCCGCCGTCGCCGCCGGTGAGGGCGAGCCCGGCCGTCACACCGCCCACGGCCACCACCACGGCGGCGGTCCCCAGGGCCACCGTCGTCCAGCGGTGCCGGGCACCGCCCTCGTCCGGCCCGGCGGCAGGGCCCGGCGGGACCGGGCCGAGGTCCGTCACCGGGCCGTCGCCGGAGG
>NZ_BNBT01000318.1 GCF_014656095.1 Streptomyces longispororuber
TCTGCGGGAGCTGTTCGACGCCGATCCGGGGCGTGCCGGGCGGTACTCGCTTCAGGTGGGGGATCTGTATCTGGATTACTCCAAGCATCTGGTGACCGATGAGACGCTGGAGTTGCTGCGGGAGCTGGCGGCGGCGACGGATGTGTTCGGGTTGCGGGATGCGATGTTCCGCGGGGAGAGGATCAATACGACGGAGGGCCGTGCGGTGCTGCACACGGCGTTGCGGGCGCCGGCGGATGCGGTGGTGGAGGTGGACGGGCGCAATGTGGTGCCCGAGGTGCACGCGGTGCTTGAGAAGATGGCCGGCTTTGCCGGGCAGGTGCGTTCGGGTGTCTGGCGCGGGCACACGGGCAGGCCGGTCAGGAACATCGTGAATGTGGGGATCGGCGGTTCGGATCTGGGGCCGGCGATGGCTTATGAGGCGTTGCGGGCGTTCAGTGACCGGGATCTGACGGTGCGGTTCGTGTCGAACGTGGACGGGGCGGATCTGCACGAGGCGGTGCGGGATCTGGATGCGGCCGAGACGTTGTTCGTCGTGGCGTCCAAGACGTTCACGACGATCGAGACGATCACGAACGCGACCGCGGCGCGCCGGTGGCTGCTGGGGGAGCTGGGCGGGGACGAGTCGGCGGTGGCGAAGCATTTCGTGGCGTTGTCGACGAATGCGGAGAAGGTGGCGGCGTTCGGGATCGATCCGGCGAACATGTTCGGGTTCTGGGACTGGGTCGGGGGCCGGTATTCGTTCGATTCGGCGATCGGGCTGTCGTTGATGATCGCGATCGGTGCGGAGCGGTTCGGCGAGATGCTGGAGGGGTTCCGGCTGGTTGATGAGCATTTCCGTACGGCGCCGGCGCGGGAGAATGCGCCGTTGCTGTTGGGGCTGCTGGGGATCTGGTACGGCAATTTCCATGGGGCGCAGTCGCATGCGGTGTTGCCGTATGCGCATTATCTGTCGCGGTTCACGGCGTATCTGCAGCAGTTGGACATGGAGTCCAACGGCAAGTCGGTGACGCGGGACGGGCGGGCGGTGCAGTGGCAGACGGGTCCGGTGGTGTGGGGTACGCCGGGGACCAACGGCCAGCATGCGTACTACCAGTTGATCCATCAGGGCACGAAGCTGATTCCGGCGGATTTCATCGGGTTCGCGCGGCCGGTGGCCGGGCTGGGGGAGGATCTGGCGGGGCAGCATGATCTGTTGATGGCGAACTTCTTCGCGCAGACCCAGGCGCTGGCGTTCGGCAAGACGCCTCAGGAGGTGCGGGCCGAGGGGGTGGCCGAGGAGTTGGTGGCGCACAAGACGTTCACGGGGAATCGTCCCACCACCACGATTCTGGCCGGTGAGCTGACGCCGTCGGTGCTGGGGCAGTTGATCGCGTTGTATGAGCACAAGGTGTTCGTCCAGGGCGCGGTGTGGGGGATCGACTCCTTCGACCAGTGGGGCGTGGAGCTGGGCAAGGTCCTGGCCAAGCGCGTCGAACCGGCCCTGACCGAGGGTGCCGACGTCCCCGGCCTGGACCCCTCCACCACCGCACTGGTGAACAAGTACCG
>NZ_BNBT01000319.1 GCF_014656095.1 Streptomyces longispororuber
CCGGTGGTGCATCCGCACAACGCCGCCTACGTGATGTACACCTCCGGCTCCACCGGCACCCCGAAGGGTGTCGTGGTCAGCCACGCCAATGTCGTCAACGGTGTCCTGCGTCTGGCCGAGCGCATCGGTGTGGACGCGGACACGCGGATGTTCGCCAACACCTCGGTCAACTTCGACGTGTCGGTCTTCGAGGTCGTCACCACCCTCGCCCAGGGCGGCACCATCGACGTCGTGCGCGATGCCCTGGTCCTGGCCGAACGCCAGGAAGTAGCAGCCGGCGTCATCCACACCGTGCCCTCGGTCTTCGCCGAACTCGGCGAGCGCCTGCCCGCCCTGCCCAACCTGAAGAGCCTGGTCTTCGCCGGGGAGGCCCTGCCCGCCCCGCTGGTGCACCGCATCCGCCAGGCCCTGCCCGGTGTGCGGGTGGTCAACGCCTACGGCCAGACCGAGTCCTTCTACGCCTCGGCCTACGCCATCGAGGCCGGCACGCGGTGGCAGGCGAGCGACAACACCCCCATCGGCACCCCCCTGGGCAACCTGCGCACCTACATCCTGGGTACCGGCCTGGCGCCCCTGCCCCCGGGCGTGGTCGGCGAACTCTACGTCGCGGGCAACATCGCCCGCGGCTACCACGGCCAGGCCGCGCTGAGCGCCGAACGGTTCGTCGCCGACCCCTACGGCCCCGCGGGTGAGCGCATGTACCGCACCGGGGACCTGGCCCGCTGGAACGCGGACGGGCAGATCGAATACGCCGGCCGCGCCGATGACCAGATCAAGATCCGTGGTGTGCGGGTGGAGCCCGCCGAGATCGAGGCCGCCCTGGCCACCCACCCGGCCGTCGGCCAGGCCGTGGTCATCCCCCACGACAAGGCGGGCGACAAGCAGCTCGTCGCCTACGTGGTGCCCGACCTGGACGGCACCGAGTACACCGAGGAGTCGGCCAAGCAGGTCGATGAGTGGGAGCAGATCTACGACGAGGTCTACTCCGCCACCGGCACCCAGTGGGGTGAGGACTTCACCGGCTGGAACTCCAGCTACACCGGCGAGGAAATCCCGCTGGAGGAGATGCGCCACTGGCGGGATGCGGCCGTCGCGCAGATCCTGCGCACCGGCCCGCGCCGCATCCTGGAACTGGGCGTGGGCTCCGGTCTGCTCATGGGCCACCTCCTCAACGACGACAACATCGAGGAATACTGGGCCACCGACCTGTCCTCCCAGGTCATCAACCGCCTCACCCACGAGGTCCAGCAAGCCGGCTTCGCCGACAAGGTCACCCTGCGCCACCAGACCGCCGACGACACCACCGGCCTGCCCCCCGGCCACTTCGACACCGTCGTCCTCAACTCCGTCATCCAGTACTTCCCCCACGCCGCCTACCTCGACGACGTCCTCGCCAAAGCCCTCGACCTCCTCGCCCCCGGCGGCCGCATCATCGTCGGCGACGTCCGCAACGC
>NZ_BNBT01000320.1 GCF_014656095.1 Streptomyces longispororuber
GGCGCGGAGCGCGTCCGCCCCGGCGCGGCTGGCCGGGGCGGAGGCGGGGCGCCCCGCCGTCGCGTCCGCACCCGGCGGACGGCGGTGCGCGAAGGGGGTCAGGCGGCGGCGTTGAGGCGCTTGTCCGCGCGGGTGGGCGCGCTCACGTCGTGCAGGAAGGTGGCGACCTGCCGGTAGGACTCCCAGAACCCCACCTCCAGGTAGGGGATGTCGCGCTCGGCGCAGTACTCGCGGGTCAGCTCCCGGGCCCGGCCCAGGTTCTTCTGCGGCATCGTGGGGAACAGGTGGTGCTCGATCTGGTAGTTCAGGCCCCCGTAGAGGAAGTTGATCCACCAGTTGGGGCGGATGTTGCGGGAGGTGAGGACCTGGCGCTCCAGCCAGTCCAGGCTCTCCTTCTCGCCGTCGCGGACCTCCATCCCCTTGTGGTTGGGGGCGAACATCAGCCCGAAGTACACGCCCAGGGCGGCGTGCTGGACCAGGATGAAGGCCACCGCCTGCAGCGGGGTCAGCACCCAGAAGACGGCCGTCAGGTAGAGCGCGGCGCGCAGCACCACCAGCTCGATCTCCAGCCAGCGGTGCCTGGTGCCGGACTTGGAGAGCTCCTTGACGGTGGTCTTCTCCATCTTGTAGCCCTCGAGGACCAGCAGCACGAAGAACAGCACCCGCTGGTGGCGCACGATGAAGCGCCCGGTGCGGGTGCGGCTGGCGTACTGCTTGATGTCGAAGATCGCGGTACGCCGGCCGATGTCGGGGTCGAGGCTGATGTGGTTGGGGTGGCTGTGGTGGCGGTTGTGGTGGTTGACCCACCAGGCGTAGCTGACGCCGCTGAAGAAGTTGGCGTGGAAGTAGGCCACGAACGTGCCGATGCGCTTGTCGCGGAACATCGCCTTGTGGCCGACCTCGTGCCACATGTAGGCGCTCTGCACGCCGCACAGGCCCATCCACACCGCCACCGGCATCTGCCACCAGGAGGCGCCGATGAGGAAGAAGGCGGCCAGGCCGGCCCCGATCAGGGCCAGGTTCAGCGCCAGCCTGCGGTAGTCGTAGCGCGGGTCGAGGTCCAGCAGGCCCTCGGCTTTGACGCGCTTGAGGAGCTCGGCGAAGGTGGCCGAGGCGCCCTTGCTGCTCGCCTGGCCCGTGGCGACCGCGAGGCCGGGGTCGAGTGTGCGTACCGAACCTGTGGGGGTCTCAGTGATGTGCGGAGACTGCATAGAAGGATCTCCTTGAGCAGGACGTATCGCGGCGTAGGGCACCGGATGAGAGCACACGTCAGGGTCGGCCAGCGCACTGATGCGGCACTGATGACTGCCTGGACCGGCGCCGGAGCCGGCTCGGGCCCGGGCCGGGGCGCGGTCCGGGCGCGCTGGAGGAACGCACGCGGCCCGGGGCGCGGCCCGGG
>NZ_BNBT01000321.1 GCF_014656095.1 Streptomyces longispororuber
GGTCGTCGCCCGGCAGCCGCTGCCGGGGCCGCTGGTCGCGCTCGGCGAGCTGTACGAGGCCCGGGGGGAGCGGGCCCGCGCCCGCGAGCAGTACCGGCTGGTCGGCGCCTGGGCGCGGCTCGCCCGTGCGCACGGGGTCGAGCCCGACCTGGACACCGCGCTCGCCGCGGCGGACCACGGCGACCCGGAGGTGGCCCTGCGGGCCGCGCGGAGCGAGTGGCAGCGGCGGCGCACCGTCCACACGGCGGACGCGCTGGCCTGGGCCCTGCATGCCTGCGGCCGCGACCGGGAGGCGGTGCGCTACGCGCGGCGTGCCACCGCCACGGGGTTCCGGGAGGCGTCCTTCCTCTACCACCGGGGCGTCATCGAGTCCGCGCTGTCGCCCGCGGCGGGGCGGCCGTGGCTGCGGGCCGCGCTGGAGCTGAACCCGGGCTTCTCGCCCCGCGACGCGGGGGCTGCGCGGCGGCTGCTGGGGGTGCCCCGGTGACCTCTCCTGTCTCGTCGCCGAATGCGGCTGCCCTGTCGCGGGGTGCGGCTTCCCCGTCGCGGGGTGGGGCTTCCCCGTCGCGGGGTGCGGCTTCCCCGTCGCGTGTGGCGCTCTCGTCGCCGGGTGCGGGCCGCCCCCCATGTCCCGCCGCTGCCGCGGCGGGGTTTCCCACCCACCCACCCGTAACTCCCCGGCTGCGCACGCCACGGCCCCGACGCGAAGCGCTGTCCGCACGTACGTCACCCGCTGTGGGCAAACGTCCCGCGGGGCGATGGAGGTCCCACCTGCTCGAGCGAAGCCGAGAGCTTGGGAGAAAGTGGGCACAGCCCGATCTGCCGCGCAGCCGGCACAGCGGAACGCCCGCTGTGGGCAAACGTCCCGCAGGGCGGGACGGGTGGGCACAGCCTGAGGTGCCGCCCAACCGTCGCAGCCTTGCGCAGTCCCAGGTGCCACCCAGCCGGCACAGCGGAACGCCCGCTGTGGCCAAACGTCCCGCGGGGCGATGGGGGTCCCCCCTGCTCGACCGAGGCCGAGAGCTCGGGGGAGGGTGGGCACAGCCCGAGGTGCCCCGTGGTCGCCGCGGGCGGGCCTGGCTGTGGCGGTGCCTCGTCGTGTGGGGGGTGGTCCTCGCGGCGGTCCTGCCCGCGGGGACCGCCGCCGCGCACCCGCTCGGGAACTTCAGCGTCAGCCAGTACGACGGGCTGCGCCTCGCCCCGGGGCGGCTGCACGTCGAGCACGTGGAGGACCTCGCCGAGATCCCCGCCGCCCAGGCGCGGCCCGCCATCGACCGGCAGGGGACGGCGCGCTGGGCCCGGCAGCGGTGCCGGGCGGCCGCCGCCCGCGCCGCGGTGGAGGCGAACGG
>NZ_BNBT01000322.1 GCF_014656095.1 Streptomyces longispororuber
GGGCGGGGACCGCGACTGCGCCGTCCTGCGGGCCGGGGCCGGCCTCGCCGAACGCGTCCGCCCGGCCGGCTGGCGGGCCCTCGCGCCCTCCACGCTCGTCCACCCGCGCTACGCCGGCTGAGGGCGCGGCGCCTCGCCCGGGCGGGCCGAAGTGGCGTACATCCGCGAGGTGGCGTGGGTACGCTCGGCTGCCATGGAGCATGAGGTGTTCGTACCGGTCCCGGAAGAGCAGCTCCGCGAGGCACTGGCCGACCCCGGGCGGGTGGCCCGCGCGGTGCCCGGGCTGCAGCGCGACGCCGACCCCGGCGCGGGCGCGCCGCCCGTCAGCGGGCGGCTCAAGGTGCGCGTCGGCGGCCACTCGATCACCTACCGCGGCGGTCTGCGGGTCGCCCCGGGCGACGGTGGCGCGTACGAGCTGACCGGCGCGGCCGAGGAGGTCCGGGGCAGCGGCGCCGTAACGTTCTCCCTCGCGCTGCGCCTGGCCGCCGGGCCCGAGGGCGGCACCCGGCTCGCCTTCGCCGGCACCGCGACCGGGGACGGGCGGGTCGCCGAGGTCGCGAAGGCGTCGCCCCAGGCGGTGGAGAGCGCGATGCGGCGGCTCCTCGGGCGGTTCGCTGAGGGTTTGGGGACGGTTTCTGGCGAGGCGCCCGAGGCCGGGGAGGGCGGGGACCTGCCGTCGGCTGCCGGACCCGAGCCCGGGGCCGGGGCCGAGGCGCCGGGTGGGGACCCCGAGGTGCCCCGTGATGTCTCCCGCCTCTTCGAGGGTGAGGTGCCGCCGCCGTCGCTCGACCCGCTCGCCGACGGGTTCGACGTGGTAGCCGGGGCCGGGGCCGGGGCCGGGGCCGGGGCTGATGCCGGTGCCGGGCCGGAGGACGAGCCGGTGGCTGCGGAGGCCGCGCACGCGCGGCGGACGATGATCGGGCGCAGTGCGGAGGAGGTGGACCACGCGCCGCCCCGGGGGCGGTACGCGCCGGTGCCGGCGCCGGAGTCGCTCGGGGGTGGGGCGACGTTGCGGTGGGCTGCGCCTGCTGCGGCGGTGCTGGTCGCTTCCGCGATCGTGGCGGGCAGGGCCTGGCGCAGGCGCCGCTGACCCCTCGCGGGTGCGCCCCAGACCCACCCCTCCCCGAACCGGGGACTGCCGCCCCCGGCCCCCCGCCCTCCCGGGCCGGGGACTGCCGCCCCCGGCCCCCCGCCCTCCCGTCTGGGGCTCCGCCCCTCTCCCCCGTCATCGGCGCTCCGCGCCTCGTCC
>NZ_BNBT01000323.1 GCF_014656095.1 Streptomyces longispororuber
GCAGGACCCGTGCGGCGTCGCCGACATGTGCGCCGGGCCGTGCGCACCCGCCACCGGCCCGACGCCTGGGGCGCTCGCGCCTGGCTCGTCGCCGGGTCCGGCGCCGCCGTCGCGGCCCTGATGACCGCCGCCGACGCCGCTCCCCTGCACCCCGGGGTCGTACCGCTGGTCGCGCCGGAGCTGCCGCTGTGGCCCGCGGCGGCGATCCTGCTCGGCCTGCTGCCCGCGTTCGTGGCGCCCGTACCGCCGCCCGAGCAGGCCCCCGCCCCCCGCCCGTCCCGAGCCGCCGCCAAGGAGCCCACCTCATGAGCATGATCCGGTTCGAGGACGTCTCCGTACGCTACGAGGACGCGCCGGGGCCGACCGTCCGGGGCGTGGACCTGTCCGTGCCCGAGGGCGAGCTGGTCCTCGTCGTCGGCCCGTCCGGCGTCGGCAAGTCGACCCTGCTCGGCACCGTCAGCGGCCTCGTGCCGCACTTCACGGGCGGCACCCTGCGCGGGCGGGTGACCGTCGCGGGCCGCGACACGCGGACCCACAAGCCGCGCGAACTCGCCGACGTCGTCGGCACCGTCGGCCAGGACCCGCTCGCCCACTTCGTGACGGACACCGTCGAGGACGAGCTGGCGTACGGCATGGAGTCGCTCGGCCTCGCGCCGGACGTGATGCGCCGCCGCGTCGAGGAGACCCTCGACCTCCTGGGCCTCGCCGACCTGCGCGACCGCCCCCTCGGCACGCTCTCCGGCGGCCAGCGGCAGCGGGTGGCCATCGGCTCCGTCCTCACCCCGCACCCGCGCGTCCTGGTCCTGGACGAGCCGACCTCCGCCCTGGACCCCGCCGCCGCCGAGGAGGTCCTCGCGGTCCTCCAGCGCCTGGTCCACGACCTGGGCACCACGGTCCTCATGGCCGAGCACCGCCTGGAGCGCGTCGTCCAGTACGCCGACCAGGTGCTGCTGCTCCCCTCCCCCGGCGAGGCCCCGGTCCTGGGCGACCCGGCCGCGCTGATGGCCGTCTCGCCGGTCTACCCGCCGGTCGTGGCCCTGGGCCGGCTCGCGGGGCTCGCGCCGCTGCCGCTGACGGTCCGCGACGCGCGCCGGGCCTCGGCCGGGCTGCGCGAGCGCCTGGCGGGTGTGACCCCGCCGGAGCGGGCCGGGGC
>NZ_BNBT01000324.1 GCF_014656095.1 Streptomyces longispororuber
CACCCGCGGTTTGGTCCGTGGGCGGGGTTGGGGTTGCAGGTGGTTGTGGTGGTGGTGTTGGTGGTGCGGCGGGTGTGGCCGTTGTTGGTGTTGGGTGTGGCGACGGTGTCGGCGGTGTTGATGTCGTTGTCGGTGTGGTTGGCGCCGGGGTTGTTGGTGACGTCGGTGGATGGGTCGGGGGTGTGGGTGCCGTTGGCGGCGCCTTTTGCGGCGTATTCGGCGGTGGTGTATTCGTCGCGGCCGCGGGGTGCGTGGGTGTTGGCGGGTGTGTTGACGTTGGTGGCGACGCGGTTGTGGGAGTTGAAGTTCGCGGTGGTGGCGTCGGGGGTGTTGTTGACGGCGGTGCCGGCGTTGTTGGGGATGTATGTGGCGGCGCGGCGGGGGTTGATTGCTGCGTTGACGGAGCGGGCGGAGCGGGCGGAGCGGGAGCAGTTTTTGCTGGCGGAGCGGGCGCGGGCGGAGGAGCGGGTGCGGCTTGCGGGGGAGATGCATGATGTGGTGACGCATCGGGTGTCGTTGATGGTGTTGCAGGCGGGGGCGTTGCGGGTGGTGGCGACGGATGAGCGGGTGCGGGCGGAGGCGGAGGGGTTGCGGGCTGCGGGGTGTCAGGCGTTGGAGGAGTTGCGGGATTTGGTGGGGGTGCTCCGGTCGCCGGAGAGTGCGGCGGGTGTGGTGGGTGCGGTGGGTGACGGCGGTGGTGTGGGTGGTGTGGGGCCGGGTGGTGTGGGGGCTGGTGGTGTGGGGCCGGGGGGTGTGTCGGATTTGGGGTTGTCGGTGTTGGTGGAGGAGTCGCGGGCGGTGGGGGTGGAGGTGGAGTTGAGTGAGGTGGGGGACCGGTCGGTGTCCTCGCCGGTGGTGGCGCGGACGGCGTATCGGATCGTGCAGGAGGCGTTGACGAATGTGCGTAAGCACGCGCCGGGGGCGGGGGTGTGGGTGGAGGTGCGTTACGAGGCGGACCGGGTGCGGGTACGGGTGCGGAACACGGCGCCGGGTGGGCCGGTGGACCGGGAGCTGGCTTCCAGCGGGTCGGGCACGGGGTTGAAAGGGCTGCGTCAGCGGGTGGAGTTGGTCGGCGGCACCTTCGAGTACGGACCCCGCCCCGACGGCGGCTTCCACATCGAATCCGTCCT
>NZ_BNBT01000325.1 GCF_014656095.1 Streptomyces longispororuber
GGCCGGAGCCCCTGGCCACCCGGGGCTCCGGCCGCCCGGGGCTCCGGCCGCCCGGGGCGGCTCAGTCGCCGACGCCGGGGAACAGCGCCCGGAAGGGCTCCGCCGTCGCCGCGATGCCCCGGCTGTAGGGGGCGTCGAAGCCCCAGATGAGGAAGAGCAGGAAGGCGATCAGGGCGGAGAAGAGACCGGCGAGGATGAGTTCGCGCGCCGTGCGCCGGATCTGCAGGGCGAAGATCAGGCCCACGGTGACGAGGCCGCCGGTGAGCAGGCCGAACCAGACGACGCCGGGCATGGTCGGCTCGGCGCTGTCGCCCCGGGCGACGCGGGCGTCGTCGACGATGGCCACCTGGTCGACCAGCGGCTGGTAGGCCTGGGCCTCGAAGTCGGACTCGGGTTCGTGGTCGGTCACGCCGTGGCGGATACGTTCCAGCAACCGGTCGCCGCGCGGGGTGAGTTTCCCGGTCTCGGCCATCCGGTCCCACTCCGTGTTGATGACATGGCCGACATACGCCCTTACGTCGCCCCGGATGCGGTCGCGCACCTCGGCGGGGTAGATCCGGACCCGCTCGTGCACCTCGTGCAGCGCCTGGGCCTCGACACGGACGTGGTCCTGGGCGGCGCTGCGGGCCTCCCAGACGCCTGCGATGGCCAGACCGAGGACGATCGCGTAGACCACGCCGATCATCATCGTCATGTACTCCATCACGTCCGGAGTTTCCGAAGCGTCATAGTCCGCGGAGGTTCGCCAGTGCCGCAGGACGACGACGAGGAGCACGACGGCACACGCGGCGCCCATCGCGAGGGTGAGAACAAGCCATTCCGACAACGGTTCCTCCGGCGGTCAGCGCGGCCGCAGCGCGGCGACGGCGAGCACCGCGGGTGCGGTGATGAGCAGGGTGAGGTGGACCAGGGACGGCCCGCCGCGCGGCTGCTGCCGACGCGTGGGCGCGTGGTACTCGGGGTACGCCACGGGCTTCGGCGCGGGGGCGGAGCGCTTCGGCGGGGTGGGGCTCGGCGAGGGCGGCGAGGGCCGCGGAGGGGCGATCGACGGCGCGGGTGGCGCC
>NZ_BNBT01000326.1 GCF_014656095.1 Streptomyces longispororuber
GTGGGCGCGGCGGCTGACCGGGGGCCGCGCGGAGGACGCGGGCCGGGACTACGAGGCGTACGACGAGGGGGACGACGGCCCCCCGGCGCCGGGGGCCTACGCGGCAGCGGCGGGCGGCGGGCCGTCCGCGCGGCCGGTGCCCGAGGTGTGGCCCGACGCGGCGGCGCTGCTCCTGACGGCCCTCGGGCCGGGCACGCGGCTGTGGGAGCGCGGGCCCGGGCATCCGGAGGCGCTCGCGGTGCGGCTCGGCACAGTCGACCGGGCGGCGCCCGGCCAGAGCACGCTGCTGCCCGCCGTGCCGGTGACGGTGAGCCTCCGGGAGGCCGGGGCGCTCGGGCTCGCCGGGCCGCGGGAGCGGCTCGCGGGCCTGGCCCGGTCGGTGCTCGCGCAGCTCGCCGCGCTGCACTCCCCCGCGGACCTGGAGATCGTGCTGATCAGCACGGACCGGGCGCGGACGGCACAGGAGCGGACCGCGGAGTGGTCCTGGCTCGGCTGGCTGCCGCACCTGCGCCCCGCGCGCGGGCAGGACTGCCGCCTGCTGCTTGCGTACGACCGCGAGCAGGCCGCGGCGCGCACCGGCGAGCTGCTGCGCCGCCTGGACGAGGCCGCCGAAGCCGCCGAGGACGGAACCGGAGCCGGCCAGGGGGAAGGGCCCGCGTCCCCGGAGGCCTACGGTCCGCGCACGGTCGTGGTGCTGGACGGCGACCCCGGCTCCGCCGCGCTGCGGGAGGCCGCCGCCCGGCTCACCCGGGAGGGCGGCCGGGCGGGGATCCACGTGGTGTGCCTGGCCGAGACGGCCGCGGCCTCGCCCGCGTCGCCGGTGACGGAGACGTACGAGGCCGCGTGCGCGGTGGCGCCCGCGTTCCGCGCGTGCGGGGCGGTGGCGCTGCTCAGCGGCGACGTGGCGACGGCGCTGCGGGTGCTGCGCGCGGTGGACGGGCGGCCCGCGGGGCACGGCACGGTCGCCGTGGTGGACGCGGTGTCGGCGGCGTGGGCGCAGCGGTTCGCCCGGGCCCTGGCCCCGTTGCGGCCCGACGGCACCGGCGGGAGCGGGCAC
>NZ_BNBT01000327.1 GCF_014656095.1 Streptomyces longispororuber
CGGATCTATCTCGGTGCGGCACCGGGTGTGGGCAAGACGTATGCGATGTTGTCCGAGGCGCACCGGCGGGTGGAGCGGGGCACGGACTGTGTGGTGGCGTGGGTGGAGCACCATGGGCGGCCGCGTACTGAGGTGATGTTGCGGGGTCTGGAGCGGGTGGGGCGCCGGGAGCTGGAGTATCGCGGTGCGGTGTTCGCGGAGATGGATGTGGAGGCGGTGCTGCGGCGGGCTCCGGCGGTGGCGTTGGTGGATGAGCTGGCGCATACGAATGTGCCGGGGTCGCGTAACGCCAAGCGGTGGCAGGACGTGGAGGAGCTGCTGGCGGCGGGGATCGATGTGGTGTCGACGGTGAACATCCAGCATCTGGAGTCGCTGGGTGATGTGGTGGAGTCGATCACGGGGGTGCGGCAGCGGGAGACGGTGCCGGACGAGGTGGTGCGGCGGGCGGATCAGATCGAGCTGGTGGACATGTCGCCGCAGGCGCTGCGGCGGCGGATGGCGCACGGCAACATCTACACGGCCGACAAGGTGGATGCGGCGCTGTCGAATTATTTCCGGCCCGGGAATTTGACGGCGTTGCGGGAGCTGGCGCTGTTGTGGGTGGCGGACCGGGTGGATGAGTACCTGCAGCAGTACCGGGGGGAGCACGGGATACGGTCCACCTGGCAGGCGCGGGAGCGGATCGTGGTGGGGCTGACGGGGGGTCCGGAGGGGCGCACGCTGATCCGGCGGGCCGCGCGGATGGCGACCAAGGGCTCCGGGGGCGAGGTGATGGCGGTCTACATCGCCCGCAGCGACGGGCTGACCGCGGCCTCGCCGAAGGAACTCGCCGTCCAGCGCACCCTCGTCGAAGACCTCGGCGGAACGTTCCACCACGTCATAGGCGACGACATCCCCGCCGCCCTGCTCGACTTCGCCCGCGGCGTCAACGCCACCCAGATCGTCCTCGGCTCCTCGCGCCGCAAGGCCTGGCAGTACGTCTTCGGGCCGGGCGTGGGCGCGACGGTGGCCCGCGAGTCCGGGCCCGACCTCGACGTCCAC
>NZ_BNBT01000328.1 GCF_014656095.1 Streptomyces longispororuber
TACGACGCCGGCGCCGCGCACGCGCGCCCCAGGGGGCTCGGCCCGCACACGGACGCGCGCGGCGCGGGCGCCTTCACCCGGCCGCGCACCAACAGCCCGTCCTTCCGGCAGAACGACGCCACCGCGCGCGCCGTCCTCACCTTCCTGGACGGGGTGGCGCGATGAGCGCCCGCGGGGCGGGGCACGCGGCACACCCACCCGCCACCGCACCCCGGCCCCGCCCACCCCGGCACCTCCGCTCCGCGCCGCCCAGACACCTCCGCACCCGGCGCCCCGGCGCCCCGGCACCCGAGCCCCGTGCTCGAGAAAGGTGTACCCCCATGCCCTCCCTGCCCTCCCTGTCCTCGGCGTGCCCGCCGGCCGGTCATCGACCGCTGCACATCGCGGCCGCCGTCGACCAGGCGGACGCCTTCACCGCCGCCCCCTTCGTCCGGCTCGCCCGGCTCGCCGAGCGCGGCGGCCTCGACTTCGTGACGCTCGGCGGCTCCTTCGCCCGCCGCGGGCCCGACGCCCTCGCGGTCCTGTCCCGCGTCGCGCCCGCCACCGACCGCGTCGGCCTGGTGCCCACCGTCACCACCACCCACACCGAGCCCTTCCACGTGCAGGCGGCCGTGGCCACGCTCGACTGGGTCAGCCGCGGCCGCGGCGGCTGGGCGGTCGACGTGTCCGCGACCGAGGCCGAGGCCGCGCTCTTCGGGCGGCGCCGGGCCGCGCCCCGGGACGCGCTGTGGCGCGAGGCGGGCGAGGTCGCCGACGCCGCCAGGCGGCTCTGGGACAGTTGGGAGGACGACGCGGAGCTGCGGGACGTGGCGACGGGACGCTTCATCGACCGGGACAAGCTGCACCACGTCGACTTCGAGGGCAGCACCTTCTCCGTGCGCGGCCCCTCCGTCGTGCCGCGCCCGCCGCAGGGCCACCCCGTGGTCGTCGTCGACGCCACCGCCGGGCCCGCCCGCGAGGTGGCCGCCCGGCACGCGGACGTCGCCCTCGTCCGGGCCGCGAGCCCGGAGCAGGCGGGCGCCGCCCGCGAC
>NZ_BNBT01000329.1 GCF_014656095.1 Streptomyces longispororuber
AGCCGACGCCGCCACGGCCGCCGAGCAGGCGTACGACACCGCGCGCCGCACCGCCGAGGCCCTCGCCCGCGACAAGCCGCTCGCGGAGCTGCTCGGCCTGCCCGGCGGGCCCGCCCCCCGCGCGCAGGGCGCCGTGCCCCAGCCCCGCCGCCCGGGCACCGACACCCGCGACCACACCGACCAGGACCCCGGCACCCCGGCGGACCCCGACGCCGGGGCGCCCTTCACCGCCGAGGACCTCGACCGGAACGCCGACGACCTGCGCGCCCTCCTGGAGGACGGCGTGGCCGCCGCGGAGCGGCAGTTGTTCGAGCTGCGGACCGCCGCGGCCGACGACGCCCGCATCCTCGGCGCGCTCGGCGACGGCGGGCTGCTCCCGCCGGGCCCGGACGTCCTGGCCACCGTCGAGTTCCTGGGCGAGCACGGCATCCCGGCGCTGCCCGGCTGGCGCTACCTCGCCCAGGCCGTCGACCCCGCCGACCACGCGCGCGTGCTCGCGGCCCGCCCCGAGCTGGTCGACGGCGTCATCATCACCGACCCCGACACCCACGCGCGGGCCCGCGAAGCCCTCACCGGCGCCGCCCTGCTGCCCCGCTCCACCGTCGCCGTCGGCACCGCCGCCGCCCTGCTGGCCCCGGCGCCGGGCGACGAGGCCGCACAGGACGGCGACGTCTTCCTGGTGCCGCCGAACCCGGCCATGCACGACGAGCACGCCGCCGACCAGGAGCGGCAGGCCCTGCGCGCCCGGGCCACCCGGCGCGACGACGAGATCCGCGCGCTCGCCCAGCGCCTCGCCAAGGACCGCGAGCTGGCCGCCCGCCTCGCCTCCTGGCGCACCGGCTGCCCGGCCGGACGCCTCGACGAACTGGCCACCGCCGCGCACCGGGCCGGCGCCTTCGCCGAGGAGGCCGAGGCCGAGCGGCTTGCTCACTGGGGCACTGGCACCCCCTCCGCTGGTGGGGAGCTGCCCGCCCCGGCGCTGATCG
>NZ_BNBT01000330.1 GCF_014656095.1 Streptomyces longispororuber
TCCGCTCGAAGCCCCGGACCAGGGGTAGGCGGATAGACTGTGGCCATGGGGCATGAAGTCGTAAAGGTGCTGGTCGTCGATGACGAGCCCATGGTCTGCGCACATTTGAGGACAATTCTGGGTTCGGCCGAGGATATCGAGGTCGTCGACGCGGCCCACGACGGAGCGGCCGCGGTGGAGGCCGTCACCCGGCACCGCCCCGACCTCGTTCTCATGGATTTGCGAATGCCGGGTGTCGACGGTCTGACGGCCATCGAATGCATCATGAAACTGGATCAGCCGCCGAAAGTGGTGGCGCTCACCACGTTCGACGCCGACCAGTATGTGATGCGCGCTCTGCGCAGTGGCGCCAGTGGATTCCTGGTGAAATCGACGCCACCCGAGGACCTCATCGGCCTGGTGCGCGTGGCCGCCGACGGCCACACGGTGCTCTCGCCCGTGGCCATGCGCCGCATCGTGGCCGCCTCGTCCGACGAGGACGCGGCGCGCGAGCGGGCCAAGGCCCTCGTCGGCAAGCTCACCGAGCGCGAGACCGACGTCCTCACCTGCCTCGGCGAAGGCCTCTCCAACGCCCAGATCGCCACGAAGCTCTTCCTCAGCGAGGCCACCGTCAAGGGCTACGTCTCGCGCATGCTCGTCAAGCTGGAGTGCACCAACAGGACCCAGGCCGGCCTCCTGGCGTACGACGCGGGCCTGGTCAGCCGCTAGCGGCCGCGGGCCCCGGCGGCGGGAGGCACCCGCCCGGGCCGCCTCGTACCGGACCGCTCCGGGCTCCGCCCCCGCCCCCGGCCACACGAGGGGCGCACACACCACGAACGCCCTGAGGGGCCGAAGCGTACGCGCTCCGGCCCCTCAGGGCGTTCGTCCGCCCGACAGCCCTACTCGTTGCGGACCCGGTCGCGTGCCGGGCGGGCGCTGTCCTTGCGGATCCACGTCACCGTCGTCGGTACGTAGATGGGC
>NZ_BNBT01000331.1 GCF_014656095.1 Streptomyces longispororuber
GGACGGCGGGGCCCGGCGCCCGGTGGGGCGCGCGGCGGCCCCGCCGGGCCGTCACCTGTGCCGGGGCGGGGCGCCGCGAAGACGGCGCGCCACGACCGGGCGGGAAAGTGGGGGAAGCGGGGGAAAGCGAGAAGACCGTAGGGAAGGCAAGGGCCGGCGGAGGCCGGGGCCCGGGAGGCCCGAGGGAAATCGAACTGTGCATTCCCCCGAGCTCGACTATGACACTTCTCCGGAGCTCCCTGTCACTTTTCTGCAGACAGGAGCCCACTTCCCTGAGGGCGGAAACGTGAGCACCTTCCATTCCTCCGTCCGTGTCACCGTGCCCCGTTCCCTTTACCGGACCTTAACGCCGCCCCGCGCCCGGGGAAAAGAACCGGCGACGGCCACCGGCGGGGCCGCGGCGCCCTGTGAGGAAACCACCAACTCCGCTTGCGCCCACGGTATTTGGCCTGTCCCCGTACCTGAAATGCGGTGACTTCCCGAGCGCGTCGCCGCCCGTCCGCGCAAGGTGTCTGGTCGACAAGACATCCGGGCCGCGATCGGCATATCCCCATCCGTGGAGGCGCCGCGCCCGGCGCCTGCGGATTGCCACGCGCCGCCGCGGACAACGCCTGCCGGGGCGTGGCCGTGACGCCCGTACCGGCGTCCGGGTTGAGTCGAACTCACGGCACATTCTTCCGAGGCGGAAATGAGGGGCGGGATCACGCCACCGCGGGGAATGCGGACGGCGGTGACGGCCGCCGGGAAGGGCCGCTCCCGCGCGCCCTCCCTCCGCTCCCGCGCGCCCTCCCTCCGCCAGACGGCCCATGGGCGCGTCCGGCCAGGTGACGTCGTACGGCCCGGGCGCCCGGCCGGGGCCGCTCCCGGGCAGGGATCACCAGCGTGAGGAGACCGACCCGCGCCCGGTGGCCCGGCCCGGCGTCCCCGGCGTGCGCGCCCGGGCCCGCCG
>NZ_BNBT01000332.1 GCF_014656095.1 Streptomyces longispororuber
GCCGTCCGCCCGGGCGGCTCGGTGGCGTCCGCGAGCACGTCGGCGAGGCCGGGCGGCACCGTGCCCGAGGCCGCCGCGCGCACGTCCCCGCCCGGCGCCGTCAGGAGCGCGGCGAGCCGGTGCCAGGCGCCGGTGTCGGCGGCCACCAGACGGGCCCAGCGGCCCAGCGACTCGGGCCGCAGCTCCACCACGGGCACGGCGACGGCGTCGGCGGGGCCGGGGTCGGGCACGGCGTGCGGGGCCAGGGTCTCGGCCTCGAAGGGGCCGGACTCGGCGTCGTAGCGGCGGTTGGGCTCGGCCGGGGACGCGGCCCGCAGCCGGACGGGTGCGACCGTCGGCAGGGTCAGGTCCCACAGGTGCTGCGGCAGCACGCTCAGGACGGCGGTGGGCGAGGCGCCGGCGAGGCGGTGCAGGAGCGCGGCGGCCCGGCCGTCGCGCCACGCCTCGTGGCCGCCGTCCGTGACGACCAGGACGAGCCCGCGCCCGCCCGGCGGGGCGGACGCGGCGAGCTCCTCCTCCGGGTTCCAGCGCACCTGGCGCACCGTGCGGAAGGCCGCCGTCTGCTCCATCAGCGCGCCGATCCCGCGGGCGGTGCGCCGCCACAGGGCCATCGAGGGGCCGTCGTCCACGAGGAGCAGCAGGTCGAGGCGGCGCTCCGGCACCGAGCGGCACACCGGCGTCCACAGGCCGTCCACGGCCGCCTGCTCGGCGGTGGCCTCCTCGTCCAGCTCGACGTCGTACGGCGAGGAGCGGAACAGGCGTAACGGGCGCAGGGCGCGGCCGAGGGCCAGCGGGTCGGCCGGCGGGGGGCTTTCGCCCTGCCCCGGGCGGTCGGCGTCCGGCGCCCCCGCGGGGAGGCCGACGAGCGGCCTGACGGACAGCGCGCGCCCCGGCGGCACCCGCTCGTGCGTCTCCCGGGGGCCGGGACC
>NZ_BNBT01000333.1 GCF_014656095.1 Streptomyces longispororuber
CACACCCGCCGCACCACCAACACCACCACCACAACCACCTGCAACCCCAACCCCGCCCACGGACCAAACCGCGGGTGGCCCTCGCCGTTCTCCACGTTTCCGATGGCCACCAGGACGTTGGCGAGGATCAGGGCGGACAGCAGGAAGAGGTCGGACACCGCGGGGCGGAACCTACGGGTCCGCTGCTCTTCGGCCGTCCTGGCTGGCTGCACGACAAGCCCACCCCCGTACATGATCGGCTTCGCGCTGAGTCGGTCGTGAAGAGCTTAATCCGTGCCGCCAGCCGACCCCAGCCGCGCGCCTGACCTGGGGCTTTAACGGCTCTAAGTGCCGTTTGCGGTACGTGACGGCGCTCACGGACACCGGGTCCGTGCACCGCCGGAGCGCGGCCCGCCAGGTCCACGAGAGGGGGAACGCGACATCCGCTCACTACTTTCGTCGGTAGCGGTAGCAACGTTTCCCTCTGCCCGGCGGTGGGTCCGGCCCGGTTGAATAAGTCGTGTTGGCAGCCCGGCAGGAGATACCGGGATACGGAGCAGGGGGCAAGAACTCTGCTCACCCCGTACAGAACATTTGAGGAGCGACATGCTGTGGGTCGGCATCGTCCTGGCCGTTCAGGGATTCGGGTCCTTCCTGACCGAGCGGATCTGGGACACAAAATTCGGTGTCACGGCATTGTTTCCCGATGACACGCCCTCCTGGGTGAGCCTGGCGATCGGCATTGTCGGTCTGATCATCCTCGCGTTCTGCGCGAGTTCACGCTCCCGCAAGTCCGTGCACCACTGATTTTCCACAGACTCCCGGTGGCCGGTTCTCCCCCGTAACTGGCCACCGGGCTCTTTTTTTCCTACGCGTCCGTCCCCCGGCGCTCCGGCCCCCGGCGCACGAGAACTGGCGGGGCGGGCACCTCGTCCACCGAGGTGCCC
>NZ_BNBT01000334.1 GCF_014656095.1 Streptomyces longispororuber
CTAGGCCGTTTCCTTCGGATCGTCTGATCGTTGGTTGGTGTGTGTCGTTGACTGACGCCCAGTGGGCGAGGATCGAGCCGTTGCTGCCGGACCGGGCCCCTCGGCGGGGTGGGCGGTGGCGTGATCACCGGCAGGTGATCGACGCGATCGCGTTCAAGTACCGCACGGGTACGCCGTGGATGGACCTGCCCGAGCACTTCGGTTCGTGGAAGGGGGCCCACAACCGGCTGCGGAAGTGGGCCGCCGACGGCACCTGGGAGAAGGTCTTCACCGCCCTGCTGGCCCAGGCCGACGCCGAAGGTGACCTCGACTGGATCGTCGCGGTCGACTCCACGATCGTCCGCGCTCACCAGCATGCTGCCGGGGCCCGGCAAAAGGGGCCCCGGCTGGTGAGCCGGCCGACCATGCCCTCGGACGTTCCCGCGGCGGGCTGACCACCAAGATCCACCTTGCCGCAGACAGCCGCTGCCGGCCGCTCGCCTTCGTCCTCACTCCCGGCCAGGCCGGCGATGCACCCGCTTTCCCCAAGGTCATGGCCAGCCTGCGGGTGCCGCGACGGGTCGGCCGGCCCAGGACCACACCGGAGATGGTCCTGGCCGACAAGGCCTACTCCTCCCGCGCAATCCGGACCTATCTCCGCAGGCGCGGGATCCGGACGGTGATCCCCCAGCCCTCCGACCAGGTCGCCAAGCGCAAGAACCGAGGCCGATCAGGCGGCCGCCCGCCTGCCTTCGACCGCGAGGCCTACAAGCAGCGCAACATCGTCGAGCGATGCATCAGCAAGCTCAAGCAGTGGCGCGGTCTGGCCACCCGATACGACAAGACCGCCACCATCTACCTCGCCGGACTCCACATCGCGGCCATCTTCATCTGGTCGGCACGATGATCCGAAGGAAACGGCCTAG
>NZ_BNBT01000335.1 GCF_014656095.1 Streptomyces longispororuber
CTCACTAGCGGCGAACATCGCGGCGGCGCCCGATCTGACCTGGCAACCAGTGCTGGTGGCGGGTGGCCTCCCGTAGCGCTGCTACTCGCTGTCGAGCTCCTGACGCACCGCCCGGGTCAGCGGACCGAGGTCCGCGTACTCGGCGACGAGGTGACCGAGGACGGCCCAGATGGATCTGATACGAGCGATCCGTTGTTCGATCAAGCGCTGCGCTTGGACGCCCGTAACTGGGAGCTGCGACGGCGCCCGATCGCGGCCGAGGCCTTGCGGAAGGAACTGCGCATCGGCGCGAGCCGCTCAAGGAACGTTCATTCATGGACGATTCCCTCTCGTTCGAGAGCTTCCTTGCGGGAGCCAAGAAGGCTGCGCATCGGGCCATGGACGACCACGGTCGTGGCGAGTACGACGAGTTCGCGCTACACGCCGGGGTGGCGATCGAGAGCCTGGCCAAGGCCGTCCTGATCTCGAAGAACCCGATCTACATCGCGGAGATGAAGGGAAGCGCAGAGATGCTCTTCCACCTTGGCGGTCATCGGACGGCAAGGGCGCAGCCGAGGCCATTGCGCGGCTCAGGATGCTCCACATCCTCCCTGTCGACCGTCAGCTTGACCTGCTGATCGAGCTGCGCAACGGAGTCGCCCACACAACCAGCGACGACCGGACCGGTGCACGGCGAAGCAATCGAGCGTGTCAGTGACGCGCTCACGGTTGCCCGGGAGGCAGCGGGCGCGGCTCCCGTCCACCGACGTGAGCTGGCGCAGTGGAC
>NZ_BNBT01000336.1 GCF_014656095.1 Streptomyces longispororuber
CCGCGCCCAGGGCCCGGCCCAGCGCCACGCACTCGGCCGGGTCGCCCGTCTGCGTACCGGTTCCGTGCGCCTCCACGTACACCACCTCGTCCGCGGCGATCCCGGCACCCTCGTACACCCGCCGCAGCAAATCCTCCTGCGCCTGCGTACTGGGCAGGGCGAGGCCGGGGGTGCGCCCGTCGCAGTTGCTGCCGGCGGCGGCGATCACCCCGTGCACCCGGTCGCCGTCGGCCACCGCGTCGGCCAGCGGTTTGAGCACGACCACACCCGCGCCCTCGGCCCTGACGAACCCGTCGGCGTCCGCGGAGAACGCCGCGCAGCGGCCCCGCCTGGAGAGCATCGACGCCTGGCTGAAGCCGATAAAGGCGTTCGGGTTGAGCAGGACGTTGACCCCGCCGGCGAGCGCCAGGCGGCTGTGGCCCGACGCCAGTTCCTGACAGGCGCGTTCGACGGCGACGAGCGAGGAGGAGCACGCGGTGTCGATGGCCATGCTCGGCCCGCGCAGGTCGAAGAAGTGGGAGAGCCTGTTCGCCGCGATGGAGTGCGTGGTGCCCGCCATGGAGTAGGCGTTCATCTGCCGGGGCCTGGCCATCTGCAGACCGCCGTAACCGAAGTCGGAGATGCCGACGAACACGCAGGCGTCGGTGCCCGCCAGCGTCCCGGGGTCGATGCCCGCGTCGTCCAGCGCCTCGACGGCCGTCTCCAGGAGCAGGCGGTGCTGCGGGTCCA
>NZ_BNBT01000337.1 GCF_014656095.1 Streptomyces longispororuber
ATGGTCTCCGTGCCCGTCCGCGCCGCCTCGGCCGGGCGGGCCGTCGCCACGGACGCCGGCAGGGCGCTCGGCATCGGCGCCGCGGTGGCGCGCGGCGCCTGGGACGCCCGGTGGGCGTGGACGGCGGGCCGGGCCCAGGGGGCGCGGGCGGTGGGCCGGGGCCAGGGGGCGCGGGCGGCCCTCACCTCCCGGCCCGCCGGCACCCGCCGCACCGCGGGCGTCCTGCTCGACCTCGACGAGGTGCACCGCGTGCGCAAGACGGTGGGCGGCACCGTCAACGACGTCCTGATCGCCCTGGTCGCCGGGGCGCTGCGCCGCTGGCTGGACGCGCGGGGCGAGGGTGGCGATGGCGGGGGCGGTGGCGCGGGGGGCGCGGGTGGCGCCGGTGCTGGCGGGGGTGGAGGCGGAGGCGGAGGTGAGGGCGGTGGCGGAGGGGGTGACGTCGGCGGTGGCGGCGGGGGTGCTGCCCCGCGCGCGCTCATCCCCGTCTCCCGCCGCCGCCCGCGCACCGACCGGCCCCCGGCCAACAGCCTCTCCGGCTACGTGATCCGCCTGCCCGTCGACGGCGCCGACCCGCTGGAGCGCCTGCGCGCGGTGCGCGCCGCCATGGACCGCAGCAAGGAGGCGGGCCCGTCGCGCGGCGCGGGCGCCGACGTGGTGCTCGCCGACCACGTGCCGCCGCT
>NZ_BNBT01000338.1 GCF_014656095.1 Streptomyces longispororuber
GGGGCGTGGCCGCGCTCCGCAGCCGGGTGCGGGCCCAGCCGCGCGACGCCCGGTCCTGGGCCGCGCTCGGCACCGCGTACGTCGAGCCGGCGCGGCTGCGGGGCGACCCGTCCCGGTACGCCGCGGCCGAGCGCGCCCTGGACCGCGCGCTCGGGCTGCGGCCCGGCGACGACACGGCCCTCGCCGGGCACGCCGCGCTGGCCGCCGCCCGGCACGACTTCGACCGCGCGCTGCGGTACGCGCGGCGGGCGCTCGCCGTGAACCCCTACAGCGAGCGGGCGCTGGCCTCCCGCGTCGACGCGCTCGTCGAACTCGGCCGCTACGGCGGCGCGGAGCGGGCCGTGCGGGAGGCGGACGCGCGCCGCCCCGGCATCCCCGTGTTCACGCGGTACGCCTACGTACGGGAGCTGCGGGGCGACGTCGCGGGCGCGCGGCGCGCCTTGCGGCGGGCCGCCGGGGCCGCGCGCTCCCCCGGCGACGTCGCGTACGTCGCCACGGCGCTCGCCCACCTGGCGTGGCGGCAGGGCGAGTACGCCGCGTCCCTGCGGCACTGCGCGACCGCGCTGCGGGCACTGCCCGGGTACGTGCCCGCCCTGGAGGCGCGGGGGCGGGCCCGGGCCGCGCGCGGCGACACGGCCGCCGCCCTCGCCGACCTGCGGGCGGTCGTCGCC
>NZ_BNBT01000339.1 GCF_014656095.1 Streptomyces longispororuber
GGTGGCAGAACGTCCCCGTCAGGGAGGCCCCGTGCACCACGGCCCGGCGCGGCGCCCCGCCCGGCGCCGCCCACTCCTCGCCCGCCCGCGCCCGCCGGAAGGGCCGCCCGGGCAGCGGCCCGGTGCCCGGGCGCGGAGCCGGGTAGCGCCGCTCGTGCAGCGCGCGGGCCACCCGGGCGAGGGAGGCGAGCCCCGCGTGGGCGAAGGCCCGGCCGTCACCCGCCCCGAGCACCACGCCCCCCTCCGCGCGGCCCGCGTACAGCCGCGCGAGGGCCTCCCGCTCGGCGGCGGCCTCCCGGGGCACCGAGGACCCCGCGCACTCGACGTACTGGACGGTGTCCGGGCCCGCCCCGGCGGCCCGCAGCGACGCGGCCGCCGTCTCCTGGCGCAGCTCGGCGGAGTACGAGTGCCGGAAGCAGCCCGGCCGTGGCTCGTGCCGCAGCGCGCAGTCGAGGACGGTGGCGTAGACGCGGTCCCCGTCACGCACGGCCGTGGCGAGCCGCTTCAGCAGCACCGCCCCGACGCCCTCGCCGACGGCCCGGTCCGGCGGCGCGCCGAGGTACGCCCCGGCGCCCGCCGCCCCGGGGGAGCCCGCCGCCCCGGGGGAGCCCGGCGCCCCGGCCGCGGACGCCTGGCCCGCCGCGTCGGGAC
>NZ_BNBT01000340.1 GCF_014656095.1 Streptomyces longispororuber
GCTACGGGAGGCCACCCGCCACCAGCACTGGTTGCCAGGTCAGATCGGGCGCCGCCGCGATGTTCGCCGCTAGTGAGACCACGATTCCGAGCAGAAACGTCAGCCACATCACACCGCGGCGGCGTGCGCCAGCGGGGACGGGAGGTGCCAAGAGGCCGACTGTCGACCGCAGGAGAAGCCCGTCGACCGACAACGGCCACAGCGCGGCACTGGCCGCATCCGCCCCGCCTTGAAGGGCGAACTCGCGTTGATGCACATATGAGGCGTATGCGGCGACTCCCGCTACCAGCAATGCGCACAGGCGCCGCACCCACAGGTGCGGATCGGTTTCCTCTCGAGGTGCTCGCCGCTGCGTCCCGCCACTGGATGGCGCCGCTGCGGCCTCTGGTGGAAGGACAGAACGGGAACGGCGGCCCTCAATGCCCAACATCAACAGCCTCCCTTCAAGCGACTCGGCGGCCGCGTGCGGCATCCAGTGCGCCGTAAACCCCCGCCCAGGGGTCCTGAGTGGGGCCTCCGAGGCTGAGCCCGGTGCACATCCAGTGCACATCCGCACGGGAACTGACGGGAACTCGCAGGCAGAAGCGGGATGGCCGAGTGAGCGGGCATGCGCTTGATCGCAGGGAACGTGCTGGTCAAG
>NZ_BNBT01000341.1 GCF_014656095.1 Streptomyces longispororuber
TCTTCCAGGGTGCGGCGCATCCGCCATTCCTGGCCGTAGGCACAGTCACCGGTCACCCAGGTGATCGGCAGGGGCGAGGCCAGGCCCCGCAGGACCATCGCCCGTGCCAACTCGCCCTTGGTCGCAAACCCGCGGTTCTCCGGAATGCCCGCTGCCCGGCACCTATCCGTGTCACCGGTCCAGGACTTCGGAAGGTAGAGCTCTCGGTCCACCAGTGCCCGGCCCCTGGGCGAGGCGCAGGCGGCAAAGACTCCGATCTGGCAGTTCTCGGTGCGGCCGGCCGTGCCGGAGTACTGCCGCTGGACACCAGCCGAGGCCGTGCCCTTCTTGATGAAGCCGGTGTCATCCACGATCAACACGCCGCCTGAGCAGCCGAGTTGTCCGGCGACGTAGTGCTGCACGTCGTCCCGAAGCGCGTCGGCGTCCCAGGCCGCACCGTTGAGCAGGTGCTGGAAGCCAGCAGGGCCGCGGTGGCCTGCATACTCGGCGAGCTGCCAGCCGTTCTTCCGATCCACCGGCGCCAGCAGGCCCCGCACGTAGTCCCGCATCCGCCACCGCAGATCCACACGCGAGAACCGGCCCGCCACCCGCGCGAACACCGACTCCAGCTCAGCCGCCCACAGGCC
>NZ_BNBT01000342.1 GCF_014656095.1 Streptomyces longispororuber
CGCACCGACCACCAGGTCAAGATCCGCGGCTACCGCATCGAGACCGGCGACATCGAGACCACCCTCCTCACCCACCCCGGCGTACGGGAGGCCGTCGTCCTGGGGCACGAGCACGCCCCGGGAGACACGCGCCTCGCCGCGTACGTGGTGGCGCCGGAGGGGACGGCCGCGCCGACGCCGGCCGAGCTGGCCGCGCACTGCGGGCGCGACCTGCCCGAGTACATGGTCCCGGCCGCCTTCACGGTGCTCGACGCGCTGCCGCTGAACGCCAACGGCAAGGTCGACCGGCGCGCTCTGCCCGACCCGTCCGAGGCCGTCACCGAGGCGGAGTTCACCGCCCCGGTGACGGAGACGGAGATCCGGCTCGCGGCCGTCTGGGAGCGGGTCCTCGGGGTGGAGCGGGTCGGCAGGCACGACAGCTTCTTCGCGCGGGGCGGCCACTCCATCCTGGTGATCAAGGTGGTCGCCGCGGCCCAGCAGGAGAAGCTGCCGCTGTCGCTGTTCATGCTGTACCAGCACGAGACCCTCGCCGATCTCGCGGCGGCCGTCGACGCCGCCGTGGCCGCCGAGCGGGCCGCCGAGCGCGAGCGGGCCGCGGCCGAGGCCGCCGAGAAGGCCGGGGCGG
>NZ_BNBT01000343.1 GCF_014656095.1 Streptomyces longispororuber
GGCGGCACGTACGGCGGCCGCCGTACGTGCCGCCACAGGTCCGCGCCGCCGCCGCGGCCGCCGTCGTGAGGACGCGACCCGCACCTCCACCACCGAGAGCCATGCGCCGTCCTGCTGGACGGTGACGTGCAGGCGGGCGCCGTCACCCGTGGCGGTGCCCGACCAGTGCGGCTTCGCGCCGCCCCGGTACGTCAGACCGCACGCGGCCAACTCCCTTTCGTACGCCGCCCGTTCGCGTGCGGCGGCCTCGCGGCTCGGGTAGGAGACGACGCGGTGGCTCGCGGAGGCGTCGGCGGTGACGGAGGAGCCGGACGGGTCGGAGTAGTACGTGGCGGAGTACTGGACGTGGTCGGGGGCCTTCCGCCCGCGGAACGAGTCGGGGCACGAGCCTGCGTCCGCGACGCGCGGCAGCGGCGAGTCCTCGGTGTCCTCCTCCTGTGTCCGCCAGTGCCAGCGGTCGTCGCCGGGGACCTCGTCGGCGGGCAGGATCCGCGGCATGCCGTCGACGACGAGCGCGGGGCCGCTCGGGCGCACCGCCGGGCGTACCTCGCGGCCGTCGCCGCCACCGCCGGGCAGTCCCGTCCACACCAGCGCCCCGGCCGTGGCGGCCGCCACGGCCGCGAC
>NZ_BNBT01000344.1 GCF_014656095.1 Streptomyces longispororuber
GGCACGGCCTCGCCCCGGCGGGCGCCCGCCCGCAGCGCGGCCGTGTCGAGGCGGACGGGCAGCAGGTGGGGCGCGCCCGCGGACCGGGCGGTGTCGAGGAGCGCGAGGCCCTCCGCCGAGGCCAGGGGCAGGACGCCGCCGCGCGAGATGCGGGTCCGGCGGCCCTCGTCGAGGTGGCCGGTCATCTCGCTGCTCTCGTCCCACAGGCCCCAGGCGAGCGCGGTGGCGGGCACGCCCCGGGCGCGCAGGCGGTGGGCGAAGGCGTCGAGGAACGCGTTGGCCGCCGCGTAGTTGCCCTGGCCGGGGCTGCCGAGGGTGGCGGCCGCGGAGGAGAACAGGACGAACTCCGCCAGGTCCGCGCCCGCGGTCAGCTCGGCGAGGTGCAGGGCCGCGTCCAGCTTGGGCCGCAGGACGGCGTCCACGCGCTCGGGCGTCAGGGACGCCAGCAGGGCGTCGTCCAGGACGCCCGCCGTGTGCACGACGGCGGTCAGCGGGTGCGCGTCCGGGACGGTGGCCAGGGCCGCGGCCAGCGCGTCGCGGTCCGCCGCGTCGCAGGCCACCACGCGCGCCCGGGCGCCGAGCCAGTCGATGTCGGCGACGAGGGCGGCGGC
>NZ_BNBT01000345.1 GCF_014656095.1 Streptomyces longispororuber
GCCGGGTTCTCGTAGTTGAGGTCGGGCTGGTGGGAGAAGAAGCGGTGCCAGTAGTACTGCTTGCGGACCGGGTCGAAGGTCCAGTTGGAGGCCTCGGTGTCGACGAAGATGATGCGGGCGTCCTGGTACTGCTTGTCGTCGTCGGCCCAGACGTAGTAGTCGCCGTAGGGGCCCTCGGGGTCGTTGCGCGAGGCCTGGAACCACGGGTGCTGGTCGCTGGTGTGGTTCATGACGAAGTCGATGATGACGCGCATGCCGCGCTGGTGGGCGCTGTCGACGAACTCCACGAAGTCGGCCAGGTCGCCGAACTCGGGCAGGACGGAGGTGTAGTCGGAGACGTCGTAGCCGCCGTCGCGCAGCGGGGACTTGAAGAACGGCGGCAGCCACAGGCAGTCCACGCCGAGCCACTGCAGGTAGTCGAGCTTGGCGGTGAGGCCCTTGAGGTCGCCGACGCCGTCGCCGTTGCTGTCCTGGAAGGAGCGGACGAGGACCTCGTAGAAGACGGCGCGCTTGAACCAGTCGGGGTCGCGGTCCTTGGCGGGGGTGTCCTCGAAGGTGTCCTGGACGGGCTCATTGACGATCATGTGGGTGACCCTCCGATCAGCGG
>NZ_BNBT01000346.1 GCF_014656095.1 Streptomyces longispororuber
GTCGTCGTCGACGGCGGGAACTCGCGCTGGACCGACGACGAGAAGCACGCCGCCGAGCTCGCCGAGCGCGGCATCGGCTTCGTGGACTGCGGTGTCTCGGGCGGTGTCTGGGGCCTGCAGAACGGCTACGCGCTGATGTACGGCGGCGACAAGGAGAACGTCGCCAAGGTGCAGCCGGTCTTCGACGCGCTCAAGCCGGAGGGCGACTTCGGTTCGGTGCACGCGGGCAAGGTCGGCGCGGGCCACTTCGCCAAGATGGTCCACAACGGCATCGAGTACGCGATGATGCAGGCCTACGCCGAGGGCTGGGAGCTGCTCGAGGCGGTGGACTCGGTCACCGACGTGCGCGAGGTCTTCCGCTCCTGGCAGGAGGGCACGGTCATCCGGTCCTGGCTGCTGGACCTGGCGGTCAAGGCGCTGGACGACGACGAGCACCTGGAGCGGCTGCGCGGCTTCGCGGCCGACTCCGGCGAGGGCCGCTGGACGGTCGAGGCGGCCATCGACAACGCGGTGCCGCTGCCCGCGATCACCGCGTCGCTGTTCGCCCGGTTCTCCTCGCGCCAGGACGACTCGCCGCAGATGAAGATGATCGCCGCG
>NZ_BNBT01000347.1 GCF_014656095.1 Streptomyces longispororuber
CACGGCGGCCGGCGCGGCCACGGCGGCGGCGAGGGCGGTGAGCACGGCCAGGTCGCGGGCGCGCAGGTCCCGGCCGGGGCCGGTCGGGGGGAAGCGGGCGACGGCGGCGGGCAGGGCGGACGGCAGGTAGCCGCCGGTCAGGTCGGTGACGACGGTGACCCGCTCGGGGTCCATCTCGGCGGGGCCGACCAGGACGGTGTCGTGCGGGCGGTGCAGGGTGTCGCGCCAGGTCTCGTCGCTCAGGACGTGCAGGCCCTCGCCCGCGGCGGCCTCCACGGCCTCGTGGACCACTTCGGGCGGCGGCACGGTGGCGGTCGGGTCGTCGGCGACGGACAGCACGAGCAGGCGCGGCGTGCCGCCCTCGGCGCGGACGCGGCGGACGGTCTCCAGGAGGGCGTACGCGTCGGGCGCGCCGCCGCACTCGGCGGGCGTCGGCACGTGGTACGCGGACCGGCCGAGGAGCCGTACCTGGGGCTCCCACCAGGCGGCGCAGGGGCGGGGCAGCAGGACGTCGCCGCCGAGCGCCGCGCCGACGGTGAGCAGCAGGGGCCCGGCGCCGGGCGCGGCGGCGAGGTGGCCGGGGTCCG
>NZ_BNBT01000348.1 GCF_014656095.1 Streptomyces longispororuber
ACTTCCCGCCCAAGGCGCGGGACGCGGGTGGCGGTGCTCGGTGCGGTCGGGGCCGGTGCGGGCGCTGGTGCTCGCGGGGCCGGGGCTGCGGCCGGGGCGGCTTACGCGTACGCCCTGCCGGGGCCGGTCGGCCGCCGTGGAGCCGGGCGCGTGGTCGTCACCCGCGCGCTCCTGGAGCGGCTCGAACCCGCCGAGCGGCGGGCCCTGTTCGCGCACGAGCGGGCCCACCTCGCCGCGCGCCACCACCGCTTCCTGCTGGTCACCCAGGCGGCCGCGCGGGCCAACCCGTTCCTCGGGCCGCTGCGCACGGCCACCGCGTACACGGCCGAGCGGTGGGCCGACGAGGAGGCCGCCCGGGCGGTGGGCGACCGGCGCACGGTCGCCCGGGCCATCGGGAAGGCCGCGCTGGCGGGTGCGGGTGCGGGTGCGGGTGCGGGTGCGGGTGCGGGTGCGGGTGCGGGTTCGGGTGCGGGTCCGGGGGCGGGCGTGCCCGCGCCGGTCCGTGCCGGTCTGGCGGGCCTCCCGGGCCTCGCCGCGGCGGGCCCCGTGCC
>NZ_BNBT01000349.1 GCF_014656095.1 Streptomyces longispororuber
GCCCGCCCGTTCCGCTCAGCGGCGGCGGCCCGGTGGCGGCTCCCGGCACACCCGGGGCGCCCGCGATACCCGGGGCACCCGCGCCCGGGACGCCGGGCGGGCCGCCCGGTCCGCTGCGCCCCACGGGCGCACCACCCGTACCACCCGCACCGCCCACACCGCCCGCCACGTTGCGCACGGTGGGAGGGGTCGCGGCACCGCTCGCCGCACTCCGCCGCGCGTCCTCGGCACTCGCCGTCACACCAGCCTCCGCCGGGCCTCCCGCTTGGTGACCTCTGCCGCCCCGCCCGGACGTACCCCGCGATCCCGCGTCCGGCCCTTCACCAACTGCCGTACCCCGTGAGCCCTTTGCTCCCCCCTGCGCGGCGCCGACCGGGCCGAAAACGCCCGTTCCGCAGCCGGGACCCGCCCCCCAGGGGGTCGGGGCGCCGTCGTCGAGCACACCGCCCGCGGTGGTCCACGCCCGCTCGCGGGGACGGAACGGCGCGACCTGCGCGGCCCCGACGGCCGTCTCGCCGCCACCGGCGCGGGCGCCCGCTGCGGGCCTGCC
>NZ_BNBT01000350.1 GCF_014656095.1 Streptomyces longispororuber
CACGGGGAAGCCCCCGTGCCCGGTGCCCGGCGCGCCCCCCGGGCCGCGCTCCCGGGGCGCTGCGCCGTCCGACGCGACCACGGCGCGCAGGTACCCGCCGTACCGCCCGGCCGCGGGCGGCGTCCCGCGGATGGTGGCCGGTGGCCGGTCGGTCCCGTGCCCAATGGCGCTCATCGATGGCCGCCCGGGTGTACGTCTGGTGGTGCTGCCGGGTGGGCGGCCGTGTCCGTGTCCGGTGGCGGGTGTCGGTGGGCGGTCGGGTTCGTGCCCGGTGGTGCCCATCGACGGTCGACCCAGCTCCCGCCCAGGCGTGACGGCGCGTGGTCGGCTCAGCCGCCGCCCGGGCGTGACCCCCGGTCATCGGCCCAGCTCCCGGTGGGGCGCGGCCCCGGTGTCCCGTGCGACCCCCCTGCCGCGCACCACCGCGTGCCCGGCCGGTGCTGTGCGCCGGGGCGCGACCGTGCGCCGAAGCGGTGGCGTGGCGGAAGGTGCGACCGTGGGCCACGGCCGGACGGCGGGGCGGGACGCGGGACGGGACGGCGGCG
>NZ_BNBT01000351.1 GCF_014656095.1 Streptomyces longispororuber
GGCGACGGCGACGCCGCCCGCGCCGAGCACCCCGGCCACCACCGGCACGGCCCGCGCCGCGGCCTCGCCCGCGAGGAGCGTCGCGACCGTCGTACCGCCGCTCATCGGGGACCCAGCTCCCCCCACAGGCGCCCGCAGCGGACGGCCGCCGTCAGCGCGCCGCCCGCCGCGAGCACCGCGAGCACCGGCACCGCCCAGCCGGACGCGGCGGCCACCACGACCAGGGCGCAGCGCTCCGTCTTGCCCACCGGGCCGCCGTTCAGGCGCGGGGCGCCCGCCGCCGCGCCCGCCAGGGAGACCCAGGACGGCAGCGTCGCCGCGAGGGCGGCCGTCGCCACCAGCCACAGCGGAGCCAGGGCCAGGAACCCCGCGAGCGCCGCCAAGTCGGCCGCGCGGTCGCCGAGTTCGTTGAGCAGGGCGCCGCGCCGCGTCGTGCGGCCCGTGTCCCGGGCCAGCGCGCCGTCCAGGTTCGCGCACGCGAGGCGCGCCGCGAGCAGCATCGCCACCGTGAGCGCGGCCGCCGGGGCGGGCAGCCACGCGAGG
>NZ_BNBT01000352.1 GCF_014656095.1 Streptomyces longispororuber
GTGCTGCTGGCGGAGGCCAACCAGTGGCCCGAGGACGTGGTCGACTACTTCGGCTCGTTCGAGAACGGCGGCGACGAGTGCCACATGGCGTTCCACTTCCCCGTCATGCCGCGCATCTTCATGGCCGTGCGCCGCGAGTCGCGCTACCCGGTCTCGGAGATCCTGGCCAAGACCCCGGCCATCCCCTCGGGCTGCCAGTGGGGCATCTTCCTGCGCAACCACGACGAGCTGACCCTGGAGATGGTCACCGACGAGGAACGCGACTACATGTACGCGGAGTACGCCAAGGACCCGCGCATGCGCGCCAACATCGGCATCCGCCGCCGGCTCGCCCCGCTCCTGGACAACGACCGCAACCAGATCGAGCTGTTCACCGCCCTGCTGCTGTCCCTGCCCGGCTCGCCCATCCTCTACTACGGCGACGAGATCGGCATGGGCGACAACATCTGGCTCGGCGACCGCGACGCCGTGCGCACCCCCATGCAGTGGACCCCCGACCGCAACGCCGGCTTCTCCTCCTGCGACCCCGGCCGCCTCTACCT
>NZ_BNBT01000353.1 GCF_014656095.1 Streptomyces longispororuber
GGTGTGCCCGGCGCCCGCCTCCTCGTCGTCCGGGTCGGCGGCGTCGACGTCGGCGGCGGCGGCGCGGCGGCGGCGACGGCCACCCCGGCGGCGACGGCGGCCCTGGCGCTCGCCGGACTCCTCGTGCTCGACGCCCTCGGCGCCCTCGGGCTCCTGCGCGTCGTCGGCCTCGACGTCCTCCACGGACTCCAAATCCTGCGCGGCCTGCACGGCCTGCGGGGCCTCGGCGGGCTGCTCGTCGGCGGCGCGGCGGCGGCGACGGCGGCGCGGGCCGGTCTCCTCCTCCACCACGGCGGGGGCGCTCTCGACGGCGGGGGCGCTCCCGGCCTCGGCCGCCTCGGCGGCGGCAGCGGCGGCGGCGCGCTCCGGGGTCTGGAACATCGGCTCGGTGAACACCGGCGCCTGGAACACGGCGACGGCGGGGCGCGCGGGCCGCCGACCGGCCTCGTCCCGGGTGCGCGGCTCGGGCGCGCTGAACCCGGCGGCGGCCTTGCGGGTGGCGCGACGGCGGGTACGGGCAC
>NZ_BNBT01000354.1 GCF_014656095.1 Streptomyces longispororuber
CCCTGCGCCCTCGCCCGGGCGACCACCTGGATGGAGCGGATCGAGTCACCGCCGACGGCGAAGAAGTCGTCGTCGATGCCGACGCGCTCCAGGCCCAGGACATCGGCGTAGACCCCGGCCAGGACCTCCTCGACCGGGTTGCGCGGCGCCCGGTAGGCGCTGCCGGTGAACTCCGGCTCGGGCAGGGCGCGGCGGTCCAGCTTGCCGTTGGGGTCCAGCGGCAGCTTGTCCAGCATCACGAACACCGAGGGCACCATGAACTCCGGCAGCCGCCCGGCCACGAACCGGCGCAGCTCCCGCGAGGAGACGGCCGCCGTCAGGTCCACGTCGAGGTCGCCGACGTCGGTCACCGTGCCCGGCTGGCTCTCCCACAGGTGGGCGGCCACCACGTAGCCGACCAACTGGGTGCTGCCCTGGTGCTGCCGCGTGACCACGGCGGCCTTCGCGACACCCGGGTGCGCGGTCAGCGCCGCCTCCACCTCACCCGGCTCGATCCGGAAGCC